>NZ_MOMC01000007.1 GCF_001983105.1 Pseudofrankia asymbiotica | reverse complement strand
GGCCTGAGCCGCCGAGGCCGTGCCAGGTCGAGGGCAGGAACTGGAAGAGGCCACCGGCGCCGATGGAGTTGACCGCGCGGGGGTTGCCGCCGGACTCGCACGGGATGACCGCGGACAGGAACCGCTGGGCCGAGGCAGGGTGGCTGGACGCGTGGGCGGGCGTGGTGACGGCGAGGCCGGTGCCGACGGCGGCGGCCAGTGCCGGGCCGAGGACGAGCGCGCGGACGCGGTTGGAGATGCCACGACGAGCCAAGAGTCTTCTGGTCCTTTCCCACGCCTACGAAGACGGACACGCGCGGCGGCCCACCACCGGACCGGGAAAGGGTCCGGCGGGGACCTGAAGGAATGCTGCGCTGGCCGTGACACGGATGGTGTCCGACGGTCCGTCTCCGGTCCCTGCCATCGGGTCCGAAGCCTGTGCGCCGTGTGCGGCGGGGGCAGTGATGCGGCGTCCCGCCCGGCGTGTGCCCCGATCGGGCACTGGAAACACCATGACAGCCAGCCCACCGGCCTGGCAAACCCCAAAAACAACGTGACCCRCATCACCCGCGTTTTTGCCCCGCCTAACCAGGTGATGCGATAAACCGAGCGGAAAAATACTCGCGCACCGTGCACGGAGGTATTCACCACGCGCCGACCGTTCGTCTACGTGACCGGGCCGTTCGTGCCCGGCGCGCTCCGTTTATGAGCCCCGCACGCGGCGTTCGTGACTGTGACGGTCCCCATACGCCCGCCAGCCGGTTTCGACATGAGATGATATATGGGCCTCTCTGACCGGAATCACCGTTCGGACCGGTCAGAGAGGCCGGAATGCGTCAGTCCACGGTCAGACCGAGGCGGGCGGTCTCGGCCGCCACGGCGCGCTCATGGGCCTGCTCGCGTTCCCTGGCCTTGCGAGGGCTCCACTCGCCGGCCATCGTGAAGATCAGCGGGATGAAGACGATCTGGCCGCCCAGGCAGATCCAGAACCACGTCTGCCATTGGTCAGGGGCCTTCCTCTGCGCGTCGATCACCTGCTGGCCGTGTTCCTGGAGGAAGGCCAGGTCCGCGGCCGGGATCTTTTTCGCGTCCAGGAGCCGCTGGATCGCCTCGGCCTGGGAGATGTGCGCCCCGGCGGCGACCTCGCCCGCGGCCTTCAGCCCGGCCGTCAGGTCGTTCGGGTTCTTCGCGAGCGCCGCGGCGGTGTCCGGGTCGACGAGCTGGATCGTCGCCAGCTGGGGTCCGTACTGGGCCTGGATGGCCTGGGCCCGCGGCCCGTGGTCCACCAGCGGGTCCAGCGAGTTGACGACCAGCGGAGYGGTGAAGGCCAGCGCCGCGACGACGATGCGCAGGATCCAGCCCCACACCGCGAGCCCGGTGGCGGTCAGCGCCGGGTTACGCCGCTCCACCGTCTCGGTGAAGCTCGCCATCCAGGGCGCGTAGGTGATTCCGAGGAACGCCCCCAGGCCCATCAGGATGAGGGCCAGGTGGTAATAGCCCGTGTCCGCCTGACCGGTCTGGCGGACGAGGACGAGCGTCATGGCGATCGTGCCGAGGGCGCCTRCCAGCATGAACGGTTTGCGCACCCGGAGGCGGTCCGAGGCGAGTCCGATGACCACCAGCAGGATGGCCTCGAACCCCCACATCCAGTTCCCGACGCCGTTGGCGTCCTGGTCCGTGAAGCTGAAGGTCGTCTCGAAGTAGACGACGAAGAACGCGACCGCCGTGTAGTAGATGAGCAGGAACACGGCGATGGCGAGCGCGGAGCCGACGACGTCGGGCTTCAGCACCTGCCGCCACGGCCGCTCCCGCGCGGCGTCGACGTCCACCCCGCGGGCCCGGGCCTCGACCAACGCCCGGTCGCGCAGCGAGACCATCAGCTGGTCGCGCAGCGGCGGGGACAGCTCCCGCAGCCCGACGAGGGCCACGACGAACACGACGAGGCCGGCCACGCCGCAGATGTAGAACTGGTCCCGCCAGGCGTGCAGGTGGCTGAGGGTGTTGCTGGCCACGGCCGAGACGACGAGGCTGCCGAGCACCGGCCCCAGCGTCCAGAAACCCATCGCGCTGGCGCGGCCGACCTGCGGCGAGAAGTCGCGCACCAACGCGGGGGTCGCCACCAGGATCATGCCCTCGACGAAGCTCAGCAGCGCGACCAGCACGGCGAACGTCATCTTGTTCGGGGCGTTCGGCACGCCGAAGAGAATGATGGCCCCCGTGAACCCCAGCCCGTAGGCGACGAGGTTCGCCCGGCCCCATCGGTCGGCGAGCCCCGCGACGAGCGAGGCGAACGCGCCGACCACGCTGGCGACGCCGGTCGTGTAGACGTAGAAGGTGAAGGACATGTCGAACTCCCGCAGGATCGCGGGGGCGACGCCACCCTGTACATAAAGCTCGTAGTACTGGACGACGGTGGCGAGGACGACGATGCATAAGTAGAGGTATCGCCGTGCGTTTGCCGGATAGCTGTGCAGCTGCCGGTGCCACAGGCGGCTCAACGGACCGGCGGGTGACTGGGAATCGAGGGGAACAGCGGTGGTCGTCACGGATGGCGCCCCTTCTCCGCGCAGGCGGACAAAACCGGGCTCGCCACCGGCCTGTGCTCGTTCCGGTGTCAGGTTGCCTCGTCGAACCGAATGGCTCGCGGATCGTCTCCAGATGTACTCGTGGCCGGCGGGGTTCTCATCGGACACGGCTCGGTTACTTGATCATAACGACGTGGTTGTCGAACGCAACCCCCACGCCGGGGGTTCAGAAGGCGCGCGGTCCGACCCGCCGAGTCGTCCCGCGCCGACGACCGTCCCGGCACCCGCTCGACCGCGGCGCCTGGCCGACCACGGCGTCCGGCCGACTGTGCCGCGTCGCCGACCGCTCGTCCAGCCAGCCAGCCGGCCGGCCGGCCACGCCGTCGGCGGCTAGCTGCTCAGGGCCCGCTGACCAGCGAGGACGACGGTGACCGTGTCGGCGAGCGAGGCGCGAACGCCGTCGAGGGTCATCCTGTCGCCCAGCCAGTAACGCAGGTCGCTGAGGAAGACCTTGCCGATGATGTTGGTGATCAGCTTGTCCCGATCGTCGACGATGTGGTCCGGGCCGAAGGCCGCGACACCAATGAGGCCGATCATGGCCTCGTCGACGTCGTCGATCTCGGTGCCGACGGTGGCCGAGGCCAGCGTCATCGCCTGGATCAGCGCCTCGGCCACCAGGCGGTCGCGGCCGAGCTCGTCGACCATCCGGTTCATCATCGCGAGCACCCGGGTCGCCGGGTCCTCGGAGCCGGCGGGCTGCGGCAGCACCGCGTCGCGCAGGCCGGAGAGATGGCGGGCCAGCGCCGAGGCCAGCAGGTGCACCTTGGACGGGAAGTAGCGGTAGAGGGTGCCCAGCGCGACACCGGCCTGCTCGGCCACCTCGCGCATCTGCACCTCGTCGTACCCGCCCCGGCTGGCCAGGGCGATCGCGGCGGTGAGCATCCGCTCCCGGCGAGCCTGCTGGGACGGCGTCGCCGTCGCCGCCGGTACGCCCTTGGGCGACGGCGGCGTGGTCGCCGACGTCACGGCCTCGCTCACCGGAACCCCCTCGTCGCTGACCAGCCCGCCGACCACCAAGAAACTAGATCCTGTTCTACTCTAGGCCCGCGAATCGCGCCCCGCAGGAGCACCCGCCGTGCCGGGCCGGTCGAACCGGCCAAAACCGTCCAGCCAGACGGTCACCCGGAGCACATCGGCCCAGGCCAGGAAGGCGATACCCATCGTTACCGGACAGCCGGGCGAGGCGTCCACCTTTGTTACCCAGATCGCGCGCCTATACCGCCCTATCGGCCCACTGGCACCTCCAGGGGACCAGGACAGGACATAGCGGGACAGGACATCGCCGCCGCCCCGCCCCTGTGTGGCGGGCGTCACTCGCGATCGCTACTATTCGTCTTAACTGTTCCGGATGCGTTGCATGGACCGCTTCATATCCGTTCACGAACGTCGCCCACCTGAGCCAGGCCGCGGGACGGCGAGTGGGCGTTCCAAACCCTCATCCGCGCTGTCCACTCTGAACGGATGGAGATCGGGGGGTCCCATGGTCGACAGTCAGGTCACCGAGAACATGGCGGGGAAGACCGCGCCGACTCCCGCCCCCGAACCCGCCCAGGGCCCGGACGGCGATCCCACGGAACCTGGAGAACCCGTCGATCCCGTCGATCCCGGCGAGCACGTCGACCTACGCATCGACATCCCGCACGGCGCCCGCGTCCACGACTACTTCCTGGGCGGCAAGGACCACTACCTCGCGGATCGCACGGCAGGCGAGGCGATCCTCGCCTCGGCACCCTGGATCACCGAGAACGTCCGCGCTGGTCGGAACTTCCTGGGCCGAGCCGTGCGCCTGCTGACCACCGAGCGCGGAATCCGCCAGTACCTCGACATCGGCGCGGGCCTGCCGACAGCCGGCAACACCCACGAGGTCGCCCAGCGGGCGGCGCCGGATGCCCGCGTCGTGTACGTCGACCGCGACCCGATCGTGCGGGCGCATGGGCGGGCGCTGCTGACCAGCACCCCCGAGGGGACCGCCGACTACCTGCTGGGCGATGTCCGCGAACCCGGCGACGTTCTCGCCCGCGCGGCGGACGTTCTCGACCTCACCCAGCCGGTCGGGCTGGTGCTCGTCGGGATCATGCACTACCTCCACCACGCGGACGGCCCCTGGGCGGCCGTGCGAACCCTGTCCGACGCGCTGCCCGCCGACAGCTATCTGGTGCTCACCCACCTGGGCATCGCCGAGGAGATCCCAAGCCTGGATGATGCCGTCATCACCCTGGACACCTCGGGCTACTCGCGGCCGCTCACGTCGATGGTCGAGCACTTCTACCCGCGTCCGCTCGACGAGATCAAACGGTTCTTCTATGGGTGGGAGCTGCTCGACCCCGGCGTCACGCTCGCGCCACACTGGCGCGCCGAAGATCCGGAGCTTGCGGGCGTCTGGGCCGCCGTGGCCCGAAAGCCCGGCTGACGGGCATCATCGTGCCCGGCCGCACCCAACTGCCCTGGTGGCCCTGGTCGAGCCCGGTCGGGGCTGACTCCCTCACACCAGGTAGCGGGCGAGGGCGTCGGCCACGCAGACGGGCTGGCCGGTCGTCTCGGCCGTCAGGGTGACGCGGTAGGTGGCCTGGAGGCCGCCGGGGACATCCGCCACGTCAAGAATGACCAGCCCGCCGCGGACGGCGCCGCCGACGGGAAGCGCCGACGGGAAGCGCACCGGGCCCGTGCCGTAGTTGACACCCATCGCGAAGCCGCGGACGTCGACGAGCCTGGGCAGCGCATGGTTCACCAGCGAGAGCAGGAGCAGCTCCGGGACCGGCCGCTCGGCATCCGGGCTGAGGCGCCCAGGCAGTCCGGGTGTGCCCGGCGGCCCGGGCGCGCCAGGCACGCCGGCCGCCGAGCCGGACCGCGGGCCGCCGATGGCGGCCTCGAACCCGTCGACCCGGTCGGCGCCGATCACCAACGGGTCGGTAGGGCCGGCCGTCCGGCCGGCCGAGGCCCGCAGCTCGTCCGGCCCGGTCAGTACCAGCGGCCCCGTGGTCATGGGACGAGTCGGTCCTCGGCTGGCGCGCCGCCTCCGGACGCCGCCAAAGCCTCGGCGGCGTGGCTCTGGCCCACCCCGCCGAGGCGGTCGAGCACCCCCGTGGCCTCGGCGATGATCCGCTCGACCAGGTCGGCCACGGTCGGGGTGTCCTCGATCAGGCCCGCCACCTGTCCGGACGTCATCAGGCCGAGGTCGTCGCGGCCCTCGACCATCGACGCGCGCAGCAGCACCGGGGTGTTCGCGCTCATCAGGACCTGGCTCCAGGACAGGCCACCGTGGGCGCGCAGCGCCCGGCCCTCACGCAGCAGCCCGCGCCAGCTGGCGCCGGTGCGCCGGCGCAACGCGGCCGCGTTGCGGACCGCGCGCGGCAGCCGGGTGAGCGGGCTGGCCGCCGTCAGCCCGTCGACGAGCGCAGTGCGCAGCACTCGGTGCGGGACGCCGTCGACACGGGTGGTCACGACGGTGCCGTCGAGGCCGGCGGCGAGGTAATGGGCTTTGACGTTGTCGGCGACGGTGCTGTCGGCGGTCAGGAGGAAGCGGGTGCCCATGCCGATGCCGGCCGCTCCGTACGCGAGGGCGGCGACCAGGCCGCGCCCGTCGAAGTAGCCGCCGGCGGCGACGACCGGGATGCCGACGGCGTCGACGACCTGCGGGATGAGCAGCGACGTGGGGACGGCGCCCGTGTGGCCACCGCCCTCGCCGCCCTGGACGAGCACCGCGTCGGCGCCCCAGGAGGCGACCTTCTCCGCGTGCCGGCGGGCGCCGACGGACGGCATCGTCACGATGCCGGCGTCGCGCAGCCGGAGAAGGAGGTCCTTGCGTGGCGCGAGCGCGAACGACGCGACCCGCACCCCCTCTCTGATCATCAGGCCGACCCGGTCCTCGACGTCCTCCGCGTCCGAGCGCAGGTTCACGCCGAACGGCGCGTCCGTGCGCTCCTTCACCGAGCGAATCGCGGTGGCGAGCTCGTCGAGGGTCATCGTCGCCGAGCCGAGGATGCCCAGTCCCCCGGCGGCGGCGGTCGCGGCGGTCAGCCGCGCGCCGGAGACCCAGCCCATCCCCGTCTGCACGATCGGGTACCGCACGCCGGTCAGGCGGGTGAACGCCGTCTGGAGCCTGGGATCGGCCGGCGGGGCTGGCGGAGTCGGCAGGGCCGGTGAGGCCGTCATGCCGGCACCTCCCGGAAGCGCAGGCCCTTCGGGTCGAACGCGTCGAGGAGGTCGAGCTCGGCCGGGGTCGGCGCCGGGGTCGTCGGGACGGCGCCCGGACCGCCGTCGGGAAGCGCCAGCGGGAATCCGGTGGCGGCGACGACCTCGTCGACGGTGACGCCGGGGTGCACCGACGCCAGCCGCAGCCGGTGGCCGGGACCGGCGAAGTCGAGCACGGCCAGGTCGGTGACGACTCGGCCGAGGCCGTGGAAGCGGCTCGCGGCCGGCCCGGCGGCAGCCGCCCGGTCATAGCCGACGCCGCAGACGACGTCGACGCGCTCGACGAACACGCGGGGGCCATGCCGGGGAACCCAGTAGCTGGTGCGGTGGTTGACGGTGTTGCCCGGGGCGCCGCGGGTGCCGATGAGCTGGGCCCTGGGATGGCCGTGCGGCCCGACGGCGGAGATGTTCATGTTGCCGTGGGCGTCCAGCTGCGACGGGATCATGACGACGTGGCGCCGGCCGGAGGCGACCACGTCGAAGACCGAGCGGAACGGCAGCCAGCCCTCGACGACGGCACCGGCGGGGACCGCGCCGAGTGGCGGCGGGTCGGCCATGAGCATCGCCTCTCCGTCGGAGAGCAACAGGTCCGGCGCGAAGGTGCGCCGGGCCAGGCGCACGCCGAGCGCGGGCGCCGTCCCGAAGGCGCTGGCCAGGATCTCGCCGGCGTCGCGGAACGCCTCCGCGCACGCGAGCGCGCAGACGTCCGCCCGCCGGGCGGCACGCGGCGCGGTCCCCGGGGCGCCGGCCATCCCCGTAGCACCGGCGGTCCCCGTGGCGCCGGCCGCCGTCGCGTCGAGCTGGGTCATCGCGCGCCCTCCTTCTCCCGCGCGCGGTCACCCGCGCGCCCGGCCGAGCCGCCGTCCGCGCGGACGGCGGCCTGGTAGGCGGCCTCGTCGCCCGCGAGGTAACGGTCGTGGAACGCCGCCCAGCCCGAGCCGTCGCCGCCGGCCGCGGTCACGTACACCCGCTGGAAGGCCTCGTCCCGGTCGTAGTCGGGCACGCAGCTGGTGAAGTGCGCGCCGTTCGGCGTCCCGACCACGGCGTCGACCATCATCCGGTTGATCCGCAGGGCCTGGACCGGTGCTTCCTTCGTCAGCTCGGCGGTCTCGACGACCCGCTCGCACGAGAGCACCCGGTGCCGGGCGGCCAGGCAGAACAGGTCGTCGAAGTACGGGTCCGGGCCGAGGAAGGCTGCGTTGCCGGCGGCGTCGGCCCGGTTCGCGTGCACGAACGCCACGTCGAGCGGCAGCGCCGGCATCGCGAGAAGCTCCTCCCCGTCGTCGTAGGGCGAGGTGACGGTGCGCAGGCCGGGGAACGTGGCCGGCACGTCGGAGCCGAGGCCGGCGCGGATCGGCAGGAACGGCAGCCGGTGCGCGGCGGCGAGCAGGCCCCACTGCAGCATGCCCTCGTCGAGCTCGGCGAACTCGATCTCGCCGCGCTGGCGGGCGGCGCGGAAGTGCGGCTCCAGCGGGACCGAGTCAAGCGAGACGAAGCCGCTGACCAGCTTGCGGATCTTGCCCGCGGCGGCGAGCAGCCCCACGTCCGGCCCGCCGTAGGTGACGACGGTGAGGTCGGTGGCCGGGCCGCGGGCGAGCGCCCTGACCAGGGCCATCGGCTTGCGGCGCGACCCCCAGCCGCCGATGCCGATGGTCATGCCGTTCTCCACCACCGCTACGGCGTCGGAGATCGTGAGCAGCTTCGCGCCCATCAACCGTCCCTGTGTCGTCTGCGCGGCCGTCGTCTCCGCGGCCGCGCGCGGGCCTGTGTCCGCCTGTGGCCGGGACGGGCCCGCGCCCAGGGGGCGCGTCGGCCGCGGCCGGGTCCCGCGGAACATCTACACAAGCGCTTGCTTGGTTCGGTAAGTTACCAGCCGTCGACGGCCGCCGCGAGAACCTCGCGGGCGCCCCGCGACGAAGCGAAGGGGTGACCACGTGAGCACAGGTGCAGGCGGCGGACGGGGCGCGATGCCGGAGCGAACCCGCGACGGGGCGGGTGAGAGCGGGATCTGCGCGGGCCGGGTGGTGATCGTGACCGGCGCCGGCCGTGGCATCGGCCGCGAGCACGCGCTGGAGTTCGCCCGTCAGGGCGCGCGGGTCGTCGTCAACGACGTCGGCGTCGCCCGCGACGGGGCGGCCGCCGGCGAACCGGTGGCGCGGACCGTCGTCGAGGAGATCAGGGCGCTCGGGGCCGAGGCCGTCGCGAACACCGACGACGTCGCCGACTGGGACGGCGCGAAGGCGCTGGTGGCGAGCGCGCTCGCGGCCTTCGGCCGGCTGGACGTCCTGGTGAACAACGCGGGCTTCGTCCGCGACCGGATGATCGTCTCGATGACCGAGCAGGAATGGGACGCGGTGGTGCGCGTCCACCTCAAGGGGCACGCGGCGCCGCTTCGGCACGCCGCCGCCCACTGGCGCGACGAGGCGAAGGCCGGGCGGCGCCCGGACGCCCGGGTCATCAACACGAGCTCCGGCGCCGGGCTGCAGGGAAGCGTCGGGCAGGCCAACTACGGCGCGGCCAAGGCCGGTATCGCCGCGCTCACGCTGACCGCGGCCACCGAGCTCGCCCGTTACGGAGTCACGGCGAACGCGATCGCGCCGTCGGCGCGCACCCGGATGACCGAGGGCGTGTTCGCGACGATGGACCGGCCGGAATCCGGATTCGACGCCATGGACCCGGCGAACATCGCGCCGCTCGTGGTGTGGCTCGGCAGCGAGCTGTCCGCGCACGTCACCGGGCAGGTGTTCGAGGTGGAGGGCGGCAGAATCGCGGTCGCCTCCGGCTGGCACCACGGCGTGCCGGCCGACCGCGGCGGCCGCTGGGACCCGGCCGACGTCGGCCCTGCCGTCGACAAGCTGCTCGCCGCCGCTCCCCCCGCCGAACCCGTCTATGGCTCCTGATGGACCTCCGAGCGCGCGAGGCTCCGCCATCGTCGCGCACCCTTCGGCCAGGGCTCCTGATGGACCTCCGAGCGCGCGAGGCTCCGCCATCGTCGCGCACCCTTCGGCCAGGGCTCCCGATGGACCTCCGAGCGCGCGAGGCTCCGCCATCGTCGCGCGACCTTTGGCCAGGGAGCTTGATGGACCTCCGAGCGGCTGATGGCTGGTCATCGGTCACCAGGGCCCCGAAGATCGGATGGGGCCGGTCTCCGGGGGAAGCGCCTTCGGTCAGGGAGCCTGACCGGCACACCTCTCACGAAGGGCTGCGCCCATGCTGTCCATACTTCGGTTCAACTTCGCGGTGCCGGGACTCGACCGGGGGGCACTCGCGGCGTCCTACCAGGCGGGCGTCGAGATGGCCCGGTTCGCCGACGAGAACGGGTTCGCGATGGTCTCCCTCGAGGAGCACCACGGCGCCGACAACGGCTGGAGCCCGGCGCCGCTGACGAACGCGGGACTCATCCTCGGGGCGACCAGGAAGATCCACCTCATCATCCAGGCGCTGCTGGTGCCGCTCTCCGACCCGCTGCGGCTGGCCGAGCAGCTCGCGGTGCTCGACCTGGCCGGCCGGGGACGGCTCACCGCCGTCGCGGGCCTCGGCTATCGGCCGGAGGAGTACGCGGACGCCGGGCTCGACTGGTCGCGGCGCGGGGCTCTCCTGGACGAGTCGCTGGCGGCGATCCTGGCCGCCTGGACCGGCGAGCCGTTCGAGTACCGCGGCCGGACGGTGCGGGTGACGCCGCCGCCGGCCAGCGCCCCGGCGCAGCTGCTGTGGGTCGGCGGGTCGGTGAAGGCGTCCGCGCGCCGGGCGGCCCGGCTGGGGCTGYCGCTGTGCCCGCCGAACACGCTGCCGGACCTCGAGGCGTACTACTACGAGCAGTGCGCCGAGCATGGCACGTCCGGATTCGTCATCATGCCACCCGCGGACACGGCGTTCGTGCACGTCGCCGAGGACCCGGAGAAAGCCTGGGCCGAGCTTGGCGAGCACTTCCTGCACGAGGCTCTGCTCTACTCGTCCTGGCAGCCGGAGGGCCAGACGTCAGCGGCGCACTCGCACGCGACGACGCTCGAGGAACTGCGCGCCGAGGGCCGGTACCGGATCCTCACCCCAGACGAGTGCGTCGAGCGGGCGGGAAACGCGACAGAGGGCGGAATGCCGCCGGTCACGGTCCTGCATCCGTTGTGCGGTGGAATGCCACCGGAAAGGGGCTGGGAGAGCCTGCGGCTCTATGCCGACGCGGTGCTCCCGCGGCTGGCCACCGAGGCTCAGCCGGCCGGCTGAGCCCGCGCGGGCGTCGAGAACCCACGGCCCCACTGCCCCGCGGCCCGCGGACCTGCGGGGTCGCGGACCTGCGCGGTCGCGGACCCGTGGTCCGCGACGGCCCGACGATCATGCCGGTTCCGGCACCCTGCGCACTGTCCGCCACGCTCCCTCGGCGCCGCGGTCGACGGGTGCGACCGATGACGCGCGCCCTCGGCCCGCACCGATGGTGACGGAACGCCGGCGGACGAGGCGGCGCCGTGGCCATGAGCGGCCTCGGCTGTGAACTTGCGAACGCCGGCGGCCGGGACTTTAGGCCTACCCTTTTGCCGCCCAAGTCCGGCACGGGACCGCGCGTGGTGCTCCAGTTGTGGGCACGCACGAGCGGCACTCCCCGGCGCCGCGGGCCACGTTTCTCCCCCGTGTACGCCGGGTGTTGTCCCACGTGGTCCTCTCGATGCCCGCGATACGTGAGGAACGGCGACCGGTACCCTCAAAAGGAACGCACCGGACAGCAACGGTCAGTAACCCTGAAAGCCGCCAACGGGGGGAAGTCGGCGAGGCCAGCGAACGGACGGCACGATGAGACGCGAACTTTGGCGCCTTATGTCTGTTTGCTTCCACGTCGGCGAGGGGACGGGTGGGGAAGGCCGGAAACGACGAGAGAGTGCTCGGGGTGGGATGACGACGCGGGCTCGGGAACTCCTGAACCGATCACGTGCGCTGCTGGGCGACCCCCGCGCGGCGGCCGCCCAGCTACTCGGCCCACAGCCGAAGAGGCCTGGCCTCGCCCGGACCTCCCCGCTGGCGGGCGCGGCGGYGCGCGCCGAGAAGGCCGGCCGGGACAGCCTGGCCGCCGGACCTCCGCCGGCCGGGCCGACGGAGGCCGAGGAGGCGCTGGCGGCCATCTGCGCGGACCTCGCGCTGCGTGATCTCAACCTGGTCGACTCGCTGCTCGCGCAGCTGGAGGAGATGGAGTCCCGGGAAGAGGACGCCGACCGGCTGTCGGAGCTCTACCGGCTGGACCACCTCGCCGCCCGGCTGCGGCGCAACGCCGAGAACCTGCGGGTGCTCGCCGGCCGCGACGCCGGCGACAGCGCGTCGGACACGTCGTCACTGGTCGACGTGATCCGCGGCGCGATGTCGTCCATCGACTACTACCAGCGGGTCAACGTCGGGCGGGTCGTCAGCCTGGGCGTCGTCGGGTTCGCGGCCGAGGACGTCAGCCGGCTGGTCGCGGAGCTCCTCGACAACGCGACGAAGTCGTCGCCGCCGCACTCGCCGGTCCGGATCGGTGCCCATCTCACCGAGCAGGGCAGCGCGCTGCTGCGGATCGAGGACGAGGGCATCGGGCTCCCCCCGGAGCGGCTGAGCCAGCTCAACGCGCGGCTGGAGGCCGAGCCGGTCCTCGACGACGACGCGGTGCGGCACATGGGGCTGGCCGTGGTGCGCCGGCTCGCCGCCAGGTACGAGATCAGGACCTGGCTTGACCACCGCCACCCGCACGGCACCACCGCGTCGGTCCTGCTCCCGGCGCCGCTCATCAGCGAGCTGTCCGATGCCGGCTGGTCGGGTCTGCGGACCGTGACCACCCCGTCGTCCGCATTCGGGGAGGGACCGGGCGAGGCGGCGCTCGCTGAGGCGAGCCGTGGCAACGGCAATGGCACGGTCAGCTCGCTGCCGGACCGGAAGGCGGCGAACGGGCGGGCGGGCTCGCGGGCCGCCGCGGCGGTCGCGGGCGTGCGCGACGCGCGGCCGGCGGGCGCGAACGGCGGGCAGGCCACCGGCCGGGCCGGCGGGCGTACGGATTCGGTCACCGGCCCCATGCGCGCGTCGACCGCGCCCGGGACGACGGCGAGCGGACTGCCGCGGCGGGTGTCCCAAAGCCTGCGCGACCCGCGCGGCGAGGAGGAGAGCCCGCCCGCCGGCGCGACGGAACCGGGCGGCGCGACCGGCGTCGGCAGCGCCCCGGCGCCCACGGAAGCCGACGTGCGCGCCGGCCACCAGAAACTACTGGCGGATCTCGGCGCGTTCTCCGAAGGAGAGCGAGCTGCCCTCGACGAGCTGCGACGGGACTGAGGCCGACGATGGTTACCCAGGAGCACAACCACCACGCCAGCCCGGACTTCACCTGGCTGATCGACGACTTCGTCCAGAAGGTGCACGGCGCCACCCATGCCCTGATCATGTCCGCGGACGGGCTCGCGCTGGCCTCGTCCCAGTCGATGAACACCGAGGAAGGGGAGCGTCTCGCGGCCATCGCCAGCGGGATGCTCGGCCTTGCCCGCAACAGCGCGGCCCTGTTCGGCAAGGGGGACTGCGAACAGATCATCGTCCGGCTCTCGCGCGGCTACTTCCTCTTCATGGGAATCGACGCCGGCGCCGGCCTCGCGGTGATGACCGGGCCGGACTGTGACATGAAGGTCGTCGGCTACGAGATGACCCAGTTCGTGATGCACGCCGGGCACGCCCTCACCCCGGAGAGGCGAGCGGACCTGCGGCGCGTCCTCGTCGGGCGCCGCCCGGCCGGCTGAGCCACCTCGAGTGGGTCCGGGACAACGGCCTCCGGGCGCACGAGAAAAGATCATTTTCGCAGGCCCGCTGGCCTTCGAGGAGACAGGGAAAGTGATGGCGGTGCCGCAGGAGTCGAGGCCGGTGAGGCCGGTCCACACCGCGCGCAGCAAGAGGGTCCGGCCGTACGCGCTGACCGGCGGGCGGACCAGGTCGCGCCACCATCTGCTGGTGGAGACCCTGGTGTCCGTGCCGCGGTACGACCCGGCGCTGAGCGAGGTGCTCATGCCGGAGTCGCAGGCGCTCTACGAGCGCGCCCGCTCGCAGCTGTCGATCGCCGAGCTGTCGGCGCTGCTGGCGATTCCACTCGGCGTCGTCCGCGTACTGATCAGCGACCTGGCGACGCAGGGCGCCGTGCTCATCCACCCGACGGCGCACGCCTTCCGCGACGACCGCAACGTACTCGAACGCATTCTCAGCGGCCTGCGGGAGCTTCCCGTCTGACGGCCCTCGGCGCCCCGCGCCCGCTCCGCACGGAGAGGTTCGGGTTCCGCCGCCGCCAGGTGCGCTGCCCCAGACCACGCCAGGACATTCAGGCGCCATGACTACAGGAACGCGGACGTGAGCCCTGCCGACATGACCCCCAGCGACCCGCGCCGCCCGGACGCGCGCGACAACGACGGCTCGAGCGGCGGCCCACTGACGATCTCGGCGAAGATCGTGGTCGCCGGCGGTTTCGGCGTGGGGAAGACAACCCTCGTCGGGGCGGTGTCCGAGGTCCCCCCGATCAACACCGAGGCGTGGATGACCGAGGCGAGCGAGGGCGTCGACGACCTGCCGCCGGGCGGCGGGAAGACGACGACGACCGTCGCGATGGACTTCGGCCGGATCACGCTGGACCCGGACCTCGTGCTCTACCTGTTCGGCACGCCGGGGCAGGCTCGTTTCTGGTTCATGTGGGACGACCTGTCGCGCGGTGCGCTCGGCGCGATCGTCCTGGTCGACACCCGCCGCCTGGACCAGTCCTTCGCGGCGATCAACTATTTCGAGAACGATTCCGACGTGCCCTTCATCGTCGCCGTCAATCTTTTTGACGGAAAACTGTGGCACGACCTCGCCGAGGTGCGGGAGGCTCTTGCGCTGAGCCCGCGGACCCCGTTGGTGACCTGCGACGCGCGCGAACCCGCGTCCGTCGTCGCGACACTGCGCGAGCTCGTGCTTTACACGATGTCGATGACGGAGACGCCGGATCCCAGGAGGGCACGAACACATGCGTAAAGTGCTGGTCGTCGGGGCTGGCCAGTCCGGGCTTCAGCTCGCGCTGATGCTCCAGGAACGTGAATACGACGTCACGGTGATGTCGGCACGCACGCCGGAGGAGATCCGGGGCGGCCGCGTCATGTCCACGCAGGGCATGTTCCACACGTCGTTGCAGCACGAGCGCGACCACGGCCTGAACCTGTGGGAGAAGGACGCCGTCCGCTTCGAAGGCCTCGGTGTGTCGGTCGCGACGCCCGACGGCGGGCGCGCGCTGGACTGGTTCGGCCTCCTCGACCACTACGGCCAGTCCATCGACCAGCGAGTGAAGATGGCGGGCTGGGCGGAGCTGTTCGAGCAGCGCGGCGGGAAGCTGCTCATCCACGGAGTTACCACCGCCGACCTGAACTCGCTCACGTCGCTCTACGACCTCGTCGTCGTCGCGGCGGGAAAGGGTGAGCTGGTCCAGCTGTTCGACCGCCACCCGGAGCGCTCGCCGTTCACCAGCCCGCAACGCGCGCTGTCGCTGGCCTATGTGCACGGCCTCGCGCCGCGCCCCGAGCACCCCGACCAGCCAGGCGTCCGGTTCAACATCGTGCCGGGTGTCGGCGAGCTCTTCATGATCCCGGGATACACGACCAGCGGGAACTGCGACATCCTCTTCTTCGAGGGGATTCCGGGCGGCCCGCTGGACTGCTGGTCCGACCAGCCGGGCCCGGACGAGCACCTGGCGCGCCTGCTCGACCTGATGCGGACGTACGTGCCGTGGGAGTACGAGCGCTGTGCGGACGTGGAGCTCACCGACGCGCGCGCCACGCTCGCCGGCGGCTACACCCCGGTGGTGCGCCGGCCGGTCGGCGAGCTGCCCGACGGCGGCATCGTGCTCGGYATGGCGGACGTCGTCGTCGCCAACGACCCGATCACCGGCCAGGGCTCGAACAACGCCTCGAAGTGCGCCGTGTCCTATCTGGACAGCATCCTCGCGCACGGCGACAAGCCGTTCGACCGCGTGTGGATGACGGCGACCTTCGAGAAGTACTGGGACTACGCCCAGTACGTCACCACGTGGACGAACGCGCTGCTCGGGCCGCCCCCGGAGCACGTGCTGCAGATCCTCGGCACCGCGCAGGCCAAGGACGCGGTCGCGCGCCGGTTCGTCAACGGCTTCGACAACCCGCCGGACTACTTCGAATGGTTCATGGACCCGGCCAAGACAGCCGCCTATCTGGCGACCGTTTAGGCGGTCCGATCGCCCACGCTCGGAGCCGGCCCCGCGACCGCGACGCGGGGCCGGTCCGCGTTCCGCCTCACGGCTGGGGCGACGCCGGCGCCGGGCTCGGTGGCGGGGCGGCCTGACCAGTGAGCAACGGCCCGACCTTGGCCAACAGCGGACCGAGCTGGTCTGACAACGGCGCGAGCTTGCTGAGCAGCTCGGGGCCAAGCGCCGGCGCGTCCTCGCCACCGGTCAGCGACGCCAGCATCGGCGTGAAGATCGGTCCCAGGGCCGGGCCGACGACGTCCATCATGCTGATGCCGACGTCCGCGCCAGGCCATTCGGCGGCGCCCACGTCCAGCAGGCCCAGCCACGGGTCGTTCGCGGCGTAGGTGACCGGGCGCGGCGGGCCGGCCGGCCACATGGCCCCCAGGATAAGCGCGAGGTAGGCCGGGTCCAGCCCGGTGAACAGGCCGCGCACGGCGGTACGCGGAGCCATCGCGCCCGGTACGTGCGCGGCCACCTCGACGGCGCCCAGCAAGGGGAAGACCGCGACCCGGTACTGCGGCCGGGAGAACAGGTAGCCGGGTGTGCCCGGCGGCACCGCCTCCCAGGAGCCGTCACCGAACACCAGGTGCCCGGGGCCCGGCAGGTACGGCGCCAGCTCGTCGATCGGTCCGATGTGGGCGATCTCGGCGATCGCGGTCCTGATGCTCACCCTGCCGTCGAGGGTCCGGATCCCGTAGGCCTGCAGCCGCCCCACCGTGTAGAGGTCGCCGCGGCCGGTCGGCACCTGGTCGAGCGCGGCGACCAGCGGCCCGGTGGCGAGGAACCCGGGAACGTCGAGCGTCCCGAGCGGGATGGTCGCCCGTTCGAGCCCGATCGGCCCGAACGGCGGCAGCCGCCCCGCGTCGGAAGCCGCCGGGACCGGCACCCCTGTGACGGCCGACGCGCCGGGCGCGCCGGCGACCCCGGCCGCCCCGACGCACCCGGCCGCGACCAACGTCACGGCCACGGCGCGAACGGCCCCACCAGGCCGGCCGCCTCGACTACGTGGAGTAACCATCGGCACGTAGGCTAACGGCGACGTGCCGGCCCTCCCGGCCGCCCGCGCCCCGGGCGTGGCGCCAGGCCGCGACCGGCCTCGCCAGCGGGCCGGGATTGGCGGCGGGCGCGGCCACGGACGTGGCCGGGCGGCGAGACGGGGCGACGGGGCGGGGCGGTTACGGATGCTGGCTGCTCACGGAAACGATCTCGCCGGTCATGTAGGTCGAGTAGTCGCTGGCGAGGAAGGCGATGACGGTGGCGACCTCCCAGGGCTCGGCGGCGCGGCCGAAGGCCTCCCGGCGGGAGAGCTCGGCGAGGAAGTCCTCGTCGCTGACCTTGGCGAGGAACGGGTGCATGGCCAGGCTCGGCGCCACGGCGTTCACCCGCACTCCGTAGGGCGCCGCCTCCATGGCGGCGCATCGGGTCAGTGCCATGACGCCGGCCTTGGCCGCGGCGTAGTGCGCCTGGCCGGACTGGGCGCGCCAGCCGACGACGGAGGCGTTGTTCACGATCACGCCGGCGCCGGCCGGCAGCATCCGGCGCAGGGCGGCCCTGGTGGCCCGCATAGTGCCGGTCAGGGTCACGTCCAGCACCGTCGACCACTGCTCGTCGGTCATCTCGGTCAGCGGCACGTCGCCGCCCAGGCCCGCGTTGTTGACGAGCACGTCGAGGCGGCCGTGGGTGTCGTGGACGGCGTCGAACAGGGCGCCGATCTGCTCCTCGCTGCGCACGTCGCAGGGCACCGCCAGCGGCGGCGTGCCGGCCAGCTCGCCGAGCTTCGTCGCGGCCTCGCCGAGGCGGCGGACGTGGTGGTCGGAGACGACGACCGTCGCGCCCTCCAACGCCGCCCGCCAGGCGGTGGCGAACCCGATGCCGGTGCCGGCGGCGGCGGTCACCAGGACGACCTTCCCTCGCAGGAGATCCCGCCCGGGCGGTGGCTCCGGCGCCGCGCGCGGACCCGCGGCCCGAGGGGTGTCGGAGATCTTCTCGTCAGGCACGCGGCAGCCCCAGCGTTCTCTCGGCGATGATGTTGCGCTGGATCTCGCTCGACCCGGCGTAGATGGTGTCGGCCCTGCTGAACAGGAACAGCGACTGTTCTGGCCGCGGCTCGTAGGGCTCGCCGGCCTCGCCCCCGGCGAGCATCGCCTCGGCGCCGAGCACGTCCATCGCGAGCTCGCCCAGCTGCTGGTGCCAGGTCGACCAGTAGAGCTTCCCGATCGACGACGCCGGGCCGGGCGGAACGTCGGCGGTGGCGTCCGTGAGCGTGCGCAGCGCGGTGAAGCGCATGATCTCGACGCCGATCCAGGCACGCACCAGGCGGTCACGCAGGTGCGGGTTCTCCCAGGCACCGTTGCGCTTGGCCAGGGCGATGATCCGCTCCAGCTCGCGCTTGAAGCCGACCTGCTGGCCGAGCGTGAACGTGCCGCGTTCGAAGCCGAGCGTGGCCATCCCGATCCGCCAGCCGTCACCTTCGGCTCCGACCAGGTTGGCCGCCGGCGTGCGCGCGCCGTCGAAGAAGACCTCGTTGAACTCCGACGTGCCGGTCATCGACACGATCGGGCGGATCTCGATGCCAGGCTGGCGCATCGGAACCAGCAGGTAGGACAGGCCCTTGTGCCGCGCCGAGCCGGGCTCCGTGCGCACCAGCGCGAACCCCCAGTCGGCCTGATGCGCGAGCGAGGACCAGACCTTCTGCCCGTGGATGACGTAGTCGTCGCCGTCGCGCCGGGCGCGGGTGGACAGCGCGGCCAGGTCGGAGCCGGCGCCCGGCTCGGAGTACAGCTGGCACCACAGCGCCTCGCCCGCCCGGATCGGCGGCAGCAGCCGGCGGCGCTGGTCCTCGGTGCCGAAGGCGATGAGCGTCGGGCCGACCATGCCGTCGCCGATCAGCCCTACCCGCGCCGGCGCGTCCGCCCGCGCGTACTCCTCGTGGAAGACGACCTGCTCGGCGACCGACAGCCCCCGTCCGCCGTACTCCTTCGGCCACGACAGGCAGGTCCAGCCGGCCGCGGCGAGGTGGCGCTCCCAGTCGAGGCGCAGCTCGAACGCCTCGTGCTCGCGCCCGGGGCCGCCGAGGCCGCGGGCCTTCGCGAACTCACCGGCCAGCGCGTCGGCCAGCCACGCGCGCACCCGCGCGCGGAAGCCGGACGCCTCCGCGCGGACCGCGCCCGGCGTCCCCGGCGTCCCTGACGTCCCGCTCGGCACCAGCTCGCTCGACACCACGGCAGACAGGCTAGCGCCCTGCCCAAGCTAGCGCTTGGTTTCGCGTCGCGGCCGGTGGCGACCCGACAGATCGCGCTCGCTCCGCGGCGCTTGCCTCCGGGCGTGACGGCGGCCGTGGCCGGGGCCGTGGTCACTCGGCGCGGGTCACCGGCAGGCGAGCGGCGCTAACCGACGGAGCGGGCGCGGATGCCGTCGAAGACGGTGGTGAGAAACTGCTCAGCCATTTCCGGCGGCCCGAGGGGTCCATCCGCGGAGTACCAGTGCACCGACACCCAGATCGCATCGCGCAGGAAACGGTAAGTCAGCCTGGGGTCGAGCTCGGCGCGCAGCTCACCGGCGGCGACGCCGTCGCGCAGGGCCGCGAGCCACAGCCGCTGGCTTTCTTCCTCGGATACGCGCAGGTAGGCGAACCGCGGCAGCGTCGCCAGGTAGCCGCGCTCGTTCTGGAACACGGTGACGGCGGCGCGGTGCCGCGCGATCGCGGCGAACGCGGCCTTCACCAGCGCGGCGATCGTGTCGCTCGGCCCGGCCTGCGCGGCGGCGATCGCGGCGTACTGGGCGTGCAGGTCGTCGAGAAAGCTCGACAGCAGCTCGTCGACGATCGACTCCTTGGAGTCGAAGTGGTGGTAGAGGCTGCCAGAGAGCATGCCGGCGGCGTCCGCGATCTCCCGGACCGTCGTCGCCCGGTAGCCTCGCTCGGCGAACAGGCCGGCGGCGATCTCGACGATGGCCGCGCGCCGCTCCGACTCGCCGGCCGTCGCAGCTCGCCCGCCCCTGGCGGCGCGGGCGGTCCTGCCGTGGCGCCCCGCGCGCGGGGGGGCTGGCGTTTCGGTTTCCGCTTCGAGGTCCACACCCGCATTATCGCCTGTCAACCAAGCGCTTGGTCGGTTCCGTGCCGCGTGGCCGTCCCGGTGACGGCGACCGGCGCCGCGACAGAGCGACCCAGTGACCGCCGCCGGCGGTCCGCCGGCGGCACAACACGCCGAGGAATCCGCGCGACGCGGCGCGCCACGGGCACACCTGCCCTCCCGCGACCCCATCCGGAAACGTATGGTCGGAGGCGTGGTACCCGATGCCGACGGATTCGCGGACGATACCGGTGACGACCGCCTGGGCGCCGGCGGCCTCCTTGACGAGGTCATGACCGACGCCGATGTCTTCGGTAGTGACGTCCTGACCGACCAGACAGCGGACGACGCCGTCCTCACCGCCCGGATACGGCGCCGATCGCCGGGCTCGCTCGAGGCGGAGATCCTCAACGTGCTGCACACGGCACGCCGAGAACTCTCGCCCGCCCAGGTGCGCGAACGCCTGGTCAGCGGCGCCACGCTGTCGTACAGCGCCGTGGTCACGACGCTGACCCGCCTGCACGGCAAGGGCGTGGTCACCCGGCGCCGAGTCGGCCGCGCCTTCCTCTACCTGGCGGAGTCCGACGCGGCGAGCCTGGTCGCGTGGCGCATGAACCGCCTGCTCGACGAGCAGGCGGACCACCGCCCGGCGCTCACCCACTTCGTCGCCGCGCTCTCCCCCGGCGACGAGGCGCTCATCCGTCAGTTGCTCGCGGAGAGCCCCGCGGACCAGGCCGCGCCTTCCACCGGCCATGTGCCGGGCCAGGGCGGGCCGGACGGCGCCGGGCGCGCCCCCCTCGACGAGCAGGGCGCTGGCGAGACAGGCCCGTGGGACAGGAGGCACGGCTCCGGCGACGGCCGCGCACCGGCCGGGCACTAGATGGTCGGCGAGCTGGTCCTCTGCGCACTGATCGCCCCGCTGCTCGGCACGCTCGTGATGCGCCTGCTCGCGGACCGGGTGGCCGCGGGCATCGCCGTCGTCGCCTTCACGGTCTCGGCCTGCCTGCTCGCGCTCGGGACGGCGCTGGTGCTGCTCGCTGGCGGCATCCACACGACGACGACGCTGCTGAACACCGGTAGGCGCGGGTGGACCGCCGAGGCCTGGGCCGACGCCGGCCAGGACGTGTGGCTGTCCGGGCCGTGCGCGCTCGTCGCCGTCGTGGCCGCCGTCTCGGCGGCGCGGGCGTGGCGGGCGCAGCGGACCGCCCTGCGGGCCGCCGGTGACGAGGCGGCCGCGCTGCCCGGCGAGGACGTCGTCGTGGTCGTCCCCAGCGAGCACCCGGACGCGTTCACGCTGCCCGGTTCGCCCGGCCGGATCGTGGTCACCGAGTCCATGCGCGCGGCGCTGAGCCCGGACGAGCTGGGGGTGGTGCTCGCGCACGAACGTGCCCACCTCCGCGGCCGCCATCATCGCTACGTCGACGCGGCGAGGCTCGCCGCCGCCGGCCAGCCACTGCTGCGGCCGGTCGCCCGGCTGGTCGAGTACGGCGTGGAGCGCTGGGCCGACGAGCGCGCCGCGGTCGAGGTCGGCGACCGGGTGCGGGTCGCCCGGGCGATCGGCACGGTAGCCCTGGTCACCGCCGCGGCTGGCCCGCCGTCATCGCCTGGCTTCGCCTCGCCCGGTTCCTGGTGCCCGGCCGGTCACGCGTCGCTGGGCTCCGCGCCGTCCGCGCTGCGCATCGCCGCCCCCGTCTGGCTGGAGGAGCCCGCGCGCTCCGCGGCCGCGTTGTCCCGCCGCGCGCGGCGGGTCGAGCGGGCCGGGCGGCCCCCGCTCGCCGGGCGCGCTCCCCGACCGGGCCCGGTCCCGCGCCGGGTCCGGGCCCTCCTGCGCCCGCTGCCCGCCTCGAGCCACCTGATGCTGCTGACGATCCCCGCGCTCCTGTCGCTCGGCTCCTGCTTCTTCGCCGGCAATATCTGCTACGACCTGCATCTCCCCCTGGCCGTGGCGCTCGAGTTCGAAGCCCAGCTATAAGCGAACGGGCCCGGGTCGGCCGCCCACGACCGGCGCGATGGAGGACTGGTCGCGAGCCGTCCGGGAGTTGACGGTGGTCAGTCGGCGACGGCCCGCTCGGCGACGACGCCGACGGGAGTGAGGCGGACCAGCAGCTCGCCGGGTACGCCGTTGCGGCGGCCGAACTCCTCGGCGCGGTCGGCGCCCATGTAACGTCCACCGATCGCGGCCGCCCAGCGGCGCACCTCGGCGAGGTCCTCCGAAATGGTCACGGTGCCGCTCACGACCACGAACGAGTACGGCGGCGTGTCGTCATCCACGCACAGGCTGGCACGCCCGTCCCGGCGCAGGTTGCGCCCCTTCACCGTCTCGGTGCCGGTGTTGAACAGGATGTCGTCACCGTCGAGCACGAACCAGATCGGGGCGATGTGCGGCCGCCYGTCCGCCCGGACCGTCGCGAGCTTCCCCGTCCGCGTGCCCGCCGCCGCGAACTCCCGCCACTCCCCCGCGCTCATCGCCACCATGCCCCCACCCTCGCACACCCTCAGCGGGGCGACATACCCATACGGCGATCATGAAAGGAGCCCGTCGCCCGGATGCCGGTGATCGCCGCTGGAGGATGCGAGCTCGCGTCCGGCGGCCTGTCGACCGACCCGTCGACGACCACCCCGCAGGATCCGTGGAGCGCGGAGTTGGATATGGGTGTGGGAACCGAGGTTCGTCGTGTCGCGGCACCCGACGGCGCGCGACTGCGCGAGGTGCGGCTGGCGGCGCTCGCCGACGCGCCCCGCGCGTTCTGGCAGACGTTCGACGGCGAGTCCGCACGACCGCTCGACGACTGGCACCGTCGTGCCGCCCGGGGCGCCGCGGGGGACGCGCACGCGATGTTCCTGCTGGAGCGCGACGGCGAGCCGGTCGGGATGATCGATGTCCACCGGCCGTCGATGGCCCCGGAGTTCCGCGAGCTGGCCGCGATGTGGGTGGCGCCGGCCGCGCGCGCCACCGGCGCGGCCGACCTGCTGATCGGCGCCGCCCTGGACTGGGCACGCTCGGTCGGCGCGGTCGGGGTCCGGCTGTGGGTGGAGGTCGCGAACCTCGCGGCGCAGCGGGCCTACCGCCGGCACGGGTTCCAGCAGATCGGCGGCCCCGATCGCGACCACGCCGACCCGGCCGGCAAGTCCTACCTGCTGATGGCGCTCCCGCTCAGCCCCGAGACGGCGGCGTCCCCGACCTTCCTGGCCCGCGCGAGCGCCCCCTGGACCGACGAGTCCGCCTGAAGCCGCCGACCCAGAGCCGTCCGTGAACAGGCGGACCGCCGGGCCGCGGAGCCCGTCAGGCGGGGGGGTTCTGGCGGTCGAAGAGGATGCGGGCGAGCCAGAAACGCAGGAAGGCGGCCATCGAGTAGCGCACGAACAGCGCCGCGCCGGCGACGCTGATCGAGACGGCGACCGTACCGAGGACGATCGCGTCGCGCTGCTGCAGCGGGTTCGTCGTCCCGTGCGAGATCACGTACGCGATGACCCCCAGCACGGGGCCGGCCGCCAGCAGCACGGCGCCCAGGCGCAACAGCGCCCCCTCGGTACGAGCCCGCGGATCTCGGATGCGCAGTGCCGCCATGTCCGAGCGGAACGCGTCCGCGCGGCTGCCGCCGCGCGCGCCGCCTGCCCCCTCGTCCACGGCCGGCGGGGCTGGCGGGGCCTGCCCGGCCTGGCTCGCGGGATCGGCCGCGCCGGTCGTTGCGGCGGTGCCGGTCGTCTCGATCGTCACGATCTCACCTCGTCGATCGTCGTCATCGCGTCGTGCCTGACCGCCGGGGCCCGGACCGCGCGGGGCCGCGCGGCGCCGGAGGCGTCCTCAGGACTGTTCTCGTCACGGGCGGGTCGCCCGCCCAGGTAGGCGCCGGAGAGGCTGCCAGCGATGTCGGCCGGCCGGCCGGCGGCGGCGATCCGGCCCTCGACCAGCACCGCCGCGGTGTCGGCGACCTCGAGGACCGCCGCGGCGAACTGCTCCACCACGATGATCGTCACGTTCTCGGCGGCGATCGCCCGGACGGACGCGTACAGCTCCGCCACCACCAGCGGCGCGAGGCCCATCGACAGCTCGTCGAGCAGCAGCGCCGCCGGCTCGGCGACGATCGCCCTGGCGAGCGCGAGCATCTGCTGCTCGCCGCCGCTCATCGTGCCCGCCGGCTGGTGCAGCCGCTGGCCGAGTTTCGGGAACCGGGCGACGGCCCGCTCCTCGACGTCGGCCCGCGACCGGCCGCCGCGGTAGGTCATCATCCGCAGGTTCTCCCGGACGGTGAGGCTCGGGAAGACGCCCCGCCCCTCCGGGATCAGGCACAGCCCTCGCCGGGCGAGGTCGACCGGGTCGGCGCCGGTCACCCGCCGTCCGCCGAGCACGACGTCACCGGCGCTCGCCGCGTGCAGGCCGGCGATGACCCGCAGCAGGGTCGACTTGCCGGCGCCGTTCGGGCCGAGGACGGCGAGCACCTGGCCGGCACCCACGGCGAGGTCGACGCCGTGCAGCACCTCGACCCGGCCGTAGCGGGCACGCAGGCCGCGGGCCGCGACCAGCGGTGCCCCCACGCCGCCGGGTGCCGCGCCGACGCCCGGCCGCGACTCGGCGGGCCCTCCGGCCGGCAGGACGACGGTCATCGCGGCTCCTCCCCGGCCGAACCGGTCGTCGCGGCTGTCGCGGCCAGCCCCGCCTCGCCGGGGCCGGGGACGGTCCCGAGATACGCCTCGCGGACGCGCGGGTCGGCGCGCACGCTCGCCGGGTCGCCCTCGGCCATCAGGGTGCCGAAGTCCAGCACGTACAGGTGCGCGCAGACGCCCATGACCAGCGTCATGTCGTGCTCGACGAGCAGGATGGCCAGGCCCTCGCCGGCGAGTTCGCCGAGCAGGTCGGCGAAGGCCGCCGTCTCCTCCTCGTCCTGGCCGGACGCCGGCTCGTCGAGCAGCAGGACTCGCGGGCGCACGGCCAGCGCCCGGGCGAGCTCGAGGCGGCGGCCGAGGCCGGTGGGCAGCGTGTCCGCCCGCCGGTCGGCGAGCGCGGTCAGGCCCACCCGGGCGAGCAGCGCGCGCGGGTCGGCGGCGGCGCCGGGCGCCGAGCGGCGGCGCAGCCGGGCGGCGAGCTGCACGTTCTCCAGGACGGTGAGCTGCCCGAACAGCTCGAGGATCTGGAACGTCCTGGCGAGCCCGCGCCGGGCGCGCCGGTAGGGGGCGAGCCGGGTGATCTCCTGCCCGTCGAGCAGGACGTGGCCGGAGCTGGGCGGGAGCAGGCCGGTGAGGACGTTGAACAGGGTGGTCTTGCCGGCGCCGTTCGGGCCGATCAGGCCGGTGACCCGGCCGGCCTCCACGCCGAGGTTGACGGAGTGCAGCGCGACGTGCCCGCCGTAGCGGACCGTCACGTCGCGGACCTCAAGCAGCGCCAACGCGGACCTCCCCGAGACGGGACTCGTCGACGCCGGCCAGGGCCAGCCGGGCGTCGAGGACGTCGAGGTCGGTCTGGCTGACCGGGGCGTCGAAGCCGAGCCATTCCAGCGGACCGGACAGGCCCTCGTCCGGCCCGGAGACGACGGTGCCCCCGCCCGCGCCGGTCGCGGCCACCGTCGGCGCGGCAGCCGCGGTGGCGGTGGCGGTGGCGGTGGCGGCCGTGGTGGCGATGGTCGAGGCCGCCTCGGAGGCGACCGCGTCGCCCGGGACAGCCGCTGTCCCGGCGGCGCGAGCGACCGTCCCGGCGGCGCGGTCGAAGAGCGAGCGGGCGAGCAGCGGCGCGGCGACGGCGACGGCGACGATCCCCAGCAGGAGCACATCCCCGTCGACCACGTGCGCCAGCCGCAGCACCCACAGCCCGGTGACGACGCCCACGGAGCCGACCAGCACCGCGGGCACCCGGCGCACCGGCTCGTAGGCGGGCCGCAGCACCGACGGGATCAGACCGTTCGGATTGGCCGCCAGCGCCAGCGCCGCGAGGCCGGCGAGGGTGGCGGTCACCCGGGCGGCCGAGTCGCCGGCGGCGCTGCTGATCGCGGCGGTGCCGAGCAGCAGCCCGGCGGCCAGGCCGCTGCCGATCGAGCTCACCCCGGCGACGACGACGAGCAGCAGCAGGGTCAGTCCGGTGAAGAAGCTGAAGGAGTCGGCGGTGGTGGAGCGCACCGCGGAGGCGTAGACACCGCCGCCCAGCCCGGCGAGCCCCGCCGACAGGGTGAACACGGCGAGCGTCGTCAGCCGCACGTTCATCCCGAGCGTCGCCGACGCGGCCGGGCTCTCCTTGACGGCGATGAGCCGCTGGCCGAGCTCGCTGCGCCGCACCGCCACGACGACGAGCGCGGCGAGGGCGAACAGCACCGCGCCGGTGATGAAGAACGTCTTCGCCGAGTCGGTGTGGAAGCCGCCGACGCGGAACCGGTCGGCGGACAGCGTCCCGCCCTGGAACAGGTCGAAACGGTGCCCGGCCACGGTGAACGACGGCAGCTGGAAGATCCAGTTGTCGAGGGTGACGGCGAACGCGCCGGTCAGCAGCGCCAGGTAGATCCCGGACAGCCGCAGCGCCGGCAGCGACACCACGGCGCCGACGGCGGCGGCGACCACGACCGCGAGCAGCAGCGCCGCCGGGTTGCCACCGTTGCCCGCGTGCGCGACGACGGCCGCGCCGATGCCGGCGAAGCTCAGCTGGCACAGCGAGATCCGCCCGGCGTAGCCGACGAGCGGCACCATCGACACGCCGACGATCGCGAGTCCCCACATCGACGTGGAGGCGAACAGGTCGGCCTTCGACATCGTCGTCGCCGCGATGACCGCCCCGAAGACGACGGCGGCGCAGAACCCCAGGCCACCACCCCAGGTGGGCGTCGGGGTGATCTCGCGGACGGCGAGCGCCGGCCGGCCGCGCAGCCGGGAGGCACGCAGCACCAGCAGCGCGACGAGCAGCACCAGCACCGGCACCACCGGCAGCGCGCCGCGCAGGTACTGCTGGCCGTAGTGGACCTTTGGGAGGTAGCCGACGGCGTAGTCGGCGGCGAGCCCGACCACGAGCGCGCCGGCGAACGTCATCGGCAGGCTGCGCAGCCGGCCGATGACAGCGGCGGCGTAGGCGTTCACGATCAGCAGCGTCAGCGGGATCGCCGACATGGTGAGCTTCGGCGCGATCAGGATCCCGGCGAGCGCGGCGAGCGCCGTACCCGTCATCCAGGCCAGGCGCGCCGACGTGCTGGGCCGCGCCCCGTTGAGGGTGGCCAGGGACGGGTCGTCGACGCGGGCGCGCATCGCGATGCCCGCGCGGCTGTGGTGCAGCAGCAGCCACAGGAGGACGGCGACCGCCGCCGCCACGCCGAGCACGAGCACGTCGTTGTAGGGCACCGAGATGGTGCCGAGGTGGAAGCCCTTGCCGGCGAACAGCTCCTGAGACCGCCGGAACGTGCTCGGGTCCCACACCCACTGGACGAGCGAGACGAGCACGACGAGCACCGCGACGGTGACGACCAGCCTGGTCGACTCTGGAGCGCCGGCGAGCCGGCGCATCACCAGCCGTTCGAGCAGCAGGCCGAACAGCGGGGCGGCGACGAGGACGCAGAGCGGCAGCGCGAGCGGGGCCGGCAGCCCCCAGCCGACGGCCAGCTGCCAGTAGGTGAAGGCGGCGAGCATCCCGGTGGCACCGTGGGCGATGTTGAACACGCCGGTGGTGACGTAGGTGAGCGTCAGCCCGGACGCGCTGATCGCGTAGATCCCGGCGGTGGTCAGTCCACTGATGGTGAAGACCAGGAACTCGTGCACGCGCGACCTCCTGTCCCCCGCTGCCCGCCGTCTGGCGGCCGCCCGACTGCCTGGGCCGCCAGGCGGCCCGCGGCCGAGTGGCGCGGCCAGCCCGGCGACCACGGCCGCCCACGCGGACGGCCGGCGATCACTGTGGCCTACGCCACAGGACGCTCGGGGACATAGAACACGTTCCTAATCGATCAGGCAATGTTTTCACCCGCCCGGCCCACAAACAGCCGCGAGCACCCCAGAAGGTAGCGGAAAATCGCGCGATGGATACTTAACGTGACAGCGAGGCGTGTTCCCGGCAGGGTCTGACGACCCAGCCCCGCACATCACTAGAACAGGTTCTCGTTATGCGATAGAACCCGGTAGACGTAGGAACACGTTCTCATCGTGCCCGCCGCGACGCGCCTGTCGCGGCGTTCTCGTCGCTCCCCCGCCGGCCGGGCCGCACGGGTGGGCGCGACGCCGGGAGGCAGCCTTGCCTGTGTCATCTGGTGCCAGGTCCGGACCAAGGATTGTCACCAACACCGTCGAGTTCCCCTATCGCCGCAGCCTCGGGCCGGTCATCGGCACCTTCGTCGCCGCGCTCGCCCGCGGCCAGATACTCGGGGTGCGCAGCGGCGAGCGGGTGCTCTGCCCGCCGCTCGAGTACGACCCGGACACCGGCGCCGCCACGTCCGGCGAGTTCGTCGCCGTCGGCCCGGTCGGCACCGTCCGCTCGTGGACGTGGGTGGGCGAGCCGAGCGATCGCCACCCGCTGGACCGGCCGTTCGCGTTCGCCCTCATCCAGCTCGACGGCGCCGGCACGAGCCTGCTGCACGCGGTCGACGCCGGTGGCGAGGGCGCGATGCGCACCGGCCTGCGGGTCGTCCCCCGCTTCCGCGCCGAGCCGAAGGGCCACACCGGCGACCTTGCCTACTTCGTCCCCGAGGGCGCCGAGACGACCGACGCGGGCGTCGTGGACGGCGCGGCGCTCTCGCCCGTCGCTGGTGGCGAGCCGGGGGTGGTGCTCGAGCCGGTGGAGACGATGGAGTTCTGGTCGTCGCTGACGTACAGGGAGGCGCTGTCGGCCGCCAGCGAGCGCTACGCGCGATCCCTGCTGGCCGGGCGGCTGCTCGGCCAGCGGTGCCCGACGTGCGGGAAGGTCTACGTCCCGCCGCGCGACTTCTGCGCGATCGACGGGATCCCCCTGGGCGAAGGCGACGACCTGGCGCTGCCCGACCGGGGCGTCATCACCAACTTCACGATCGTCACCCCGGTGAAGTACCCGGGCCAGAAGGAGACCGAGCCGTTCGTGCGGGTCTCGGTACTGCTCGACGCGCCGGACGGCCAGCTGTCGGAGTCGGGAAGCGCGCTGATGGGCCTGCAGCCCGTCGTCGACGTCACCAACGAGGAGGTACGGGTGGGCATGCGCGTCGAGGCGGTGTGGCTGCCGGAGGCGGAACGCAACACCGACGAGCTCGGCAACCGCGGGTGGGGCTCGACGTCCGGCGCGCTCACCGGCTGGAGGCCGACCGGTGAGCAGGATCTGTCTGTCGAGCGCTACATCGACCGGGTCTTCTGATGAGCGCCGACCAGAAGGCCTTCGGCGAGCCGATCGCGATCGTCGGCTACGCGATCTCGCCCATGAGCGCGTTCTCCGAGGACACCGAGGTGCGGCTCTGCCTGGACGTCGTCACGCGGGCGCTCGCCGCCTCGGGGCTCGGCCGCAAGGAGATCGAGTTCACCTGCTCGGGCAGCGCCGACTACCTGTCCGGCGGCACGTTCACCTTCGTCGCCAACCTCGACGCCGTCGGTGCCTGGCCGCCGATCCGCGAGTCCCATGTCGAGATGGACGGCGCCTGGGCGCTGCACGAGGCGTGGGTGCGGCTGCTGATCGGCGAGGAGCGCACCGCGCTGGTGTTCGGCTCCGGCAAGTCGTCCACCGGCGACCTGTCCCGGGTGCTCGCCCTGCAGACCGACCCGTACTACCTGGCGCCGCTGGGCGCCGACCCGCTCTCGCTCGCGGCGCTGCAGGCGCGGGCGCTTCTCGACTCCGGCCGGGCGACCGAACGCGACCTCGCCGCCGTCGCCGCGCGGGCGCGCCGGGCCGCCGTGACCAGTCCGCACGCCCTGCCCGCGCTCGCCGCGGCCGCCGCTGACGCCAGCGGCACCGGCGGCACCGGCGGCACCGGCGGCACGGACGGCGGCGACGACCTGGGCGACCAGATCGACGCGCTGCTCACGGCCGACTACGTCCGTTCGCCGCTGCGCGCCCATGACACCCCGCCGGTGACGGACGGCGCGTGCGCGCTCGTGCTCGCCACCGCGACCGTGGCGCGCCGGCTCGCCGAGGAGAAGGGCATCACCCCGGTGTGGATCACCGGGCTCGAGCACTTCGTCGAGCCGCACCAGCCGGGCACGCGCGACCTCACCGACTCGGTGTCGGCGAGGCGCGCGGCCCAGGCGGCGGGGCTCGCCGGCGGCGCCCCGGTCGAGGTGGCCGAGCTGTCGGCGCTCTACAGCCACGAGGAGATCATCCTGCGGGAGGCCCTGGGCCTCCCGGACGGCTGCGAGATCAACCCGTCGGGCGGCCCACTGGCCGCGAACCCGACGATGGCCACCGGACTGGTACGCGTCGCCGAGGCGGCCAGGGCGATCCAGGAGCGCGGCGTGAGCCGGGCGCTCGCGCACGCCACCTCCGGCCCGTGCCTGCAGCAGAACCTCGTCTGCCTGCTGGACCGTCAGCCCCTCGGCAAGGAAGCACACACCAGCCAGGGCAGCAGCCAGGAAGGAGGCGCGCGGTGAGCGGCGAGCCGTGCGCGGTCATCGGGATCGGCCAGACCCATCACAGGAGCAAGCGCCTGGACGTGTCGCTCGCGGGCCTCGTCCGGGAGGCGGCGGCCCGCGCGCTCGAGGACGCGGGCCTGGACTGGCCCGACATCGACGCCGTCGTCATCGGCAAGGCGCCGGACGCCTTCGAGGGCGTCATGATGCCCGAGCTCTACCTCGCCGACGCGCTCGGCGCCGCCGGAAAGCCCATCATGCGCGTCCACACCGCCGGCAGCGTCGGCGGCTCGACCGCGATCGTCGCCTCGCACCTGATCCACGCGCGGCGCCACCGCCGGGTACTCGCGGTCGCGTTCGAGAAGCAGTCGGAGGGCAACGCCCAGTGGGGCCTGGCCGGAGGGAAGTCCGGTGGCATGGGCGCGGGCGGCATCTTCGCGCCCTGGATCCGCTCCTACATCCGTCGCTCCGGCGCCCCCGAGCACATCGGCTGGCAGGTGGCCGTCAAGGACCGGCGGAACGCGCTGAAGAACCCCTACGCTCACCTGAAGCTCGCCGACATCTCGATCGAGAAGGTCCGCGACTCCTTCATGCTCTGGGACCCGCTGCACTTCCTGGAGTCCTGCCCGAGCTCCGACGGCGCGTGCGCGATCGTGCTGACCGACGAGGCCGGCGGTCGGGACGCGGCCGCCGCGGGCCGCTCCCCCGCCTGGGTGGCGGCGACGGCGATGCRCAGCGAGCCGACGTCGTTCCCCGGCCGGGACGCGGTGCGCCCGCGGGCGGGCGTCGACTGCGCCCACGACCTGTACCGGGCCGCCGGCATCACCAACCCCCTCGCCGACATCGACGTCGCGGAGCTGTACGTGCCGTTCAGCTGGTACGAGCCGATGTGGCTGGAGGGCCACGACATCACCGGCCAGGGTGGCGGCTGGAAGCTCGTCGAGAGCGGCGAGACCGAGATCGGCGGCTCGTTCCCGGTCAACCCGTCCGGCGGGGTGCTCTCGTCGAACCCGATCGGCGCGTCCGGCATGCTGCGCTTCGCCGAGGCGGCGCTGCAGGTCCGCGGCCGGGCCGGCGAGCACCAGGTCGACGGCGCCCGCACCGCCCTCGGCCACGCCTACGGCGGCGGTGCCCAGTACTTCGCCATGTGGATCGTGAAATCGTCGTTGTGAGCCAGGCGGCGGCTGTGGGGCCCACAGCTGTGGGCCCCACCGGCGTGAGCCCCGCGTAGCAGCGGTTCCGATCAAAGGAGATCACCGGTGCCGTTACCCGAGGAGTTCCACGCGCTGGCCCGGAAGGTCAACAACTGGGGGCGGTGGGGGCCGGAGGACGAGCGGGGCACGTTGAACCTGCTCACCGACGAGGCGGTGCGCCGCGGAGCCGCGTCGGTACGTTCCGGGAAACGCTTCCCGCTCGCGATCCCRCTGTCCCAGAACGGTCCGCAGGTGGGGTTCATCCCGGGGCGGATCAACCCGATCCGCACCATGATCTCCCTGAACGAGCCGCTCACCGGTGACCCGACCCAGGTGTGCTTCTCCGACGACATCTTCGTGATGGGCGCGCAGGCGGCGACCCACTGGGACGCGCTCGCGCACGCCTCGTACGACGGCCGGATCTACAACGGCTTCGGGTCGGCCACCGTCACCGCGGCGGGCGCCGCCCGCTGCGGTGTCGACAAGGCCGGCCCGGTCGCCGGGCGCGGGGTGCTGCTCGACGTCGCCCGGGCCAAGGGCGTCGAACGGCTCGACGGCGGCTACGCCATCACCGGCGACGACCTGGACGCCGCCGCCGACCTCGCGGGTGTCGCCGTCGAGCCGGGCGACATCGCGCTGGTCCGCACCGGGCAGATGCGGCTCCTGCACGGCGGCGACAGGATGGCCTACCTCTATCCGGTCGCCGGGCTGTCACTGCGCTCGGTGGAGTGGATGCGCGGGCACGACGTCGCCGCGGCGGCCACCGACACGATCGTGTTCGAGGTCTACCCCGGCGAGCTTCCGGACGTCGAGCTACCCGTCCATCTGCTGCACCTGGTGGAGATGGGCATGACCCAGGGCCAGAACTTCGACCTGGAGGACCTGGCCGCCGACTGCGCGGACGACGGCGTCTACACCTTCCTGCTGGCGGCGACCCCGGAGCCGCTCACCGGTGGCCTGGGCGGTCCGGTCGCCCCGCTCGCCATCAAGTAGCCCGACGACAACAGGACGCGGGCCGCGGCTTTCGCCGTGGCCCGCGGCTGTTCTCTTCTCTCCCGCACCGTCACCGCGTGGTGGCCGGCGAGAGCACCACCTCGCGGATGACGCGGACGCGGTGGCGCCATGGCGGGTCCGCTACCGGAACACCCGCCGTAGCCACTGGGAGATGCCCTCCAGGACCAGCGTGGTGACGACAATCATGATGACGAGCGTCGTCACCTGGCCGTGCAGCTTCAGGACGGGCGAGGCGACCGTCAGGAAGTAGCCGATGCCGCTGCCGCCGACGATGCCGAGGATCGTCGCCGCCCGCAGGTTCGTGTCGACGAGGTACAGCGAGTTACTCAGGAGCGAGGGAAGCCCCTGCGGCCAGGTCGCGGCGAGGTAGCGCTGACCCCTCGTCGCGCCCGCGGCGGTGAGGGCGCGCTCCGGCCCGGCCGGCACCTCCTCGAAGGAGTCGGCGACGAGCTTGCCGAGCAGGCCCACGCCGCCGAACGCGAGCGCGACGACGCCCGCCTGGTTGCCAAGACCGGTGACCATGATGAGGAAGATCGCGAGCACCAGCTCCGGTACGCCGCGGAAGATCACCAGAATGACGCGGAAGGCGTTGCGCACCCGGCCGTTCGGGGCGACGTTGCGCGCGGCGAGCGACCCGAACAGCAGCGAGAAGAACAGCGAGAGCACCGCGGCCGCGAAGGCGACCTCGATGGTCACGAGCAGGGCGTGCATGTACTCGCTGAAGGTGTGGCTGCCGAGGCTCGGCGGCCAGAAGCTCTTGAGCGTCGGCCGGACGTACTCCCAGGTGATGTCGCTGAACTTGACGTCCGCCATCCAGTAGCTGCCGATGATGAGCGCCAGAGCGGCGAACGACCAGCTCAGGTTGCGCACCCGGGAGGAAGTCCACGGGCGCTTCATCATCGACTCGGCGGTCGTGGGGCTCGCGCCCGCGCCGAGCTTCGGCGCGGGCGCCGGCGCGTTCCTGGTCGCCCTGCGAACGATGCGGTCGCCGAGGCCCTTGCCGGTGGGCTGGATGCCGAGCAGGTTGCGCCGGATGGTCGACGAGACGATCTCGAGCACGACGCAGAGCACGAAGATGACGATGGCGATGCCGAGCCCGCGGCCGTATCCCTCCGGAAACCTCTCGAAGGAGATCTTCATCGCGTAGCCGAGGCCGCCCACGCCGGCGTAGCCGAGGATGGCCGAGCCACGAAGGTTGATGTCGAAACGGTGCAGGACGGTCGCGATCCACGACGGCAGCACCTGGGGGAAGACCCCGGACCAGAACTCCTGCGCCCGCGACCCGCCCGCCGCGCGGATGGCGAGGCGCGGGCCGTCGTCGATCTGCTCGATCGCGTCGGCGAACAGCTTCGAGATCATGCCGATCGAGTGGATGCCGATCGCGAGGATGCCGGGCAGCGGGCTGCCGAGGACGAAGACCAGGGCGAACGCGAGGGCGAGAACGACGTCCGGGAGCGCGCGGGTGAGGACGCCGATCGCCCGGCCGATCGGGCGCAGCCAGAACGCCGGAGTCGTGTTGTGCGCCGCGATCCACGCCACCGGGACTGAGATGATCGCGGCGATCACGGTCCCGAGGATCACGATGCCGAGTGTGAGCCCGATGAGGTAGAACAGGTCGCTCGGCCCCGGAACGCTGATCGGGTCCATCTGCCCGAACACCTTGGCGGCGTTGTCGAAGCTCGAGACGGTGTTGCTCCACGAGAAGTCGAGCGTCGTCAGCGAGTAGATCGAGAAGCCGAGCATCGCCAGGATGAAGGCGCCACCGATGATCCTGCTCACCGGAACGGGCCGCCGCGGAGCCCGCCGCGCGACGTCCGGCGCGGCGGTGGCCCGGGCGGCCTCAAGAGTGGTCACGCTATGCCGTCCTGGGCCGGCACCGAGGAGATGGCCGGAGCGTCGTGGACGGGAGGGTCAACCGTGACGTCCGACAGTTCCGTCGCGATCGCCTTGAGCTCGGCGGTCGAGGTCGCCACCCGCCCGTAGATCTCCATCACCTGGGACTTGCTGAGGCCGTCGGTGGTGGTGTCGAGKACGACCCCGCCCTGGCGCAGGCCGACGATCCGGTCGCCCCAGTCGAGCGCGAGGTCGACCTGGTGCAGGCTGCAGACGACGGTCAGGCCGTCGTCGGCCGCGATCTCCCGGATGAGCCGCATGACCTGCTCGCTCGACTCGGGATCGAGGCTCGCGACGGGCTCGTCGGCGAGCAGGATCTCGGGGCTCTGCATCAGCGCGCGGGCGATCGCGACGCGCTGCTGCTGGCCGCCGGAGAGCTGGTCTGCCCGCTGGTAGGCCTTCTCGAGCAGGCCGACTCGGTCCAGGTGGGTCAGCGCCGTGAGTCTGAGGCTCTTGGGGTACGACCACAGGCCGATGCGCGGGCCCGACAGGCGCGAGAGCGCGCCGGTCAGCACGTTCTCGAGCACCGTGAGGGAGGGCACCAGCTCGAACTGCTGGAAGATCATGCCCACACGCCCGCGCAGCGCGCGCAGCGCCTTCGTCCTGAGCTTGGGAACGTTCTGTCCGAGGACCTCGACCGTCCCCCTGGTCGGGAACTCGAGGCCGTTGAGATGCCGGAGCAGCGTCGACTTGCCCGAGCCGGAAAGCCCGAGCAGYACGACGACCTCCCCGGGCTCCACCGTCAGATCGACGTCGTGGAGTGCTCTCGTGGAGGAGCCGAAGTCCTTGGTGACTCCGCTCACAGAGATGATCGGGGAGGCCGCCGCGCCGCTCATGAGCTACCTGTCTCTTCTATCCGACTACCTGGAGCAGTCCGCTACTTCTTGGCGCAATCCGCGGCAGTGACCTTCGAGCAGATGTCGCGGATCGCGTCGTAGTAGGAGTCGTCCTCGGGCTTCGCGCCCTGGAAGGCGTCCTTGAAGCCATCAGTGACGGTGATGCCGGCCTTGGTGATGTMGTCGAGCGTGACGCTGCCCAGAGTCGCCTTGAGCTTGGTCTGGACGCTCTGCGGCAGGGCGGTCGAGTAGGTCAGCGGGCCGCCGGGCACGTACTGCTTGTCGAGCGAGACGAGCGAGCCGTCCTTCACGCCGGGCTCGACTTCCGAGTCCTCGGCGAAGCCCGCGTCGCACTGCTTCGAGGCCACGGCCTGGACCGACTTGTCGTGGGCGCCGGCGAAGGACGCCTTGAAGTCGGCGAAGGTCGGGTTGCCGCTGGCGTCCGTGCCCGACGGGGTGATGTTGAGGCCCGCCTTGCTCAGCGCGAGCATCGGGAAGAGGAACCCGGAGGTCGAGCTCTTCGAGACGAAGCAGACGGTCTTGCCCTTGAAGCCGGCCACCGAGGTGATGTCCGAGCCCTTGGGAACGATCGCCTCGGAGTAGTAGCCCGGGTCGGTCAGGCCGGCAGACGCGATGACGGCCGACGCGACGGTCTGCTTGGCGCCCTTGTTGGTGGCGTTCACGTAGGTGAGGCCCGAGAACGCGGCGACGTCGACCTTGCCGGCGACGGCGGCGGCGATGAGAGCCGTGTAGTCGGCGGTCGGGAAGTACTCGACCTTGTAGCCGGTCTGCTTGGCGATGTACTCCTCGAGCGGCTTCCAGTTCGAGTCCGAACCGGCCTGGTCGGGCACCGTGCCGAAGATGAGGGTGCCGGCGCTCTTGGCGAACTTGCCCGCCTCGGCCGAGCCACTGGCCCCGGCGGACGCCCCGGCCGTGCCGGTGGAGTCGTCGTCAGAACCACAGCCCGCGAGAGCCACGACGGCGAGCAGCCCGCCGACGGCGAGGCCAGCCATGGCCCGCTTGGTGCCGATGAAACGCATGTGGACCCTTTCGATGTTCTTAGTGGAGTTCAGTGCGTACGGGTGTCCCGGTGGGTTCACCACGCTGGGCGCGAGGCGGTCCGGGACGGGTGGTGGTCGTGGACGCGTGGGTCTTCTCGGGACCGGGTCGCCGGTCCGGGTGGGGTGGCTGACTTGTCAGGGAGGAGCCGCGACCCGGTGGGCCACGGGCGGCCAGGGGGTCAGGTGGCGCCCGCCGGGACAGGCGCGCCAACCGGGATCCGCCTCGCCGCGGCGAGGGCCGCGGCGAGTGGGTCGGGCAGCTCGGGGGCCGCGGCGGCGGCGGCGAACGCATCGGCGGCGACCTCGACCATGAGGGCCGTCTCCAGGCATGAGATCGACTGGAGCCGGCAGAGGCCTCGGATGCCCGTCTCGGCGGCAGGTGCCGGACGCTCGAAACCCCGGGTGGCATAGCCACCCATTCGGCCGGTCACGGCATCACCGCCGGACAGACACGAAACCGTTCCGCGTCCGCCACATGCGGGATCCGCGAAACGCGGCTCTGGCATATGGCGAGACGCCGCAATTCCTCCGCGCAGGCAGGCTCGCAGGACCCCCGGTCGTCCACGTCCAGAACCTTGATGGCCCAGCCTGAACGGGCAGTGAACCATGAGCGTTGCGCCAGCAACGTTCGTGTGTCGTGGGCAAGGCGATTTGCGCGTGTTCGTGGCGGCTGTCTGCGCGCGTTACGAGGACATGTCCAACGCGAGGCGCAGCCGCCGGTCGTGACGCAACGATGACGCAACGCTGCCAAGAGCCGACCCGTCGACGCGCAGACACCCCCAGGCTTGGACGTCCCCACAAGCCAGGACACGGCGATGTTCGAGCCGCGCGCCCCGGCCGAGCCGCGCGCCCCGGCGCAGCCACAAACAGCAACGACGCATCAGCGCCGCGTCAACAGGACCACCTTGCCGGGCCGCGCCAGCCCGGCCCCTCCATATGCCCTAGTTCCGGTCCGCGCGGGGAGAGCGCTCCGCGCCCATCGAGTAGTCCGGGTCCCGGGTGTCCGGACCGACGAGCCAGCCGAGCAGCGCGGACAGGACGAGCACGCCCAGGATCACAAGAACGATCATCGCCGCCCTCCCACCGAGCGTCCGTGAAGGCCGCGAAGGTCCAGGGCGGCGGGCGACGTGACGAGGTCGGGGCGCGCCACGAGGAGAGCGCCGACGGCGGATGTCGCGAAAGCGGATGACGGGTCCGGAACGATAGCGCTATCTTCTATTCTCATGGGAAATGGTAGCAGTAGGGACGCCGGCAGCGTCGACAAAGTCACCGACGAGTTGCGCTCCCTCGCTGATACCCGAGCCGTCGGCGCTCGCCTGCCCAGCACCCGCGACCTGCAGCAGCGGCTGGGCGTAGGCCCGGTGACCGTGCAGCGGGCCCTCGCCCGCCTGGTCACCGAAGGTGTGCTGGTCACCCGGCCGGGCGCCGGTACCTTCGTGTCCGCGCGCCGCTCCGCCCGCGTCGGCGACACCGACTGGCAGCAGGTGGCGCTCGGCGCCAGCCCGGTGTCGACGTCCGGCGTCGACGTGCTGCTGGCGGGCGCCCACTCGACCGGCTTCCAGCTGGGCGTCGGCTACTTCGACGCGACGCTGCGCGCCGACAGCCGGCTCGCCGCCGCGGCCAGCCGCGCGGTGCGCCGGCCGGACGCCTGGAGCGCGCCGCCGGCGGCGGGCGTCCCCGAGCTGCGCAGCTGGTTCGGCCGCCAGGTCGGCGCCGATCCGGACCAGGTCCTGATCACCCCGGCCGCCCAGGGCGCCCTCTCGGCCGTCTTCCGCGCCCTCCTGCCAGCCGGGAGCCCGGTGCTGTTCGCGGTGCCGACCTACCCCGGCGCGCTGGCGGTCGCGCGCAGCGCCGGCCACGTGCCGGTGCCGGTGCCGACCGACGCCGACGGCATCCGCCCGGAGTTGCTCGAACGGGCGCTGGCGGCGACGTCGGCCCGGCTGCTGTTCCTGCAGCCGACGTTCGCCAACCCGGACGGTGGCGTGCTGGCGCACGCGCGCCGCCGCGAGGTGCTCGACATCTGCGAGCGGGCCGGCGCCTTCATCCTCGAGGACGACTTCGCGCGCTGGCTCGGCCACGGGCAGGTCCCACCGCCGCCGCTGTGGCGCGACGACGACCAGGGCAGGGTCATCACCGTCTGCTCGCTGACGAAGATTCTCGCCCCGAGCCTGCGCATCGGCGCGATCGTGGCCCGCGGGCCGGTGATGACCCGGCTCGCCTCGATGCGCCAGGTCGATGACTCGTTCGTGCCCATGCCGCTGCAGCACACCGCCGTGGAGATGGTGGCCGGGCCGGGCTGGTCGGCCCAGCTGCGCGCCGCCTCGGCGGCGCTGCGTACCCGGATGGCCACGCTCACGGCGGCCCTCGCCACCGAGCTGCCGGAGTGCTCGTTCGCGAACCCCCGCGGGGGGATCAGCGTCTGGCTGTGGCTGCCCCGCGGCACCGACGACCTCGCGGTCGCCACCCGCGCGGGCCGGCTCGGGGTGACGGTGGCGCCCGGCCGGTACTTCGTGATCGGCGAGCAGGACGTCAGCTACCTGCGGTTGTGCGTCGCCGGGATCAGGGAGCCTGACATCCCCACCGCCGTCGCCCTGCTCGCCGAGGCCGTCCGCGCCAGCGCCGGCACCACCGCCGACCGCTCGTTCGCGGGATAACCGAACAGCCATAGCCAGGGACGTCGCGAAATTCCTGAAACAGTGGAAACCATCCCGTTACCGTCGACGATGCACAGGCGTGCGTACGGAGTGCCGCCGGTGATACGCGACCGGGAAATCCTCAAATGGCCACAAAGGTGCCGTTGTCAGATGATAGATCCACTATGGTGCCCTGAGCAGGATCCACCGGGTCCAGCGCATTTCCCCACGCCTCACAAGGTGAGTGAGTACATGCGCCGATCGCTCAGATCTCCCACCCCGCCCACCGGCGAGAGGCGTGGCCGTCGCCGGTCACGCGGGTTGGCTCTGCTGGCCGCGCCGGTCGCCGCCCTGGTCGCCGTCCCGCTCGCTCTCACACTGCCGGGCGGCCCGGCGAGCGCCGCGAGCTCCAGGACCTACCTCGTCGTCTACTCAGGCTCCGCCGATGCCGGCCGGGCGGCGGTCGCCAGGCTCGGCGGCAGGATCGAGTCCGAGAACGCCGAGACCGGGCTCGCCGTCGTGACCTCGACGGACGCGTCCTTCGAGACGAAGGCCGGTACCAACGCGGCGCTCGTCGGCGCGGCCCCCGACTCACCGATCGGCTACGCCGCCCCGGACGCGGCCGGCGCCGCGGCCGGCGGCGAGGACCAGTCGTTCACCCAGCGCGAGCGCGACCTGTCCCGAAGCGGCGGCGGCACCAAGCCCGGCAAGCCGAGCAAGCCCGCGGCCGGCGCCGAGCCGCTGTCGAGCCTGCAGTGGGACATGCAGATGATGGGCGCGACGCCGACCGGCTCGTACAAGTACGAGCCGGGCAGCAAGGGCGTGCTCGTCGGCGTCATCGACACCGGTATCGACGGCACCCACCCGGACATCGCCCCCAACTTCAACAAGGGCCTGTCACGCAACTTCGTCACCGACATCCCGACCGACCCGGTCTCCGGCGAGGAGGTCGACGGTCCGTGTGAGCACCCGAGCTGCAAGGACCCGATCGACGAGGACGACGACGGCCACGGCACCCACGTGGCGTCCACGATCGCCTCGCCGATCAACGGCCTGGGCATCGCGGGCGTCGCCCCGAACGTGCAGCTGGTGAACGTCCGCGCCGGTCAGGACTCCGGCTACTTCTTCCTGAAGCCGACGATCGACGCGATCACCTACGCCGGTGACGCGGGCATCGACGTGGTCAACATGTCCTTCTACACCGACCCCTACCTGTTCAACTGCAAGGCGAACCCGGCGGACTCCCCCGAGCGGCAGGCCGAGCAGCGCACGATCATCGCCGCGACGCAGCGCGCGGTCGCCTACGCGTCCAGGCGCGGGGTGACCCTGATCGCCGCGTCCGGCAACGAGGGGTCCGACCTCGGCCACCCCACTGGCGACGACACCAGCCCGGACTACCCGCCGTCAGGCAGCGCCGCCTACCCGCGCGTCATCGACAACTCGTGCCTGTCGATGCCGTCGGAGGCCCCGAACGTGCTCGACGTCAACGCGATCGGCCCGTCCAAGCGGCTGAGCTACTACAGCAACTACGGCCTGGAGCAGACGGTCGTGGCCGCGCCGGGCGGTGACGCCTACGACGGCTCCCCCACCCGCCTGGTGACGAACGAGATCCTCGCCGCCTATCCGAAGAACGTCGCCGAGGCCAACGGTGACATCGACGCGGACGGCAACCCGACCAGCGAGTTCGTCGTTCGCGACGACAGCAAGGGCAAGACGTCGTACTACCAGTACCTGCAGGGCACGTCGATGGCCTCGCCGCACGCCGTGGGCGTGGCCGCGATCATCATCAGCGCGCTGGGTCACAAGGACCCGAGGCACGGCGGGCTGACGCTGGACCCGGCGATCGTCCAGCAGCAACTACAGAGGACGGCCGTGGCGACGCCCTGCCCGACGCCGAACCCGTACGTCTACCCCGCCCCGGTGCCAGCTAGCTACACCAAGACCTGCGAGGGCACCACAAGGTTCAACGGGTTCTATGGAAACGGGATCGTCAGCGCACTGAACGCATCCAGGCTCCACTAGCTTTCCAAACCAGGGGAACCACAACCGCATAAGAACCGGCCCGGACGGCGACCGCCGTCCGGGCCGGTCCGTCGTAGCCCGCGGGTCTGAACGGACGCGCGGGCGTCCCTACTGTCAGCGGCCGCTGAAACGGTCGCGCAGCTCGTGCTTCAGGATCTTCAGGGTGGCGTTGCGGGGCAACGCGTCGAGGATCTCAAGACGCTCGGGGATCTTCTGCGTCATCAGCCCGGCGCCGCGCAGGAAGTCGGCGAGCTCGGCGAGCGTCGGCGCGGCCCCGCCCGGCGCCGGCTCCACGACCGCGCAGACCAGCTCGCCGCGCTCGGCGTCCGGCAGCCCGATGACGGCGACCGCGCCGACCTTCGGATGCTGGTAGAGCAGGTCCTCGACCTCCCTGGCGGAGACGTTCTCGCCCTTGCGGATGATGACGTCCTTGAGCCGGCCGGTGAGGGTCACGTGGCCGTCCGAGCGCAGGAGGCCGAGGTCACCCGTGCGGAACCAGCCCTCCTCGTCGAAGGCGGCGGCGGTCGCCTCGTCGTCGGTGTAGCCGGCGCAGACCGTGACGCCGCGGACCCGGATCTCGCCCTCGGCGCCGGCCGGGGCCGCCGCGCCGGCCGCGGTGACGACGCGCACCTCGACTCCCGGCAGCGGCGCGCCCTCGGAGTACATGAGCGCGTCGTCGCTGTCCGCCGGTGAGCCCTGGGTGATCATCGGGACCTCGGTCATGCCGTAGCCGTGCGCGAGCGGGATACCCATCTCCCGCTTCACGTCGGTGAACAGCTCCGGGGGCTTCGGCGCGCCGCCGCCGGCGAGCATCCGCAGCGTCGGCATGAGCGGCTCGCCGGGCGTCGGCGAGGAACGCTGCGCGGCCAGCAGGGTGGAGTAGAAGGCGGTCGAGCCGCCGGCGATCGTCACCCCGTGCCGCCGGTAGGCGGCGACGGCGCCGGCCGGCACGAAGGCCTCCAGCAGCAGCGCGGGAAAGCCCACGGCGAGCATCATCGCCAGGTAGTCCGGGCCGCCGATATGCGCGATCGGGAACGCGATCGAGCCGACGTCGTCCGGGCGGGCCCCGAGCGCCAGCGCGAGCCCGACCCCGGCGGCGACGAGCGTCGCGTCCCGGTGGCGCACGCCCTTGGGACGAGAGGTCGTGCCCGAGGTGTAGTAGATCCAGCGGACCTCCGTGCCGTCCGAGGGCGGCGGGGGCAGCAGCGCCGGGTCGCCCTCGGGCAGGCCGTCCGCGGTGACGACCAGCACTTCCGGCCGGTCGGCGAGGTCCCTGCTCGCGGCCGCCGCGAGCTCGACGTAGTCCGTGCCGCGCCACACGCCGGGCACGCAGAACAGCGCCGCGCGGGTGGCGCCCAGCGCGACGGCGACCTCGCGCTCCCGGTAGATGTGGATGATCGGCACCTGCACGGCACCGAGGCGGGCGAGCGCCATCGAGAGCACGACGGTCTCGATCCTGGTCGGCAGCTGCCAGCACACCGCCGTTCCCGCCCCGACGGCGTACCGCTCGGACAGGCCCRCCGCGACCCGCTCGGCCCGGGCGACGAGCTCGGCGCAGGTCACCCGGACCGTCCCGCCCTCACCATCCCCCGAGTCCGCGAGCAGCAGCGGAGCGTCCGGCGTGAGCTCGGCTCGTCGCGCGAGCAGCCCCCACAGCGTCGCYACGTCCGCACCGGTGATCATCGACGAGCCCGCGACCGTCGCCGAGGTAACAGCCATCCGCGTGTTCTCCCGCCTGGGACCTGGGTTAGGTGAGGTCAAGATCCAGCATCCGGATGGCGTTGCCACGGACGATCTTGTAGACGGTGTCGGCGTCGAGGCCGGCCATCATCTCCTCGGCGACCTTCCTCGTGTGCGGCCAGGTCGAGTCGGTGTGCGGGTAGTCGGTCTCGAAGGTGACGTTGTCGACGCCGATCTCGGCCAGGGACGCGAGGCCGTGCCGGTCACGGAAGAAGCAGCCGAACACCTGGCGGTGGAAGTAGCTCGACGGCGGCTCGGGGACGAGGTCGCGCACCCCGGCCCAGGCGCGGTGCTCGCGCCACACGTCGTCGGCCCGCTCCAACGCGTACGGCAGCCAGCCGATCTGGCCCTCCGAGTAGGCGAGCCTCAGCGTCGGGAAGCGCACGAGCACGCCGGAGAACAGCCAGTCGGCGAGCGAGGCCATCGCGTTGTTGAACGACAGCGTCGCCGCGACGGCGACCGGCGCGTCCCCCGAGGTGGCGGGCATCTGGGACGAGGAGCCGATGTGCATGCACACGACCGTCCCGGTCTCGGCGCAGGCGGCGAAGAGCGGGTCCCAGTAGCCGCTGTGGATGCTCGGCAGCCCCAGCTTCGGCGGGATCTCGCTGAAGCAGACGGCCCGCACGCCGCGGGCCGCGTTGCGGCGCACCTCGGCGCCCGACGCCTCCGCGTCCCACAGCGGGATGATGCACAGCGGGATCAGCCGGCCGCCGGAGTCGCCGCACCACTCCTCGACCATCCAGTCGTTGTAGGCGACGACGCAGGCGGCGGCGAGCTCACGGTCCGAGGCCTCGGCGAACGTCTGCCCGCAGAAGCGCGGGAAGGTGGGGAACGACAGCGAGGCCTCGACGTGGTTGAGGTCCATGTCGGCGAGCCGGGCGGCCGGGTCGTAACAGCCGGGGCGCATCTCGTCGTAGGTGATCGGCGACATCGTCATGTCGTCGCGGTCGAACCCGACGGCCGCGACGTGCCGCTTGTTGATGTAGACGAGGTCCTCGTAGACCCAGCAGTCGGCCTTTGGCCCATCCGGGTCGAAGGTCTGCCGGTAGCTGCCGCCGCCGAGGTGCTCCATCGTCCCGATGCCACGCCGCTCGACGCGGGGCCCGGCGTCGCGGAAACGGGCCGGCAGCCACGTCCTCCACAGGTGCGCGGGCTCCACCACGTGGTCGTCCACGCTGATGATCTTCGGCAGTTCGCCGAAGGAGTGCCCCTCGCCGCCGTCGCCGGTCGCCATGACTCGTCCTCCCTCGCCGCGCGGCCATCGCGCGCCCATCGCGTGGCCACCGTCCGTCCGCCGCGCGCAAGCCGCGACCCGCTTTCCAGCCCACGTCCGTGTTCCGACGCTAGCATCCGAGCTGACGGACCGTCAGGTTATCTGCCCGTGGGAGACCCCATGACCAGCACCGCCGCGACGACCATGCCGGCATACCGGATCAATGACTGGCTCGAGAATCCGCGCCTTGTGGACGTTCCCGTACCTCAGCCCGGTCGCGGCGAGGTGCTGGTCGCGGTGGCGGCGAACGGGCTGTGCCACTCCGACCTGACGATGAGCCAGATCGCGGGCGAGATCGGCGAGCTGATCGGCTGGCGCGTGCCGTTCACTCTCGGCCATGAGATCGCCGGCGCCGTCGCCGCCCTCGGCGAGGACACGACCGACGCCCCGCAGGTCGGCACACCCGTCGCGCTGGTCTCGCCGGCGTCCTGCGGCCGCTGCGCCTACTGCCTCGCCGGCAGGGACAGCGCCTGCCCGAACGGCCTGGCCGGCCGCGGGTACGGCCGCGACGGCGGGCTCGCGCCGTACGTCGTCGCGCCGGTACGCGCGCTGATCCCGCTGAACGGGCTGGACCCGGTGGCCGCCGCGCCGCTCACCGACGCCGGCGCCACCTCGTATCACGCCGTCCGCCGGGTGCTCCCCGCGCTGGCGCCGGGCGGCACCGCCGTCGTCATCGGCGCCGGCGGGCTCGGCGGCTTCGCCATCCAGCATCTGAAGGCCTGCTCCCCCGCCCGGGTCGTCGCCGTCGACACCTCTCCCGCCCGCCTGGCCGTCGCCCGCGAGCTGGGCGCCGACGAGACCGTCAGCGGTGTGGGGAGCGAGCGGGGGGACCCGGCCCGGGTAGCGGGCGCGCTGAAGGAGGCCTGCGGCAACGAGGGCGCCGCCGCGGTGCTCGACTTCGTCGGCACCGACGCGACGATCACCGCCGGGGTCGGCGCGGTCCGCCCGTGCGGCGCGTTCGGCCTGGTCGGCTCCGGCGGCGGGCGGCTTCGCGCCTCCTGGTACGGCGGCCTGCCCCGCGAGGCCGAGGTCTTCACGTTCCAGGGCTCGACGATCGCCGACGCGCACGCCGTGGTCGCGCTCGCCGCCGCCGGCAGGATCCGCAGCCTCGTCGAGGTCTTCCCCCTGGACTCCGTCGCGGACGCCTACGACGCCCTCGACGACGCGACCCTGCGCGGCCGCGCCGTCATCACGCCATAGGCGGGCGCGCGGCCTGGAGCAGGGGATTTCCGGATGTTCGGATGTCCTGCCGGCATTTATGATCGCGCCGTGTCCGCGCCGCCCGCCGATTCCCTCGGCCGCCCTGTTGATGTAGGTCCGGCCGGTAGTGGGCTGCCCGCCGTGAGCGCCACGGCGCCGCCAGGAACGGCGCCCTCGACGGTCGGAACGCCAGCCACGCGCGCCCCGTCGCGGCTGCCGTACCTGCTGTCGACGGTCGGGCTGGAGAGCATGACCGCCGTCACTGCCCCGTTCCTCGGGCGCACCCTCGGGGCGGCGCCGTTCGCGCTCGCGGGAGTGGAGGCTGCCGGCCGCGCCGGATCGGCCGCCGCCCGGTACGGCCGCAACCAGCTCGCCGACCGGCAGCCGGGGCTGCGCGGGTTCATGGACCTCGCCGGCTCGGCGGGGCTGGCGCTCGCGGCCGGGTTCTTCGCCGCCAGCAGCGCCCTCTGGCAGGCCGGCGCGTGCCGGGCCGGTTCCTGGGCCGCGCGCGGGCTGGGGACGCCCGCGCTCGAGGAGCACGCGAGCGCGGCCGCCCCGGCGCACCAGCTCGGCCGGCGGCTCGGGTTCGAGCGGTCGATCGGCGCGCTCGGCGCGGCCGTCGGCGCGCTGCTGGTGGCGGTGCTGCTGGAGGTCACCGACACGCGCGGCGTCATCGGCTACGCCCTGATACCCGTCGCCCTGGCGGTGGTGGTGAGCATCCTCGGCCTGCGGCGTGGCCGGGCCGACGCGCCGCCGCCCGCGCCCACCCAGATCAAGATCACAAAGCTGCGCGGCGGCCCGCTCGGCGTCCTGCTCCTCGGCATCGTCTGCTACGAGGCGTCCAACATCGCGGTCGTGCTGCTCCTGCTGCGGGCCTCAAAGATCGTCAGCGTCAGCGAGGCGCTGCCCGTCGTCCAGCGAGTCGCCCTCTGCTATGGGCTCTACCAGCTCAGCGCCGCCGCCTGCGCGGTGATCGCGGGCCGGCTGACGGACCGCGCCGCGGCGAGTCTCGTGCTGGCGGCCGGCGGGCTGAGCCTGCTCGGGGCCTACATCGGCCTGGCCTGGGCCAGCGCGGGCGACGACGCGATCGTGGTGCTCTGCCTCGTGCTCGCCGGGGCCGCGGCCGGGGCGGTCGACACCGCCGAGTTCACCGGCGTCGCCCGGCTGACCAGCCCGGACTCGCGGCGCGCCGCGTTCGGCGTGCTCGCCGGGCTGCAGAGCGGCGGCCGGGTGTTCGCGACGCTGACCGCGGGCGGGCTGTGGACCCTGATCGGCCCGAAGGCCGGCCTGCTGGTCTGCGGGCCGCTGCTCGTCGCGGCCATCGTCATCTTCGCGGTACGGGTGGACCGCCCCACCCGTACCCAGCGCGCGACGGCCGCGGCGCCCGGCAACCCGGATCCTCGGCCCTAGGGCGCGGGGATCGGGGCCTCGCCCGGGTAGCGAACGCCGAGGACGGCGCGGATGCGGTCGAGGGTGGTCGCGACGCGGACGCTCTCGGCCGGCGGCATCACGTCGCTGTCCAGGTGGCCGGCGCGCAGCCGGTCATGGACGTGGCGCACCTGGTAGTGCAGACCGATCCCGGTCAGCGGCGTCTCGATCCGGCGCTGGGGGGCCGGGCCGTCCGCCGCGCCCCCGATGCGGACCGGCGCCGCGGGCGTCCGCACCGACAGCACCTCCGGCGCCCACATCGACGTCGGGAACTCCAGCGACCCGCGGGTGCCGGTGATCCGGGCCGTCCCTGGCAGGTCCGCGCGCAGCGACGACGTCGCGACGGCGAGCGCGCCCGCGTCGTAGCGCAGCACCGCCACGACGTGCTCGTCGACCCCGGTGGCGCCGACGACGCCGCCGGCGGTGACGCCGTCCGGGGCGCCGAGCAGCAGGTGGGCGAACTGCACCGGGTAGATGCCGATGTCCAGGACGCTGCCGCCGCCGAGCGCCGGGTCGAACAGCCGGTGGGCCGGGTCGAACGGCGCGCGGAAGCCGAACTCGGCCTCGACCAGCAGCACGTCACCGATCTCGCCACCGCCGACCAGGTCGCGCATCACCCGATAGCCCGGGGTGAACCGGCTCCACACCGCCTCCATCAGGAACCGGCCGGCGGCGGTGGCCGCGGCGGCCATCTCGCCGGCCTGCGCCGCGTTCAGCGCGAGCGGCTTCTCGCACAGGACGTGCTTGCCCGCGCCGAGGAACAGCAGCGTGTGCGCGAGGTGCGCCGGGTGCGGCGAGGCTACGTAGACGATGTCGACGTCCGGGTCCGCGGCGAGCGCCTCGTAGGAGCCGTGCCGGCGCGGCGCCGCGAACTCGGCGCCGAACGCCTCGGCACGCCCAGCGCCCCGCGAGCCGACCGCGACCAGCTCCGCGTCCTCGACCAGCGCGAGATCGCGGGCGAACTCCCTGGCGATCATGCCGGTGCCCGCGACACCCCACCGGAACCGGCCGCCGGTGGCCGAGGCACCGCCCGGGCCCGGCCGCGCGCCGGACGGGGCCGACGGGACCTCCGGCGGCGACGAGCGCGCGGACGGGGAACCCACGGACGGGTGGTCAGGAGACAAGGAGGCGGATGGTGACGACGACGCTGGCTGCTCTTCCACGCCGGCCATCCTGCTCCAGCACGCGCCGGGGCGTCGTTCCCCCGGCCACCACCCCGCCCGTCGAAGGCGCACGGGGCCAGGTCAGTCAGGGTGGTGGCCGCCGAGCGCGGTGGTCACGGTGGCGGCCGCGGCGCGCAGGGCGGCGACCGGGTCCTCGCCGCCGGCGGCGGTCGCGCCGAGCGGGCCGTGGACACCGATGAGTGTCAGGACGAGCACGACCGTCCCGTCGCGGCCGAAGACGGGCACGGACACGGTGCGCAGCTCGTCCTCCCGGCCGCCGCGAGTCCCGCCGCCCTCCTCGAGGCCCGCCTGGCCGTCGCCGGGCGTGGGCACGAACGTAGGCGCGGGCGCGGGCGCGGACGCGGGCGACGCCGACGCCGACGCCGACGGCGACGGCGACGGCGACTCGTAGCCGGGCGGAAGGGCGCGGATCAGCCGGCGCACCGCGTCGTGGCCGGGGTCCGCCGGGTCCGTCGGGTCGGCCTTGGCCAGCACGGTGTTCAGCTCGCCGTGCCAGCCGGCGCCCCGCCCGACGGCGTAGCCGGCGGCGCGGACCTCGGCGAGGGTCGCCTCCAGCGCCCGGGCGGTGCCGGGCGGGCAGTCCCGGCCCGCGCGGTCCAGCCAGGCACGCCGGGCGAGCTCGCCCGCCCAGGCGACGAACGCGGTGCCCAGCGGCGGCAGGAACGGGATGCGCTGCCCGACCCGGGTCGGCAGCTCGCCGGAGGGCGACGAGCCGGCGGCCGCGTTCGCGACCAGCACCATCTCGTCACCGACCGCGGCGCTGGCCACGCACTCGGCGCCGAGCCGGGCGGCCAGCCGCTCCATCTGTGGGCGGGCGAGGTCGGCGGTGCGCAGCTGGACCGCGAGGTCACCCTCCCAGGCGGCGAGCGACAGCGGCGAGAACCGGCCGTAGCCGCCCTGGAAGAAGACCAGTGGCAACGCCGACCGGCCGACGTCGAGGACGCGCACCCGTCCGAGCACCAGGTCGTGGTCGCCGGCAGGGTGGATGGCCTCGAGGTCGCAGTCGACCCAGGCGACGGCGCCGTCGAGGATCGGCGCCCCTGACGGCGCCGGGCGCCAGGACAGCTCGGCGAACTTGTCGCCGCCGCGGACGGCGAACGTCCGGCAGACCGACTCCTGGTCGTAGCCGAGGATGTTCACGCAGAAGCGGCCGGTGGCCGCGATCCGCGGCCAACTGCTCGACCGGCGGTCCGGGAAGAACGCGACGAGCGGGGGGTCGAGCGACGCCGACGAGAACGAGCCGACCGCGAGCCCCACCGGCGCGCCGTCCTGGTCGAGGCCGGTGACCACAGCGACGCCGGTGGGGAAGTTACCCAGCACCTGCCGGAACCAGCCCGAGTCGATCACCGTGCTAGTCCTCGACCAGGCCCGACAGCCGCTGGGTCGTCGTGATCCATTCCTCCACGAGGCCGTGCACGACCTCGGCGGCGGGGCGGCGGGCGTTCATCCGCCCGACGATCTGGCCGACCGGGAACCCGTTGAGCTCCGGCGTGCCGGCCCGGGTGAACCGGCGGGCGGCCTCGGCCCAGACCACGCCCTGCAGCGGCATCGGCAGCGTCTTCGGCGCGTCCGGCCGTTCCCAGGCGTCCGTCCAGGCGTTGCGCAGCAGGCGGGCGGGCTTGCCCGTCATCGAGCGTGACCGGACGGTGTCCCGCGAGGTGGCCTTCAGCAGGTTGTCGACGGCGGCCAGGTTGGTGTCCGCCTCGGCGACCGTGAGCCAGATGGAGCCGGTCCAGGCGCCCTGCGCGCCGAGCGCGAGCGCCGCCGCCACCTGGCGCCCCGAGCCGATGCCGCCGGCCGCGAGCACCGGAATGTCCGGCCCGACGGCGTCGACGACGTCGGGCACGAGCACCATCGTCCCGATCTCGCCCGTGTGCCCGCCGGCCTCGGTGCCCTGCGCCACGATGATGTCGACGCCCTGCTCGACCTGCTTGACGGCGTGCCTCGGGCTGCCGACCAGCGCCCCGACCAGGATGCCGTGCTCGTGCGCCCGGTCGACGACCTCCTTCGGCGGCGGGCCGAGGGCGTTGACGAGCAGGCGGGTCGGGTGCTTGAGCGCCACCTCGACCTGGCCCGGGCCCTCCAGGTCGACGGCGAGGCCAGCGGCCTTGATGTCGCGGCCGTCCTCGGCGTCCTCGGGCAGCGGCGGGACGCCGTACTCGGCGAGCACCGAGTCGACGAACGCCCGGTGCTCCGCCGGCACGAGACCGGAGATCTTCTCCCGGGTGAGGCCCTCGCCCTTGCCCATGTACGCGTTCGGCATGACGATGTCGACGCCGTAGGGCAAGCCGCCGACGTGGTCGTCGATCCAGGACAGCTCGACCTCGAGCTCCTCCGCGTTGAACGCCAGCGCGCCGAGCACCCCGAACCCGCCGGCCCGGCTCACCGCGGCGACGACGTCGCGGCAGTGCGAGAACGCGAAGATCGGGAACTCGATGCCGAGCCGGTCACAGATAGAAGTTCGCACCACGACTCTCTCCTTTTTCCACGGTTACTGACCGCTAGTGAGCTGCGTTCCGCTGTGACTGGCCGTCCGGCATCCCGCCCCGGATTGAAACGAGTTCTAGTTTTGCCGTGACGGGCGTCCGAGGCAAGCCAATCCGCGAACATCGCCCTCGCCCTCGGCGAGGGCACCCGAGGGCCGGACGCGGCCCGGCTCGGACACGTTGCTCACATCCGCGTCGCGGCCCAGGTGGCGATGCCCAGTGGGCGGATAGCGTCGCCGCGTGCCACGCCGGTCGTTGTCGATGCCTCACCGGCTGGCCCGATGCGGCGTCCGGCGCGCCTCGGCCGGGATGGCGCGGTGAGCGCCGCCGACGTCACGATGCTGGTCGTCGCCGGCGTGCTGGCCGGTATCACCGGGACGGTGGGGCTCGCGTCGCTGGTCTCCTACCCGGCGCTGCTCGCCGTCGGGCTGCATCCCCTGGACGCCAACGTCACGAACACGGTCGCACTGGTCTCCATCGCCGTCGGCGCGGTCGCCGGCTCCAGGCCGGAGCTCACGGGCCAGACCCGGCGGGTGCTGCGGTACGGCGTGTTGACGCTGCTCGGCGGCTCGGCGGGCGCGGTGCTGCTGCTGGCGACGCCGCCGGGAGCGTTCACGCTGGCGGTGCCGTGGCTGATCGCGGGGGCCGCGGCGCTGCTCGCGCTGCAGCCGCGGCTGGTGCGAAGGCCGGCGGGTGTGATCGACGAACGGGGGCTCCCGGTGAGCGCCGCGGTCCTCGGCGTGGGGGTCTATCTCGGCTACTTCGGCGCCGGCGGTGGGGTGGCGCTGCTGGCCGTGCTCGCCCTGGCGCTGCCGGAGCCGCTGGCGCGGGTGAACGCCGTCAAGACCGTGTCCGGCGGGTTCGCCAACCTGCTGGCCGCCTTCGCGTTCGCGCTCGTCGCCCCGGTGCACTGGGCGGCGGTCGGGGCGCTCGCGGCCGGGCTGCTCGTGGGCGGCGCCGCCGGACCGGCGATCGTCCGGGTCCTGCCGGCGACGGCCGTACGGCTCGCCGTGTCCGCCGCCGCCTTATGCCTCGCCATCAGCCTCGGCGTCAGCGCCTACGCAGCCGGGTGAGGCAGAGGCCGTCAGCCGAGAGCCGTCAGATCGAACAGGCGGGGGTCCGGGGTGTCGCCCACCGTAAGGTGGCGCAGCGCGCGGCGCTCCACGAGCCGGCCGAGGTAGTAGGCGGCGAGCTCGACGATGACGCCGGTCTCGTCGTCCAGGACCAGGTCGAAGCGCTGCGCGCCGTCGGCGAGCCCTTCGAGTGCCGGCGGCCGCGGGCCGGGGCGCGGCGCCATGGTCAGGCGGGTCGAGGGCCGCCCGCCGGCCTCGACCGGCGCGACCAGCCTCGGCCGCAGCCAGGACAGCAGCAGCCAGGGGCGGACGAGCAGCTGCTCGCGCACGACGAGGCCGGGCCGGCGGGCCGGGTCCGGGGCGCTGACGGTCCCGGTGCCGCTGACGGCGTCGCCGCGGCGGCGGCGCCAGTGCTCGCCGACGACGACCGTCACCTCGTCCTCGTCGGGCCACTCGACCCGCAGCCTGCCGTCGGCGGCGAGCAGCCGACCACGGCGGACCACGGGGTCGGTGGCGTCCTCGCCGCGGGCGGGCGGGGCGGGCGCCGGCAGAAACGCCGCCGGCACGGTCCCAGCCGGGATCCGCGAGGCCGCTGCGCCGCCGCCGAGGCCGGGCGTTCCCGCGTCGTCGAGGTCCGCGGCCCAGGCGTCGAGGATCGACTCCCAGTCGGAGCCCGGCGTGTCCCAGCCGCCGGGAACGCCGGGAACGCCGGGAACGCCGGGAACGCCGGGGCCGCCGCCGGCCGCGGCGCCCCGCCCGCCGCTCGTGGGTGGTTCGTCGCGGGTCCTCGCCTCGAGGTCGCGCGCGAGCGCCGCGCGGCGCGCCTCCGCGAGGGTTCCCGGGTCGTAGCGGTGCACCAGTTCGGCATGAACGGACGGCCATCCCTCGCCGCAGGCGACCATCACCGCCAGCGCCTCACCCAGCGACCTCATGTCGTGATGTTGACACAGCTCGCCACGATCTGTTGGTCGTTTGTTCACGGTAGGTCTCCGCGTGCCGACGACCTGGCCCGCCCGAGCCGGGTCGCCCGCGGCGCGGCGCGCCCGCCAGGCAGGGACCCGCCTCGGTCGGCGGCTCAGTCAGCGGGGACGAGGCGGACCTGCATCTCCTTGACGCCGTTGATGAAGTTCGAGCGCAGGCGGCGCGGGGCGGCCGTCGGCACGACCTGGGCCGCGCGGCGGGCCAGTGTCCGGTACATGATCTCGATCTCCAGCAGCGCGAGGTGGCGGCCCAGGCAGAAGTGCGGGCCGCCGCCGCCGAAGCCGACGTGCGGGTTCGGGTCGCGGCCGATGTCGAACGCGTGCGGGTTCTCGAAGACCGTCTCGTCGAAGTTGGCCGCCGTGTAGTACATGACGACCTTGTCGTTCTCCCTGATGAGCTGRCCGGAGAGCTCGACGTCGCGGGTGGCGGTGCGCCGGAAGCCCATCACCGGGCTCACCCAGCGGACCATCTCGTCGGCGGCGAGGCGGGCCATCCGGTCCGGGTCGGCGCGCAGCCGCTCCCACTGCTCCGGGAAGTCGATCAGCGCCTGCATGCCGCCGGAGATCGCGTTCCGAGTGGTCTCGTTGCCGGCGACGATCAGCAGGATGAAGAAGAGGTCGAACTCCAGCTCCGAGAGCTCGTGGCCGTCCTCGTCCGGGACGACCAGCTTGCTGACGATGTCGTCGACCGGGCACCCTCGCTTGGCCCTGCCCAGCTCGTTGGCGTAGGCGTAGGCCTCCATCGCGGCCACCAGGCCCTCGTCGGGGGCCGGGCTGAGCTCCGGGTCGTCGGCCGCGAGCATCCGGTTCGACCATTCGAAGAGCTTGTAGCGGTCGGTGTTCGGGACGCCCATCAGCTCCGCGATGACCACTAAGGGCAGCTCGGCCGCGCACAGCGCCACGAAGTCGCCGGTGCCGGCCGCCAGCGCCTTGTCCACGATCGCGTCGCAGGCCCTCTGGATCTTGTCGGTGAGCCGGCCGATGGTGCGCGGGGTGAAGCCGCGGTTGAGCAGGGCGCGCAGCCGGGTGTGGTCCGGCGGGTCCTGGTTGACCATCATCAGCTGCTGCTCGGCCAGCCGATCCGGGTCCTGCTCGTTGAGGAAGCAGGTCTGCCGGTGCGAGGAGAAGATCTCCGGGTTGCGGGAGACGTGAGTGACGTCGGCGTGCCTGGTCACCGCCCAGAACCCGTCCGGCAGCTCATGGTCGGCGTGCCGGAAGACCGGGGCCTCGGCCCGCAGCACGGCGAACTGGTCGTGCGGGACGCCGGTCACGTACAGATCGGGGTCGTAGACGTCGATGGTGTCGAGGCTGATCTGCGATGCCATGGGGACCTCCGGGTGCGGCACGACCGGCCTGGCGAGGGCGGGCGAGGCGGGCGAGCACTGAGGGCGGTCCGCTGGGTCCCGCGCCCGCGGCGGCCAGCCGACGGCGGTGCCGTCGGCGTGGCCGTCGCCGGAGCGGGTTCTCGCGGCCCGATCTGAGCACCCGTCAGGTCACGAGCCCTACGGGACTTTCAGTTTGGGACAAGTTTGTAAAGTTGCCAACCCTCAACGCGCCTTTCAGTGAGGGGAAAATCTGTAAAGATCAGTGGCGACAGGGCGGGCGGCCGGCGTCGAGGCCGCTCACCCTCCTCGCCTGGATCAGCGCAGCTGGTCGACGTAGGTGTCGGTGCCGGGCAGGGTCGGGATGAACGGCGCGACGAGCTCGAGGCGACCGGCGCCGCCGGCCTCGGCCTCCTGCGCGGCACCCCCGAACGCCTCGTCCCACACCGAGCGCGGGTCGGTCTCCAGGAACCACAGCACGGTCACCCGCCGGCCAAGCCCCTCGACCTGCCTGACGTAGGACATCCGGTTCTCCGGCAGCGGCAGCGGGGTGAAGTACAGGCCCATCGCGACGCCGGGCACGCCCAGCACCCGCGGCGCCCGCTCGGTTCGCAGCCACTCGAGGACCCCCGCGACCCCGGCGCCGCCCGGCTCGGCGGCCTCGGCCGGCGCGTCGACGACCTCCACCACCAGCCCCTGGTACGGGTAGTCGAGCGCGTGGACGTCGCGCGGGCTCGACGGGCCGCCTGGCGCCGACGCGTCCCGGTAGGACGCCCCCAGGTAGCGCTGGAACGCCGTGAAGATGTGGTCGCGGTCCAGGTAGACCCGCCCGTCCGGCAGGAGCCGCTGGTTGGTGGCCACCGTCCAGCGCATGTGCTCCTCCTGGCGGCCCCTCGTGATCCAGTAGACCGCGAGGTAGCAGCCGGTGGTGACCGGCTGGGCGATCAYGGAGTCGGCCGGGCGGCGCAGCAGCTGCAGGTCGCGGGGGGCGACCCAGCGGCGACCGGCGAACATCCACGGCATCGCCATCGCGCCGGCGTAGAAGTGGTCGTCCTCGTACCAGCGGTTGTAGGCGTGCTCGTGGCCCGGCCGCGGCTCGACCATCGTGATCAGCGCCGAGCCGATGTCGACCGCGTACGGCCCGACCGCGGCCAGCCCCGTGTAGGCCGGGTCCGGGTCGGCCCACGCCACGGGCTCGGCCGGGTCCCTCGTCACGGTCGCCGGCTGGCCAGTCCCGGCCGGGCCGGTCCCGGCGCCGGGAGTGGCCGTCCTGCCGGGCTCGCTGGTGGTCGTCATCGCGCCTGCCTCTCTCGTGGCTGGTCCGGGCGGTCCTGTCGCTCGTCCGAGTCGCGGGCGTGGGTCAGCGTAGGCCAGCGTCGCACCGAGAATCTGTCGACCCGTCAGAAAATCTTCTACACTCCGGGGCCGTGACCTCGACAGACCCCCGGGCCGTGGGCGGCCTCGCCTACGGCATGCAGCTGCCCGTCCAGGCGCAGAGCGCGCTGTTCGCCGAGCCGTGGGAGCGCACGGCGGGCCCCGCCCAGCTGGCCGCCATCGCCGCCGCCGCCGACGCGGCCGGCTTCGACTACATCGGCGTGTGCGACCACGTCGCGATCCCGCGCCGGCTCGCCGCCGCGATGAGCACCGTCTGGTACGACACCATCGCCACCCTCGGCTGGCTCGCGGCCCATACGACGCGCACCCGCCTGCTGTCCCACGTCTTCAACGTCACCTACCGCCACCCGCTGGTCACGGCGAAGGCGTTCGCCACCCTCGACGCCCTCTCGGCCGGCCGGGTGATCGTCGGGGTCGGCGCCGGCCACGTCCCCGAGGAGTTCGCCGCCCTGGGGGTGGACTTCCACCGGCGCGGCCAGCTCCTGGACGCGGCCCTCACGGACGTCGACGCGGCGCTGCGCGACGAGTTCGCGCTCACCGACCCGGCCGGCGGCGGCCTGGGCCAGGCCCCCAGGCCCGCGCAGTCCCCGCGCCCGCCGATCTGGGTCGGCGGGTCGGCGCCCGCCGCCGTCCGCCGCGCCGCCCGCTACGACGGCTGGCTGCCGCAGGGCACCCCACGGGGCGAGATGCGCCCGCTGGTGGAGCTGCTGACCAAGGAGCGGGCCGCCGCCGGGATCGAGACGGCGGCGGCCGTCGGCGCCGTCACCGAGTGGCTGTACGTCGGCACGCCCGGCTGGGACGTCGACCGCCCCTGCGCCAGTGGCACGCCGGCCGAGCTCGCCGAGAACCTGCGCGAGTACGCCGCGATCGGCGTCACCCACCTGCAGGTCCGCTTCCCCAGCCGCACCCTGGCCGAGCTCACCGACCAGATCTCGGCCTTCGGTGCCGAGGTCGGCCCCCTCCTCACCAGCTGAGGGCCGCCCAGCGCTCGGCCCCGCGCGGGCTCGCCGAAGCCGGCCATCGCGGCGCCGTCGGGGGCGCGTTACGGTCCCGTACTCCCCGGCTCCCGGCCTCGGTCAGGGCGCGGCTTCAGTCTGAACGGCGCTTCCGGCGCAGCAGGGCGAATGCCAGACCGGCAAGCACGACCAGGACGGCCGCCATGGAGGCAAGGAGGACGGGCCCAGGCCGGGAGGTTCCGGTCGCCGGGTCGGTGCTGGCCTTGCCGGGCAGCGCGACGGTGGCCTGAGTGGTCCTTTCGAGAAGGCCACTCCTGAGTCGGATMTTGACCGTCCACCTGCCCTCGGGCAGTCGGCTGTCGAGGTCCACCTCGACCGGCATGGCCTGACCGGTGCCCACGGTGGTGCCGAGCCGGGCGGGGAACGGTCCGGCGCTGAGTCCGCCGGGGCCGTCGGTCAGGGTCAGATCACCGCTGAGATCCAGTGCGCGGCCGCCGGTGTTGTGGACACGCGCGGTGACGGCCGGTCGGCCGTTCACCAGGCGCCTCGCGGTGATCTTGTCGATAACGAAGTCGGACGGAGGGGGTCCGCCAGGGCCAACGGCCAGGTAGACACGCACACCCACGCGGCTGACCTCGAGGATGCCCCTGCTCTGCTCCGGGGTGGCGGCGGCGGCGACTTCAGCCCAGATGCCGGCGTAGCGCTCGCCCGGGGAGGCGTCCCGAGGTACCGCGATGGTCACGGTGACAGGTGCCGACGCGCCGGGCGGCAGTGTCAGGACGTGCCGGTCCAGGCTCATCCAGCTCGTCAGCTCGTTGGGGGTATGTCCCGGAGCGACGTCGAACGATCCGTTTTTGACGGACGCCGCTCCGGGGTAGATCGACACGCGCGCCTCGGCGTCGGTCTTGTTGGTGACCTCGACTCGTCTGTGGATCACGGCACCGAGTTTTAGGTAGTCGACGATGTAGAGCCGCGCACGGGGGTCGTCGACATCATCAGTTGGCACGTCGAGCAGGCGGATCCCGATGCTTCCGGAGGTGGGACCGCTGGCCCGCGCGGGCTGGGTGAACGCGGTCGTGGCCGGGACCAGAGTCCCGGCCACGACCACAGCGAGTGCGGTGAGGACACGTCGCACGTTGTACACAGCTGATGGCGTCTCGTCAGATGACCGAGTGGGTGACGACCGAGGAATACGTCCCGGCAATGGCATTCGGCGGAATCGCCACGGTAATCGTGGGATTCCACGCCGCACTGTTGTTACCGCCACCGGGCCAGGTCGGATTGAGCGTCACGATCTGCTGCGGGTTGGGGGTGAGCGTCACCGGCGTGTTGATCGTCCACTGGCTGATCGGGATGCCCGTGGAAGTGACCACTCCCGTGTCATACGAGGCGCTGAGGACATGCGCCCCGCTCTGAAACGGTGTCGCCGAGACCGATGCCGCCCAGGCGGCGGGGTCCGCGCTGCGGTTGTCGGTCACGGTCACCAGGCCCAGCGGGCCGCTGGCGGACGAATCCGTCACCGCCTTGACGCCGAGGCTCACCGGTCCGGTTGGCACGCTGATGTCCAGCGTTGCACCTGTGAGTTCAAGCGTGACCGTGGTGTCTCCAAAACCAGCCGCGCTGGCCGGCAACGCCATTGCGGCGGCGAGAATCACGGAACCCGCCAAGAGTGGGACAGCTCTACGCAAAGCACACCTCTTATGACATCGCGAAGTCGACGAAGCACGCCGGATTAGGATCACGCTCCACGAAGATTATCACTCTGAGTAATCAATGAAGGGCATTAGGTAACTACGTGCTCCGACCCTGTGGCCCGGGCATCCGGGACCTTGGACAACCGGAGGAATCCCGTCCGCTGTACGCCCCGCACGCGCAGCAACGAACACTCGCCCGCGCCGCCATCCGCACGTCGCTCACGGCGATGGCAGCCGCGGGCTTTGGCCTACCGCGCCCAAGGCACGCCGCAACAGCGTCGAGACGACTCATCTGGGCGGCCCGCCCGGTCGGCAAACGGACGGCACGGGTAGGCCGAACACCGGCCGGAAGACCGACGGGGCCTCCCGACGACGGCATACGACCGTCGGCGGGCGGGCCCGTCAGAGCAGGTCGGCGAGGGTGCGCAGGTGTGCCGGGTCCCTGATGCCGCCGACGAGGAGGGTGGTCACCGGGGAGTCACGCCACAGCTGGAGGCGCTCGCGGATGCGAGCGGGTGGGCCGACGAGGGCGATGCCGTCGGCGAGGTCGTCGGGGACGGCCGCGGCGGCGGCGGCCCGGTCACCCGCCAGGAAGAGGCGCTGGACCTCGGCCGCCTCGTCGGCGTAGCCGAGCCGGCCCATCAGATCGAAGTGGAAGTTCACCGTCTGCGCGCCCATCCCGCCGATGTAGAACGCGAGCGTCCACCTGACCACCGCGAGCCCGGCCGCGACGTCGTCGGTGACGTTCACCGTCACCGGGCAGGCGATCTCGAATCCGGCGGGAGCGTCCTCGAGCGCGCCGGCGTAGGCCTTCGGGCCGCGCTCGGCGTGGTAGAAGATCGGGACCCAGCCGTCGGCGATCTCGGCGGCGAGCGCGACGTTGCGCGGGCCCTCGGCGCCGAGGTAGATCGGGACGCGGCCGCGCAGCGGATGGACGATCATCTTCAGCGGCTTGCCGAGGCCCGTGCCGCCCGGGTACGGCAGCGGGTAGTGCGGGCCGCCGCTCGTCACCGGCTCCTCGCGGGCCAGCGCCTTGCGGATGATGTCCACGTACTCGCGGGTACGGGCGAGCGGGCGCGGGAACGGCTGGCCGTACCAGCCCTCCACGACCTGCGGCCCGGAGACGCCGAGGCCCAGGATGACCCGCCCGCCGGAGAGGTGGTCGAGCGTGGCCACCGTCATCGCCGTGCAGGCCGGGGTACGTGCGGAGAGCTGGATCAGGCCGGTGGCGAGCTTGATCCGGCTGGTGTGGGCGCCGTACCAGGCGAGCGGGGTGACGGCGTCGGAGCCCCATGCCTCGGCGGTCCACAGGGAGTCGTAGCCGCAGGCGTCGGCCTCCTTGACCAGCTCCAGCTGGCCGGGGGGCGGGCTCGCCGGCCAGTAGCCGAGGTTGAGGCCCAGCTTCAGGTCCGCGGTCATGCGTCCTCCTGTCGTCGCGTCCAGCCGGCCGAGCCCCCTGGCTGACGGGCCGTCAGGAAGCATTGCGGATTTCTAGAACTCGTACTAGTTTTCGGGCGTCCGATCCAGTGAGCCAGGCCACTCGTCCAGCCGTGGCACGCGCGTGACCGCGACGACGCCAGGTCCCGGACGACACCGACCCCAGCGGCGCCGGGCGACCGGCGGACGGAGGCGACGATGCAGGTCCACGACCGGTTGTTCATCGGGGGCGCGTGGGCCGCGCCCGCCGGGACCGGCACCATCGACGTGGTCTCGCCACACACCGAGGAGACGGTGGGACGGGTGCCGGAGGGCACCACCGCCGACCTGGACGCCGCGGTCGCCGCGGCCAGGGACGCCTTCGACAACGGCCCCTGGCCGCGCATGTCGCCCGCCGAGCGGGCCGACGCCATCGGGCGGATCGCGGCGGTGCTGAACGGGAAGGCGGAGGAGGTCGCCCGCACGATCAGCACCGAGATGGGCAGCCCGGTCAGCTGGGCGCTGTTCGGGCAGGTCTACTCGACGACGTTCGCACTGGACTACTTCGCGAACCTGGCGCGGACGTTCGCGTTCACCGACGTGCGCGCGGGGATGCTCGGCCCCGCCCTGGTCCGCCGGCTGCCGATCGGCGTCGTGGGGGCGATCGTGCCGTGGAACGTGCCGCTCTACGTCACCGCGCTCAAGCTGGGCCCGGCGCTCGCGTCCGGCTCGACGATCGTGATCAAGCCCGCGCCGGAGACGCCGCTGTCGGCCTGGCTGCTCGCCGAGGCCGTCGAGGAGGCCGGCCTGCCGCCGGGCGTCGTCAGCATCGTGCCGGCGCATCGCGAGGTGGCCGAGCATCTCGTCCGCCATCCCGGCGTCGACAAGGTCAGCTTCACCGGCTCGACGGCCGCCGGGCGGCGGATCGCCTCGATCTGCGGCGAGCGGCTCGCCCGCTGCACGCTCGAGCTCGGCGGCAAGTCCGCCGCCCTGCTGCTGCCGGACGTGGACATCGAGGCGGCCCTGCCCGCGCTGCTGCCGGCCGCGCTGATGAACAACGGGCAGGCCTGCGTCGCCCAGACCCGCCTGCTCGCGCCCCGGGAGCGCTACGACGAGATCGTCGAGGCGCTCGTCGCCAAGGTCGGGGCGATGAAGATCGGCGACCCGCTCGACGCGGCGACCGAGGTGGGCCCGCTGGTCGCGGCGCGCCAGCGGGAGCGGGTCGAGGGTTACATCGCGGCCGGGCGGGAGGCCGGCGCCAAGGTCGCGCTCGGCGGCGGCCGGCCCGCCGAGCTGGACCGGGGCTTCTACGTCGAGCCGACCGTGTTCACCGAGGTCGACAACGGCATGAGGATCGCCCAGGAGGAGATCTTCGGCCCGGTGCTGTCGGTCATCCCGTACTCGGGGGTCGAGGAGGCGGTGGCGATCGCCAACGACTCCCGCTACGGCCTGTCCGGCTCGGTCTGGACGGCGGACGTCGAGGAGGGCCTGAAGATCTCGGCCCGGATCCGCACCGGGACGTTCAACGTCAACACGTTCATGCTGGAGAACTCTGCGCCGTTCGGCGGGTTCAAGGAGTCCGGGCTCGGCCGCGAGCTCGGGCCCGAGGGCCTGTCCGCCTATCTGGAGTACCAGTCGGTGAACCTCCCGGCCGGCTGGACCCCGCCGCCCCCACCCCCGACGTCGGCCGCCGAGCCGGGCGCGGCGGACGCGGGTACCGACGCCGCCGGCACGGACGGAGCGGGCGCGTGAGCGGGGCGGACGCCGGCGCGTTAGCCGGCGCCGACGGGCCCGGCTCGAAGGAACCGCCCGCCGGCGAGATCCTGCTGTTCCTGTTCACCCGCAAGGACAACATGTCCGAGGACCAGTTCCGCGACCACTACCTCGGCGTGCACGCCCCGATGAGCGTGGCGCACTCGACAGCGACCGGCCGCTACGTCGTGCGCCTCGTCGAGGGCGGCCACGGACCGCTGTCGCTGGACGCTGTCACCGAGATCCACACCGAGTCGGTCGACGCGTTCGTCGACCCGGCGAAGGGCTGGGACTCGGCGGAGAACTGGAAGGCCGTGATCGACGACGCGGCGAGCTTCCTCGATGGCTTCCACATGTACCGCGTCAGCCGCGAGGTCCTGGTCCCCGCGGAGGTGGACGCCGACGCGGCGACGCACCCCCCGAACGGGGCGGATGGGGCGGCCGGGGCGGCCACCGCCGCCGGCGGGGCGGGGGCGCGCGGGCGTTCGCCGGGCGTCGTGCTCGCCCGGCTCTTCCTCACCGGCGACACGGGCGAGGAGGCGGCCGACGAGCCGGACGGCCCGGACGCCATCCCCGGCGCGGTCCGCTACCGGGTGCTCGACACGCTGAGCCCGGACGCGCCGCCGCTGCACGCCGTCGATCTCGTGACGCTGCCGGACGCCACCGCGGCCCGCTACCGTCCGAACGCCTATGTACTCGGTGAGTACGTGCAGAAGGAGGTCTGACGGGCCATGCGCACCAAGGCAGCGGTGATGTGGGGGCTGAACCAGCCCTGGACCGTCGAGGAGATCGAGCTCGACCCGCCGAAGGCCGGCGAGGTGCTGGTCCGCTGGCACGTCTCCGGCATGTGCCATTCCGACGACCACCTGCGCACCGGCGACATGGGCGCCGGCACGCCGATCGTCGGCGGCCACGAGGGCGCCGGCGTCGTCGAGTCCGTCGGGCCCGAGGTCACGAGCGTCGCCCCGGGCGATCATGTGATCTGCACGTTCATGCCGTCGTGCGGGCAGTGCCGCTGGTGCGCGAGCGGCCGCTCGAACCTGTGCGACCTCGGCGCGAACCTGATGATGGGCTACGGCGTGGACGGCACCGCCCGGTTCCACGCCCGCGGCCAGGACGTCTCGGCGATCTGCTTCCTCGGCACGTTCAGCGAGTACGCCGTGCTGCACGAACGCAGCATCGTCAAGATCGACGACGACATCCCGATGGACGTGGCCGCGCTCGTCTCCTGTGGCGTGCCGACCGGCTACGGCTCGGCGGTCCACACCGCGAGGGTCGTCCCCGGCGAGACGGTGGTCGTCGTCGGCGCCGGCGGCGTCGGGATGAACGCGGTCCAGGGCGCCCGGATCGCCGGCGCCGAGCGGATCATCGCCGTCGACCCGGTCGAGTCCAAGCGGGACGCCGCCAAGATCTTCGGTGCCACCCATACCGCGGCCGACCTGGGCGAGGCGGCCGCGCTGGTCCGCGACCTGACCTACGGGGTGATGGCCGACGCCGCGATCGTCACCATCGGCGTCGTCAGGGGCGACCAGCACATCGCCCCGACGATGGCGCTGGTGTCCAAGGGCGGGCGGGTCGTCGTCACCGGCATCTCCCCGGTCCAGGACAGCGACGTCAAGCTGTCGCTGTTCGATCTGGCGATCTTCCAGAAGGAGCTGCGCGRCACCCTGTTCGGCGCGTGCAACGCCCGCGCGGACCTGCCGACGCTGTTCCGGCTCTACCGCTCCGGCCAGCTCAAGCTCGACGAGCTGATCACCAACCGCTACCCGCTGGACGAGATCAACACCGGGTACGCGGACATGCTCGCGGGCCGCAACATCCGCGGCGTCATCGTCCACGACGTGAGCTGACGGAGGCGCACCCGATGTCCGACACCGCCGAGGCGCCGTCCGGTGGCACCAGCTATGATCAACTAGCCGGCGCCACGGCCGCGGGCCCGCCGGCCGGCGCGGGCGACGCCGACGAGTACCCCGAGGCGTCGAAGGGCGTTGCGGGCCGGCGGGGACCGATCGACCTGGTCGACCGGACGCTCCTCGTCACCGGCGTGACCGGTCAGGTCGCCCACCCGCTCGCGGTCGCGCTCGCCAGGAACAACACGGTCTACGGCGCCGCCCGGTTCAAGGACGCGACGCTGCGCGAGGAGCTGACCGCGGCCGGGGTGCGCGCCACCCCGGCCGACCTTGTCACCGGCGAGCTGTCCCAGCTGCCAGAGCGGGTCGAGTTCGTCCTGCACTTCGGGGTCGTCAAGAGCAACCGCTGGACCGTCGACCTGGACGGCAACGTCGGCGGGACCCTGGCGCTCGCCGAGCGCTACGCCGGGATCGCGCGGGCGTTCCTGCACTGCAGCTCGGGCGCGGTCTACGCGCCCGACCACGACGGCGTGCTGGCGGAGGACCACGCTCTCGGCGACAGCCACGCCGTCTGGCCGTTCCTGCACACCTACAGCGTCTGCAAGATCGCCGCCGAGAGCGCGGCACGGTACGCGGCCCGCCGCTTCGCCCTGCCGACGACGATCGCGCGGCTCAACGTTCCCTACGGCCCGACGGCCGGCGGCCTGCCTGACTACCACCTGCAGATGATGGCCGCCGGAATGGCCGTGCCCGTCTACGGCGAGAGCGAGGCGGACGCGACCCCCACCCGCTACCAGCTGCTGCACGACGACGACATCGCGGCCATGATCCCCGGCCTGCTGGCGGTGGCGGACGTGCCGGCGACGGTCCTCAACTGGGCCGGGCCCGAGACGCCCAGCGTCCAGGAGTGGTGCGCCGAGCTCACGGCGCTCACCGGCATCCCGGCGACGTTCGAGTACACGAAGGCGACTCTGGGCAGCGTCGTCATGGACCTGGCGACGCTGCACGAGCGGGTCGGCCGTGCGGAGGTCCCGTGGCGCGAAGGCGTGCGCGCCATGGTCACCGCCCGGCATCCTCAGCTGCTGCGCGTCGCCGCCGACGCCCGGACCCCCGCCTAGCCGGCACGCCGAACGCGGGCGGTGCCACCGGAGCGCGCCAGGTAAGTCCGATCATGAAAGTGAGGGGACCGGAGAAGACGCCCGGACGCGGACAGGGACGGAAAGGAACGAGACCGCAGGAAGCGGAACGACACGGCCACGGGGTTCCCGCCACCTGATCGGGCGTCAGGCCGGAGTTCCACTTCCTGCCGGCCCTCGACGCCCGGACCGCCCGGACAAGCACGTTTCGCCCTGATGGATGGGCCACCACGCAGGCAGAGTGCGCGGAGACCGAGGGCTTGGGCCGAACTGGCCGCCGACCGCGGCCAAGCCGTGGCCACGGTCGGTGAAGATGGTCACATGGCCTGCTTCTGACGCCCCGTCGGGTCGTCGTCTTACGCTTACCCCGTGTCTCCAGCCGACGCCCCCGCCCTTGACAAGACCGCCAAGCCCGCCAAGGCATCCCCCCGCCAGAGCCCTCGAGGCCGCGGCCGGGCGGCGACGGCGGGCGCCAGCGCGCGGCTCGCGGTCGGCGCCGACGCGGGCAACGGCCAGGGCGACACGGACCAGGTGGGCGCGCCGCCCGAGGCGGACGCCGCGGCCGAGGCGAGCCTGGCCGGCGCCGCGAGCTCGGCCGCCGCGGCACCGCGGGCGGCGGACGGCCGGGTACCGGGCCGCCGAGGTCTCGCCACCAGGGCCCGCCTGCTGGACTGCGCCGCGGCGATGCTGGAGACGACCCCGTACCGGGAGCTGACGGTCACCGACGTCGCGCGTGAGGCGGGCACCTCGCCGGCGACCTTCTACCAGTACTTCGTCGACATGGAGACGGCGATGCTCGCGCTCGCCGAGCAGGTCGCCGACCAGGGCTCCCACCTGTCGGACCTCGTCGGCGCCAGGCCGTGGCGGGGTGCCGCCGGCTGGCACAGCGCGGAGTCGCTCGTCGACGGGTTCCTGACGTTCTGGCAGGCGCACCAGCCGGTGCTTCGGGTCGTCGACCTGCTCACCGAGGAGGGCGACCAGCGGTTCCGCCGCGCCCGTGTACGCATGCTCAACGCGATCACGAGGGCACTCGCGGGCGCGGTCGAGGAGGCACAGACCCGCGCCGGGCGCAGCGCCGAGGTCGAGCCGATGGCGATGGCCGGCGCGCTCGTCTCGATGCTCGCGCACGTCGCCGCCCATCAGCCCGGCTTCGAGGCGTGGGAGATCCACGTCGCCGACCTGCGCCAGGCGATGATCCGCCTCGTCTTCTGGGGCGTCACCGGCCCCAAGGTCCCCCGGGTGATCTAGCCGCGGCACCCGGCGAACCTGTGGGGCCGTGGGGCCGTCCCGCGCGCCGCGTGGGTCAGGCGGCGTCGATCTCGATCCGGCGCGGGTGGGTGGCACGCTGCTTGACGCAGCGAATGGTCAGGACGCCGTCGCTCAGGGAGGCGTGGACCGACTCGGGGTCGATGTCGCCGGGCAGCGCTATGCGGTGCTCGAAAGAGCCGGTGCGGCGTGCCTGACGGCGCAGCTTGCCAGTGCGCTCCCGCTCCTCGATGACGCCACCGACGATCAGCTCGTTGTCCTGAAGGTCGATGGTGACGTTGCTCTTCGAGACGCCAGGAAGATCGATCTCGACGATGAACCCGTCATCGGTCTCCTCGATGTCAACCGGGGTGATCATGTTGGCCAGCGTGCTGAAGGTGCGACCCTCGGGCGCCCCACCACCGACCACGTCGCCGAGGAGGCTGCCCATCTTCGTCCAGGCGTCTTCAATCTCCCGGAACGGGTCCCACTTCGACAGCATCGGGCGGACGTCGCCGCTACGCACGGGAAGTGCCATTTGGAGCCTCCTCAGAACTTTGATGCCGATTAAGGTGGTTTCAGGTCTAATGACGCCGCGGGGTCGGGACCGTGAACCGACGCGTGACGGGGATCCATCGGCGATTCGGCCAGCGCCCGCGGCCGCTCGCCGCGGGCCGGTGACGACCAGACCCTGCCAGGCGGGGCACTGACAGCCAGCTTCCGCCGGGGCACTCCCCGCCAGGCCACGTCCCGCAGGGCCGAGTCGGACCAGCCGCGGATACCAGTCCGTAATGCTTTGCCTACCCACTGCGTTTCGATGCATGTCCCGTCGGAAATTCGACACAGCTGTAAGGACCCGCCCGTTCCGTGCGGTACCTGGGCGCACTAGCGTGCTTGTCAACGTAGGACCGAAACGCGCGGACCAGATTCGTGCTTGCCGGTTCATGGGGGATGGCCGGGACGGCGATGGCGCGGCGCTCAGGCAGCGTGATCATCACGCGACCGGGCGCCCGCATCGCGGTGCCCAGACATTGACGAGTAGACGAGCGGTACAGCGGAGGGGGACGGGGTGGTCAGCACCGCACTTCGGGTGACGACATCGACGGGAGAGGTGCTGCTCACCGGTCCGGACTCCGCGGTGATCGGCAGGGCCCGGTCCTCGACCATCGCGATCAGCGACAGCAAGGTGTCGCGCCAGCACGTGCTGCTCGCGCCGTCGGCGTCCGGCTGGCGGGTCGTCGACCAGAGCGCCAACGGGATCTGGCAGGACGGCCGCCGCATCACCGAGGTGGAGCTTCGGGCCGGCGAGGTGGCGAGGATCCGGCTGGGCGGAGTGGACGGCCCGGAGGTCGTCATCACCGCCGTCCCCGCCGACGCGCCCGCGACACCGGCGCCCAGGGCAGTGACCCCGCCGGCTCGCGCCACACCGGCGAGGGCGCCACGGCCGGCCGCCGCCACTCCCCCCGCCCCGCGCGCGGCCCAGCCCCCTCAGCCAGCCCAGCCCGGCCCCCAGATACCGCCCACCCCGCAGCTCCTGCCCGTCCTGGCCGGCCAGCCGGCGCCCGGGGCGCGGACCGGCACGATCGACCCCGCGACCACCGCGAACCCGTCGGTGCCGGCCGCGCGCAAGGTCCATCCGATCTCCGGCGGCCGGATCCGGCTCGGCCGGTCCCGGGACAACGACGTGTCGGTCCCGGACCTGCTCGCCTCCCGTCACCACGCCGACCTGTTCCTGCACCCCGGCGGCGGCGCCGAGGTCGTCGACCTCGAGTCGGCGAACGGCACGTTCGTCAACGGCCAGCGCGTGCAGCGCGCGCCCGTCGGGCAGCGCGACGTGATCGCGATCGGCCACCACCTGTACCAGCTCGACGGCGCGACACTCGTCGAGTACCGCGACTCGGGTGACGTCGCGTTCGAGGCGACAAGCCTCAACGTCTGGGCCGGCACCAAGCAGCTGATGCACGACATGACGTTCCGGCTGCCGGCCCGCTCGCTGCTCGGCGTCGTCGGCCCGTCCGGCGCGGGCAAGTCGACGCTGCTCAACGCGCTCACCGGCTTCCGACCGGCCGACGCCGGCACCGTCCGCTACGCGGGCCGTGACCTGTACGACGAGTACGACGAGCTGCGCCGCCGGATCGGCTATGTGCCGCAGGCGGACCCGCTGCACGCGCAGCTGACCGTCCGCCAGGCGCTGGAGTACGGCGCCGAGCTGCGGTTCCCCGCGGACACGACCAAGGACGAGCGGCGCTCCCGGGTCCAGGAGGTGATCGGCGAGCTGGGTCTCACCCAGCACGCCGACACGCCGGTCTCGCGTCTGTCCGGTGGCCAGAAGAAGCGCACGAGCGTCGCGCTGGAGCTGTTGACCCGCCCGTCGCTGCTGTTCCTCGACGAGCCGACCTCGGGCCTCGACCCCGCCAACGACCAGGCCGTGATGGACACGCTGAGGACGCTGGCCAAGGGCGGCGGCGCGGGCTCCGCCGACGAGCAGGGCCGCACCTGCATCGTCGTCACCCACAGCGTCCTGTTCCTCGACCGGTGCGACTACGTCCTGGTGCTGTCGCCCGGCGGTTTCATCGCCTACTTCGGCCCGCCGGACGGGGCGCTGACCTACTTCGGCAAGCGGGACTTCAAGGACTTCGTCGACGTCTTCCGGGAGCTTGAGGCGACCCCGGGCGAGCAGATGGCGGCCCGGTTCCGCGACTCCGAGTACTACGTGCCGTCGGCCATGGTCGCGCCGTCGGTGCGCACGGCGCCGCCGGCACTGCCGAGCATCCGCCAGCAGTCCGTGCCCAAGCAGCTGTCGACGCTGACCCGCCGGTATCTGAAGGTCATCCTGGCGGACAAGTCGTACCTACGCCTGATCGCCGCGTTCCCCGTCTTCCTGGGAATCATCCCCCGGGTCATTCCGGCGCCGAACGGGCTGGGAGTGCTGGCGAACGGCCGGCCGAACGGGGACGCGACGAAGGTCCTCGTCGTGCTGATCCTGTGTGCCTGTTTCATGGGCATGGCCAACTCGGTCCGTGAAATTGTCAAAGAACGGGATATCTACCGCCGAGAACGCACCATAGGCCTGTCCAGACCGGCCTACCTCGGCTCGAAGATCATCATTCTGACCGGCATCACGACRCTGCAGTGCATCATCTTCACGCTGATCGGCCTCGTCGGGCGCACCCCAGAAGAGGCGGTGGTCATCGGTTCTCCGCTGCTGGAGTGCCTCATCGCGATCGTCATCGCCGCGCTCGTGTCCATGATGATCGGCCTGCTCGTCTCGACCCTGGTCGACAACGCCGACAAGACGATGCCGTTCCTGGTCCTGATCACGATGGCGCAGCTGGTGCTCTCCGGCGGCCTGATCACCGTGTCGGACGGGGTCGGGCTGCAGCAGGTCAGCTGGCTCGCCCCGGCCCGCTGGGCCTTCGCCGCGCTCGCCTCGACCGACGACCTCAACAACGCCGGCAAGCTCGGCGACGAGCGGATCGGCACCGCGCCCCGCGACACCCTCTGGAACCACACCGCGGGCACCTGGGCACTCGACATCGCCGTGGCCCTGGCGCTCGGCGTCATCCTGCTCTACCTGACCTCGGTCACGCTGCGCCGCATCGAGCCCAAGGTCGGTCGCCCGGCCGCCGCCGGCGTCGCCGCCAGCGCGGTGGCCGCCTACGGCCCCGCCGGCGCACCGGCACCGGGCACCCCCGGCCACGGCGCTCCCGCCGGCGCCGGCTACCCGCCCGCGGGGCCACCGAGCGGTGCCATCCCGTGGTCACCCCAGCAGCCCGGCGCCCAGTACCCGCCCGCCCCCGGCCAAGGCTCCTGGGGCCCTTCGGGCCGCTGAGCTGACCGTGGCCTGAGCCGTCGGTACCGCGCCGCCCGGGTACCGGTGGCGGTGGCTGGCGCCCAGAGCCCCGTGGATCGTAGGCCGGGCCGGGGCGGCGGCCGGACGCCCGGAAGCTCGTGCCGGCGCGGGCCCAGACGGACGAGTTCGCGCTGTCGCGCGCCAAGGCGTGATCCGCCTGGACGCTCGCCCCGCCGAAGTGACCCGCGGGTAACAAAGTTGGTCGCCGGGGGTGTCTCAGGCCGTCGGGTTTGGCACGATCAGGGGTGCTGACTGCCTGACCGTCCCTTGACTGCCGGAGGCCGCCGCCAGGGCCGACCGCTGCCAGCGCGACCACGCGGCGCCGCGTCCCGCCCGGGCGCGGCCGCACCAGACCGATCCGTCCTCCGCCCCTCGCCCCATCGCCCCGCGGGACCGATGGGCCGGTGGGCCGGGAGAGGGGGCTGAACGTCATGTCCACCTACCCGCGGTACGTCGAGCCCGTCGAACGCGAGACCTGGAACGTCCCGGCTTCCGGGGCGGCCCGGTTCAGCTGGGAGTACGACGAGGGCCGCGAACGGCTCCTCGCCCTTTACCAGAAGGGCAAGGACAAGCAGTGGGACGCGGGCACCCGGATCGACTGGTCGCTCCAGGTCCCCTATGGCCGGCCGCTCGGGCTGCCCGACGAGGCGATCGCGATCTACGGCACCCCGGCATGGGACAAGATGTCGGACGCGAACCGGGACGAGCTGCGCCATCATCTGGCCTCCTGGCAGTTCAGCCAGTTCCTGCACGGCGAACAGGGCGCGATGGTCTGCAGTGCCCGGATCGTCGAGTCGGTCCCGGACATGGACGCGAAGTTCTACGCGACGACGCAGACCATCGACGAGTCCCGTCACGTCGAGGTCTACTCGCGTTTCCTGCACGAGAAGCTCAGCCTGATCTACCCGATCAACGAGCATCTGAAGCTGCTGCTCGACCAGACCCTGTCCGACAGCCGCTGGGATATCCCCTACCTGGGCATGCAGGTGCTCATCGAGGGGCTGGCGCTGGCCGCGTTCGGCCTGCTGCGCGACATGACGCCACTTCCCCTGCCCAAGCAGATTCTGGCGTACGTCATGCAGGACGAGGCCCGCCACGTCGCGTTCGGCCGGCTCGCGCTGCGCGACTACTACCGGGAGCTCTCCGACGCCGAGCGCGGGGAGCGGGAGGAGTTCGCCGCCGAGGGCTGTTTCCTGATGTACGAGCGGCTCAACGGCGCCGAGGTCTGGGAGAACGTCRGGCTGAATCTCGCTGAGAGCACCGAGCTGGTGAAGAACTCCGACTACTTCCGGTCCTTCCAGACGCTGCTGTTCAGCCGGATCGTGCCATGCATGCGGGACATCGGCCTGTGGGGCCCGACGATTCGGGACGCCTACACGAAGCTCGGTGTCCTGGACATGGTGAACGTCGACCTCGGCGCGATGATGGCCGCGGACGAGCGCGTCGCCGAGGATCTCGACCACGAGCGCGGGCACGCCGCCGCGCGGGAGCGGTCCGAGCTCGCCGGCCGCCGGSCCGAGGTCGCCGCCACGATCGCCGCCGCCGACAGCACGGCCACTCCCGCCGAGGTGGCCGACGCTCTGCCGGCCGCCCCCAGAAGCGCCGCCTCCTGACGCCCGCCGGCCGACCTGACCTGACGATCCGCCCCTGACGGCCTGCCTCTGACGGCCTGCCTCTGACGATCGCCGGCCCGGCTGACAGCCGGGCCGGCGGTCCCGGGCGGGGCTGACGAGCCCCCTCCTGTCCCCGCCTCGCCCGCCGGCGGCAGGGGCAGGAGGATCACGTGGCTTGTCGGACGAGGGGACTAACGTCTTCGATGTGCGGATCGCGACGTGGAACATCAACTCGGCCAAGGCCCGGCAGGCACGGCTGATCGAATGGCTCGACCGTGCCCAGCCCGACGTGGTGTGCCTCCAGGAGACCAAGCTCGACGACCAGTCGTTCGCCGAGGCCTTCGACGAGGACCTCTTCCGCCGGGGCTACCGCTACGCCCACCACGGCGACGGCCGTTGGAACGGGGTGGCGCTGCTGTCCCGGGAGGGCCTCGACGACGTCGAGCGCGGCCTGGCCGGCGACCCGGGCTTCCCCGCGGGCACGCACGAGCCGCGGGCCGTCGCCGCGACCTGCGGCGGCATCCGGGTCTGGTCGCTCTACATCCCCAACGGCCGTACACCCGAGGACCCGCACTACGCCTACAAGCTCGAGTGGCTCGCCGCGCTGCGCGGCGTGCTCGCCGCCGCGGCGCCACACCAGCCGATCATGGCCTGCGGCGACTTCAACATCGCCCCCACCGACGCCGACGTGTGGGATCCCGCCGACTTCGTCGGCGCCACCCACGTCACGGAGCCGGAGCGAGCCGCGCTGCGGGCGGTCACCGAGACCGGCCTGGTCGACGTGCTGCGAACCCGCTGGCCGGACGACGTGGTCTACACCTACTGGGACTACCGGGCGCTGTGCTTCCCGAAGAACATGGGCATGCGCATCGACCTGACGCTGGCGAGCGCCGACGTCGCGAAACGGGTCGCCGCCGTCTGGGTCGACCGGGCGGCCCGCAAGGGCACCGGCACCTCCGACCACGCCCCGGTCGTCGTCGACCTCGACACCGCCCCGGACGGCGACGTCGGCCCGATGGTCCCGCCGCCCTCGGCCAAGGGCTCGTCGGGCGGCGGCGCGCAGCGCGGCCGCGCCGCCGCCACGATCCGCCGCACCTCCGCGCCGAGGCCACCCGCCACTCCCACTCCCAAGCCGCCCGCCTCGACCGAGTAGCGCCGCGAGGCGGCTGGAGGGACGAGGCGACGAGGAGAGCCGCCCGCCGCCCGGGCCCGCCGCCCGGCACCGAACGGTCGCGGTGGGATCAGCGGCCCTGGTAGCGAGGTGGGCGGCGCTCGACGAACGCGGTGACGGCCTCGTTCAGGTCGTGGGACGGCAGGAAGGCCGCGTTCCACGCCGCGACGTAGCGCAGCCCGGCGGCCACCGCCGGGCCGCGGGCCACGTCGAGGATCTCCTTGACTCCCTGGACGACGAGCGGCGGATTCGCGGCGGCCTCGTCCGCGAAGGCGTGCGCGGCGGCGAGCGTCGCGGCCTGGTCGGGCAGGACGTCGTTGACCAGGCCGATCTTCTCGGCGCGCTGGGCGTCGATGTCCTTGCCGGTCAGCGCCAGCTCGCGCAGGTGGCCGTCGCCGATGATCGCCGGGAGCCGCTGGAGGCTGCCGAGGTCGGCGACGATCGCCACCTTCACCTCCCGGACGCTGAACCGGGCGTCGGCGCTCGCGTAGCGGACGTCGCAGGCGGCGGCGAGGTCGACGCCACCGCCGATGCACCAGCCCGAGATGGCCGCGGCGACCGGCTTGCGGCATCCGGCCACGGCGTCGAGAGCGCGCTGCAGGGAGCGGACCTTCTCGAGCATCGCCGTGCGGGCCCCGGCGAGGCCGCCGTCGTCCGCGCCGCCCGCGGTGAGCCCGCCGAGCATCGCGGTCAGGTCCAGGCCGTAGCAGAAGTGCGCGCCGGAGCCGGCGATGACGACGGCGCGCACCGAGTCATCCCCGTCCAGCGCCGCGAAGACCTCCGGGAGCTCGCGGAAGAAGTCCGGCCCCATCGCGTTGCCCTTGCCCGGGCCGAGCATCGTCACCTGGACGACCCGCCCGCCGTCGCCGCGGCGCTGGACCCGCAGCGCCCTGAGCTCCGGCGAGAGGCCATAGTCGACCAGCTCCGTGGCCGGCCCCGCCTGGCCGCTGGCCGCGCCGTGGTCCGTCGTCGTCATAGCGGCGCCTCCACTGTCCCCGGGAGTGTCCTGTGCCCCGGGAGTGTCCTGGCGGTCCCCGGCCCGCCGCCTACCGTCGCATACCCGGCGCCTGACGCGCGCGGGCCCGGACGCGTCGCGCGCGCCCGGGCCCGGGTCGAGGTGGAGCGTTCCGCCCTACCTCACTTCTTGTCCTCCTCGTAGGTGACGGTGACGTTGGTGTAACCCAACGCGCCGAGCAGGCCCTTCAGCATGGCCGTCGTGTTCGACTTGCCCAGCGCGAGGACCTGGCCGTCGGTGGCCGCGGCGGCCTGCATCTGCGTGGTCGCCCTGACGTAGAGGTCCTGATCGGTGCTCTGGCCGCCGAACAGGCCCCCGATCCGGTCGAGCGCGCCGCGCTGCCGGGCGACGACGTAGCTCTTCTGGGGGTCGAGGTTCGCCTTGCCGATCGTCGGCGCYGGCAGCCGGATCGTCACCGCCTTGGTCGCCTCGTCGACGGTGACCCGCTTCGCGTCAAGCCCGGTGAAGTCGACTATCGAGTCGACGGTACCGACGCCGACGAAGAGCACCCGCTCGCCCTTGAGCGAGGACGGGATCCACTTCGTGTCGTCCTCGACATCGACGACCACCTCCATATGGGCACTCGCCGCGTGGTACTGGCTGATGTTCTCCAGCGATCGCAGCACCGGCGGGGAGCTGCGATCGACCTTCTTCTCACTGAAGGGGTTGTGGATCAACGACGGCCAGCCGGCGACGAAGCTGACCACGCTGGCGAGGACCACCAGCGTGACCACCAACGCCACAAGCTTGAGTAGGCCGCCGAAGGAGGGCAGCCGCGCGCTCCTGCCACCGCGGCGGGACGCGGTGGCTCCGTCGGGGGTGGTGGGAGGCAGTGTGTCGGTCGCCTGCGAGGTCGACCGACCGGACTCGTCGCTCATGGTCAGGGATCTACCCAGAAACCCTGCCATCACGCAGGTTCGTCGTCCACAGGACAAAAAACGAGACCAGGGTGCTACACCCGGGCGCGGCGGCCTCCCGGCGCGGCCGGACTCAGCGACAGGGCGATGGCGGTGCGGTCGTCGCTGGGGCGGCCGGGCGCGTGGCTGCGCACGGCGGCGAACACGTCGTCGAGCAGCCGGTCGGGCGAGCGTCCGGAGACGCGGACCAGCTCGCCGACGAGCCGGTGGCGGCCGAACAGCCGGCCGCTGTCGTCGCGCGCCTCGACGAGGCCATCGGTGTAGACGAACAGAACGTCGCCCTGGCGCAGGCGAAGCCGACCGGTGCGCCAGGCCCCCGGCTCGGCGACGAGGCTGGACATCAGCGGCCCGGTCGACGCCAGCGGCTCCACCAGACCCATCCCGGTCAGCCGGTCCAGGCCCTCCGGGTCGTCGAGATCATCGAGACGGTCGAGCCCGACAAGGTCGTTGACGTCGCCGAGGCCGTCCTCGTCGTCCAGGTTGTCGAGCTCGTCGAGGCCCTCGAGCCCGTCCAGGTCGTCGAGGTCCTCCATCTCGTCGAAGTCGTCGAGGTCGCCACGCCCGCCCACATAACCCGGCCGATAGCCGGCGGCGGCGCGGGCGCGCGTCCGGGCGCCGGCACCGGCCGCGGTGGTCCTGCCCGCGCGCAGCACGAGCGCGTCCGGGTGGCCCGCGTTGGCGTAGATGATCTCGCCATCCCACGGGTCGATGAGCGCGATCAGCACGGTCGCGAACGTCTCGTCGGTGTCGCCGAGCGCCTCGACCACCCACTGCACAGCCGTCGCGGGCTCGGAGCCGCGCGACAGTGACGCGGTGAGCAGCTGCTTGAGCCGCAGCGCGAAGACGCCGGAGGCGGCGCCGTGCCCGGCGACATCGCCGACGACGATCGCGACCCGGCCGTCGGGCATCTCGATGGCGTCGAACCAGTCGCCCGCGAGCGCGCCCTCGGCCGGGTCGACCCTGCCCAGCAGCTCCAGCCCCGCCGTGTCGCGCAGCGACGACGGGGTCAGGGCGTCCCGCAGCGCCATCACCGCAGGCCCCTCCTGGGCGAGTGCCTCCCAGGAGCGCTCGTTCTGACGGACCAGGCTCACCAGCTGGGCGCGCATCGCCTCGACGTTGCCCGCGAGGTCGACGATCTCGCGGGGGCCGACTGCGGGGATCGTGGTGTCGTGGCGACCGGCGGCGACGGCGTTCACCGCCCGGCGCAGCTCGTTGATCGGGAGAATGAGCCAGCGCCGGGACAGGACGAGCATGAGCAGCGACATCGCCAGCAGCACGGCGACGACGGTGCCGACCGAGGTGAGCAGCAGGTCCGCCGAGTTCTTCACCCGGCCGGTCGCCGCGGACTGCTCGTCCGCGATCGCCTTCGTGAGGCCTTCGGAGGCCGCGCGCAGGTCCCGGAAACGCTCCARGCTGACGTCGCTGATCTCGAGGAGCTGCGCGGCCAGGGCGTTGCCGCCGCCCGCCTCGTCGAGCTCCGACTGGACGACGCCGTCCCGCCAGGTCTGGTAGCTGCGGCTCAGTGAGTCAACCCGGGTGAGCAGGTCGGGGAAGTCGGTGACCAGGCCGCGCAGCCGGACGGTCAGGAGGGGGATGTTCTTCTCGGCGTCGCGAAAGGGGTCAAGCAGCTGGTCGTTCGCGCCGTCGGAGATGAGATAGCCGCGCAGCGCGCTGCGCTGGTCGACGAACGCCGTGTAGAGCTGGGCGGTGACGGTCGCGGCCGGGTCGAGCCGGTTCGCGCGCTCCGCCGCGGCGTCGTTCGCCCGGACCGACGAGTAGACGGCGAGGATCATCGTCGCGATGACCGCGACGACGGTGAGCCCGACCAGCACGCGGATGCCGTGGCGCAGCCCCGCCGATCCGCCCACGATCACTCCCTGGCATCCACGGCGCCGACGTCACCCGGCGCTCCTCTGACCCGACCTCTGACCCGACGTCGTCCCACTGGGATCTTCCGTCACGGGTGGCCGCCATCCGCCGCCGCCCGGGCGGCTCTCTCCGCTCGTGCTCTCATCCGCCCGTTCGCGCGCCTGCCCGCCAACCTCGCTCGCCCGATCCGTCCGCGTCGGGCCAGGCGGACCTGACGGGATGGGCGAACCGCAGGAGCCGCCGGCCCAGCTGTCCGCGGAGGTTCCCGGCATCGCGCGACCCGGCGTGTCGGAGCTGGTGGCGGATGGAACCGGAGCACCTCCCTCCGGGACTACACATTGTGGGCCATTGTCGCCCAGCGGCTCGGAAGCGGACATGGCCGGTCGGCACTGGTGACGCGCGGTCACCGCGTGGTATGCGTCCGTCTCAGTGCCAGGCAGACCGACGCCGGGCAGCCGCCCCGCCCGGGACCGGGGCCGAGGTGCCAGGCCGGTACGGGCAACACCGGAGCGGGTATTCCTGCGGAGGACGCACGCGCCGTTACGTGACGGATACCTCGCGCGCACAGCCGTGATCTGCCTTGCGGGAGGAACCACCGGATGACGTCGGGCGAGCGGGGACGGGCGGGCCGGCGCGGACGCGACGAGACCCGCCCCACCGAGATCAGGGAACCGAGCACGTCGGTGTTCCCGAACCTGCCCAACCTGCGGCTGCCGCATCCGCTGCACGGGCATGCCCACCTGCCCCACCCGCATCTCCCCCATCCGCACCTGCCGCACCGCGACCCGCACCGCGACCCGCACGCCGGCCTCGACCGGCGCCCGGACGCGGCGATCTGGACCCGCGGGCTGACCAAGCTGCACGACGACCGCCGCTCCGTGGACCACCTCGACCTCGACGTTCCGGTGGGCGCCCTGTCCGGGTTCGTCGGGCCCAACGGCGCGGGCAAGTCGACGACGCTGCGGATGCTGCTCGGACTGGTCCGCCCGACGGAAGGCGTCGGCTACGTCCTGGGAGAGCCGGTAAGCCACCCGGAGCGCTACCTCAGCCACGTCGGCGCGATGATCGAGGGACCGACCTTCCACCCGGGGCTGTCCGGCCGGGAGAACCTGCGGCAGCTGGCGGTGCTGCGCGGCGTCGACAAATGCAGGATCTACGAGGTGCTGCGGATGGTCCGGCTCACAGGCCGGGCCGGCGACCCGTTCGCCAGCTACTCACTCGGCATGAAGCAGCGCCTCGGCATCGCCGCCGCGCTGCTGTCGAAGCCGGAGCTGCTGATCCTCGACGAGCCGACGAACGGGCTGGACCCGGCGGGTATCCGGGAGATCCGCGCGCTGCTGCGTGAGCTCGCCGACGGCGGGATGACCGTGTTCGTCTCCAGCCACCTGCTTTCCGAGGTCGAGCAGATCTGCGACCACGTGGTGATGATCCGCGGCGGGCGGCTGCTCTTCCAGGGCCGCACCAGCGAGTTGCTGGCCGCCGGGGACTCGCGGATCCTGCTCACCCCCGAGCGTTGCGCCGACGCGCGCCGGCTGCTCACCGTGCTCGCCGACGACGGCGTGCGGGCGGAGATCCGCCTCGATGGTCCGCCGACGGTCGCGGCGCATTCGTGCGACCGACGCGTCGTCGTCGTCGCGCACGCGCCGGAGCGGGTGGCGGCCGACCTGAACCGGGCCGCGATGCGGGCCGGCATCGCGCTGCGCGGCCTGCGCGCCCACCGACCGAGCCTGGAGGAGACCTTCCTGCGCGCCACCAGCGGCGCTGACGGCGCTGACGGCGACGTCCTGTCCGGCGACCCACCGCCCGGCCTTCAGACGGTCAGGGGCAGCTGGGCCGCGACATCGACTGCCGAGACGGAGGTATACCCGGCCGAGCCCGACCAGAGGGCCGATGTCGGCCGTACGCGCTCGTCCCCGACCCCCCAGAGCGGGTCGGGCCGGCATCGGGGAGGTCTATAGATGGCCCGGGCATTCCTCGCAGAATGGCTCCCGCTGCGGCGTCGTCGGTTCGTCGTCGGCACGTTCAGCGCGACGGCGGCCGTCGCCGCTCTCGGCGCTGTGCTGACCTTCATGGCCACCGGTGGGCGCGAGTTCTACGGCGACTACCTGCACACCAACTCCCTGGCCAGGCCCACCGGCATCGTCGACGGGCTGAGCGCGATCAGCATCCTGCTCGGTGTCGTCGGGCTGTGCGTGGTCGCCGCGGCGCTCGCGGGCGACTACAGYCGGGGCACCCTGCGCAACCAGCTCATGGCCCAACCGCACCGGCTACAGCTGCTCGCGGGCAAATGCCTGGCGCTCGCGTCGTTCATCGCGCTGGTCGTGCTCGCGGCGGCGGCCGTCAACGTCGCGTTGTCGTTCGTCCTCGCCCCGATCAAGGGCGTGCCGACGGACGCCTGGACGTCGGTGGCGGGGATGCGCGAGCTCGGCAAGGGGATCGCCAACAACCTGCTCAACGCCTGGGGATACGGAGTGCTCGGCGCGCTGGTCGCCATCGTGTTCAGGTCTCCGGCGGCGGCGATCTCGGTCGGACTCGCGTACGTGCTGCCGGTGGAGATCATCGTCACAGGCATCTGGGGGGCCGCCGGCCACTGGCTACCCGGCCAGCTGCTGCAGGACATCGCCAACGGCGGCCACGGCTACCCGACCACCTACGCCGACGCCGGCCTGCGCATTCTGCTCTACAGCCTCGTGGCCGCACTCATCACGGCACTCCTCTTCCGCTATCGCGACATGACGTCCTGACCGCGCGGCCCGGCGGCGCGTGGTATCGCACAACACGCGCCGCGGGCTACCGACCGGCCCGGCATCATCGAGGCCTGGCCGGGCTGGTCGAACTGGCCGGGCTGGTCGAACTGGTTGGCCGCATCCTTGGCGAGCGCGGCAGCGCGGACCTCGCTCCGGCCCGCAGCCACGCCTGCGAGGCCGGGGAGACCGCCGAAACCGGTGCGGCCGGCGGAACGGCCGAGGCCGGTGAGACCGCCGAGGCCGGCCTCACCGGCACCCGGTCAAGGCGTCTCGGCCTGGCTGAGTCCGCGTGCGGGGCGGGCGAGCGGGGCAGTACGGACCTCCCCCCGGCCCGCAGCCACATCGGTGGCGTCAGCGGCGCGAGCGCCGCCAATACCATCGGTGCGACCGGTGGCACCGGTGACCCCGATCTGATCGGGACTCGGTCGACTCGGTCAGGGCGTCCAAGCTCCGCCGAGGCCGCTGACGGGGTAACCGCTTGCCGGCCGGCCTTGCCAAGGCCAACGAGGCCCGTGCTGCTATGGCCGCCGCCCGCCTGGCCGTAGCGTCCGCCACGCGACGGCCCGGCGAGCCCGGCGACGCGCGCCCGCTGGCCTGCCCGGGTCATGTGCCGGCGAGCCCGGAGCAGGTCGACGAGCATCGCCGGAGTGTGCCGGCCGGCGCGGAACGTCCCGTCGGGCTTCTCGATCCAACGCACCGGAACCTCGGCGATCCGGTAGTCCAGCGATCGGGCGATGGCGAGCACCTCGACGTCAAAACCGAAGCCGGTGGCCTCGGACCGGTCAAAGAGGATCTTCGCCTCGGCATGCCGGAAGGCCTTGAAGCCGCACTGGGTGTCGGCGAGGCCGAGCGGGACCAGCAGCCGGGAGATCTCGTGGAACGCCCAGCTGCCCACGCGACGAGTGACGACGCGATCGACGTCGCGGCCCAGCCGACGCGACCCGAGCGCCACCTCGGCGTCCTCGAGCGCCGCCAGCAGCGCCGGCAGGTCGGAGACGTCGGAGGCCAGGTCGGCATCCATGAAGACGATCGCCTCGCCCGTGGCGGCGGCGACTCCGGCCCGCACCGCGGCACCCTTCCCATTGTTGCTCGGCAGGCTGATGACCCGGCTTTTCTCCAGGCCGCGCAGCAGTTCCACGGCTATCTCGGCGGTGTCGTCGACGCTGCCGTCGTCAACGACGATCACCTCGGCGTCGTCGAGCGAAAGAGCACGCAGGGCATCCGAAAGGACGGGAAGGGACGACGGAAGCCGGTGGGCCTCGTTGAAGGCCGGAATAACAACGCTAAGAGAAACCTTGCCCACCAAAAACCCCCGCCGTGTCAACAGATGAACAACAGGGCATGTTGGGCCGTCGGGCGCCAGCTTCCGGCCGCTGAACAGACAGACATCTACTACATAGTGTGTCAAGCGTGTCAGTACTGTAGCCATTCGTCCGTGGACGCGCACTTTTTATGTCTGTTAACTTTGCGTGACATCCACACGTCCGACCCCCGCGATCGTGACGTATCGTGACCGCCCTCAGCTACTACCGCCCCGTGATCGGGCGCAGTGGAGCTGTGCCCCGAGCCGGCCCGACACGGCCGCGGTCTCGGCGAGTCAGTTCGCCGTCACACTCGGCGAGGGCCGCTCGTGCCCCGTCAGATCATGCCGGGTCTGTGCCGCTGGCGCATCAAATGGCTTGTTCGCCCCGGTCAGACCCGGTACGTCCGCCGTGCCCGATACCGGGGCGGGGCGAGAGCCGCCTTCCGTCGGGGCGGCGTCCGTCGAGGCGGCGTCCGTCGAGGCGGCGTCCGCGGGAGCGACTTCCACGGAGACGGGCTCCGGGAAAGCGGCCTCCGCTCCCCTTCCCACCTCGTTGGTACCGACATGGCGGGCCGCGGCGGTCGCGGCGGTCGCGGCGGTCGCGGCGGTCGCGGCGGTCGCGGCGGGGGTGAGGTGGTGACTGTGCAGCCGGTACACGAGCGCGCCGGCGACGGCGGCCGTGACCGCCTGGCAGGCGAGGCCCGCCAGGGCCGTCCGCATCACCACGCCGCCCGCGAGCGTGAGCACGACCGCGGTCAGCGGGGTGCAGCAGGCAAGCGCCCAGACGATCTTCCGGTAGCCGGCGCCGAGCAGGTAGGTGGCGAACATCAGGGTGGCCGCGAGGCACGTCATCGCGATCGCCAGCACCCACAGCGCCGGCGCCGCCACCGCGAGGTCGGGACCGAACACCAGGGAGAGCATCTGGCGGCCGGCGACCGCGCCGACGGCGGCGAGGAACAGCCCCGGGGTCACCACGAACACCAGCGCCATCGCGAGCGCCCGCCCGGCCGGCAGGCCCTCCCTGCGCCGGCGGGCGGCCTCTGGCAGCAGGAAGTTGGCCACCGCCAGGCCGATGAACACCGGCACCTTGCAGGCGGTGGAGATCGCCGCGTAGCCGCCGATGCCGCTCGGGTTGCGCCAGCCGACGATGACGACGTCCATGTTCTGCAGCAGCGCGAGCGGCACCAGCGTGGCCAGCGCGACCGACGACTCGGCGACCAGGCTGTCCCTGGTACGCCGGGGCGACGCCGCCACCGGCACGATCGGGATCGGCCCCGTCGCCGTGGGCGTGACGCCCTCGGTCCGCTCACTCAGCCGGGTGCCCAGGGAGCGGATCAGCGACGGCGTGCGCGCGACCGCGTGGCGGGCGTGCTCGCCGCCGGCGAGGCAGCCGAGAGCGAGGGCGAGACCGGCGCCGTTCACGCCGAGACCCGCCGAGACGAGGGCGACGACGCAGGTGATCCGGAAGGCCGACTCGAAGACCAGGTTGCGCGCCAGCGCCGGGTAGTTGCCTCTGGCCTGCAGGAGGCCGCGCTCGACGCAGAGCGCCACCCAGATCGCGGCGGCGACGGCCGCCTCGGCGATCGCGAACGGGTGCGGGTAGGACAGCACGACCGCGATCGGCTTGCACAACGCGAGTGACAGGAGCGAGGCGACCAGGATCGCAGCCCAGGTGACGTTGCGTAGTTGGCGGATCCAGGTACGCCGCTCACGGCGGGTGTCGCCGATCTGGGCCGACTCGCGGTGCACGGTCGCCGTCAGCACCGCCGTACCGACAACCGACAGGATCATGAAAATGTTGGTCTGAACGCCGAAGGCGCCGTAACCGGTCGTATCAAGCGCCCGGGCGAGCACCAGGTTCATGATCAGGTTGAAGCCGTTGGTCACGACGCCGGCGATGGCGAGGGTCGCCGGGCCACGCAGCAGCTCGGCGACGAGATCCCGCCGAACCGCCAGCGCCATCGCCCTCTCCCACTACGCCGGGTAACAGTCTCCGGCCGGCCATGTCGGCCCAAGACCCGCGCAATCGTATGACTCGGCCTTGGGGCGCCGCTGGCGGGGCGAGGCGCCGCACGCGCTCGCCCCGAGTCGGGCGCTGAGCCCGACCTCCAGATCACTTCGCGATCCGGCAGGAACCCTGCTCCCCGCCGGGGATCCGGGGCTGATGTGCTGTCACCATCGGTGGCTGGATCGCGCTGAGGCCTCATCCGGACGGGGTTGCGCGGGATCGCGCCGCTTGGCCCCTTAAAGTCGTGGATGTCTGGGGTGTCCGGCGCGGGCCGCGTGACCGCGGGCCGGCCATGGGCCGCCGACGAGGAAGGACGGACGACCTGTGGGCACCTCTGCCTACGCGCCCGGCGAGCAGCCGCCCGCCGACGCCGCGGCTCGCGCGGTCGGCCGGCTGGCCGGCCGGCACGTGGTCTTCCTGAACTGGCGGGATCTGGAGCATCCCCAGGCGGGCGGCGCCGAGCTGTTCTGCCAGTCGGTCGCCGCGCTGTTCGCGGCCGCCGGGGTGAAGGTCACGCTGCTGACGGCCCAGCCGCCGGGGCTGCCGGTCCTGGCCGACGCGGACGGCGTCATGGTCCACCGCGGCGGCGGCGCGTTCGGCGTGTACCCGTCGGTGCTTCGCCGGCTGGCCCGGCTCGCCAGGTCACCGCGCGGCGTCGACGCGGTGGTCGACTGCCAGAACGGGATCCCGTTCTTCAGCCCGCTGGTGCTGCCCGCGGCCACCCCGGTCGTGCAGGTGCTCCACCACGTGCACCAGAAGCAGTTCCCGCTGTTCTTCCCCGGCCCGGTCGCCCGGGTGGGCCAGCTGCTCGAGGCGCCCGGCAGCCGCTGGGTCTACCGGCGCCGCCCGGTCGTGGCTGTGTCCCCGTCGACGCGGGACGAGGCACGTACCGTGCTGGGCCTGCCCGGACCGCGCTTCCTCGTCCCCAACGGGGTGACCCCGGCGACCGTCCCCGCCGACACCGGCCAGGCGGCGAGCCCGACGGTCGTCTGCGTCGGCCGACTGGTCCCGCACAAGCGGCTGCACCTGCTGCTCGAGGCGATTCCCGCACTGGCCGCGCGCCATCCCGGCCTGGTGGTGCACCTCATCGGCGACGGCCCTGACCGGGAACGGCTGACCGCGCGCGCTGGCGAGCTCGGCCTGGACCAGGGCGGCCCGGACAGCGGCGCGGTTCTCCGCTGGCATGGCCACACCGACGCGGCGACCCGCGACACGCTGCTGGCCCGTGCCTGGCTGACGGTCAACCCGTCGCACGGCGAGGGCTGGGGGCTGTCCGTGCTGGAGGCGAACGCGCTGGGGGTCCCGGCCGTCGCCTTCCGGGTGCCGGGACTGCGGGACGCGGTCCGCGACGGCGAGACCGGCTGGCTGCTGGACACACCCGCGCGGCTCGCCGAGACCGTCGATCTGGCGCTCACCGAGCTGCGCGACCCGGCCCGCGCGGCCGCGCTGCGCGCCGGCGCGCGCCGGTGGGCCGCCGGGTTCCGCTGGGAGGCGACCGCCGCACTGCTCGCTACGGTCCTTGACGCCGAGCTGGCCCGCGCCGACCGCCGCGACCGGCGCGACCGCCGCCGGCCCGACGACGCCGTCACTCTCGTCCGGTTCCCACTGGGGCGCGACGAGCCGACACCACGGCTGCGCCGCACGGACCTCGTCTACCGGGCAAGCTTCGCGGAAGGAAGCGAGCCGCCGGCCGGGACACCAGCCGACGGCGCGGTGGCGCTCCTCTACGGCGCGTCGCCGGCCCAGGCTCGCGCGGCGCTCACCCGGGCCGGCGTCCCCGTTCACACCGCGCTCCTGCGTCCCGCCACCGGCACCGACCTGCTCCTCGCCACCGGCCGGGCCTGGTCCTCCGACTCCTACACGCAGCCCGTGGGCGCCAGCTGGGAGGGCACCGTCTCCCCCAGCATCGCCGCCGACCGCTGACCGGCTCGCGCACGGCCAGGAGTCCGCGTCATAGCCAGGGGATACCCGGCGGGCGCCGCTGGCGGCGGCACGCGCCCAGACCGGCGACGGGCTTGGGGTGGGCGGACCGGGACCGGCCCGCCGCCGCCGGCGCCGCCGGCGTCTCGCCGTCACGCCGGTCGCGTCACACGCCGCGGAGGGGACCGGCTTCCTGGGACAGCGCCGGCACCTGCGTCGGCACGGCTGGCAACGGGCTCCCGGCCCGCGCGATGGGCGAGCCCGCCGGCGACGGGTCCGTGGCCGGCTTCGGCGGCCCGGCGGCGTCGCGGCCCCGGTTCGGCCACGCGCTGGGTGCCACCGGCCGTCCTGGCAGGCTCCGGCGGGCATGGCGCCGTGCCCGCGCGAGCTCGGCCAGCATCGCCGGGGTGTGCCGCACGACCCGGAACGTCCCGCCTGGCTCCTCCGACCAGCGAACCGGGATCTCGGCGATCCGGTAGCCGAGCGATCGCGCGAGGCTGAGCACCTCGACGTCGAAGCCGAACCCGTTCGCCTGCGACAGGCCGAAGAGAACCTTTGCTTCGGCGTGGCGGAACGCCTTGAAGCCGCACTGGGTGTCGGCAAGGTCAAGAGACACCAGCGAGCGGGTGAGCTGGTTGAACGCCCAGCTGCCCAGGCGGCGCGCGGCGGCGCGGTCCGCGGTCCGGCCGAGCCGGCGCGAGCCGAGCGCGACCTCGGCATGCTCCAGCGCCGCCAGCAGCAGCGGAAGGTCGGAGATGTCGGAGGCCAGGTCGGCGTCCATGAACACGATCGCCTCGCCCACGGCGGCGGCCACGCCGACCCGGATCGCGGCGCCCTTCCCGCTGTTCCAGGGGAGTCTGATCACCCGGCTGTTCGGCACGTCGCGCAGCAGTTCACCGGCTATCCGGGAGGTGTCGTCAGTGCTGCCGTCATCCACGACGATCAGCTCGGAACCCGGAAAGCGGCGTAGGACGTCCGCGAGCACAGGGAGCGACCAGGGGAGCCGGCGAGCCTCGTTGAACGCCGGAATGACCACGCTCACGGGCACCCGGTCCAAGTCCCACCCCACGCTGCGCCGACTCCGTGCGACAGGCGCCTGCCGGCCGTCGCGCGAATAACATCTTCGGGCTGATGTGCCGAAAAACATCGGCCAGGGACGAGCCCGACGTCTGGAACCCTACCCACCCATCCGTCGCAAACCTGGCAGGCAAGTCGACCGATGGCATGTCGTTGCTCATCCGTTGATGTCGGCATTGACGTTAAGGAGCGGTACATCCAACACAAACCGCTACTACCTGAAAAACCCCAGAAAGTGCACACCCCCATGACACGGCGGCCCATCGCGCCATCCGCACGCACCCCCGGCCTCCCGCCCACGCACCGCCGGTCACCGCGGTCAGCCGTCAGCGGCCTCCATCGCTCGCCCGGAGTGCTCCGGTTGGGCCATCTATGGCTTTCGGTAGGCCGGCTCCACGGGCAAACCAGCCGCATCTCCGGCGGGCACGCCGGAGAATGAGCTCTCCCGTCGTCGGCTGCCCGTCGCCTGTCGCGCGGGCGGCGGGCGGCGGCGGGCGGGCGGGCGGGCGGCTTATGGGAGCCGCCGGACTGGGGACGGAGGAGACATGGCTGGCCTTGGGCGTGACCGAAAGCGGGACGGCCGGCGCGACGGGGCACCCGAGGCCGCGCACGAGGGCTCACGCGAAGGAGAGCACGAGGGCCGACACGGCGGGGAGCCGCCGCCCGAGGCCCCTCCCGCACGGCCTCGGGTGTCGCGGCGCTGGCCAGCGCCGCCGCCCTCCCCCAGTGCCGACGAGCCCACCGCGCCGCCGCGGGAGAGTCGGGCGCGGCCGACAGGCGGGCGGGGACGACGGCCCGGCGACGACAATGACGGCGCGCTGCGCGGACTCGTCGGCGCCGGACGCAGCAAGCTCAGCCTGAGCGCGGCGATGCGGGCTCGTGACGTCGCCCGCCCGGACGCGGACGACGTCGCCCGCGCCGAGAGGGCCATCGCCGAACGGTTCCAGGCGCGGTCCGGCGCCGACCGGCCCGCGCCGGACCGGGATCGGGCATCGGCCGACCGGGCGAGTCCCGCCCGGCTCAGCGGGCGGCCGTCGCCGAGCTGGGCCGCCCGGCGCGGTCAGACCGCGGGCGGGGCGGGGGCACCCGAAGGGACGGGCGGGAGCTCGCCGGTGCGCTCGTAGGCGGTCAGCATCCGCAGGCGGCGGGTGTGCCGGGCCTCGTCGGAGAACGGGGTCGACAGGAACACCTCGGCGAAGGCGATCGCCTCGGCGACCTCGTGCATCCGCGCGCCCAGGCTGAGCACGTTCGCGTCGTTGTGCTGGCGACCGAGACGGGCGGTCTCCTCGGACCAGKCGAGCGCCGCGCGTGCCCCCGCGACCTTGTTGGCGGCGATGGCCTCGCCGTTGCCCGATCCGCCGATGACGATCCCGAGGCTGCCCGGCTCGGCGGCGACGGCCGCGGCGGCGGCCATCACGAACGGGGGGTAGTCGTCGTCGGGGTCGTAGTCGCTTGGGCCGTGGTCTACCGGGGTGTGGCCGAGCTCCGCCAGCCGCTCGGTGAGGGCGGCCTTCAGGTGGTAGCCGGCATGGTCAGAACCGAGATGGACGCGCACGATGAGCCATCATGCCCTCTCGCGCGGCACGGAGTGGCGGGGGCGCGGTCGACGTCGCCGCCGCGCCCCCGCCCCCGTGGGACTCGGGTCCGGTCAGGACTCCTGAGCGGCGAGCTTCTTCGGCCGCTCGACCGGCTCGGACGTGGTCGCCGGGTTCGGCCGCACCAGCCCGCCGAAGGTCGGGTCCGCGCTCGCCGCCGGCGTGTCAAAGGTCAGATTGTCGAAGGTCGGGCCGACGTCGCGGCTCCGCTTGAGCTCGTAGAAGCCCGGCGTCCGGGCCACGAGCAGGAAGCCGTCCCACAGCCGGCCGGCCGCCTCGCCGGTCGGCGTCGGGGTCATGACCGGGCCGAACAGCGCCACGTCGCCCACGGCGAGCACCGGGGTGCCGACGTCCATGCCGACGCGGCCGATGCCCTCGTCGTGGCTCGCGCGCACCCGCTCGTCGTAGTCCGTGGACTCGGCCGCGTCGGCGAGCGACGCCGGCAGGCCGACCTCGGCCAGCGCGGCCTCGAAGACGTCGCGGCTCCACTCCACCTTGTCGATGTGGCGGCGTCGCGAGAGCGCGGTGTAGAGCGGGCCGAGCACCTCGTCGCCGTGCGCGGCGGCGGCCGCCACGGCGACCCGGACGGGACCCCACATCTGCGGGATCATCGACTTGTAGGGCTCGGGAATGTCGTCACGCCCGCCGTTGAGCACCGCCAGGCTCATGACGTGCCAGCGGATCTCGACGGGCCGCACCTTCTGGACCTCGAGCATCCACCGGGACGTCAGGAACGCCCACGGACAGCTCGGGTCGAACCAGAAGTCGGCCACTACCGCCGGCCCGCTCCCGGCCGTCGATGACACAGTTTCGACGCCTGTTCCTGCAGTCACGCGCTGTCTCCTGTCCGGACGGTTCGCCGGCGGGGCCGTTGCCCGTCGACTTCCCCTTCCGGCGTCAACCATCCGCCGCGGGCGGTGGCTTCCCGCTTGAGGCGAGATATCTCGCCACCCGGTTGATCACTGCCACAGTCGGCACGGCGACGACCGCCCCGGGGATCCCCGCGAGCACGGCGCCGGCCGACAGCGCGATCACGATCGCGAGCGGGTGCAGCCGCACCGCGCGGCGCATCACCAGTGGCTGCAGCAGATGGCCCTCGACCTGCTGGACGAACAGCACCACGCCAGCCAYGATGATCGCCGGCACCAGTCCCTTGGCCACCAGCGTGACGAGGATGGCCGCGACGCCAGCGGCCGTCGCGCCGACGATCGGGATGAATCCGCCGAAGAACGTGACCAGTGCCAGCGGCGCGACCAGTGGTGTACCCACCGCGACCAGGCCGATCGAGATGCCGATGGAGTCGACGACGGCGACGAACACGGTGCCGCGGATGTAGCCGGTGAGGGTGGCCCATGCCTCCCGCCCGGCGCCGCGGACCCGCTCCTCGGCGGCCGCGGGGAACCGGGACACGATCCAGTCCCAGATCCCGGCGCCGTCGTAGACGAAGAAGAACGTGGCGAACAAGGTGACCAGAATGGTGGTGAGGACCTCGAACAGCACCGAGGCAGTGGTGATCACCCCGGACAGGACCCTGCCCCGGTTCTCGCTGAGCGAGTGCTGGATGCTGTCGACCAGGTCGTCGATCTGTTTCTGCGACAGGTGCAGCGGACCGCTGATCAGGTAGTCCCGGACCTGGTCGATACCCGCGCTGACCTGGTCGATGACCTTCGGCAGCTCGTTGGCCGCGTTGAAGCCGACGGCGACCGCCGCGCCTCCGATCAGGACGAAGAACGTCAGCAGCGCGATCCACGCCGAGGTGAGCCGCGGCACGCCCCACTGCTGCAGCCGGTGCGCGATCGGGACGATCAGCGCGCTGATCAGCAGGCCGGCGACAACCGGGATGACCACGGTACGGATCCGCCCGAGCGCGACCACCACGACGTAGACCGCGGCGCCGACGACGAGCAGCCGCCACGACCACCCGGCGCTGACCCGTAACGCCAGCGGCACCGCCCGCTCGGCCCGCTCCCGCGTCGAGAGCCGGGCGGCCTCCTCGGCCGCGGCGGCACGGCGCGCGGCGGCCTCGGCCCGGCGGGCCGCCGCCTCGGCCTCGGCCACCTCGGCGGCTCGGCGGACGGCCGCGGCTCTGGCGGCTCGGCGGGCCAGCACCCGCTCCTGCAGGTTCACGCGGAGGCCCCCACGCCGAGGCGCTCCCGCGCCCGGACCATCATCGTCCGGGGCGTCATCCGGATCAGCGCGGTCAGCGTCAGCGACGTCGACGTCGACGTCGGCGTCGTCCGCGGCGTCGACGCCGCGAGTCTCGTCAACGTTCCCAGCGCCGTCGCCGTCGTCTCCGGCACCGCTCCCGGCGCCGGTGCCGCCGCTGTCGACGGTGTCAGCGATGCCGGCGGTGTCAGCGACCTCGGCCGTGCCGCGAACCTCCGCGTCCGGCGTGTCGTCGCCGCCTGGCGGCGGCGTCGGGTCGGACTGCCCACCACCCGCGGCCCGTTCCACCTGGCGCTCTCCTCCGGTCGGGCGGTGTGCCGGATAGCCGGCGCTTCAGGGCCGGCGGCCGGCGCGTGGCCAGACCGTGGGAACCGGCCGGCCAGACGCGGCCCCGAGACTACGCCGGAATCGTCCCACATCGTTGATGGACCGCTGACAGCACGACCCGGAGCGCACCGCCGCGGGCGACGCCGTGCGCGCGGGCACGGCCCGGTCGCCCACGCAGCGTGGAAGACTGGCGGGAATCGTTCTTCCGTCGTGCCTTCGGGGGCCMGCCGAGGCAAGAACCCAGACACCTGGCCAAAGGCGGCGCGAAACTGCCCTTCTTCGCGTCTCCCGAGGATCACCGGAGACATAGAGAGGATCCGAGTGCCGAACAACCTCACCCGTGACGAGGCGAGCGCGCGCGCCCGACTGCTGAATGTCTCCTCCTACGACGTCGAGCTCGACCTGACGACCGGTCACGAGAACTTCGCCTCGACGACCACCGTCACGTTCACCGCGGCCGAGCCAGGCGCGTCGACCTTCATCGAGCTGGCGGCGCCGGCGTTGCGGGAGGTCGCGCTCAACGGCGTCGCGCTCGACCCCGCCGAGGTGTTCGACGGCGACCGGATCATCCTGACGAACCTCGCCGAGTCGAACCGGCTCACCGTCGTCGCCGACTGCGCCTACTCGCGCACGGGTGAGGGCCTGCACCGGTTCGTCGACCCGGTGGACGAGGCGGTGTACCTCTACACCCAGTTCGAGACGTACGACGCGCACCGGATGTACGCCTGCTTCGACCAGCCCGACCTGAAGGCCGCCTTCACTCTCAGCGTCACCGCCCCGGCCGACTGGAAGATCATCTCCAACAGCCCGGTCGCGGCGGTCGCCGAGGCGGCGATCGGCGTGCGCGTGACCCGGTTCCTGCCGACCGTGGTGATGTCGACCTACATCACCGCGCTCGTCGCCGGCCCGTACCACGAGGTCCGCGACCAGCATGACGGCATCGACCTCGGGCTGTACTGCCGGCGCTCACTCGCGGAGTTCCTCGACCCGGCGGAGCTGTTCGAGATCACCAGGCAGGGCTTCGACTTCTACCACCGGGTGTTCGACTACCGGTACCCGTTCGGCAAGTACGACCAGCTGTTCGTGCCGGAGTTCAACGCCGGCGCGATGGAGAACGCCGGCTGTGTGACCTTCCTGGAGGACTACGTCTTCCGCGCCAAGGTGACCGAGGCCCGCCGGGAGCGGCGCGCCGAGACGATCCTGCACGAGATGGCGCACATGTGGTTCGGCGACCTGGTCACCATGCGCTGGTGGGACGACCTGTGGTTGAACGAGTCGTTCGCGACCTACATGTCGGTGCTCGCGCAGGTCGACTCGACCCGGTTCACCAACGGCTGGACGACGTTCGCGAACGCGGAGAAGGCCTGGGCCTACCGCCAGGACCAGCTGTCGTCCACCCACCCGATCGTCGCGGACGCCGTCGACATGGACGCGGTGCGCACGAACTTCGACGGCATCACCTACGCCAAGGGCGCCTCCGTCCTCAAGCAGCTGGTCGCCTGGGTCGGCCAGGAGGAGTTCCTCGCCGGCCTGCGCAGCTACTTCCGCGCCTACGAGTTCGGCAACACCGAGCTKCGCGACCTGCTCGACGAGCTGGAGAAGTCCAGCGGCCGCAAGCTGACCGCCTGGTCACGCGACTGGCTGGAAACCACCGGTGTCAACACGCTGCGCCCGCGGTTCGAGACCGACTCGTCGGGCCTGTTCACCTCGTTCGACGTCGTCCAGGAGCCGGCGTCCTCGCCGCCGACCGCCTCGAAGACGCTGCGGCCGCACCGCGTCGCGATCGGCCTCTATGACCGGGACGAGAAGGGTGACCTGGTCCGGCGCGAGCGGGTCGAGCTGGACGTCGTCGGCGAGCTCACCGAGGTGGCGAAGCTGGTCGGCGCGCGGCGCCCCGAGCTGCTGMTGCTCAACGACGACGACCTGACGTTCGCCAAGATCCGTCTCGACGACCACTCCCTGCGGACGCTGGTCAGCGACATCGGCAAGGTGCGGGYGTCGCTGCCGCGCACGCTGTGCTGGGCGGCGGCGTGGGACATGACCCGCGACGCGGAGCTCGCCGCCCGCGACTACGTCCGGCTGGTGCTGTCCGGTGCCGACGCCGAGGACGACATCGGCGTCGTGCAGACGCTGCTCGCGCGGGCCGCGCTCACGCTCGACAGCTACGGCGACCCGGCGAACCGGTCGGCGGCGCTGCGGGCGCTGTGCGCGCGGGCCGAGGAGCTGATGCGGGCCGCGCCCGCCGGCAGCGACCTGCAGCTCGTGTTCACGACGACGTTCGCTCAGGCCGAGGACCCCGAGCAGGTCGAGAGGATACGGGCGATCTTCGAGGGCCGCGACGTGATCGAGGGCCTCGCCCTGGACACCGAGCTGCGCTGGACGCTGCTGACCCAGCTGGTCGCCCGCGGCGTCTACGGCGACGCCGAGATCGACGCCGAGCTGGCCCGCGACGCCACGGCGGCGGGCGAGAAGCGGGCGGCCACGGCGCGCAGCGCCCGGCCGACCGCGGAGGCGAAGGCCACGGCCTGGGCGGCGGTCATGGAGTCCGACAAGCTGTCCAACCACCTTCTGGCGGCGACGTTGGGCGGCTTCTGGATCTCCAGCCAGCGGGAGCTGACGAGGCCCTACGTGGACCGCTACTTCGCCGAGATCGCCGAGATCTGGAAGACACGCAGCTTCGACACCGCGCAGACGATCACTCAGCTGCTCTTCCCTGACGGGGTCATCGAACAGGCGACGATCGACAAGGTGGATGCCTACCTCGCGAACGAGGACCCGACGCCCCCGCTGCGCCGCGCCCTCGCCGAGGGCCGTGACGGACTGGTCCGGGCCCTGGCCGCCCGCGCCGAGGACCTCGCCGCGGCCTCGTCCGGGGACTGACCGCCCAGCGTCGTCCGGTACCCCAGCGTCACCCGGTACCCGGCCAGGCCGGCCAGCCGCGGCCCACGCCGCGGCTGGCCGGACGCCGGTGACCGATCGACCAGACGGGGCGGGGCCGGCTCTGGCTCCGGCCCGTCTCAGGCAGAGGCCGGAGCCGGGCGGCGGGACCGCAGGCCCACGAAGGCGGTCACCGAGGCGGCGAGGCTGGTGGCGGCGACGAACCACCAGCCCTCGTGGAAGGCGCTCACCAGGTGCTGACGCGCCGGAGCGCCGACGACGGCGATGAGGACGGCCACGCCGAGGACGCTCGCGACCTGGCGGGACATGTTCATGACCGCGCTGCCGGTGGCGAACCGGGCGGGTGGCAGGACGGTGGTCGCCCCGGCCGTCAGCGTCGGCAGCACCAGCCCCACGCCGATACCGGTCAGCAGCATCCCAGGCAGGATGCCGGCGGCGTAGTGCGTGTGCAGGCCGACCCGCAGCGCCCACCAGCCCGCCCCCACGGCGTAGATCAGGGCACCGGCGCCCGCGACCCGCCCGAGGCCGAACCGGGCGACCAGCCGGCCCGCCAGCAGGAGCGCCACCGGCGGCACCATCGCCGGCCCCGGGGTCACCGCGAGGCCGATCTTCAGCGCCGACCAGCCCCAGGCACTGTCCATGTAGGTCACCAGCGACAGCAGCATCGCCGCGAACGCGACGCTGAACAGGAACAACGCCGCCACCGCCGGCGAGAACCCCGGCGAGCGCAGCACGGAGAGCTCCACCACCGGCGCCGGGTGGCGCGCGGACCGCGCGACGAACCCGGCCAGCAGCACGACGGCGCCCGCCAGGCTACCGACGACCGCCGCCGACCCCCAGCCCCAGTTGGACGACTCCACCAGGCCGAGCGCCAGCAGGCCGATGCCGGCGGTCAGCGCGAGCACGCCGACGACGTCCGGAAGCGGCCCGGGGTTCTCCTCCCGCCGCCGCGGCAGCACCCGGGCACCGACCACGAGGGTCGCGACGCCGACCGGCAGGTTCACCAGGAACACCCACCGCCAGTCCGCCTCGACGAGCAGGCCACCGACCACCGGGCCGAGCGCGGCGGCCAGCCCACCGACCGCCGCCCAGCCGCGCACCGCGGCGGCCCGGCGGCCCGGCGGGGTGGCGGCGAGCAGCAGCGCGAGGCTCGTCGGCAGCAGCAGCGCCGCGCCCGCCGCCTGCGCGACCCGGCCGATGACCAGCGTCACGATTCCCGGGCTCGCCGCGCACAGGGCGCTCGCCGCGGTGAACAGCGCGGTGCCGAGCAGGAACCCGCCCCGGTGCCCGTGCCGGTCGGCCAGCCGCCCGGCGGGCACGAGGAGCGCCGCGAACGCGATCGCGTAGCCGTTGAGCACCCAGGACAGCGTCGACAGGCCGCCGCCGAGATCCCGGTGAATGTCCGGGAAGGCGACGTTGACGATGAACAGGTCCAGGTTGGACATGAACACCGCCGCGCACACCACCCCCAGCACGACCCGCGCCCGCCGAGCCGCCCCGGCGGCGGCTGGCCCGACGGGGGCCGCCCCGGTCTTTTGACCCGCCACAGCGGCCGTCTCGATCCCGGCCGGCCGAGACCCGGCCGTCTCGGCCTCGGCTGACGCGGGCGGCGCGGCGCCGGCCGCCGTCCGCGCCGCGGGGACCGCCGCGCGTCCCCCCTCGGCCGCTGGGGGCGCCGTGCGCAACGCGTCGTCCACCGTCACAAACCTCCCTTGCCACCGCCCGCGTCTCGGACGACCTTTGAGTTCATATATCGAACCCAGCAGAGCCGCAAGGGTCCCGGGCATATCGGCGGCCATGGAGCCGCCGATCGGGCGCTGGAAATCGGGCAACCGTCAGGCCCGGAGCAATCACGGCCCGGACCCGGGCGCCACGCCGGGGACGAGTCACCCGTGAACGAGCGGGCCCGCGCAGTTCGGCGGGCCGGAGGATCGGGCCGAAGGCCGTCGGGCCATTCCGGCCAGCGCACGTCAGGACGGGGTGCCGACGTGCCTGTCGCGATTCGCGCGCCCGGCTACGGCGCGCTGGCCGGAACGGACACGGACGGCGGCCCGGCCATATCGGCGAGCTGGCGAAGCCCGGAGGCAATGCCGCCGACCAGGTCGCCGACGGCGAAACTCGACGTCATCGACAGCGCGGCCAGCGACGCGGCCACGTCGGGAATCCGGCGGCGGGCGGCCGCGGTCGTGACGATCCGGACGAACCGCTGTCCCGGGGAGACGAGAACCAGGACGGCGGCGACGGGGCTGCCGTCGACGATCTCGCCGAGCAGGCGGTCGGCGGCGGCCTTCGGATCACCGGCGACCGCGCCGACCCGGACGTGAAAACCGATACCGGTCTGACGCTCGGCAAGCAGCCGAGCGCTGTTCAACCGGTCGATCTGGTCCTGGCGGAACGCCTCACCAGCTGCCACTGGCTCCGCCGGAGCCCGGCGCCGCCGTTCCCGCGGTCTCCTGCGCCGTGGGCTCGGCGCCCGCGGCCGCTCCCTCGCCGCCGAGCCAGACCTCCCGGTGCTCCCACGGCTGCCCAGGACGGTAACGATCCGAGCTCTTGCCGCCGGACAGCGCGGTGAGGATCAGGGCGACCAGGAAGCCGGCGGCGATGATGCCGCCGTAGATCAGCCAGGACTCCAGCGGAGAGAGCGGATCCGGGTCGTAGTGCGTGCCGATCCGCCCTCCGTCCGCGAGAGCCGCCGCGGAGAAGAGCGGCAAGGTCAGGGTGGTCAGCGCGGCCAGCGTCAGCGCACGACGCGCCCCGCGGCGCACAGGACGGCGAGTCACGGTTCCGAAGACTACCGGCAACCGACCCGGTCCGAGAACCGCATGGTCCGCTGGTGGCCGAAGCTCACGCGACAGTTGGCGAAGCCTCGCGCGGGCGGAGGCATCCAGCGGATTCCGTCCATCAGATGTAGACCGTCGAGCACGGAAGGATCAGGTGGCGGGCGGCGGGCCGGCGGTGGACACCTCGGACAGGATGTCCACGAGACGGGCGACCCGGGGGTCGGTCATCAGGTCCTCGATGGTGACCGCGACGCCGCGGTCGTCACGGACCGGCAGGCGCCAGTTCGGGTAGCTGTCGACCGTGCCGGGCAGGTTGGGCTGGTGGCGGTCGCCGACGGCGTCACCAGGAGCGGCGAGAATGATGCGCGCCGGCGTGGCGACCAGGAGGCGGTGCATCCCGAGCGCGGCGTCCCGGACCAGCGCCGGGTCCAGCTCGTCGCCGTCCGCGGTTCCCGCCGGCGCCGTACCCGGGGCGGCGGTCCCGTCGTCGGTGAGCAGGCCGTGGGCGCGCAGGTGGGCCAGCAGGCGGTCGCGGGCGACGCGCCAGTCGGCCGTCTCGTCCGCCACCGGGCGACCAAGCAGACCGCGCTCGGCGCGGGCGCGGACATGCTCGCCGAGCAGGAAGCCGGCGGCGGTCGGCAGGTCGTGCGTCGTGACGCTCGCCATCGTGCGCTCCCGCCAGGCGCCCGGCGGGAGCGGGACGCCGTCGGCGTCGTTCTCGAACCACAGCACCGACGAGCCGAGCACGCCGGCGCCGGCCAGCGTGGTCGCGACCGTCGGCTCGACGGTGCCCAGGTCCTCGCCGACGATCACCGCCCCGGCTCGCGCGGCCTCCAGCGCGATCACACCGAGCATGGCCTCGGCGTCGTAGCGGACGAACGTGCCGTTCGCGGCGCCCGCGCCCTCCGGGATCCACCACAGCCGGAAGAGCCCCAGGATGTGGTCGACGCGCAGCCCGCCGCCACGGGCGAGGACAGCGGCGACCATCCCGCGCAGCGGCGCGTAGCCGGACGCGGCGAGCCGGTCGGGCCGCCACGGTGGCAGCCCCCAGTCCTGGCCCTGCTGGTTGAAGGTGTCCGGCGGAGCACCGATGCTCGCGCCCGCCGCGTAGGCGTCCCGGCCGGCCCAGGTGTCGGCGCCCGCGCGGTCCACGCCGACGGCCAGGTCATGGACGACGCCGACCCGCATCCCGGCCGCGAGCGCGGCGGCCTGGGCCGCGGCCACCTGCTCCTCGCAGCGCTCCTGCAGCCAGCGGTGGAACGCGACCCGGTCCGCGAGCTCGCGCCGGGCCTCGGCGACGGCCGCGGGGTCCCGGTCGCGCAGGCCGGCCGGCCATCGCCGCCAGTCGGGGCCGTGCCGCTCGGCGAGCGCGCACCAGGTCGCGAACCCGGACAGCTCGTCGTCGGCCTCGTCGTCGGCGCCGGCGGGCGGCGTCGAGACGGCGAACAGCAGCTCCAGCGCCGCCTGCTTGGCCTCCCACACGGCGTCCCGGTCGATCAACTGGCCGAACTCGTCGTCGCCGGCCACCGCCGGGCCAGCCTCGACCACGCCGGTCGCCCGTGCCCGCCCCAGGGAGCGGGACGCGGCGCCGCCGCCCCGCTGGGACTTGCGCGCGGCGACGGCCTGGGCGTCGACGGCGGCGCGGGTCGCCTCGCCGGCCGCGGCGTACTCGGGGGTGTGTTCCGGGCGCAGGTACAGCGGCGAGAGGAAGCGCCGGCTTGTCGGGTAGTAGGGCGACGGCTGGACGGGCAGGGCGGGCGCGGCCGCGTGCAGCGGGTTGACGAGCAGCACGTCCGCCCGGCCGCCGGCCGGCGAGCCCGACCAGGCGGCGAGCTGGGCGAGGTCGGCGTAGTCGCCAATCCCCCACGAGCCGGCCGAGCGCAGCGCGTAGAGCTGCGCCATCCAGCCCCACATCCTGTCGCCCCGCTGGCCGTCGGTGGGCTCGGGCACCCGGTCCGGCACGGCGACGACCTGGGTCGCGCTCTCGCGCCCGCCCGCGCGCACCCGCAGGATGTGATCGCCCAGCGGCAGCCCTGGCGGCAGCAGAGCCGGCACCGCGGCCAGCTGCTCGCCGTCGACCTCCTGGCGCTCCCCCGCCGCTCCGAGCGGCACCGCGACCCGGCCGCCACCGTCGCCCAGCTCGAGCTCGCAGTCGGCGCCGACGCCAGAGCCGCCGCCGGCCGCCGGCCCGCCCGGCGCGGAGGCCACGAGGCGCGCCGGCAGACGCAGGACGACGGGACGTGGCGCGGATGCCTTCACGACCACGCTGGCCGGCGACAGCCGGCGCCACGGGGCGGTCCGGGCCTGGGCGAGCGCCGCGACCGGGTCGGCGGTGTCGACGCCCATGAGTTCCAGCACGCGCCGCACCGCGGTGGCCGAGACGGCGACCGGCCGGTCGTTGGCGTCCAGGTAACCGGTCGCGACGCCGTAGGCCTCGGCGAGCGCGGCCAGCGCGGGGTCGGCGAGATCCATGAGGAGCAGCCTAAGGCTCGGTGTTCGCGGCCTCGCCGGGTCTGTTCGTGTCCGGGCGCTCGACGGTGGTGAAACCGAGATAGGCACGGCGGACGGCTTCGTTCCCAGGGCCCCCAGGGTCGCGAGGGCCCGGCGCGTCGGGCGCGTCGGGCGCGTCGGGCGCGTCGGGCGTCCGCGACGCCACCGGGCTGGGGGGGTCTGGCGCCTCGGGTGCCTGTGGGCCCGGAATCGGGCCGCGTGGGGGATCCGGCGGCGCCCAGGGCTCCCTTGGCGGGACCCGGGGACCGTCCCAGAGGGGCGCTGGCGGCGTTTCCGGCGGCGAGGCGAGGGGCAGCCGCATGTGCATGCGCGCGCCGCCGGCCGGGGCCTCTCCCGCCGTGACCGTGCCGCCGTGGGTGCGCACCGCGTCGGCGACGATCGCCAGGCCGAGCCCGGACCCGGGGAGGCTGCGGGCGTCGGTCGACCGGTAGAAGCGCTCGAAGACGTGCGGGCGGTCCTCTACCGCGATGCCGGGCCCCTCGTCGCTGACGGCCACCTCGCCGGCGGCCGTCTGGACGTGCACGGTCGAGTCCRCCGGGGAGAACTTCACCGCGTTGTCGAGCAGGTTGGTGACCGCCCGCTCCAGCATGTTCGGCCGCCCGTCCACCCAGGACGCGGCCGTCGTCACCTCGATCACGATGCCCCTCGGGGCCGCGCGCCGCCGCGCCCTCACCACGGCCGCGGCCACCACCTCGGCGAGATCGAGCCGCTCGACCTCCTCCACCGGCGCCTCGTCGCGAGCGAGCTCCACGAGCTCGCTCACCAGGCCGGTCAGCTCACGCGTCTGGCCGTCGACGTCGCGCAGCAGGTCCGCCCGGTCGGCCGCGGGCAGCGCCCGGTGCGGGTTCGCCTCGGAGCGGATGAGCAGCTCGATGTTGGTGCGCAGGCTGGTCAGCGGGGTGCGCAGCTCGTGGCTGGCGTCATCGACGAGCTGGCGCTGCCGCGCCTTGGAGGCCTCGAGGGCGCGCAGCATGCTGTTCAGGCTGCCGGCGAGCCGGGCGATCTCGTCGGTGCCGGTCACCGGGATGAGCGCGGACAGGTCCTGGGTCCGTGCCACATGCTCGGCCGCGGCGGCCGTGGCGTCGACTGGCCGCAGGGCCGCACGTGCCACGAGCAGGCCGGCGACCGTCGAACCGCCCACGCCGACGATGCCCACGACCAGCATCACCAGACCGAGCTCTCCTAGCGTGCTGGTGACGTCCGACATCGGGCGGGCGAGCTGAAGGCCGAAATCGAGCGGCGGCAGCTGGAGGTCGCTGGGTAGTGGGTTATAGACGTCGAAGTCCTTTGCCGTCATCCGCAGCGCCACGGTGGCGACCCGGTACTCCTTGCCGTCGACCTTCACCGTCCGCAACCGGGTCTGATCGCTCTGCGTCTGAGCGATCGACGTGTCGACGCCGTCCACCGGCAGCCGGACGTAGTCGTAGGGGTTGAACGGGGTGAGGATCGTGCCGTCTGGCCAGAAGATCTGCAGACGAAGGCCGAGCGGGAGCGAATTGACCTGGATGCGGTCGTCAGTAAGGCTGCCGGGGTCAGGCCCCGCCCTGTACCGAAGATCGGTGTTGGCACCCGCGATGGCGACCTGCTGGCGCAGTTGGTCGTCGATCGAGTTGCGCAGGACGACGTTGGTCGCGCCAAGCGCGACCCCGGCGAYGACCGCGATTCCGGCCAGTACCGCGGCGCCAACCAGCAGCGCCATCCGGTTGCGCAGCGCGAGCCGTGAGAACCATGACCGTCGGCGCCGCTGACGGGGAGAACCAGCATCGGGCCGGGCCTGGGCGGCACCCTGGCCCCCACCCGCGGAGGCCTCCATCGGACGGTGGTCACGCCTGTCGGCGAGAAGGTCGAACGGGTTGGTCACGGTGAGGGCTCACGAGGCGGCGCCGCCGACTGCTCGCGCAGCACGTAGCCGACGCCGCGGACGGTGTGCAGCAGCCGTGGCTCACCGGACGCCTCGAGCTTGCGCCGCAGGTAGCTCACGAACACCTCCAGCGAGTTCGACGACGGGCCGAAGTCGTACCCCCACACCCGCTCCATGATCATGGAACGGGACAGCACCTGGCGCGGGTGGGTGAGGAAGAGCTCCAGCAGCTCGAACTCGGTCTTGGTGAGCGTCAGTTCCCGGCTGCCGCGAGTGACCTGCCGGCTGCTCGGGTCGAGCGCCACGCCGCCGTAGCCGAGTACTCCGGTACCCGCCGCCGAGGAGGAGCCGCCCCTGGTGCCGGTACGGGCCGCGAGCGCCGAGCGGCGCGCGAGCGCCCGCAGCCGGGCGAACAGCTCCTCCAGGGCGAACGGCTTGACGAGGTAGTCGTCCGCGCCGACGTCGAGGCCGCTGACCCGGTCGGCGAGCCCGTCACGGGCGGTGAGCATGAGCACGGGCAGGTCGTCGCCACGGGCGCGCAGCTGCCGGCAGGCCTCCAGCCCGTCCATCCGMGGCATCATCACGTCGAGGACGGCGATGTCCGGCCGCTCCCTGGCGATCAGCTCGAGCGCCGCGACCCCGTCGGCCGCCGTGGCGACCTCGTATCCCTCGAACCGGAGCGACCGCTCCAGGGACTGCCGGACCGCCGCGTCATCATCTACAACCAGTACCCGCACGTGCCCAGTCTGCTCCGGCCGGAGCCTCTCGGGGCTGTCCCGACATAGGGCTCAGGGAGATCTCGTTCCCCGTTCAGGATCCCTTCAGGCGGCGTCGGCCAAGCCGCGCCATGAACCGAGCCGCCACGGGTGCCGGGCATGGCCGCGGATCCGGGCATGCGCCCGGCGGCGAAGGGCGTTTCCGTCGGCTCCCTCAGCCGCGAGCGGCGCCCGGGCCTGAGGACGGCAACGGTCCGGGCTGGGCCGGTGGGTCGATACGGGGCGGCGCGTCGCCGAGCTGCGGCGGCGCTCCGGGCTCCGCCTCCTCTTCCTCCTCGGAGGAGGGCTCGGCCTCCTCGTCGTCGTCGACGACGACGAGGCTGCGCTGCAGGGCGCCCAGGCTGATGCCGGCCCCGACGAGCGCGAGGCGCAGGCGCTCGCGCAGCTCGCGGGCGACGTCCCACTGCTTCAGGGGGAGGGTCTTGACGGCGACGCGCAGCGTGTAACCGTCCGCCGTCATCGATTCCATGCCCCAGACCTCGGGCTCCTCGAGGATGAGCAGGGCCCACCGGTCGTCACGCCACATCGTCTGGGTGGTCTCGAGCAGGACATCCTTTGCGCGGGCGACGTCAGTGTCGTAATCCAGCGGCACGTCGAGCACGGTTCGCGCCCATTGCTGGCTCTTGTTACCGATTCTGGTGATCTCGCCGTTGCGGACGTACCAGACGGTTCCTTCGACGTCGCGCAGCCGCGTCATCCGGAAGGTGACCGCCTCGACGGTGCCGGAGATGGTGCCGCCGACGTCGACGACATCGCCGACCCCGTACTGGTCCTCCAGCAACATGAAGATTCCGGAAAGAAAGTCCTTGACCAGGTTCTGCGCGCCGAAACCGACAGCGATGCCGAGTACGCCGGCGCTGGCGACGATCGGCGCGAGGTTGATGCCGAGCTCGCCCAGAACCAGGACGAACCCGATCCCATAGACCACGATCGACACGACGCTGCGCAGCAGCGAACCCACGGTCTCCGCGCGCTGGCGGCGCCGTTCGAGCAGGATCGCGCTGTCACCGAACAGGCCACCGCGCAGCAGGCCGCCGTTCCCGGTCACGGACGCCATGTGCCGCGTCGTCCGCTTGATCAGCCGGTGCAGCAGCGAGCGGATGATGGTCGCCAGCAGCACGATCAGGATGATCGTCACCGGCGTGCCGAAGAAGAACTGGGCGAGGGAGGCCAGATAGTCGCTGTGGGTCGAGTCGTAGACGGTGCGGCACAGGAAACCGGGCGTCTGGCCGCAGGCGTCCATGAGCGCGGCCTTGACACCGTCCAGGCTCACGTCGGGCAGGCCTGGGGTCGACGTGGGCGACGGCGACGGCAACGGCGTCGATGTCGATGTCGATGTCGCGCCGGCGGCGAGTATCAGGGGCAGGGACACGGCCTGGTCATCCTCCTCGGGCGGTCGGCTCCTCGGGCGCGGCGGACGCCGGGTGGCGACCGGCGAGCCGCTCGCGGGGCGTGGCGGTCACCGACTGCGCCCCGGGCGCCCACTGAGGCGCGCCCGGCACGGCACGCGGGCAACCCGCGCGCCACGGCGCCGCTGGGTCTACGCGGCCAGGACAGACCGGTCGGGGATGGCAAGTCCGCGCCCCCCGCGGGCCCACGGCCAGCACCTTACGGGGTGTCGGATACGTCCGACTGATCGGCACCCGGCGCGTGGCCCCGGCGCCGCGCGGTCCAGCAGGGACGTCGCGAGGAGCCAGCGAGGTGGCACGCTGCGCGACACGCCCGTCATCCCACTGACACGATGGCGTGACAAAGGCGACCAGATATGTCCATCGCCACTTTCGCGCACCAGATGACCATGCAAACACGCTCGCGTTCCGCGCCGGAACACGCTTGACTATCCATTGTCACCGGAGACGCTGGTTAGGACGGGCTCCCGGGTGGGCGCCCGCCTCGACTCGGCAGGAGGTCGGCGTGGCAGAGKCGCTGGTTCTCAATGCCACGTACGAGCCCCTGTGCGTGGTGTCCCAACGTAGGGCACTCATCCTCGTCCTCACGGACAAGGCCGTGATGGTCGAGGCCGGCGGGCAGGTCCTGCACTCCGTGGCGGCGGCCGTCGAGGTTCCCGTCGTCGTCCGGTTAGCGCGGTTTGTGCGGGTTCCCTATCGCTCGCAGGTCCCGCTGACCCGCAAGGGCGTCCTCGCCCGCGACCATCACCGGTGCGTGTACTGCAACGCTCCGGCGACGTCGCTTGACCATGTCATTCCCCGGTCCCGTGGGGGCCCGCATGTCTGGGAGAACGTGGTGGCGGCCTGCGGCCGCTGCAATCATGTTAAAGCCGACCGCGCCGTCGCTGATCTAGGCTGGCGGCTTCGCACGGCGCCACGCGCGCCGAGCGGAGCCGCCTGGCGCATTCTGGGGAGCCGTCGCATGGATCCGCGCTGGTCCCAGTACCTCAACACCGACCTGGGCGAGGCCGCCACCGCCTAGTTCAGATCAGGCCGGTGCCGTGCCGCGTGCCGTCAGCCCGGCCGCCGGTCGAAGTGGGGGCCGTCGTCGGGGGGAGCCTGGCGGAGCAGGTCGAGGTCGAACCAGACGCGCTTGCCGCCGGGGGTCGTCTGGACGCCCCAGGCGTCGGCGAGGGCCTCGACGAGCAACAGGCCCCACCCGGACTCCGCCTCCGGGTCGCCGCGGGCCGCCCGGCCGGGCCTCGGCAGCGTCGCGCCCTCCCGGTCCTCGACACTGATCCGCAGCCGCGCGGGCTCCGCCCACACCCGCAGCGTCAGCTCGCTGCGGGCATGCTTGATCGCGTTGGTGCAGATCTCGCTGACCAGCAGCGCCGCGTCGTCGGCCCGGCCCAGGGCGCGTGCCCCGACCACCGCCCGCACCGCGGTCCTCGCCTGCGCGGCGGACGCGGCCACCGGAGGCATCACCAGCTCCAGCAGCGGCGGCCCGGCGGCCTGCGTGGTCAGCACCAGCAGCGCCGTGTCGTCGTCGGTGTCGGGGGGCAGGTCGGCGGCGAGCAGGCTGAGCTCCAGCAGCGCGCGAGAGGCGTTCTGCGGCCAGTGACCGTCGTCGAGGTCGACGGTGTCCGGCCCCGACCAGCTGCGGACGGAGAACCCGCTCCTGGTGCGCCGGCGACGGTCGCCACCGCGGCGGCGCTCGATCCCCCCGGGCGGGCGGCCGGGGCCGGGCGCGCGGCGGTCCCGGGTACGCCGATCGCTCCCGGTGCGCCGTTCCGGGCCTGTCCAGTGGTCACTGCCGCCGGCACGGCGGTCCACCGCCGCGTCGGGAGCCGGATCACCCGGACTGGGCGAGCCGGGCATGCGCTCGCGCGTGGGCGCGACTGTCGTGGCGGTCGTCGAGGCGGCCGGGTGACGCTGGCGCGCCGCGTCGATCTCCGCTCGCCGCGCGGCGGCCCGGCGGCGCGCCAGCTGCTCGCCCATCCCGGCCCGCAGCAGGTCGAGGCCGTCGGACAGCGGGCGGTGGCGCGACTCGACCAGGCCGTCGGTGAAGAACACCAGGCTGGAGCCGGGCGGCAGCTCGACGGCCGACTCGACGAAGTGCGCGGGGTCGCCGACCCCGAGGGGCAGCCCGGGATCGATCTCGAGGTAGCTCGGGTCGTCGTCCGGCGGTATCAGCAGCGGGGCCGGGTGGCCGGCGCCGGCGAGCACGACCCTGGCGCACTGGGGGTCCGGACCGCCGCTGGCAGGGTCGGCGTCTCGCGAACCGGTGACCGGCGCGGCGCGGGCGGGCTCGTAGATCCCGTACAGGCAGGTCGCGAACGGCAGGCCCGGCAGTGAGGAGACCATCATGTCGAGGCGGGCCAGCAGCTCGGCGGGCCCCCACTCCTCCAGCGCGTAGGCACGCAGCGCGGCACGCAGCTGGCCCATCACCGCCGCGGCGCGCAGCCCCCTCCCCATCACGTCGCCGATCGCGAGCCCGACCCGGCCCCCGGCCAGCGGGATGACGTCGTAGAAGTCACCGCCGACCTCGGTTCCGGTGGTGCCCGGCCGGTACTCCATCGCCACGTCCGCGCCCTCGAGCACGGGCGGGTGCGCCGGCAGCAGCGATCGCTGCAGCGCCCGGCCGGCCTCCTGGGACTCGCGGTACATCCGGGCGTTGACGAGCGCGAGCGCGGCGCGGCGGGCGAGGTCCTCCGCGATCGTCTGCTCGGCCTTCGAGTACGGCGGGTCGCCATGCACCCGGCTGAGGGTCAGGGCTCCGATGACCTGGTCGCCGTACGGCAGCGGCACGGTCATCGACGGCCCCCAGCCGAACTGGCGGAAGCGCGCGTACTCCTGGGGATCGGGGAACAGCGCGCGGCGCAGCGTCGGAGTGAGGTCCTCGATGCACATCGGCTCGCCGGTACGCACCACCGCGCCCGGGGCGTAGTCGTCGCTCAGCCGCGCCGGGCGGGTCGCGGTGAGTGCCCGGACATAAGCGGCGGCCTGCGGGTCGACGTGGTCCACGGCGGCGAGGTCGATCACGTCGCCCTCGGGCGCGCGCAGCCAGAGCATGGCGCCGTCGCCCAGGCGGCGCCGCGCCAGCTCGACCACCATCTCGATGATCCGGTACGGCTCGAGCGAGCCGCCGAGCCGCAGGCTCGCGTCGGAAAGGAACAGCAGGCCCTCCAGCACGGCGCGTTCCTCGGCATGCCGCCGCCGCGCGCCCGGCAGCGACCGGGCGGCGTCCCACAGCGCCGCGGCGCGGCGCGACGCCGCGGCCCAGTCCGGGCCTGCCCCGCCAGCGCCGATGCCGCGGCTGGCCTCGCGGCCGGCGTCGGGGCGTTTGTCCTGTCCCGCGGCCGGCCGCTCACCGCCCGCGCCCGGTCGCCGCACGCTGGGCCCGCCATGCCATGTCCCGAGGCAGCGCCAGAGCCTGTCCCCCGGCAGGACGTGCGTCTGCCCGTCACCCGTGGCCGCCGCGCCGGCGGTTCGCGCCCGCGCGACGCCCGCGGCCCCATCGGCCGCCGCGGGTGTGGCCGCTGTCGGCGCACCGGGCGCACTGGTCTCGACCCGTCCGCCGTCCTCGGTGTGTTCGACCGGCGCCTCGGCCGCGACCGACGGATCGTTCTCATCCGGCGATTCGGCGCTTTTCGGGACGTCAGCCGTCATCGCCACCTCCGCTGCCGGCGGACCGCCGGCCGCCGGCGGCGTGTCAGCCGCCACCGGGCAGTCGGGCGCCTGGCACGCCGGCTCCTGGAGACGATCCCGTCCCTCCACGCCGAAAGCCTCAAAATGAGGACCCTTCGGAGTGGAAGGATAACGGGCAGTCACGTCGTCCACTCAGGAAGTGTAGTTCAGCTCACCCAATGCTCGCTTGGTGAGAACATCTGCGCCTTGCGCGACGAGCACGCACCAGCCACGACGACAGCCGGATGTCCTCCGCGCTGTGACATGGGCCGACCTCGCCGATCTCGACGACAGTGCGCGCCCCCGGCGGCTTGAATGGCCAGGTGGCCCTCACCGCCGGCTGGTGGCGCGATGCCGTGTTCTACGAGGTGTATGTCCGCAGCTTCGCGGACGCGGACGGCGACGGGGTCGGCGACCTCGACGGCATCCGCGCCCGGCTGCCCGACCTCGCCGAGCTCGGCGTCGACGGCATCTGGCTCACACCGTTCTACCCATCGCCGATGGCCGACCACGGCTACGACGTCGCCGACCACCGCGACGTCGACCCGCTGTTCGGCGACCTCGCCGCCTTCGACGCGCTCCTCGCCGAGGCGCACCGCCTCGACCTGGCCGTCCTCGTCGACCTCGTCCCCAACCACTCCAGCGACGCCCACCCCGCCTTCCAGGCGGCGCTCGCCGCGCCGCCCGGCGACCCGGCCCGCCACCGCTACCTGATCCGCCCGGGCCAGGGCCCCGGGGGCCTCGAGCCGCCGAACAACTGGATCTCGACCTTCGGCGGCGGGGCCTGGACCCGCCTGGACCAGGCCCGCCGCCTCCCGGGCCCCGCCGGCTCACAGGCCGCGGCACCGCCCGCCAGCGGGGACGATCCGGCCGGCCAGGACGAGCCGGCCGAGTGGTACCTGCACCTGTTCGCGCCCGAGCAGCCGGACTGGAACTGGTCCGACCCCGCGGTACGCGCCGACCACGAGCGGACCCTGCGGTTCTGGCTCGACCGGGGCGTCGACGGGTTCCGGATCGACGTCTCCCACGGCCTGGTCAAGGACGGCGAACTGCGCGACAACCCGCCCGGGCCGCCCGCCACCCCGGCGACCAGCTTCCGGGAGCGGCTGGAGCCGCACGTCTGGGACCAGGAGGGCGTGCACGACGTCTACCGGTCGTGGCGAACGCTCGTCGATGGCTACCAGCGAGACGATGGCCGCGAGCGGGTGCTCGTGGGCGAGACCTGGGTCGAGGACCCGGACCGGCTGGCCCGCTATGTGCGCCCGGACGAGTTACACCTCACGTTCGCGTTCTCGCTGCTGACCGTCGAATGGTCGGCCCCGAGGTGGCGCCAGGCAGTCCAGGAGGGGCTCGCGGCGACGGCCGCCGTCGGCGCGCCGCCGACCTGGGTGCTCGCCAGCCACGACGCGACCCGCCCGGTGACCCGCTACGGCGGCGGCGCGACCGGCCTGCGCCGGGCCAGGGCCGCCCTGCTGACGCTGTTGGCGCTTCCCGGCGTGGTGTTCCTCTACCAGGGCGACGAGCTGGCCCTCCCGCAGGTGGACGTGCCCCCGGAGGCCCGCCAGGACCCGGTCTGGGAGCGTTCGGGGCGCACCGAGACCGGCCGCGACGGCTGCCGGGTGCCCATTCCCTGGGCCGGAGCCCGGCCGCCGTACGACTTCGCCGCGCCGGGGGTCGTCACCTGGCTGCCCCAGCCGGACGACTGGGCGCAGCTGACCGTCGAGGCTCAGCGAGCCGACCCGGCATCGACGTGGCGCCTCGTCCACGACGCCCTGGCCACTCGCCGTGACCTGTCACGGGGAGCGAACGGCGGCCCGCCGCTGCGCTGGCTCGACACTCCCCCGGATGTGCTCGCCTTYGACCACCCGGCCGGGCCGGCAGACGGCACCGAGGTGCTGACCTGCGTGCTCGCGACGGCCACCGAGACACGGCTGGCGCTGCCCGGCAGGCTGCTGCTGGCCAGCGGCCCGGCCGAGCACGACGGCGAGACCCTGGTCATTCCACCCGACACCGCCGCCTGGATCATCCGGGAGGCGGCCGATGGTGAGGGCCCGGATGACAGCTCCATGGCATGAGGTGGGTTCTCCCGTCGGTCCGTTCCTCGGTGGAGGTCGGTCCACGCGCAAAATAGAGGGGTGAGCCGACAGCCGACGCCTGCCCAGCCGACCCCCGAGCCGGCACCAGCGCGGCCGCCGGCGGGCGCGGCGCCGCCCTCGGCGGACGCGGCGGGCCCGCCGCCCAAACCGGCCCGGCCCATGCTGCCCGTGGGGCCGCCGCCGGGGGCCGACGAGACGTTCTACGCGTCCGTCGGCGGCGAGGAGACCTTCCGGCGGCTGGTGGCCCGCTTCTACGAGGGGGTCGCCGCCGACCCGGTGCTGCGCCCGCTCTACCCGGAGGAGGACCTCGGCCCCGCCGAGGAGCGGCTGCGGTTCTTCCTGATCCAGTACTGGGGCGGCCCGGCGACCTATCACGAGCGGCGTGGTCATCCCCGCCTGCGGATGCGGCACGTCCCGTTCGCGATCGGCCCGGCCGAGCGGGACGCCTGGCTCGCCCACATGCGCGCCGCCGTGGACTCGCTGGACCTGTCTCCCGACCAGGACGAGACGCTCTGGTCCTACCTCGTCTACGCCGCGGGCTCGATGCAGAACCGCCCCTGAGACGGCTGATGGCCAGGCATCCAGTGCCTGGCCATCAGCCGTCTCCAGCCGGCGAGCCCCGCCACATTCGGGCGCTGGCCCCGGTGCCGGCCTACAGCCGCGCGGGCAGGTCCGCGCCGCCGGCGGCCTGCGCGGGCACGGCGACCCGGCCGAGCCCGCCGCCCGCCGCGCCGGGTGGTGCCACTTCCACGGTTCCGACTTCCGCTTCGACTTCCACGGTTCCGACCGTGCCGACCGATCCGGAGATCGCGAGCGCCGGCGTGGCGGCGCCGCGCGGGAGCAGCAGGGTGCCGACAGCCGCGATCACGACCCCGACCAGGTCGAACGCGAGGGCCGCGACCATGGCGTCGGCCAGACCGCCGCGGTCCGCCACCGCGAAGAACACGGTCCCCACCCCGGCGACCCCGAGGGCCGCCGACGCCTGCTGGGTGGTCGTGAGCAGTCCGCTGACCGCGCCGCTGACGTCCGCGGACGCGCCGGCCAGGACCGCGGCGACGAGCGCCGGGATGATCAGGCCGTTGCCGATCCCCATGGCGAGCAGCGGCGGCATCATCTGCGCGGTCGGAACCCCCGTGCCCTCGCTCGCGACCATGACCAGCAGTCCGAGCACCCCAGCCGCGGTGATCAGGGCTCCGACGGTCAGCGTCCTCGGTCCGTAGCGGGCGACCAGGCCGCGGGCGGCCATGGAGGACAGCGCGAACGCCACCCCCAKCGGTCCGAACACGAGGCCGGCGTCCAGCGGCGAGCGGTGCTGCCCCTCCTGCAGGAAGATCGTCGCGGCCAGCAGGAAGCTGCCGAAGAAGGTGAAGAACCCGAAGCTCACCAGCAGTCCGGCGATGGTCCGCCGGGTCCGCAGCACGGCCGGCGGGACGATCGGGTAGCCACCCGTCCGGGCCAGCCGGACCTCCCAGCCGCCGAAGGCGGCCAGCACCACGACGCCGGCGGCAAGCGCCAGCCACGTCCAGATCGGCCAGCCCTCATCCCGGCCGAGCGTCAGCGGGACCAGCACCAGGCCGAGCCCCGAGGCGAGCCCGATGAGCCCCACGGGGTCGAGCGGCTCGGGCCGGGCCGCCTTCGACTCGCCGAGCAGCCGCCAGACCACCGCCATCGCGACGATGCCGATCGGCACGTTCACCAGGAAGATCGGCCGCCAGCCCAGCCCGAAGACGTCCGCGTCGACGAGCAGGCCGCCGATGACCTGCCCGGACACGGCGCCGAGGCCGACCGTGACGCCGAAGTACGAGAACGCGCGCGCCCGCTCCGCCGGCGGGAAGATCACGTTGATGATGGCGAGCGCCTGCGGCACCATCGCCGCCGCGCCGATGCCCTGCAGGAGCCGGCCGGCGATCAGCGTCCCCTCGGTCGGGGCCACGCCGCACAGGGCCGAGGCGACGGTGAACAGCCCCATCCCCAGCAGGAACATCCGCCGGCGGCCGGTACGGTCGCCGAGCCGTCCGCCGGTGATCAGACCGGCCGCGTAGGTGAACGAGTAGCCGGCGACGATCAGCTCCAGGCCGGCGTCGGAGGCCCGCAGGTCGCCGCCGATGCTGGGGGCGGCCACGTTGACGACGAAGATGTCGAACAGCGACATGAACGTGGCGACGAGGACCGCGGGCAGCACGCGCCAGCGCCTGGGGTCCGGCTCCGCCGGCGCCGCGGCCGCGGCCTCGCGCACCGGGCTGGCGGAGGCGGAAGCGGAGTCCGGAAGACGCCGCGGGGCCCGGCTGGTCGCGCCGGACGGTGACAACGGTGACGATGGCGCACCCGTGGGCGTCTCGGCCACGGGCTCGTCGACCCTGTTGGAGGCCATCGGGCTCCTCAGCTAGTTCGATGTTTGCCGAACTAGGTCAAGTCGGCGCCGCCCCGGGGCATTCCCCGAACCCCGCGACATTCCGGGAAATGTCGCTGGCCTCCGCGACGGTTCTCCGTTGTGGTTCGCTCTGGAGTTGACGGACATACGAGGGATCTCCCTCGCGTGTCCGGCGGCCCGGGTCGGAGTCACGGTGGGCGGGGCAGGGTCCCCGTCCGGACGCAGGAGGTGGGTCATGGGCACGCTGCCGATGCCGGCGACCCAGGACATCGATCTCGTCGCCGTGCTGGCCTCGCTGGGCGACCCTTCCCGCCTCGAGATCGTCGGCGCGCTCGCCCAGGTCCAGGAGGCCGCCTGCGGCGAGCTGCTCGCCGGCCGGATGGCCAAGTCGACCCGCAGCCACCACCTGCGGGTCCTGCGCGAGGCCGGCGTCATCGCCACCCGCGCCGAGGGCACCCACAAGTTCTCCCGGCTGCGCCGCGACGACCTCGACGCCCGCTTCCCAGGCCTCCTGGCCGCCGTCGTGACCGGCGCCCTCACACCGGCCGGCGTCGCCGGTGCGTTCGCGGACGGTCCCAGCCAGGTGTGAGGTCGAACGGAAGGGCGCGCCAGGCCGGCTCGGGGCGAAAGTCGCGCCAGGTGCCGTCGAACGGGAAGAGGCCCGCCTCGGCATCCTTGATCAGTCGCTCGCCCTCGGCGCGGACCGCGGCGGCGTCGCGCACCCAGTAGCGATCCGGGAAGGCGAGGCGCTCCTCCAGCTCGTCCTCRTCCTTCCAGGCCCAGCCGCGGTCCGGCCGGACCCAGATGTCGAGATCCTGGTCACAGCCGTCCACGCCGGCGCCGGCGCCGTCCCGCCAGCGGGTGACCGGCTCCTCGAGGTTGACGTACCAGGCGTCGAAGCCGCCGCGCCGGTCCCAGAACCACCAGACGCTGTGCGCCCGGTCGGGCGGGATGAGCATGAAGATGTCCGGGCCCCACCAGGCCGTGCGGGTGAGCAAGGTCCGCTGCGTGATCCACTCCGCGAACGGCATGTCGCGGATCCCGCGGCCGTCCTCGCTCATCCGGACCGCCGCCGGACCGCCGTTCGGGATCCAGACCCGCAGCCCCCGCTCGTCGTCGCCGACCACCACGCCGCAGCGGACGAAGACCAGCTCGTCGTCGGTGAACATGCGATGCAGGATCAGCTCGCCCGGCTCGAACACCGGCTCGACATGATCCACGGGCCTCACGATAGCGCCTCTCGGAGTCGTTCCGGCCCGGACCGCGCGACGCATGTCGGCCAGACGGTGGGGAACCAGTGGCAAACGGGCGCGCCCGGCCTCGCCTCCGATCACCGCCTCGCCGGGACCGCGGCGCGGACCAATAGGGTTGGTGCATGGCGCAGTACGTCTTCCAGATGCGCAAGGTGCGCAAATCCCACGGTGACAAGGTCGTCCTCGACGACGTGACCCTGGCGTTCCTGCCAGGAGCCAAGATCGGGGTCGTCGGTCCCAACGGTGCGGGGAAGTCGTCCCTGCTCAAGCTGATGGCCGGGCTCGATCACCCGAGCAACGGCGACGCCCTGCTCTCCCCCGGCTACACGGTCGRCATGCTCGCCCAGGAGCCGGTGCTCGACGAGACCAAGGACGTCCGCGGCAACGTCGAGGACGGCGTGGCCGAGATCCGTCAGGTGCTCGCCGACTACGAGGCCATCAACGAGAAGATGGCCGACCCGGACGCGGACTTCGACACGCTGCTGGCCCAGCAGGCCGCGCTGATCGACAAGATCGAGGCCGCGAACGCCTGGGAGCTCGACAGCCAGCTCGACCAGGCGATGGACGCGCTGCGGCTGCCGCCGGCGGACGCCGACGTCTCCAAGCTCTCCGGTGGCGAGCGGCGCCGCGTCGCGCTGTGCCGGCTGCTACTGGAGGCGCCCGACCTGCTGCTGCTCGACGAGCCGACCAACCACCTGGACGCCGAGTCGGTGCTGTGGCTCGAGCAGCACCTGGCCCGCTACCACGGCGCCGTGCTGGCCGTCACCCACGACCGGTACTTCCTCGACAACGTCGCCGGCTGGATCCTGGAACTCGACCGCGGCCGGGCGCACCCGTACGAGGGCAACTACAGCACGTACCTGGAGAACAAGGCGGCCCGTCTCAAGGTCGAGGGGTCGAAGGACGCCAAGCGGCGCCGGATGCTCTCCCAGGAGCTGGAGTGGGTCCGCTCCAACCCGAAGGCGCGGCAGGCCAAGAGCAAGGCACGGCTGTCCCGCTACGAGGAGCTCGCGGCGGAGGYGGACAAGGCCAGGCCGCGCGATTTCGACGACATCCAGATCCCGCCGGGCCCGCGGCTGGGCAGCCTGGTCATCGAGGCGAAGAACCTGACCAAGGGCTTCGGCGACCGGGTGCTCATGGACAACCTGTCGTTCAGCCTGCCGCGCGGCGGCATCGTCGGGATCATCGGCCCGAACGGCGTCGGCAAGACCACCCTGTTCACCATGCTCACCGGCGAGGCGAAGCCCGACTCGGGCGCCCTGACGATCGGCGACACCGTCGACATCTCCTACGTCGACCAGAGCCGTTCCGGCCTCGACGGCAAGAAGAACGTGTGGCAGGTCGTCTCCGACGGGCTCGACCACATCATCGTCGGCAAGGTCGACTTCCCGAGCCGGGCGTACGTGTCGTCGTTCGGCTTCAAGGGCCCCGACCAGCAGAAGCCGGTCGGCGTGCTCTCCGGCGGTGAGCGCAACCGGCTGAACCTGGCGCTGACCCTGAAGCACGGCGGCAACGTGCTGCTGCTCGACGAGCCGACCAACGACCTCGACGTCGAGACGCTGCGCTCGCTGGAGGACGCGCTGCTGGAGTTCGCCGGCTGCGCCGTGGTCAYCTCCCACGATCGCTGGTTCCTCGACCGGGTCGCCACCCACATCCTCGCGTGGGAGGGCGACGACGAGAACCCGGCGAAGTGGTTCTGGTTCGAGGGCAACTTCGCCGACTACGAGACCAACAAGCTCGAGCGCCTCGGCCAGGAGGCCGCCCGCCCGCACCGCGTCACCTACCGCCGGCTCAACCGCGACTAGTCGGCCGGGCAGGATCTGGAGAGGCAGGGTCTGGAACGGCCGGATCTGGAGATGCCGGGTCGTCGATGTAGGCGGCGGCCTGGAGGGTGAAGAGTTCGGCGTACTGGCCGCCGAGGGCCATCAGCTCGCGGTGGGTGCCGGACTCGGTGATGCCGCCGTCCTCGAGGAAGATGATCCGGTCCGCCTGGCGCACCGTGGAGAAGCGGTGCGAGATGTAGAAGGCGGTGCGGCCGGTCGCCAGGGCGCGCAGCCGGGTGAACAGGTCGTGCTCCGCGCGGGCGTCGAGCGCGGCGCTCGGCTCGTCGAGGACGAGGATCCGGGCGGCGCGCATGAAGCCGCGGGCGAGGGCGACCTTCTGCCATTCTCCGCCGGAGAGGTTCACCCCGTTGCCGAACCAACGGCCGAGCGATGTGTCGTACCCGTGCGGCAGGGCCCGGATGAAGCCGTCCGCACCGCCGTCCAGGCCGGCCTGCTCCACCCGCGGCCGGTCGGACAGCGCGGAGAGTTCGCCCAGGCCGATGTTCTCCGCGGCGCTGGCTTGGAAGGAGACATGGTCCTGGAAGACCGCGCCGATCTGGGAACGCAACGCTTCCGCGTCCACATCGGCGATGTCGACGTCGTCGACGAGGATCCGGCCGCTGTCCGGCGTGTACAGCCGGCACAGCAGTTTGATCAGCGTCGATTTCCCAGCGCCGTTGCGACCGACGATCGCGATCGTCTCCCCGGCGCCGACCTCGAAACTGACGTCGTTCAGCGCCACGACCTCCGTGCCCGGGTAGCGGAACGAGACACCCTCGAAGACGACGTGCCCGCGCAGCGGTGTCGGTAACGGCGCAGGTGCAGGCAGCGGCGCGGATGCAGGTAGCGGCGCTGACTTGGGTGCGGCCCGTGGCGCCGGCACCGCCGCCGGGGCGTCGACCGGCGCCGCCTCGATCGCCGCCGCCTGGATCGCGGCCGCCTGGATCGCCATCGCCTCCGATGCCGCCCCGGGCGACGCGGCCGCCAGCCGGGCCGCCTGGTGGGCGGCCTGCCGTTCCGCCTCGGTCGGCGTGGCCAGCAGGCGGTACAGGTCGTCGACGTACAGGTTGTTCTCGTACATCTGGGTGAGCGAGCTCAACATGCTCGACACGTTGCCCTGAACGCTGGAGGCGGCGGTGCCGTAGAGGGTCAGGTCGCCGAGCGTGAGCCGCCCGGCGGCGGCCTGGAGGGCGACGTAGAGGTAGCTGCCCGAGCGGGCGAGCTCCGCGAGCAGGCTCCATCCCAGCTCGGCGAGCTGGCGGCGGATGGCCAGTTCACGGAGCCGCTGGTTGTAGTTGGCCGACAGCAGCCGGAATCGCTCGACCAGGTAGGGGCCGAGGTTGAAGATCCTGATTTCCTTGGCGTCGGTGTCCGTGGTCAGCACCCGCTGCAGGTAGGAGATCCGCCGGTTCACCGGCGATGTCCACCTGCTCCGCATGTAGGTCCACCGGCCGTAACGGGTGTCGACGATGAAGGCGGGGATCGGCGCCACCAGCACAATGACCCCGAGGAGCGGGTTCAGGCTGACGAGCAGCCCGATCATGCTGACGAACGTCACCACCGTCTGCAGCAGCCCGAAGAACGTCGTGAGTGTGTCGAATGGCCGAGTGCCCTGCTGCGAGGCTCGCTGCAACAGGTCGTACGACTCGGACTGCTCGAAGAAGCTCAGTTCGAGCTGGCTCGCCTTCTCGACGACCATCGTCTGCACGGTGAGCGACAGCCGGTCGGACAGGATGCGCTGGACGATGGACCGCGCGGCCGACAGCAGCTGGCTGAGGATGGACACGGCGAACTGGGTCAGGACCAGCCAGAAGACGACCTGGGTGCCGGTCAGCGTGGCCACCCGCGGGCTTCCAGGCAACGGCAGCGCCAGGACCGAATGATCAGGCTGATGGGTCGTCCGGATCTGCACCGCCCGGACCACCGCGTCGACGAGCAGCCGCGCCGTCGAGGCGGTCAGCGCGGGAAAGAGCCCGACCGCGACGGTCAGCAGCGCGAGCATCACCGTCGCCGGCGCGCTCGCCCGCCAGCACAGCCGCAGCACCCGGGGAAGCCCGACCACGGTCGCGCGCGCGCCCCGGCCGGCGTCGCGCAGCCGTTCACGCCACGGTTTCGGCGGGTCCGGCGGTGGATCGGGGATGTCGACCGGCCCGGTCAGGCCGCTCGGCAGACCGGACTCATCCCGCTCCGGCCCACGTCTGACGGAACGGCGCCTACCCGGCATGCGACCCCTCTCGCTCCTCGACCACCATCGCCGCCGCCGGCCGGATGGCCTCCCGGCTGGCGCATCGGCGCACCCGGTGCGTCCGCCCGGACCTCGCGGGCCGGCATCCGATGCCGCCGATCGAGGTGGCTTCCTGCCAGGACCATCGCCTAACAGGACCATCGTGCTCTCCCGCGCATGAAGGACATGCGACGTTCGCGCACGGCCGACCGCGCCGCCGCCGACAGGCGGCACCTGGCGTTGGGTGTCGATTGTGGGGGCGGACCACCGGGTACGGGCCGACGTATGCCTGCAAGGACCCGCGCGGCCTCGCGCGGACCGGACGGGGGGCCACCCTCGAGGATGGGCGACCACTCGCGGCCCGCGCACCCGCCGGACCCACTGGCCGCCGCCACGATGCGCCGGGCGCTCCCCGCGGTCGCGGGACGGCCGGGCGGACGGGGCCAGCCACGGCGCGCGGCCAGGATCCGGCGCCCGGTGACCTCGTCGCGGCGCACCTGGTGGGCGGTGGTCATGCCGGCGCTCACCCTGATCGCGGTGATCCTGCTGGAGATCAGCAACCGGACGTGGACGATCCGCGAGCTGGTGGTGATCAGCCCCATGGCCGCCGCGACGCTCGCCGGCCCGGGACTGACCACCGTGTACGCGGTCGCCGCGGTTGTCAGCGCGTTGGGGCTTGGCTGGTATGACAGCCTCGACACGGGCATGGCGGGTGGCTGGACGGCACAGATCGTCCGGCTCGGCGGGGTCGCGATCGGCGGCGTGCTGGCGATCCTCGCCAGCCGGTACAACACCGGGCGGGAGACCACGCTCGCCAACGTCAGGCGCGTCGCGGAGGTCGCGCAGCAGGCGATCCTCACCGACGTGCCCCCGGTGTCCCGGGAGGGCCTGCGCCTCGCGGTCCGCTACGAGAGCGCCGCCGCCGAGGCGAGTGTCGGCGGCGACCTCTACGAGCTGGTCGACAGCCCCTGGGGCACGAGGCTGTTGATCGGTGACGCACGCGGCAAGGGGCTCGGGGCGGTGCGGCTGGCCAGTCGGGTGCTCGGCTGCTTCCGCGTGGTCGCCCGTGGCCGTCGATATATCCATGAGGTCCTGCCCGACCTCGACGCCGAGGTGGCCAGCGTCGGCGAGCTYGACGACTTCGTGACCGGCATCGTCGCCGAACTCGGCGGGCGCTGGCTCACTCTGGCCAACGCGGGCCATCCCGACCCGGTGCTGTGGCGGCACGGGCGCGTCCGGCTGCTGGCGCCGTCCGGGCGCCAGCCGCCCCTCGGCCTCGGCGCGGGGAGCGCACGGGCGGCGCGGGACAACGCGGGCGTGGTCACCGTGGCGCTGGAGCCGGGCGATCGGCTGCTGTTCTACACCGACGGGATCGCGGAGGCGCGGGATCGCCGCACCGGCGAGTTCTTCCCGCTGCTGCCCGCCGTCGAGCGCGCCCTCGGCGAGGCGCGCACCCTCGACGACGCCCTCGCGGACCTCGCGGCCACGGTTCGCGAGTGGACCGGCTCGGCCCTGGGCGACGACGTGGCACTGCTGGCCGCGGAGGTGCCGGCCGACCCACGCCCGGCCCTCCCCGGCACCCCGACCTTCTCGACCCGCCGCCAGGCCGGCCTCGCGGCCCCTGGCCCGGCACCGGGCGGCCGTCGCGGCGAGCAGTCAGGCCTCGCCGCGGCCGGCGGATCGGCATCGGCATCGGCATCGGCATAGAGCCGACCAGGCAGGACATCCGATCACGACCGGACAGGACACCCGACCGGACAGGACATCGAGACGACGCTGGAAAGCGGGGACGACGGAGGGGACGACGGAGATGACTCCACTCACCGATCTGGGACTGCGGCTACCCGAGCCTGTGCTCGATCGTCCACCGGGTGAGGCCGTCCCGGAGACCGAGTTCATCGAGGCCGCGATGCGCTGGCACTTCGACCCGGCCACGGGCTCGCCGTTCTGGCTACGGGCGGCGGGCGATCTCGGCTTCGACCCGCGCCGCGACGTCCACACCATCGCGGACCTGGCGAAGTTCCCCAACCTCGTGGACCTGCTGCGGGAGGTGCCGGTCTTCGACCTCGTCCCCCGCGGCTACGGACCCGATCCCGGAATCGGCGGGGTGTTCGAGAGCGGTGGGACGACCGGACCACCCAAGCGGGTCGTCTTCCTCGACGACTGGTTTGACTGGCTGATCGACTACAGCCTCGCCGACCTGGCCGCCCGGGGCTCCCCCACCGGCGTCGACTGGCTCGCGGTCACACCCAGCGGACCGCACATGTTCGGCGCCTTCATCGAGCGGTTCGTGCGCCGGGCCGGCAGGCTGCCGTTCACGATCGACCTCGACCCCCGGTGGGTGAAGCGCGTCATCGCCGAGGGCCACGCCGACGAGGCCGACCGGTACGCCGACCACCTCATCGACCAGGTCCGGCACGTGCTGCGGACGCAGGACATCCGCGTCATGGTCATCACGCCGCCGCTGCTGGAACGCCTCGCCCGCCAGGACGACCTGGTGGAGCTCGTCCGGGCGAAGGTCAGGACGGTCGAGTGGGGCGGCGCCCACATGGACGCCGACACCCGCTCCCTTTACATGACCGAGATCTTCCCCGGCGCCTCGCTCTACGGCCGTTACGGCAGCACGATGATCCTCGGCGCGGCGGTGGAGCGCCATGGGCTCACGGCGGACGACCCGTGCGTGTTCGACCCGCCGTCGCCGTACATCACGTTCTCGGTCGTCGACCCGGAGACCCTGCGGCCGGTCGAGTACGGCGCCAGCGGTCAGGTGGTGATGAGCCACGTGAGCCGCTCCGCGCTGCTGCCGAACAACCTGGAGCGTGACCTCGCCACCCGCGTCGAACCCCTGCCGGGCTCGGCGCAGGTGGGCGACTCGGTCGCCGACGTCAGGCCGGTCCCGGTGTTCGGCGGGGAAACCGTGGTCGAGGGGGTGTACTGATGACCGGACCGAGCGGCGCCGGCGCGAACCCGCCCGCCACCGCGAGCCGCGCCGCCACCGCCAGCGGTGTCAACACCGCCACCGGCACCGGCACCAGCACCGGCAAGGGGCCCTCCACCGGGCCCGCCACGGCCTCCGCTGGACGGGCGGCTCCCGCCGGGGTCACTCCCGGCACGGCCGTCAGGCCCGATCCTCTCAAGCTGGACGCGCTCGGGCCGAACGGGCCGTTCCGGTCGCGGGAGCGGCTGACGATCAGCGACGTTGCCGGCGCGCCGATGGCCGAGCTCAGCCTGGTCCCCCGCCTCTTCGTGCACCGGGCGATGGCCGCGCTGCGCAAGGCGGAGACCATGCCGGCCGAGGAGCGGCTCGCGGCGCTGGCCCGCGCCGCCGAGGCGTTCGAGCACGGCGCGCCGGCCGGAATCCCGACCGACGAGTACACCCACCTGGTGAGCCGGATGTCCGGGATGCCGATCTCCGTGGTGCGCTCGGCCGCGCGGGGAATCGCGCGCAGCGTGGCCGGCGCCGGCCATGACGCCGGGTGTGCCCGCCCCATGGCCGCCGTCGAGAGCTGGCGGGACCCGGCGACCCGCGAGGGACGCGCGGTGTGGACCCGACGCGCCGAGGTCTTCGCCGTCCACGCGGCCGGCAACCACCCAGGGGTGCACTCACTGTGGCCGGAGGCGCTGGCGCTCGGCTACCGGGTCGCCGTCCGGCCGTCACGCCGCGAGCCGCTGACCCCGTACCGGCTGATCACCGCGCTGCGCGACGCCGGCTTCGGCGACGACCAGGTGGTGCTCCTGCCGACCGACCGCACCGTCGCCGACGACATCCTGCGGGCCGCGGACCTGTCGATGGCCTACGGCGGCGACGAGGTGGTCCACAAGTACGCCCATGACGGCACGGTGCTGCCGCAGGGGCCCGGCCGGTCGAAGATCCTCGTCTCCGGCGGGGACTGGCGGCCGCACCTGGACATGATCGTCGACTCGGTGGCCGACGAGGGCGGTACCGCGTGCGTGAACACGACCGCGGTCTACGTCGAGGGTGACCCGACGCCGCTGGCCGAGGCACTGGCCGAGCGGCTGGCCGCGATCCCGAGCCTGCCGCCGGAGGACGAGGGGGCGGTGCTGCCCACCCAGCCGGTCCAGACGGCCCGGGCGGTGGAGAAGTACCTGCTCGACCACGCCGGTGACGCCACCCCGCGCCTCGGCGGCGACGGGATCGTCGACCCGCTGCCCGGCGGCGGCGCCGTGCTGCGCCCGGCGGTCTTCCAGGTCGACCGCCCCGACGCGCCCCAGACCGGCATCGAGCTGGGCTTCCCGTGCGTCTGGGTGGCGCCGTGGTCGGCGAAGGACGGCGCCGGGCCGCTGCGCGACACACTGGTGCTCACCGCGATCACCGAGGACGCCCGGCTGGTGGACCGGCTGGTCGACGACCCGTCGATCAGCAACGTCTACCTCGGCGATCACCCGACCTACTGGATGCGTCCCGACGTCCCGCACGACAGCTACCTCGGTGAGTTCCTGATGCGCACCAAGGCCGTCATCCGCGACTAGGGCACAGACGAACGGCGTCCGGCCGCCAGGCGGGATGCCTGGCGGCCGGACGCGTCGTTCCTTGACGGGCGCCTACGCCCAGCCGGGCATGGGGTAGCCGGCGGTGAGGTCGCGGACCTCGCCGGCGATCTGGGCGAGGGCGGCCTCGTCGTCGTCGGCGGCGGCCTTGACCGCCTGGTCGATCCAGGCGGCGATCTGGCGCATCTGCTCGGGGCCCATGCCGCGGGTGGTGACGGCGGCGGTACCCAGGCGCAGGCCGGACGGGTCGAACGGCTTGCGGGTGTCGTACGGGACGGCGTTGTAGTTCAGCTCGATGCCGGCCCGGTCGAGCGCCTGGGCGGCGGGCTTGCCGCCGATGCCCTTGCTGGTGAGGTCGACGAGGATCAGGTGGTTGTCGGTGCCGCCGGAGACGAGGTCGAAGCCGCGCTCGGCGAGCCCCTCGGCCAGCGCCGCCGCGTTCGCGACGATCTGGTGGGCGTATGTCCTGAAGTCCGCGGTGGCCGCCTCGCGCAGCGCGACGGCGATCGCCGCGGTGGTGTGGTTGTGCGGGCCGCCCTGCAGGCCGGGGAAGACGGCCTTGTCGATCGCCGAGGCGTGGGCGGCGTCGGTCATCAGCATCGCGCCGCGCGGGCCGCGCAGCGTCTTGTGGGTCGTGGTCGAGATGACGGGGGCGTGGCCGACCGGCGACGGGTGCGCGCCGCCGGCGATCAGGCCGGCGATGTGCGCGATGTCGGCGGCCAGGACCGCGCCGACCTCGCGGGCGATCTCGGCGAACGCCGGGAAGTCGATCGTGCGCGGGATCGCGGTTCCGCCGCAGAAGATGACCTTCGGGCGCTCGGCGAGCGCGAGCTGGCGGACCTCGTCCATGTCGACGCGCCCGGTGTCCTGGCGGACGGTGTAACGCACCGAGCGGAACCACTTGCCGGTGGCGGAGACTGACCAGCCGTGGGTGAGGTGGCCGCCCATCGGCAGCGCCATGCCCATGACGGTGTCGCCCGGCTGCAGGAAGGCCAGGTAGACGGCGAGGTTGGCCGGCGAGCCGGAGTAGGGCTGGACGTTGGCGTGCTCGACGCCGAACAGCGACTTGGCCCGCTCGATGGCCAGTGTCTCGATCGGGTCGATGAACTGCTGGCCCTCGTAGTACCGCTTGCCGACGTAGCCCTCGGAGTACTTGTTCGTCAGGATGGTGCCCGCCGCCTCGAGAACGGCGGTGGAGACGTAGTTCTCCGACGCGATGAGGCGAATCTTCTCATACTGCCGCTGGGCCTCGGACTCGACCAGGTTCGCGATCTCCGGGTCGGCGCTGGCCAGGTGCTTGATGAGTGGCTGGTGCATGGGGAGACCTCCAGGATGTGGCTGCCCGGCCCGTCCGCGTCCACACGTCGCCGCCAGGTGGTCTGTGTGAGCCGCCGACGGCCGATCCGCGTGCGGGCAGGCGTTGTCCGTCGGTGGCACCCAGGCGCACGGTGCCGTGCCGTTCGGTCGCTCCCCGGTGGTTGAATCCACCCTTGCACGCCAGTCACGACTGGGCTCGATTCTAGCCGGTCGTCCGCGGCGGGCGATCCACGCCCGGCCCGCGCACCGGGCCAGGGCCGGGCCGGCCACGGCCTGGTCCGGCGGCGCGCCGAGGTGGCCGGACAGCTGCCGCCGCCCCGGTACCGCCGGCCGGTCGCGCGGGCAAGTCCGGCGACGCGCCCGCCGCCGCCAGCACACACGCGGCCGTCAGGCGCCGGTTCAGGCCCGACCGATCAGAGGGCCCTCAGGCGCCCGACGCCCCGCCGTTTCCGACTTATATTCCCAGCGAGTGCATAACGGGCAAAAGCGTCAGAAAGTTGTAGACAGCCTCGTTGGCCGTCATGCCACGGCCTCCGACGACGACAAGGTTCGTGGAGCTTCCAGCTTCCTGGCTTCCACTGGCGACGGCCGTCAGAGCACCCTGAGCGCGGTCTTCCGGTCCGGACGCGCTGGTCGCACCGTCGCTGACAGGCTCTATCGATCCGACGGAATCGGTGGACCCGACCTGGGTGTCGTCCCTGACGATGTCGTTCGGCCCGAACGTGCCGGCCGCACCGTCGCCGGCGGGACCTTCCAGTCCGAAGGGCCCGGTGGACCCGCCCTGGGTACCATTATTTCCGAACGAGCCGGTCGAGCCACCCTGGGCGACGCCGTTCCCAAAGGAGCCGGTCGACCCACCCTGGGCGCCTCCGTTTCCGAAGGAACCAGTCGACCCACCCTGAGCTCGAGCTCCCGGTCCGAACGCGTTGGTTGGGCCGCCGATACTGATCGCGGTGTTACCGAGAAAGAATATCGAGATGCCCGAGTCACTCGGGATTTTCCACCAGTTCCCGGAGCCCAGTCCTACTGGCACCGCCTCCCTCATGATCGACAGGCCATCGTCCGGCGGCCTCCCCGGTACTGCCAGGCTGTTTGAATCCGACTCGACTGTTGTTGCCGCATCGGCGCTCGCGGGCGCCGCGGACAGGACGGCGACAGCAGACATCCCGCCGACCAGCCACAGAATAGCCCGACTCTTCTTCAGAATCATGTTTTTCCCGCTCGACGACGGATCTAGATCCCCTCGGCAGGATGATAGTTATTGGCCTGTCGAAACAGCCGGCCCCACAGTGGCCGGCGTGTCGCGGGAGAATTTTGGGATACCGACTCAAGACAGGGAAATCGAGCACTCGACACCATCGGGGCATTTCCTGTACACCGCCTTGTTTGTTGAGACCACGGCGGTTGGCGGATGCGCCCCCGTCTCTCCTGCGCATCCGCGGGAGCGCGGGCAGACAACAACATCGACACGAAGGACCACTCCCGGCATCCCGTCGGCGGAAAACAATCCACAGTCACGGCGGCATCAGAATAGATGGCGACATTTCACCACTGTCGGCGCAGACAACAGCCCTCCACTTCACCCCCTGTTCTACCGCGTTCAGGTAGGGGGAAGTGGAGGGCTGCCGTCAAGGACCCATCGGGAGGACTTTGGCGCCGCGGGTTAGATCAGTCGAACGAGCCCGTCGACCCACCCTGGGCACCGCCGCCACCGAACGAGCCGGTCGACCCACCCTGGGCACCGCCACCACCGAAGGAACCGGTCGACCCGCCCTGGGCACCGCCGCCACCACCGAACGAGCCGGTCGACCCGCCCTGCGCACCGCCGCCACCACCGAACGAGCCGGTCGACCCACCCTGGGCACCGCCACCACCGAAGGAACCGGTCGACCCGCCCTGGGCACCGCCGCCGCCACCGAACGAGCCGGTCGACCCGCCCTGGGCACCGCCGCCGCCACCGAACGAGCCCGTCGACCCGCCCTGAGCGCCGCCGCCCCGGCCAAAGGAACCGGTCGACCCACCCTGGGCGCCACCGCCACCGAACGAGCCCGTCGATCCACCCTGGGCGCCGCCGCCACCGAACGAGCCCGTCGACCCACCCTGGGCGCCACCGCCCCGGCCAAAGGAACCGGTCGACCCGCCCTGAGCGCCACCGCCACCGAACGAGCCCGTCGACCCGCCCTG
>NZ_MOMC01000068.1 GCF_001983105.1 Pseudofrankia asymbiotica | reverse complement strand
TTATTCGGGGATATCCGCCATTGCGCCGAGCGGTAGGGAACGGGCCAACCGGGACAGGCTGGCCGGGCGGGGTCCGGTGAGCGGTCCGGTGAGCGAAGCCGGGTGAACGAAGTCCGGCGTATGGTCGCGACCCCGGCGTGAGAACCGCTACCGAGGGTCGAGGGGCGGGCCGGCGGCCGGGTCGACGTCCGCCTGCGCGCGCAGCCAGGCCAGCGCGGCCAGCACCCGGCGGTTGTCGTCTGCCGCGACCGGGAGGCTCAGCTTCGCCAGCACGCTCGCGACGTGGTTCTCCACGGTCTTCGGCGCCAGGTGCAGCGCGGCGCCGATGCCCTGGTTCGACCGTCCCTCGGCCATGTGACGCAGTACGGTCCGCTCCCGGTCCGTCAGCCGGGCCAGCGCGCTCGCCCGGCGGCGGTGCGCGAGCAGCGGGGCGACGATCTCCTCGTCCACCACCAGCCGGCCCGACGCGACCCGGTGCAAAGCGTCCAGCAGCGTGTCGACGTCGTCGACTCGGTCCTTGAGCAGGTAGCCCACCCCACCGGAGCCGTCGCCGAGCAGCCGCACGGCATGTGGCGTCTCGGCGTATGTCGACAGCACGACCACGCCGATCCTCGGGTAGGTCGCGCACAGTCTCTCGGCGGCCCGCACGCCCTCATCGGTGAAGGTCGGCGGCATCCGGATATCGAGGATCACCGCGTCCGGGGGGTCGGCGTCGACGGCGGCCAGCAGCTCCTCGGCGGTCCCCGCCGCGACCGTCACCTCGATGCCGGTGTGGCGCAGAAGGAGGACCAGGCCCTCCCGGAACAGGGCCGAGTCATCGGCGACGGCTACCCGCATGAGAACCCCGCGCTCGGCATCGGGCCGGCCGGCGGTCCGGGAGGGAGCGGCTGGTGGCCGAACGAGTGCGCCTGCGACGACCCTTGGGGCAGCACTGAAGGCACCTTCCGTGGTTGGTCTGTCGCTCAGGGACCTCGCTCCGGCGGACACCAGCTGGCCCGCCGGAGAGGAACAGGGAGGAGAAAGAGGAAAAGAGGAAGCCCGCTCCCGCGGATCTCCGGAGTGCGGCGTGAGGCTCAGGCGATCGGGATGGCCGCGGTGAGCGTCGTGCCCCTGCCCGGCGGGCTGTTGATGGTCAGGCGACCGCCCAGCGTGCGGAGGCGGTCGGTGAGCCCGGCGAGGCCCCCGTCGGGGGTGGTCCGCGCGCCACCCTGGCCGTTGTCGGTGACCGTGAGGACGACGGCTCGGGGGGTGCGGGTGACGGTGACCGTGGCGGCGGTGGCCCGGGCGTGCTTGACGGCGTTGGTGAGGGCCTCGCAGACCGTGTAGTAGGCGCTCGCCTCGACCGCGGGGGCAAGACGTTCGTGGGGAGCGGTGACGGTGACCGCGAGGGGGAGGGAGTCCGCGACGGCCTCGAGCGCGGGGACCAGGCCACCGCCGGAGAGAAGAGCGGGGTAGAGACCGCGGGCCAGGGCGCGCAGCTCGGCGAGGGCGGCGGCGAGGTCGCCGCGGGCGGCGTCCAGGGCGGCGAGGGTGTCGGGTTCGGTGGCGGTGTGGCGGGCGACGCCGAGACGAGTGCCCAGAGCGAGCAGCCGTTGCTGGGCGCCGTCGTGGAGATCGCGTTCGAGCTGGCGCCGGGCTTCGTGGGCGGCCGCGTTGGCCCGGGCGGAGGAGGCGAGGACCTCTTCGAGGCGGGCGTCGGCCGTCGCCTTGAGGCGGACGTTCTCCAGCGCGACCGCGAGCGCCCTCACCGTCACGTGGACGGAGTCCCAGGGACCTCCCTGCGCGCCCTTCAGCACGACGACGGCCAACGGGCCGCCGTCACGGTCACGCAGCGGCACCCGCACGATGCCGTTGGCGGGTGCCGGGGGCTCGGCCGGCGCGCCGTTCGCGCCGATGTAGCGCTTGTCGTCCTCGACCCACAGGTAGATCTCGCCCGTCGGGTCGCGCAGCGCCGTCCGCAGCACGTTCCTGACGTCCGCCAGCGATGGCGGCACCGGCAGCGACGCGAGCAGCAGCGCGGTTCGCTCCCGTGCCAGCCGGCAACGCAGCGCCGCGGCGGCGAACGACCCGGGGATCGCGAGTACGGCCAGGACCATCGGCAGGTACACCTGGTCCTGCGCCGCCGTCCTGACCAGAGTGGTGATGAGACAGGCCGTCGCCACCACGAGGGCCACCGGGGCCATGACACGACATTCGAATCTGCTTGCGTATCTGCTTGCGGGCCTGAGCCTCTCGCGTGACAGCGAGACCAACGACCACGCCATGTCAGCACACCCCGCGATGCTGATAAGCCATGTCATAAGCCTGGCACGGTCCGTCACAATCTCCGCACCGGGATGGGGGCAACCACCTAACTGGCGGCCCRGATCCGCCCGTTGGTGGTCCTGTGCCGCCCGACAGGTGGACTTGGGCGAGGCTGCCGGGGCGGGAGTTGGATCGGTGGGCCCCTCCCGCCGGTCCCGCGGATGGCCCCCGGTACATCCTGAGCTTCGCTAACGAGTACCGTCGGACGATGGAGACCGTGGCGATGCCCGAACTCGCGTCGGCGTTGCGCCTGTCCGTCATGCGGCTGTCCCGGCGGATGCGCCAGGAGCGTTCCAGCAGCCTCTCCCCGACGCAGATCGCGGCGCTCGCGACGCTTGAGCGCCACGGCCCGATGACGCTTGGCGAGATCGCCGCGCACGAGCGGGTGCAGCCGCCGTCGATGACCAGGGTCATCACCTACCTCGCGGATGCCGGCCTGGCCGTGCGGTCCGCGCATCCCACCGACGGCCGGCAGGTCATCGCCGAGATCACCGCGGCTGGCCATGCCCTGCTCGAGTCCGAACGGCGCCGCCGCGACGAGTGGCTCGCCGAGCGCCTGACCCATCTGTCCGACGACGACATCGCCGCACTGCGCCGCGCCGCGCCCATCCTCGAGAATCTTGCCGGCTCCTGACTCCGCTGGCGCCCTCGCCGCCGCCCTGGTGGGAGCGTGGGCGGACGGACGCGCGGGGCCGTCACAGCTCGACCCAGCCGCCGTCGTCCCGGGAACGGCGGGCGGCCTCCCGCAGCCTGGTGACCGTGAGCAGGTCGTGCACGGTGGCGCCGCGGACCATCGCGGGGTCGCCCAGCTCGACGGCGCGCACCAGCTCGTAGGCCGCCTCGACCAGGCCGGGGCGCTCGGAGACCGGCTCGGGCGTCCAGACGGTGCGCACCCCGGTGTGGTCGGCCAGGCGGACCCGGCGGCCCTCGACGACGATCCGTCCCTGCTCGCCACACAGCGTGAACGTCGCCTCGGCGAGCTTCCCGCCCATCCGCTCGTGTACCAGGACCGTCGCGCCACTGGTGGTCAGGAGCGCCAGGGTGACCGGGGCGGCCGCCGTGAGCCGGCGCGCCGGCATGCCCTCCGGGTCGGCACACACGGCCAGCACGTCGCCGCACCAGCGGCCGGTGAGGTCGAGGATCTCCGCCCGGCCCAGCGGCCCGGACGGCGCTCCCACGACCGTCATCTGGGTGAGGCGGCCGAGCGTGGGCACGGACGCCTGCACGTGGCGGGCCGCCGGCCACGCCCGGTCGTCGAAGGCGACGACGTGCGCGAGGTCCGCGTCCTCGGCCACGTCGGCCACGGCGCGCAGCGCGGCCGGGTCGCCCGTCGCCGCCCGCACCATCAACACGTGCAGGCCCGCCTCGGCCGCTCGCCGGGCGATCAGATCCGACCCCGGCGGCGCCAGCTCGATGCACACGGCCTCGATCTCGTCCGACAGCAGCGCGGCCAGGTCGCTGTACGCCCTTGGCGCCTCGGCGTCGGCCGCCCAGGCCAGCGACTCCAACGGCTCGGGCGCGAGCAGGCCGACCACGTCCAGACCGGCCTCCCGCAGCACCGACGCGGTCGCGCGCTCCGAACCGTCGGTGACCAGCGCGGCGACGACCGGCGTCCGCCCGGAGCCCGCCAGGCGCCTGGCCGTGCGCCGTCGCTCCCGCCAGGCACGGGCGACCACGGGGTCGCGCGGGCCGACAAGCTCAGGCACGGTGGTCATGGCTAGAGATAGTGCCTCTGCCGGGTGCCCGCGCGAAGCCCGCTCGGACCGAGTCACGCCGGCGAATCCTGAGCTGGCCGAGGCGCCCCGCGCCGCCGCCGGTCCGTCCGTGAGCAAGGGGGACGTGATGCCCGCCGAACCGCCCGCGTCCGGGCGAGGCCTCGCCACGGGAGCGCGGCCTTCGACCGCGGTCTCCGGGGAGCACCCGACCGGGGCGAGGCTGTTCGTGGCCGCGACACCGCCGGCCGAGGTGATCGACGCTCTGGTCGCGGCGGTCGGTCGGGCTCGGCCGGTGGCACCGGCACTGCGCTGGGTCGACGTGGAGCGGATCCACCTGACCCTGGCGTTCCTCGGCACGGTCGATGACGGGCTGCGCGAGGGCCTGTCCGATCGGCTCGGCCGCGTCGCGCGTCGCCACCCTCCGGTCGACGTGCGGCTGGCGGGGGTGGGCCGGTTCGGGGATCGGGTCCTGTGGGCGGGCGTGGCCGGCGAGCTGGCTCCCCTGGCCGCCGGGGCGCGGCGGGCGGCGGCGAAGGCCGGGGTGGCCGGCCTCGACGATCGGCCGCTGCGCGCGCACCTGACGTTGGCGCGGGCGCGCGACGATCGGCGATCAAGGCGGCAGGATGGCCCCGGTCACGCCGGCTCCGGGCGGGGGCGGGAGGTGAGCGGCACCGACCTGCGACCGGTGCTGGCGGCACTCGGCGAGCTGCCGGCCCTGGCCTGGACGGTCGACCGGTTCGATCTCATGAGGAGCGTGCTGGGCCGGCATCCGTACTACACCGTCGAGTCGACGTGGCCTCTGGAGGGGGCCCGATCCGGCGATGCCGATGATCTTTGATCTCACTTTGTTCAGTCAAGTTGTAGAAAAGTGAATCACGACACGCCGCGAAAGCGTTGGCGAGCACGCTACACGTGTGTTTCCGTTGCTTTCGTGCTGAAGCCGGCCTATCTGGTCACCCGGGGCTACATCGACCTGCTCCGGGTCGCCTCCGCGGCCTGTCCGGTCCGCTGAAGACCCCGCCGCCCTAGCCGCCAGCCACTCTTCGTTCACCCGCCTCGCCGGTTTCCGGCGTCGCGGCTGAACCGCCTCACGCCGCCAGACCCGGCCGCGAACCGCCCCCTCTGCCACGGCCGTCGACAACGGCCGGGGGCGGGCACGAGGCGGCAATCCCCGGCCGGCGCGCCCCCCACTTTCGAGCAGAACCCGTCGGCGGAACCTGCCACGCCGCCGCTCGTCCCGCGCCGCATCCGCCTGAGGAGATCCGCATGTCGCCGCAGCCCGCCGCCGCTCCCGCCCCACAGACCTCGCCGCGCGTGCCCGCGCTCGCGTCCATCCATACGGTCCGGCGCCCGGCGGGGCCGCCGGTCGACTCCACCGGTTCGGGGGCGCGCGCCCGTGCCGGTGTGCCGGCCAGCGCCGCCGAGCGTTTTGATCTTCACCAGCTGAACCGCGGCTCCGCGGCCCTGCGGGCACTGGCCGGGGCGGGAGCGGTCGCGCCGGGAGCCAGCGGCGTCTCGTCCGGGCCGGCCGGGGCGCCGCGCGGGCACCGTGGGCTGCTGGTCGACCGGTCCGCCTGGGCCGCCTGGCTCGACGGCGAGCTGCTCGACCTGACCTACCTCGAGTTCGAGGTGCTCGACTTCCTGGTCCGCCACCCCGGCCGCGTGTACTCCAGGGCGGCGCTGCTGCGCCACGTCTGGGGACACCACGTCGAGGACGACCCCGGTCAGGCCGGCCGCACCGTCGACGTGCTGGTGACCCGGCTGCGCCGCAAGCTGGGGCCCGAGCACCGGATCCGGATCGAGACCGTCCGCCGCGTCGGCTATCGCTACCGTCCCGCCACGGCCGACCTGCTCGGCTGACGGCGCGGGCTGGGCCGGCCGGCGCTGGCGACGCCGCGTCGGCCGCGTCGGCCACGGCGGCGTGATCCTGGTCCAAATCACCCCGGGTTCTGGCTGCGTGGCGACTCTCGGAACTGTTGGGTAGAGGTGTGAAACCGTCGACCGAGTTCGTGGCTGGCGCGGTACGGGAACCACGGCCGGTGGTGCTGGCCCGCCGTGAGCCGACCGCCGCGCCCACCATCGATCCGGAGACGCTTCGGCGGGTCTTCCGCCGGCACGCCGCCGGCGTCGCGGTCGTCACCCTGACCGGCCCGGCCGGCCCGGTCGGGTTCACCGCGACGTCGGTCGCGTCGCTGTCGGCCACGCCGCCACTGCTGTCGTTGTCGCTGTCGAGCACGTCGTCGTCCGCGCCCGCGATGCTGACCGCCGAGACGCTGGTGGTGCACCTGCTCTCATCCGATCACGAGGAGATCGCCCGGCGGTTCGCGACGAGCGGCGTCGACCGGTTCGCGCCGCCGGTCCGCTGGCGCGTCCTGCCGACCGGTGAGCCGGTGCTGTCCGATGTCGCCGTCTGGCTGCGGGCGAGGATCGAGCATCGGATCGCCGCCGGCGAGAGCTATCTCGTCGTCGCCGAGGTGGTGGACAGCCAGCTCGACCGGGCGGACGAGCCGCTTCTGTACCACGACGGCCGCTACGGCACGATCTCCGACATGCCCGCGCCGGACGCGACGCCAGGACCGGAGCCGGCCCCCGAGGGCTAGCTGGCGGCTCGGACGGCCCGCGAAGCGGTCGGGCGGCCAGGCGCCGGCGCGCGGTCCGGCGCCGGATGTGGTCAGGCCTCGGAGTGCGGCGTGGCCTGGCCGGCGCGGCGGAGGCGGTTGCGGCGGCGGATGACGATGACCAGCCCGAGCAGGCCGAGGCCGAGGCCGCAGGCCGCCGTGGCGAGCCACCACAGGTGTCCGTCGGCCCGTAGGTCGTCGGTGAAGGGCAGCATGATGACCAGAGCGACCAGCCAGGCCACCGTGCCGACGGCGACCGAGCCGACCCCGTCGTAGGGCAGGGGAGCGAGCCCGCCAGCGCCGTCGTCCGGCCGGGGCTCGAGGCCCTCCGGCCGCGAGGGCGCCTCCGACGGGCCATCCGGCTCCCGACCCGCCGCGCCGGCACCCTGGCTCGTCGTAGCATGCGCCTCCACGTCGGCGACGTTACCCGGCGGCGCGGCCGGCGGCCGCCCTGGTGGCGCGCGGGCTCCAGGTACTGGCCGCGCGGGCAGGCGCGAGGTCAGGTGTCCGCGGCGCGTGCGACGGGGGCCGGCCCGCCGGACGGTGTGAGCCAGGCGCCGAAGGAACGGTGGGTCACCGACTCCAGCAGGTGTATGTCCTCCTGGAACAGCTCCAGGGCCCGCGCGCGTAGCTCGGGCGGCGGGCGGTCGTCCGACTGGCCAGGCTCGACGGCCGGCCCGGCTCCCGCTCCGGCTCCCACTCCCGCGCCGGTTCCGGTGGCGAGCTCGGGACGCGGATCGCCGGCCGCGCCCTTGCGGACGCCGAGGAAGCCGCAGGCCCGGTCGAAGACGGCGGCCGGCCCGGCGACCAGGTCCGGATAATGCACGAGCAGCACCTGGCCGGGGCTGTACAGGGTGTACAGCTTTCGCAGTTGGCAGCCGTAGCGGCCCAGCTCCGCGTAGCGCCATGCCCAGCCGTAGCCGGCCCTGGCGCGTTCCGGCTCAGCGAGCAGCGCCGCGACGAAGTCGGCCAGCGGCTCGGCCCCAGCGGCCCGCGCGCGCCGCCAGGCGGCGTATGCCCGGTCGATCGGGTCGCGCAGCGCGACCAGCAGCCGAGGATAGGCCATGCACTCGTGCAGCCGCCGCTGCGCCGTGAAATCCGCGAGCAGGTACGGCGCCACGACGCCGTGGCGGCTCCCCGCGGGTACCGCCGGCCCGTCCTCGACGCCGGCGGCCCCGCCGATCTCCCACATGTCATCGGCGGGTGGTCCCACCGGCCCGGCGGGCGTCCAATGCTGGTTCGTGGGCGCCGCGGCCGCCGTCGCCTGCCGCGGAGCGGTCAGCAGCAGGCCCGGATGGCGAGCGAGCGTGGCGACGAGCCGCGTTCCGCCCGTCTCGGGCGGGGCGGCTACGACGAAGTCCGGCCGCGTCATTCTCACCCCCCGGCCCGTTCCTGACACATGATCGTAGCCCCGCCGATGGCGCCCCTTATTCTCCACCAGAAAGATAGACAATGGCGTCGAAGGCCCGGATCGCCGCGCTCGCCGGCGATGGCGGCGCGGTGTCGCGCGGCGCCCGCGCACCGGTCGGGCCGGTCGGGCCGGTCGGGCCGGTCGGGCCGGTCGAGATCGGGATCGGGATCGGGGACCGGCTATACCGCGACCTGTACCGCGACCCGTGACTACACCACCGCCCGGTCGGGCGCGGAGGCCGGCGCGGGCGCGTCGAGCGGTGGGAGGCCGAGGTGGTCGCGCAGGGTCGTGCCCTCATAGTCGGTCCGGTAGACGCCTCGCTCCTGCAGCAGCGGCACGACCGTGTCCACGAGCGGGTCCAGCCCGCCCGGGGTGACATGCGGGACGAGGATGAAACCGTCGGACGCGTCCGCCTGGACCAGGTCGTTGATCGCCCTCGCCACGGTCGCCGGTGAGCCGACGAACGTCTGCCGGCCGGTCACCTCGATGATCAGCTCACGGCTGGTGAGGTTCTTGGCCTCCGCGAGCGCCCGCCACTGGTTGGCGATGGCGACCGGGTCGCGGAACATCCGCACGCTCGCCCGGCCGCGCGCGACGGTGTTCTCGCCGACGACGGGGTCGGCCGTGGGCAGGGGGCCGTCCGGGTCGTGGCTGGACAGGTCGCGGTTCCACAGCTGCTCGAGGAACTTGATGGCCGTCTGACCGCTGACCTGGCTGAGCCGGACCTCGTGGGCCAGCTCGGCCGCCTCGGCGTCGGTGTCGCCCAGCACGAAGGTCGCCGCGGGCAGCACCAGCAGCGAGTCGCGCGCGCGTCCATAGCGGGCGAGGCGTCCCTTCACGTCGGCGTAGAACGCCTGCCCCGCCTCGAGGGTGGCGTGACCGGTGAAGATCGCGTCGGCGCTGGCGGCGGCGAACTCGCGACCCTCCTCGGAGTCACCGGCCTGGAAGATGACCGGGCGTCCCTGCGGTCCGCGCGGCACGTTGAAGTGGCCGGAGATGTCGAAGTACGCGTCCTCGTGGCGGAACGCGCCTGGCAGCGGCCGGCTCAGGAACCGCCCCGCCTCCCGGTCGGCGACGATCTCGTCGCCCGTCCAGGAGTCGAACAGCTCGAGCGCCGTCGTCAGGAACGCCTTCGCCCGGGCGTAGCGCTCCTCCTGCGGTAGGTAGCCGCCCCGGCGGAAGTTCTCGCCGGTGAACGCGTCCCAGGAGGTGACGACGTTCCAGGCCGTGCGGCCGCCGGAGAGGTGATCCAGGCTGGCGAACTGCCGGGCGACCTCGTAGGGCTCGTTGAAGGTCGAGTTGATCGTGCCGGTCAGGCCGATGCGCTCGGTGACGGCGGCGAGCGCGGCCAGCACGGTGAACGTGTCCGGCCGGCCGACGACGTCAAGGTCGTAGATCAGCCCGTTCTGCTCGCGCAGCCGCAGCCCCTCGGCCAGGAAGAAGAAGTCGAACTTGCCGCGCTCGGCGGTCTGCGCGAAGTGGCGGAACGAGGCGAAATCGATGTGGCTGCCGGCAGCCGGGTCACTCCACACGGTGGTGTTGTTCACGCCGGGAAAGTGGGCCGCCAGGTGGACCTGCTTGATCGGCTTGCTCATCGTGGGCCTCTCTCGGTGACTTGCCTTCTCGACGTCAACGATCGGAATGAGGGGTATTTAGTCCACGGAACGCCGCGCGCCTGACAGTCAGGATCGCCCAGTCGGGCCGCTCCGTCGCGGATTCCGCCGGAACGGCGCCGCGCCGGGTGCGTTCCGTGGCCAGGTCGGAGCATCCACGTCGAGGGCGGGCTCCGTCACGAACTGGGCGGGGCGCTCCACAGAGGGGCGATCGCCTCGTCGTCGAGGTCGTCCTCGGCGTCGCGGAAGGCCGTGCCGTCGGGGTCGCGCAGGGCGGCCGCCAGGGCGTGCCGGCGGTGCCAGGTGCCGGCCCGCCAGGCGAGCGCGCGGGCGAGCGCGTCGGTGCCGGCCTCGGCGTCGACATGGATCTCGCCGCCGATGCCGCCGACCACCCGCCAGGGCGTGTGCGTCGGTCGACCGGCGAGGTCGGCGACCACCAGCCGGGCGTGCTCGACGTATGGCGTGCCGTCCGGGGCCTGCCGCTCGGCCGTGTTGTAGGGGCCATCGAGCACCGGGCAGTCCGCGGACGCCGACGCGAGCGGCACCCCGAGCACGCGGCCGATCTCGGCCGCCCGGTCGAGTGGCACCCGCAGCGGTTCAGCGTCACCGAGCAGCGTGAGCAGGTCCGGGGCGTCCAGGACGACGGCGTCGCGGGCGGGGACGACGCCCCGCGGGGTGCGTACCGTCAGCGGCGGGTCCAGCCGGCCGTCGGCGAGCCCACCGCCCGGCTCCCCGTCCGGGCCGGCGGCGAGCCGGGTCACGGCGGTCACCGCGGCGACGTAGAGCGCCCTCGCGGACGGCCACGGAACGTCCCGGTCGACGTCGCCGAGCCGGTCGAGCAGGTCGAGCACACCGGCGACGTCGCCGAGGACGTCGCTCAGGGTCAGGCGGCAGCCGAGCGCGCGCAGCAGCTCGGCGTCCACTCCGGGCAGCGGGGCCGCCGGGGCGAACAGCCCCGCGAGCAGCGGATCGGCGCCGGGCAACCGCAGCTCCGCCGGTGGCAGCCGGACCGTGCCGCCGCGGCCGCCGTCAAAGCCGAAGCCCTCCCGGGCATACCGGTGCCGGTCGTCGTAGTCGTCCTCGCCAGCGCCGCTGCCGCTGCCGGCGTCGGCCGCCGCGTCGATGTCCCGCGGGCTCGCGACCGGCAGCAGCGCGTGCCGGGCGAGCCACCAACGGGTGTATGACGGCTCGTCGTCGAGCACGACGCCGCGCAGCGGCGGCTGGGCGAGCTCGGCGAGCGCCTCCGGCCAGGCGGCCGGATCCACCAGCTCCAGGTCGCGCACCGCGGCGAAGCTGGAGAGCACCACCGGAACGCCGCGGCCGCCCGCGCGGGCCGCCGCGGCCCGCGCCGGCGCGAGCGCCGGCGACTCGACAGCCTCCTCGACCCAGGTGTCGCTGTCGTCGAGGTCGAGCAGCACGGGCTCGTCCGGGTCGAGCGTCACGTCGCTCGCGTAGAGGACGCCGAACGTGCGCAGCACGCCGACGGCCTCCAGCACGCCCGTCGACCAGGCGTCGGCGATCTCCGGAGCCAGGATGCCGAAAGGCGTGTCACCCGCGACCAGGCGGTCCAGCGGACCGTTCGCGATCAGCAGTTCGGCGGACGGGACGAACTCTCCCTCGGTGTCCGGCAGGAGCAGCTCACCGAGCCAGTCGAGCCCGGCGGCCGTCTCCGCCGGGGTCAGGTCCGCGTCGCGGACCAGCGCCAGCACGGCCGCGGCCAGCGCCAGCAGCTCCTCCGGGTCGTCGTCGGGGTCGGAGTCGACGACCGCCTCGTGCACCGCCGGGTCGCGCAGTACGCCGGCCGGCGTGCCCTCCACCGCCCCGAGGGTGCGCAGCGCGTCCCTGGCCGTGCCGAGGCAGGCGTCCGGATGCACGACCCGCAGCGGCAGGCCGGAGGCGGCGAGCGCCAGCACGTCCAGCCCCTCGGTGGGCAGCAGCACCCCGCGCGGCCCGGTGACCATCCGCACCCGCAGGGCCGGCCGCTCGTCCGCGCCGGCCGCCGCGCCGTCGGGATCGTCGTCGCTGTCGCCGTTGGCGACTGTCGCGACCGGCACCGGCAGGGCGCCGAGGGCGTCCCGGTCCGGCGCCGTGATCAGAGCGGCGTACAGCGACGACCACCAGGCCGGGGGCCTGCGCAGGCCCGCGAGCACGTCGACCAGGCCGGCGCTGTCGAGCCGGCGCACGCCGAGCGCGTCCAGTGCGCGCCGCCAGTGCCGGGCGGCGTAGCGCGCCGGGAGCAGCCCCGAGACGGGGTTCTCCCGGGGATCCTCGGCGCCTGCCCCGGAACCCTCGGCTTCGAGGACGGCGCCGGCGTCGAACTCCGAGTCGGCCAGGTCCTCGCTGGAGGCGACGCCACGGTCGGACACGTCGGCCCCGCCGGTGGCGGGGGAGAGCAGGGCGGTCACGGCGTCGGTGGCCGGGCCGAGGTCGCAGACGACGCATTCCCGGCCGAGTCGGCCGCCTGGCATCATTCCGACCTCGGGCAGCATCCGGGCCACGGCGTCGCGCAGCCGGCCGTCCACGGGACCGGCGGGCAGCCCGGACGGCACCAGCTCCAGCGCCGCCAGCGGGTCCGGCGGGATCACGACCTGCTCGATCGCCGATTTCCCAGATGGGCTTCGCCCGTCCGGCAGGGACCCTGCCGTCGATCGAGCAGGAACCTCTGGGTCGGCGCTGATCGGCGCGGGACCGTGCCTGTCGTCAGTGGTCGGGCTCGACGCCGCGAACATGGCGAACAGGTCCTCGCCGCGGCCTTCGCCGCCGCCGCCCGGCGCGGGCGTGCCGTCGGGCGCCGCGTCGGCGTCGGCGCCTCCCAGGTGGACGGCGAGGGCGACGACCGCCTCGGCGAGGCGGTCGGTCAGCCAGTCGCGCAGGGGCCCCGCGACCGTGTGCCGGCGGGAGGGCTCCAGCGGCAGCTCGACACTGGCCAGTACCGGCAGCGACAGGGGCTCGTCGGTCGGCTGCGGCGCGCGGACCACCTTCGGGACGGCCGCCGGCCAGCCGCGGTCGCGCACCATCGCGCGAGCCGCGTAGCCGGTCCTCGCCCGCTCCTCGACGGGCCTGTCCGCGAGCAGCGCCGGCGGGATCGTGCCCCGGCGCACGCAGCCGCGCCAGCGTTCCCCGTCGAGCAGCGCGATCTCCAGCGCGGCGTCCAGCGGCATGTCCGCGGGGTCGGCCGGGTCGCCGTGGTGGGCGTCGGCGATCGCCGCCGGCGCCTCGCCGACCGACTCGTCGCCCGCGGTGTACTCCCAGTGGCAGGTGTGCGTCTGGATGTCGCCGTCCAGGTCGAGGACGGCCTCGACCAGGCCGGGCAGGACCAGCAGGAGCGTGGGGTCGAAGGCGGCCAGCAGCTCGCGGGCGGTCGCGGCGGCCTCGGCGTCGCGTAGCGGGAGCCGGACGACGGTGTCGTAGCCATCCGGCGGCGGCCGTTCGTCCACCGCGGCGAACGGCAGCCGCAGTATGGGTGCCGCGCCGTCGCGGCGGGCGAGCTCGGCGCGCAGCCCGGCGGCGCCGATCTGGTGGACGGCGGCGACCGTCCAATCCTTGGACCAGCGCACGCCGCGCGCGGACGCCGGCGATACCCCCTCGGACGGGCCTTCCGCCGGGCCTCCCGGAGCCTCGTCACCACTCCCGGCCGCGGCCGGGTTCCGCGAGACGATCGACGGCTCGTCGCTGACCGCGAGCACGGAGGCGAACCCGGCGCCGAACCGGCCGATGGCGCCAGTGTCCCGTTTGGCCGAGGCGCGCAGCGTGCTGAGCGCCTCCACGCCGGCGGCGGTCAGCGGCGCGCCGGTGTTCGCGACCTCCAGGTGGTCGCCCGTGAGCCGGATCAGCACCCGGCCCGCGACCCCGGCGACCGCGGCCGCGTCCACCGCGTTCTGCAGCAGTTCGACGACGAGGCGGTCGCGGTAGGCGCCCAGCGCCGCGTCCTCCTCGGCGTTGGCGTCCTCCCGGAAGCGGGCCGGCGACGCCGCCCAGGCGTCGAGCACCCGCCCCCGGACGGCCGCCGTCCCGAACGGGTCACCGGCCTCCCGACCCGGCGGAGCCGAGCTGGGAGGAACGCCGGGGTTCGCCGGCTGGGCGGCCGGCCCAGCCGCCGCGGCGGAGCCAACCGCCGACTCGTCGGCCGCGTCCAGATGCGTCGCTTCCACTTCTCTATCTTCGCCACTGCCCGGAGCAGGGCTGACATTGGTTCGGCTCCGTCCGGGCGTTCCGCTGGAACGTCACCGATCCAAGCCAGGTAAGTGGACCGGAGCGCCGTCCGCACGGAGTGGGTCAGAATCGGAGTATGGGACGAGCAGGCGGCCGGCCGGACGATCCTCGGCTGACGGAGGCCTTCACCCGGCAGTGGGATCTGATCGTGGCCGGCGTCGATGCGTTGGATGACGCGCGTTTCGCCGCCTCCAGCGCGCTGCCCGGCTGGACGACAGCCGACCTGGTGGCGCACTGCGCCCGATCCGGCGGGGCGCTGGCGCGCGCGCTCATCGACACGTCACCCACCCCGGCGGCCGGCGCCGGTGCTGGCCGAGGGGAGGCCCGCGCGAGCGACGCCAGCGTGGCGAACGCCGTCGAGTATCTGGGCGGGGTCGGTGCCCGTGCCGAGGCGATCGCGGACACCGCCCGCTCGGACGCCGCGGGCATGTCCCCGCATGACCTGCGCTCCCTGCTGCGGTCGGCGGTGGCCGCGTCGCGCGGCGCCCTCATGGCCGCGACCGCTGACCAGCCCTCCGGACAGGCGGCCTGGGACCGGGTGGTGACGTCGCCTGGCGGCCCGATCCGGCTGGGCGACTTCGTCGTGACCAGGTGCGTCGAGGGGGTTGTGCACGGCCTGGACCTCGGGCTCACGCCGGATCGAGAAGCGCTGCGTGTCGTGACGCGCACGCTCGTCGATCTGCTCGCCGCTCGGGCGCCCGGCCGGTCGGTCGAGGTCCGGGTGCCGCCGTTCGCCGCCGCGCAGGTGGTCGAGGGCCCCCGGCATACCCGTGGCACCCCGCCGAACGTCGTCGAGGCCGACCCGGTCGCCTTCGTCGCGGTGGCCGCCGGGCGGCTGGACTGGTCGGCGGCGCTGGCCGACGGCCGTGTCACGGCCAGCGGCGAGCGTTCGGACCTGCGTCCCTACCTCCCGCTCTTGTAGTTCGTCTCTGTAGTTCATCTCACTCTTGCGGCGGCGAGTGACGGCCTTCTGGCTGCTGGGCGGCCGGGCCCGTGTGGGAGCTTGGTGGTACTGCTCACGGGTACGTCCCGAGCGAAATGCCCGCTAACTCGGCTGCTGTTAGCGTGAGTGACGGTGGCTGTCGACGGCGAGTCCATGGCGGGACGGTTCGTCAAGATCCCAGTCAAGGCGGGTTGGCCCGTTGGCTCCCGCGTGGGCGGCCTGGCAGGGTGGCCCGTTGTGTCAGCCCGGGGGCGAGCCCGGATCCCGGACGGTGACAGGCGAGGAGAACTGGTGCCATGACCAAGGGGACGGCCGCCGCTTCCAGCTCGGATGACCCCCGTTCCGCCGGTCAGGACCAGAACTGGGACCTCGAGCTGCGCGACGCCGCCGGGCCTCAGGACGCCTGCGGCGTGTTCGGAATCTGGGCGCCCGGCGAGGATGTCGCGAACCTCACCTATTACGGCCTGTACGCCCTGCAGCACCGCGGCCAGGAGGCGGCCGGCATGGCCGTCGCCGACGGCCGCGCGATCCTGGTGTTCAAGGAGCTGGGGCTGGTCGCCCAGGTGTTCGACGAGCGGACGCTGTCGAGCCTGTCCGGGCACATGGCCGTCGGGCACACCCGCTACTCGACCACCGGCTCGTCCACCTGGGAGAACGCCCAGCCGTCGTACCGCACCGCCCGGCTGGGCGACGGCGTCGCGCTCGCGCACAACGGCAACCTGACCAACATCATGGAGCTGGCCGAGAATCTCGGTGACGACCGGGACGCCGGCATGCACGCCACCACCGACTCCGACCTGATCACCGCGCTGCTGGCCAACCATCCCGGCCCGACGCTGGTGGACGCGGCGCTGGACATCCTGCCCCTCCTGCGCGGCGCGTTCTCGCTGGTCTTCTCGGACGCCTCGACGCTGTACGCCGCCCGTGACACCCACGGCGTCCATCCGCTCGTGCTCGGCCGCCTCGACAGCCGCGCCGACGAACAGGCCTGGGTGGTGGCCAGCGAGACCTGCGCGCTCGACATCGTGGGCGCGACGTTCGTGCGTGAGGTGGAGCCGGGCGAGCTGGTCGTCATCGACGCGGACGGGCCGCGCTCGCTGCGCTTCGCCCCGGCTGACCGGCACGGCTGCCTGTTCGAGTTCGTCTACCTGGCCCGCCCGGACACGACGATCGCCGGCCGCTCGGTGCACGCCACCCGGGTCGAGACCGGGCGGACCCTCGCCCGCGAGGCACCGGTCGACGCCGACCTGGTCATCCCGGTGCCGCAGTCCGGTGTGCCGGCCGCCGTCGGCTACGCGGAGGCGTCCGGCATCCCGTTCGGCGAGGGCCTGGTCAAGAACTCCTACGTCGGGCGGACGTTCATCCAGCCGTCCCAGACGATCCGCCAGCGGGGCATCCGGCTGAAGCTGAACCCGCTGCGCGAGGTGATCGAGGGCCGGCGGCTCGTCGTCGTCGACGACTCGATCGTGCGCGGCAACACCCAGCGCGCGCTGGTGCGGATGCTGCGCGAGGCCGGGGCCGCCGAGGTCCACATCCGCATCTCGTCGCCGCCGGTGCGCTGGCCGTGCTTCTACGGCATCGACTTCGCCACCAGGGCCGAGCTGATCGCCAGCGGTGCAGGGGTGGAGCAGGTGCGGGAGTCGCTCGGCGCGGACTCGCTCGCCTACGTCTCGCTGGACGGCCTGGTCGCCGCGTCCCGGCAGCCGGCGGGCGAGCTGTGCCGGGCGTGCTTCGATGGCATCTACCCGGTGCCGCTGTCCGACTCCGACCGGCTGGGCGGCAAGCACCAGCTGGAGGCGATGGGCAGCGGCGCGGCCACCAGCAAGGCGCTCGCCGAGGCGTTCCGCCGGCAGGTCGTGGCCGGCATGAACGGCGCTGACCCGTCACCCGACGACCTCGACGAGCTGGCCGGCATGGACACGTTCGAGGCCATCGAGGACCTGGCCCGCTTGGACGCGTCGGCATCGGCGGCGGCAGCGTCGCCGGCGGCTCCGGCGATGCCGGCGGGGCGCACGGGTGGTTCGGGTGCCGGTGTCGCGCCCGCCGGGAGCGTCCGGCCGTGACCGCCCCCGTGAGCCCCGGTGGCGGCCGTCCCTCCTCGTCCAGCGGTACCGGTCCGGGCGGCGCCACCGGCGGCGTCTCGTACCAGGCCGCCGGTGTGGACGTCGCGGCCGGCGAGCGGGCCGTCGAGGCGATGCGCGGTCATGTGGCGCGGGCCAGCCGGCCCGAGGTGGTCGGCTCGCTCGGCGGTTTCGCCGGGCTGTTCGCCCTCGACACCAGCCGTTACCGCAAGCCGCTGCTCGCCTCGTCGACCGACGGCGTGGGCACCAAGATCGCCATCGCCCGGGCGCTGGACGTCCACGACACGGTCGGCATCGACCTGGTCGCGATGGTGGTCGACGACCTGGTGGTCTGCGGCGCCGAACCGCTGTTCCTGCTCGACTACATAGCCTGCGGCTCGCTCGATCCCCGTCGGGTGGCGCTGCTGGTCTCCGGTGTCGCGACCGGCTGCGAGCAGGCGGGTTGCGCGCTCGTCGGCGGGGAGACCGCGGAACACCCTGGCCTGATGGGCGCGGACGACTACGACCTGGCCGCGACCGGCATCGGCGTCGTCGAGGCGGACGAGGTTCTCGGGCCCGAGCGGGTCCGGCCAGGGGACGCGCTGATCGCGATGGCGTCGTCCGGGGTGCATTCGAACGGGTTCTCGTTGGTGCGTCACCTGCTGTTCGGCCAGGCTGAGGCGGGCTTTCCCGGCGGGATCGGCCCGGACGGCCTGGCGGCGCTGCGGCGTGAGGAGTCAACGCTCGGCACCACCCTCGGCGCCGCCCTGCTCACCCCGACCCGGATCTACGCGAAGGACTGCCTGGCGCTCGCCGCCCAGACCGAGGTCCATGCGTTCGCGCACATCACCGGCGGCGGGCTGGCCTCGAACCTCGCCCGGGTGATCCCGGCAGGCCTCATGGCCACGCTCGACCGTGCCACCTGGACACCCCCGCCGATCTTCGCGCTGCTCGCGGAGCGCGGTCCGGTGGCGGGCGAGGAGATGGAACGCACCTTCAACCAGGGCATCGGCATGATCGCTGTCGTCGCTCCGGCCGCGGTCGACGACGCCCTCGCGGCCCTCGCGGCCCGAGGCCTCCCCGCGTGGCTCGCCGGCCACGTCACGGCCGCTGACGACCCCGAGCCGGCCGAGACCGGCGTCGCCGGGGACCGCCTGACAGCACGTCTCATCGGAACCCACCCGGCGTAGGTAGGCCTGCCTCGCGCCGTCCAGCGCGCCTGATCGCTACGGCACCAGGCTCATGCCGGGTTCCGGAACGTTCCAGCGGCGGGTGACCGTGCTGGGCGCGGAGGCGCGCCTCGCGGAGGCCTGGCCATGGAGCGAAGCGATCGGGGTCGGGCCGCAGCGAGGTCGCCGGAGTGYCCGTGAGCGTAGGAGGACGGCGTGCGGAGGTCCCTTGGGAGCGAAGCGAGTAAGGGGCCGGAGCGCGCCGCCCGGACGGAGCGAACCGGCAACAACCTTCCCGCCCGGCCCGGGCCGACTACGACCTCGGATCCCGCCTAACGATCCCGTCTGGGAGCGAAGCGAGTAAGGGGCCGGAGCGCGCCGGCCGGACGGAGCGAACCAGAGACAGAGACTCAGCGGTCTCGGTCGTCTTCGTCCTCGTCGAGGTACGCGCTGTAGTCGTCCTCGTCATCCGTGTACGGATCGTCGTCCTCGGTGGTGGTGTCCCGAGTGGTCGATCCAGAGACGCCCAGATCCGCCTTGAGCCGATCCAGATCCATCGACGGYGAGTTGTACTTGAGCTCGCGGGCGACTTTCGTCTGCTTGGCCTTCGCTCGGCCGCGCCCCATGGCTCGACCCCCTCGAACATGACGACGGGGACCCGCCCCGGTGCTCTAACTGTCTCGTGCTTACCGAGACTACAGGGATCGCGGGCCGGTCGGCACGCCAACCCGACAGTTGACTGTGGCGGTCGCTCGAAGGGTCGCTGAGCGCGCCGTTCGGGCCTCGCCTGCCGGACGCTCCGCGCCCGACCTGCCTGGTTTCCGACCCAACGGCGTGACCCGCGTGGCGTCGGAACGGTCGGTCGTACGTGGCCGACGGACGTCGGACGGGCGGTCGCGGCGATCGGCGGCGCGGCTAGGGAAGCAGGATGCGTCGTAGGCGGCCAATCCCCGCGATCCGGCGCTCGGCGAGGGTCACGGCGGCGGCGCCCGGGGTCTGTCCCTCTGCGTCAGCCAGCTCGAAGACGTCGTGAGTCGTCGTGAAGATCCGGGATGCGGCCACCCTGGCCCGCTCGGCCCGGTAGCCCTCGATCTCGTCGGCGACCTGGATCAGGCCGCCGGCGTTCACGACGAAGTCCGGCGCATAGAGGATGCCGGCCTCGGCGAGCAGCTTGTCGATGCCAGGGTGGGCCAGCTGGTTGTTGGCCCCGCCGCAGATCACCCGGGCGCGCAGCCGCCCGACGGCCGCCTCGGTGAGCGCGCCGCCGAGCGCGCACGGCGAGTAGATGTCGGCTGGTGCGCCGATCAACTCGTCCGGATCGGCCACGATCTCGACCTCGGGATGCGCTTCGTGCAGGTGCGCCAGCGCTGCCGGGTTGACGTCGGCCGCGAGCACCTTCGCCCCGTCCTCCAGCAGATGCCCGACGAGCCGGGCGCCTACCTTGCCGACTCCGCTGACCGCGACTGTCCGGCCCTCGAGGCTGGGGCTGCCCCACAGACGCGTGGCACAGGCCCGCATCCCCTCGAAGACGCCGTAGGCCGTCATCACTCCGGAGTCCCCGGACCCGCCATGCGTCGGCGAGCGGCCGACGACCCACCGGGCCTCACGGGCGACGATGTCCATGTCGGTTGGATAGGTGCCGACATCGCAGGCGGTGATGTACCGGCCGCCGAGCGAGGCGACGAACCGTCCGTAGGCGCGCAGCAGGGCCTCGGAGGAGTCCGTGGCAGGGTCGCCGATGATGACGGCCTTGCCGCCGCCGAGGTCGAGGCCGGCACAGGCGGCCTTGTACGCCATCGCCCTGGACAGCGCCAGGGCGTCGGCGAGCGCCGCGGACTCGTCCGGATAGGTGTGGAACCTGGTGCCGCCGAGCGCGGGGCCCAGCGCGGTCGAGTAGATGGCGATGATGGCGCGCAGCCCGGAGGTGGGGTCGGAGCAGAAGACCACCTGTTCGTGCTCGGCGCCGGCGTCGAAGACCGAGGAGATGACCGCCGTCGCCTTGATCAGATTCGACCCGGACGCAGACACCTGTGTCATGGCCGAACCCTACGGCGCGCCGTAACTGTCGGCGCCGTGACGCGGGACCGACCGCCCTACCCCTCGCCGCCTTCGCGCCCTCGTCTGACGGGATAGCCTCGCCTCGGCGGATCGGCCGGGAGGGGGGTTGGAACGGTGCCTGTCGTCTCTCCAGCGGCATACCTGCGGGTCTATGAGCCGCTAGCCGCTTTCTCGCCGGCCGAGCGGGTGCGCTGGCAGCGGTACGCGGCCACGGCTCCGCCGTCACGTCGCGCGGGTGCCCGCAGGGAGCGCATGGTCGCCCTGGTCGCGACCGTGCGCCCGACGTTGGACGTCGCCGGCGAGTCCGCGTTCGTGCAGATGGTCGACGGTCTGATGTTCGTCTGCCCGTGGTCGACGCAGCTGCGGGTGTGGCAGGCGGCGATGGAGTTCCGCGGAGGGATGCCCGAGCGGATCGCCGATGTCTTCCTGCCGCGCCGGATCGTCGACCCGGCGGAGACCGAGCTGGACCGCTGGCGTGCGCGCCGGCCGGAGCTGAAGGTCCATATCCAGACCTCGACGTGGTCGGTGCCCACGTCCTGGTTTCTGCTCTTCGACTCGGCCGAGCGGATGCTGGTCACCGGCGACACGGCCGAGCGCTCCATGGTCTACCGGACCGAGATCGGGCTCGCCCGGCGGCGGATGGCCGAGGCGCTCGAGACGCTGGCGGCCATGCGCGAGACCATGCCGGACGCTTCCGCGGTCGAGGGCGTGACGGAACTGGCTCGATGGCTGGAGACCTTCCACCCGCGCAGCAGGGTCGAGCTGGACTACGACGGTCTGGTCGAGTTGCTCGATGACGAGGTGCTGCGCGGTGACAATTCGGTCGAAGACCTCACTGAGGCGGTCCGGGCGTTACGCCAAGGGCGAACGGACCGGGCGGTAGAGGCGTACGAGCGCGTGCTGGTCAGGTGGCGGCCCTTGCAGACAAGGGAATCCGCGAGCTGATCGACRCCGTTGCTAACGCTGAGTCGCTGCTCGCTTCGGACGAGCTGTGACTAGTCAGCAGATGGTCCCGACGTGCCATGTCCGAAATGCCCCCGAAGGATGCACGATCTGTATGGGACGGAGCGACGCTCTGTGACGGGAGGCCAACACAATGACGACGAGAACGCCGGACGCCGAGCCCCTGCTGACTCCGGCCGAGGTGGCGACGATGTTTCGGGTTGATCCGAAGACTGTCACCCGGTGGGCCAAGGCTGGGAAGCTCACGTCGATCCGCACCCTCGGTGGCCACAGGCGCTACCGGGAGGCGGAGGTTCGGGCCTTGCTGAAGGGGGTCCCCAGCATGGGTAGTGACCTCTAGGCATCGACCGTTTCGGTACATGGTGTCCTGTTTGCCACCCTTCGGGTGGCTTCCCGTGAGCCCGCGTGACAACGGGCGCGCCGTGTACCGACGGGGTGGGTGTCCGGTACGGCACGCCGATCTGCCAGCACCGACGACCCCGGCCGAAGGGCCGGGCCGTCGGGCTATTCGGCGTGACGCACCGGCAATGTGCTCGCCCGTCCCACCGATTCGCCAGACCTCGCCAGGGTTGTCCGGCCAGGTCGACGCTGCCGCTTCAGGCAGACGGATCGGCGGGACCCCGGGGCGCCTGGCAGGTGCCCCGGTGGCCTGCGAATCTCCAGGCGTTCGAGGGGTGCCCGGCCCGGCCTTGACCGGCCGCCGGGCACCCAGCTCCCCGCTCCTGTCCCTGCTTCTGAACGACGCGGTCTGACCCACGCGACCCGCCGGGCCGATCATCGGTCCAGAACGCCGGGCGCGTGCCGGTCAGCTGTTCGGCAAGGCACCACACGGACGACGGGCGGCGCGCCCCAGGCGCGCCGCCCGATCTCGTCTACCGGCCGTTCCTGCCGAGAAGGTGGCCAACCCGGGCACCGGGGGAATGCTGCCTCACGGGGGTGAGCCGTGCCCAGTGAGCGGAGCTGGACGTTCGGGCCGATTCTTGATGTCCCGGCGCCAGACCGCACCATCGCCGACCTGCTGGAGGCAGTCCGGCTCCGGCTGCGGATGGACGCCGCCTGGCTCGCTCGTGCCGAGGATGACCTGCTGGTCATCGAGGCGCTCGACGGCGACGGCGAGTCGTTCGGTGTGATCCCCGGGGCGACCCTCCGCGGCGCCGCCAGCTACTTCGCGCTGGTCCTGGCGGGCGAATGCCCCGACATCATCCGTGATGTCCACGCGCAGATGCCCGCCGAGACGCTGCCGGCCGGCGGTGAGCTGCGGGCCGGCGCGTACGCGGCGGTGCCCGTGTTCGAGCGTGACGGGTCGTTCTACGGGGTGCTCGCGGCGCTGTCCCATACCCCGCGCCCCGATCTGCAGGCACGCGACGGACGGTTCCTGCGCCTGGTCGCGGAGGTGGTCACCGACTCCGTCTCGGATCTGCACCGGGTCTGGGAGCGGCGCACCGCGTTCTGGGACCGGGTCAGCGAGGTCATCGACAGCGGCGGCCCCACCATGGTCTTCCAGCCGATCGTGGACCTCGGGGACGACGGCCGGATCGTGGGCGTGGAGGCGCTGGCGCGTTTCCCGTCCGACGTGACCGAGACCGCCGGCACCGACGAGCCGGACGTGCGGGCCGACGCGGCCGTCCGCGAGGGCCCCCGGACGGACGGGGATGCGCCGGCGGGCGTCTCGGCGGCGGCGCGAGCGGCCACCATGACGGTCCGGGACTGCTCGACCGGCCGGCAGGAACTCGGTGAGGTCGACGTCAGTGAGCCGGAGCAGTGGTTCGCCGGCGCGGCGGCTGTCGGGCTCGGTACCGAGCTGGAGCTCGCCGCCGTGCGTGCCGCGCTCGCCAACCTGCCATTTCTACCGCCGGACGTGTTCATGTCGGTCAACGTCTCCCCAGGCACCGTTGGATCGGAGCTGGTCGAGCTGCTCCAGGACGTCGAGCCGAGCCGGTTGTTGCTGGAGATCACCGAGCACACCCGGATCAAGGAAGACTCGGAGGTGTTCCGCACGCTCGCGGAGCTGCGCGCGCGGGGGGTGAGGATCGGCGCGGACGACGTCGGCTCCGGCTACGCGGGCCTTTCCCGGTTCCTGGCGTTACGACCCGACCTGGTGAAGATGGACCACTACCTCACCCACGGGATCGACGCCGATCCGGCGCGCCGAGCCGTCGCGAACGCCCTCATCCAGGTCGCGGATGAGATCGGCGCCAGTGTGCTCGCGGAGGGCATCGAGACCGAGGCGGAACTCACCACCCTGCGCGCGACCCGCGTCCAGCTCGGTCAGGGCAACCACATCGCGCGGCCGGCGGCGCTGCCCTTGAACCCGCGGCGGGCGCCGAGAGACCCATGACCTCTCGGCGGACCTCCCAGCGGACGTCCCCGAGGCGGGGGACGATGCCGTTCAGACGCCTATCGGCTGGTAGTCGGCCACCCGGACGGTGCCCAGCGCGAGGTCGCCCACTCCCAGGTGAATGCCGTCCAGGGCGATCCAGCCGCCGTCCGTCTCGGCGAACGCCGCCCAGGCCGGCCCGTGCTGGCGGACCCGGAACGGCAGCTCCACGTCATCGACCGGGAGTGGGACCGTCACCCAGTCCTCGGCATCCAGGTTGCCCGACAACCAGCCAGCCAGCTCCAGCTGGTACCGCCACCATTCCTGCCGGTCCGGTGAGTCGGCCGGGAACTCCGGGGCCACCGCGTGCAGCATGCTCTGCTGCGCCCAGCCGATAGCGTCATCGACCACCGTCGGGGCGTGGCGGACCTCGCCGAACCGCATCGCGGGCAGCCGGGGCACCGTCGTCACGATCACTCGCGGCCCCAGGTGGGTCGCGTCGCCATGACCGAGGCAGACCCGCCACACCTGCTCCGAGTGGGGCCGTCGGGTGTCCCACAGCTCCAGCCAGCGTGGCTCGAGGAGGCCAGGCAGCAGACCGAAAACGGGGAAACCGGCGGATAGGGGCAGCAGCAGTCCCGGCATCGCAACAGTGTGCAGCCTGGCCGCCCTGTTCCGGGAGCCGGTCCCGACCGTATTCAGGCCAATCCGTCCCTGGATGTCCGTCACGTCCTCGGTGTATGTGCGCGACACGCGCGTCACTGGCCCCAGGCCAGGACGGTGGGACCGAGGCCGRCCAGGTTGCGGGCGGCCAGAGTGACGCGGAAGTAGGGGTCGGYCGGGCCGGGCGCGGTCCGGGTGTAGCTGTGACCGCTCACGCTGACCGTCTCCGAGGTGACACCGGACGGTCCGGTCCGGTAGATCGTGAGGTCGTAGGTCAGCGAGATCTGGTTCCCACCCACGTTGGCCGGCGTATCCCAGTTGATGATGAGATGGCCATGGCCGTCCGGGATGGACAGCAGTCCTCGCGGCTCGTTGGGTGGCACGCAGCCACGGGCCTTCACCGGCGACGACGTCGGGGAGGAACCGCCTGGGCCGATCGCCTGCACCGTCACGCTGACCTCGGCACATCCGTCGACCGAGACCTGGAAAATGCCCGGCTTGGCCAGGCTGCGCACTCCGCCAGGGTTCGTCGTCACCCGGTAGGACGTCACCGAGCCGCCGTCGAACGGCGCGATGACCGAGACGGTCACGCCAGCGGACACCGACTGCAGCCACAGCCCCGGCACCCCCGGCCGTGCGTTCGCGTCGGGCGGTGCCGCTCCGGCCGCTCCAGCCGGGCCGGTGGCGGCTGCTGGCGGCTGTGCGGCGGAGGCCACCGGCGCCGGAGAGGGGGTACCGGCCGCGGCCGTGCCGCTCGCCCCCGGCGCGCCGACAGCCGGCGCCACGGAGGAGGCGGGTGATGCCGGTACCGCGTCGGCCGTGTCGACCGTCGCGGCGCCGCCGGTCGACCGCAGGGCGAGTGGTACCAGCGTGGCCAGCAGGGCGACGACGGCGGCGACGACGATCGTGGTGATCCGCCGTCGGCGGGCACCGCGACGAGCGGCCCGAGCGCGTGCCCGGGCACCGGGAGCCCGTGCGGAGGCGTCGGCCGTCTCCGCGGTGGCGACCGTCGCGTCGTCCATCTCGTCCGTCGCCGTGTCGGCCGACGAACCAGCGGCGATGGCCTTCTGGGCCGGCTCGAACGCCCCGCGACGGGGAGCGGCCGTCGCGGCGGCCAAGGGGGCCAGCGCCGTAGAGGACTCCGGTACGGCCGGCGCCGTCGGCGAGGATGCCGCGAGTTCGCCAGCCGGCTTCGACGATCCTGAGGCGATCCCGGGGTCGACCAGGGAGGCGTCCGGCCTCAGGGCCAGCGCGGTACCGGCGGTCTCAGTGATCCCAGTGGTCTCGGCGGTCTCGTCCGCCGGGTTGTCGGCCGGGTCGAGATCGACCTCGCCGTCCCAGAGCGTGTGCAGCTCGGCGATCCTGATGGGCTGGAGTGCCGGTTCGGGCCGGCCGCCGGTCTCCTGTATCCACCCTGGCCCTACGTCGATCACGCCGTCGACGTCGATCTCCGTCGCCGCGGCGCGGGCGGCGAGGACGTCGGGAGGCAGCAGCTCCGTGATGGCTGTCACCGGGTCGTAGCGCGGCGCGAGCATCAGCTCGGCCCCGGTGGCGGCGGGGCTGCCCAGGTCGGGAGCGGCCACCTCCGTCCGCGCCTCGAGCTCCTCGTCGTCGGGGAGCGCTGCCTCGTCGTCGGGGAGCGCCGCCTCGTCAACGACCCGGCTGTGCGCGAGCGGCCCGTCGTCCGGCGTCTCGTCGTCCGGCGCGCCGCCCTCGACCACCGCCGGCTGAGCGGCGGGGTCGGTGACCTCGGCCGCCGTGATCTCGGCCGCCGTGACCTCGGCAACAGTGACCTCGGCCGCCGTGACCTGGGCGACGGTGATCTCGGCGACGCCCGGGATGTCCTCGAGGTCGTCGAAGGCGATGTCGACGTGCCCGAGGGGCTCGGCGCTGACGAACGCGTCCCGCCCCGGCGGTGGCGTCGACGCCACGTCCACCAGATCGTCCGCGCCGGCCGGGCTGGTCGCCCCGGCCCCGGCTGGGAACGGTTGCGCCGTATCGCCGGGCTCCGCGGTGCCGCGGGCCTCCACCGTGTCGCCAGACCGCGGCGGGTCCGTCGGTGACAAGGCCGGCGCGCCGGCGGTGGGCCGCCCGGCGAGCGGAAGATCCCTGACGGGGGCCGTGGACCTTGGCGGGGGGATGTCCAGGACGGCCAGTGCGACCAGGTCCTCCATGGCCGGCTCGGCGGCTGACTCGGCGGTCGGTGGCGCGTCCGAGCGGATCTCGAGGAGGTCTCCGAGTCCCAACGGGTCCGTCGGCGAGATGTCCAGCGGGTCGTCGACGTCCGGCCCGATGGGCGGCGGGTCGACGATCGGGTACTCGGCCGCCGGCATGGGGACGTCGCGGACCGTGGGCACCACGAGGCCGTCCGCGGGCGGCTCCGTCGCGGTATGGGGACTCGGCGGGATCGCCTGCGCCGTGTCGACCGCATCGTCCACGCCCGGTTCCGCGACTGGTTCGGCGGCCGGCGCCGCCTCGACGACGGCGGCGGCCAGGACGGCGTCATGGCCCGGCGGAGTCATCGGCGCGGCGTCCACCTGGTCGTCCGTCGCCGGCTCGGCCGGTGTGAGCAGGTCGACGACTGGCTCGGCGGTGACACCCGACCCGTGCGTGGGCACGTCGGGGGCACCGTCGACGACCGACTCCACCCAGATCGGCCCGACTCCGGCCGGTGCGACGGAGCTCGATGCCACGGCGGACGCCGCGTCCGGGGAACCGACCTGAACCGGGTCGGGCGTCGCCGCCGGGTCCACAGCCACCGGGTTCAGGAGGTCCGCCGGCGGCGCCGGAGCACCGGCCAGCGTTTCCGCGGCCACGAGTCCGGACGGCTCGGACATCCAGGCGGGGACATCCGGCGCCGAGACCAGGAACCCCGGACCGGAGATCGACGGGGCCGGCGGGTTCGCGGCTGCCTCCAAGAACGAGGGCGCCATGGACGTTTCGAGGCTCGCGACCGGGACTTCCACCGCGGGCGGCGCCCCTACGGCATTCTCGGGACCAGTGGGGGCCGCTCCGTCCTTCACGGTGATCGACCCTTGGGCCGCCGGATCCGGGTGACTGTCCGACGAGTCGTCCGCGGCCGGCAGCGCGAGTGGTATCTCCGCCAGCGGCGGCAGAGCCAGCGGCGGCAACGCGAGCGGCGGCGGGGGAAGCGGCGGCAAGGGAACCGAAGGCGCGACCGGCCGGGCGCGCGCGGGTGGTGGCGTCACCGCGGCAGGCGGCGCGCTCGAAGCGCGCGCCGCGGGTGTGGAGGCCGACGGGCCAGACGGCCGGGCCGAGCCGGACGGGCCAGGCAGGCCAGATGAACTGGCGGCCGGGCCGATGGCCCTGCGCCGCTCGGCGGGCCGGGGGGCGGGCGAGCGCTGCTCCGCCGACTTCTCACCCATCAACGTGAGAAGAAGGTCGGCGGCCGAGGGGCGGTCCAGGGGGTCCTTGCTGAACGCCTTGCGCACCAACGGGACCAGGTCGGAAGGCAGCGGGCCCAGGTCCGGGTTGTCCCGGGCGACCCGGCGCAGCAGCTCCTCCGGCGAGCCCTCGCCGAACGGCGGCGCCCCGCTCGCCGCGAAGGTCATGACGGCCGCCCAGGCGAACACGTCCGCCGCGGGTCCGACCTCCTCGCCCTGCGCCTGCTCCGGGGCCATGTAGCCGGGGGTACCGATCTGGGCCGCGTCGTGGGCATGCCCGCGCCCGCGGCCTCGTCCCCGCCCGCGGCCGCCGCCGCGGCCGTTGTGGCCGGCCGCCGGGCCGGCGAAACCGTTGGCGATGCCGAAGTCGATGACCCGCGGACCGGACGGTCCGAGCAGGACATTGCCCGGCTTGAGGTCGTGGTGGGCGATCCCGGCGGCGTGGATGGCGGTCAGCGCGGCGGCCATCCCGACGGCCAGGCGCGCGAGGTCGTCGGCCTCGAGCGGGCCGCCGGCCGTCACGGCGGCGCGCAGCGTCGGCCCGGGGACGAACTCGGTGACCAGGTAGGGCAGCGCTGCGTCCGGGTCAGCGTCGAGCACCTCGGCTGTGTAGAACTCCGAGACCTGGCGGGCATGCGCGGTCTCGGCGCGGAACCGTTCCCGGAACTCGGGATCCCGGGCGTACTCGGACTGGATGACCTTTACCGCTACTCGCCGGCCGTCGACCGCCTCGCCCAGGTAGACGGTTCCCATGCCGCCCTCACCGAGCAGGCGAAGGATTCGGTAGGAGCCGACGAAGGCGGGGTCGCGGGGGCGTAGCGGCGCGCCAGGCTGCGGTTCGATGATCGCGATCGCCGAACTCGAGCCCTCGTCCGGCATGGTGCCTCGGGTGGCGGGCCGCGAGGAGCCAAGCCGGGTCAGCAGACCCACGAGGCCATCCGGTAGCTGGCCTGCGACACCCAGCCGCGGGCGGAGTCGGTGCGGTCGGCAAGAGCGCCGATGTCGCGATCCCGACGTCGCATAGGTTCCTCCCCAACAAGGCGCGGAACCGGCGGTCGCACTCGACCGCGCCGCCGGTCCACCCCGCAAGTCGGAGCGGACGCCGCACGCCTCGAATGACCCGATTTTGCAGCAGAGCGGTGCGGACCCGGATAGCCCGCCCCGCTATCGTGGCAGCATCACCAGGCAATGCCAGCAATGTTGTGCCGGTGGAGTTTCGTTCGCCTCGGCCGGGCGTGCTGGCGATGTGTGTCAGGTGAGATGTCGGCGTCAGGTGGGGGCCCGGGTATCCGAATCCCCCACGCGCAGGGCGGAAAACCGATCGCCGTGGTGCTGCCCGCTGATCTCGGTGGCCCCGCCGGATCGGACGGCCGGGGACCACGATCCGGCCCGGCCCGGCCTACGCCGCCTGGCGCCAGGCGGCGGCCAGCGCGGTGAAGCTGGCCCGGCGGCGGGCCCGGTCCAGGCTCGGGGTGACGACGACGATCTCGTCGACCTCCGCTTCCTGCTTCATCTCCAACAGCCGTTCGGCGACGGCCTTCGGCGCGCCGGTCACCATCCGGCTGTCGTCGCGACGGACGGCGCGGAACTGCTTCGACCGGGCGAATTCGTGGACGTCCTCCGGCCGCAGCGGCTCGCGGATCCCACGGCTGATGTTCTGGATCGTCAGGGTCCACGCCGCCTCGAAGTCGAGCGTCGACTCCTCGTCATCGCTGGCGAAGGCCAACACGGACATGGCGGAGTACGGCGTCGCGCCCTCAATCCGGGCGGTGAACTCGCGCCGGTAGGCCCGCAGCGCGCTGATCGCCAGGTCCGGGCTCATGTGATGGGCGAACACCGCGCTCAGGCCGTTGACGGCGGCGAATCGGGGGCCGTACGGACTCGACCCCAGCACGAACAGCTCGGGCCGCTCGTCGAGCACCGGCGCGGCCACCAGCCGCGCATAGGGATGATCGGCCGGGAAGCCATCGCCGAGGAACGCCAGCAGCTCGCCGACCTGCCCGGGGAACTCCGTGCCCGCGTCGGCGGACAACCCCCGGCGCAGCACGTGCGCGGTCAACGGATCGGTCCCCGGCGCCCGACCGAGCGCGAGGTCGATCCGCCCGGGGTACATCGCGAGCAGCGTCCGGAACGTCTCGGCGACCTTGAGTGACGTGTGGTTGGGCAGCATGATCCCGGCCGCGCCGACCCGGATCCGGGACGTGTGCGCGCCGACGTGCGCGGTCAGCAGCTCCGGGGCGCTGCACGCCAGGCTGGTCATGTTGTGGTGCTCGGAGACCCAGTACCGGCGGTACCCGGCCGCCTCGACGGCCTGGGCGATGGTCACGGCGCCGGCGATCGCCGCGCTTGGACTCTCACCGTGCTCGATCCCGACGAAGTCAAGCACCGCCAGCGGAAGCGAACCCTCGACGTCACTCACCTCCGGCTCAAGGCCACGCAGGCTGGGCGCATTCCCCGCACCTCACCGTCCGCGACGGGAGCGGGTACGTCACCGCTGATCGAACTGGCCCGGCCGCCGGGCAGGCAGTCAGGCGTCCGCGCGGCGCGTCGCGCTGGGCGCCGTCGTGATCCCCGGGCGAACGGCTGGCCAGGGCGGGAGCCCGGGACTCGCTCCCGCCCTGGCCTACGCCGAGGTCATCGCTCTCACCGGTGCTGAGCTGCGCGAACAAGCCGCTCTCGATCGATGTCCCGGAGCGGTAGAGGCGTCAGCTCCGGTCGCCGGGACGTGCCTCCGGCCAGGCTGGCGGTGTCCGGTTCGAACTACCGACGGACGGCCGCCAGCCGCGGCCGGTATCAGTCGTTGGCGTCGTCGTCGCCGCCGATCTGCTCGCTGCTGATCACGGTGCTCTCCCTCCAGACCGGGGCCGGGCGCCGCGGCGAGGGCGGGGGTCCGCCTGCCGGCCCGACACTGGGAGGGCGTCTGGTCGGTGCCACGGGCTCGGGTGACCGCGAGCGGGTGACGAATACCTGGCGGCAACGGCGCAACACGGGCCCACAGACAGGTCCGGCGGCCGCGGAGGCGGCCGCCGGTAGGGCGAGCGGGTGAAGCGAGTGAAGGGGGTGAGGGGGGTGAGGGGGGTGCAGCTAGGGAGAGCGCGCCGCGGTCAGCCAGCGCGGAGCCGGTCGAGCCTTCCGGCCAGAGCGTCGATCTCGTAGCGTCGAATGAAGGTGCCGGGCACAGAGGCTGCCCAGTGGCGTGCTCCGGTGAGCAGCCGGTCAGTGTCCGCGAGCGCCCTGGTCTTGTCGTCGACGACGCCGTGTTCCACGGCGAGGAGCAGGGCGGGTGCCGCGCRCAGGGCGAAGCGGGCCGCGTCCTCGGTCCCCTCGTCGACCAGTGCCCAGGTACCGGGGTGCGCGAGTGCCTTGGCGATCCAGACGTAGCCGAGTGTGGCCCAGCTCTTGGCGGCGCTGTCATCACCCACGGCGATCGCCAGTCCGGTGAGGCCGGTGGAGGCCGCGGTGGCCATCTGCAGGGTGGTACGCAGCGGGTCGAAGATGCCGGTACGTGCCACGAACCGTTCCCGTGCCGGGAGCACCACGTCGCGAAACAGCACCAGCGCGGCTGTGAGGTCGGGTTCGGACTCCGGGTGGTTCGCCAGGAAGGCCGCGTAATTGTGCAGGTGGTACCCGAGCAGATCGGGCAGCTCGCCGCTGGCAAGCCGGTCCTCGTCTGCCTCGACCATCCGAAGGTAGGCCTGCCACTGGTCTCGGATGAGGGTGTCGAGGCCCACAATGTCGATCTTCGTGACCGCCGCCGGATGATCCGCGCACGCTGCCCGGTCCGCGGCGGCACGACGGACCGCGTCCAGCTGCCGGTTGACGGCCGAGACGATCTCGGCGGCGGCGCCACGGTCGAGCGCGCCGACCTCGAACAGCCTCACGCAGTGCCGGCCGGATCGGGTGAGTGTCTCGAGCAGCTCGTCCGCGTTGGAGTTCTCGTCATGCCGGATCAGGTCGAGCCGGGTGAGGTCGATCCGGCAGACCAGCATGGCCCGCATCGGGTCGCCGTCCGGTAGCGCCCGTTCGGCCAGGCCGCGCAGGCGGCCCAGCCAGTCGCTGGCCGCCGCGCGGGCATGCTCGCGGGCCGGTTTGGACGTGAGCACCACGCGGACGGCCCCGAACAGTGCCAGCAGGGTCGTGCGACGCGCCAGGAGCGGCCGGGCGAGGAGCTCGTCGGCGCCGGGAACGGCCGGCAGCCGGTCGCCATCGGTGCGGGCGCTCTGTCTCTCCCGCCGGTAACCGTCCGGGGGCAGCAGCGAGCGCAGCGCCTGGTCGACGAAGCGGTCGACGATGCTGGCCGGGGTGAACAGCGCTTCCACGACGAGCTGGCCGGGCGCCCGAGCGGAGATCCACAAATGGCTCGCGTCGCGGAGCGTGCCCACGTCGAGGAGCCGGTGCAGCAGCTGGGCGATGACGGTTTCCTGGCGTGCGTCCCGCAGCACCGGTCCGTCGTCCGGCGCCAGCAGGCCGAGGCCACCGAAGGTGGCGTCCACCAGATCGAGGTCCCGCGGCAGGACCGAGGTGGGCGTGGTCAGGGGGGCGCCGATCTCGCAGCGGGTCAAGGGCTCGGCGGCGGCGCTGGGCGCGAGCGGGACGTCCCAGGCCGCGATCAGCGGCCGTTGGATCGCCCGGGCGCGAATCCCGGCGGCGACCAGCGCCGGCTGTGACCGGAAGACCTCGACGACGACGGTGGCCCAGGCCGCGAGGCGAGGCCCCGGCGGCAGCGGCTGGCCGTCCTCGCCGAGGAGCAGGACGACAGCCTCCTCGAGCGCGGCTCGCAGCGGCTCCAGTAGCCGGTTGACCGCGACCAGGACGACCGCGGCCTTGGTGTCCGGCCCGTAGCGGTTGAGTGTCGCGTTGGCGATCTCGAAGGGTAGCGATGCGTGGCCGGCAGTGACGGCGATCCGGTCGATGATCGCCCAGCTCTGATCGACCGGGGCGGCGCCGGCGAGCGCGGCCGACCGGGCCCGGGTCGGCAGCGGCGCGCCGCGCGCGATCTCGGCCAGCGTGACCCGGGTGAAGTCGGTGACCCAGGTGACAGGCCCCAACGGGCTGGGGTCGCGTGCGCTGTCGGGCCAGGGGACGCCGAACAGCGGCGCCACCTTGCGGGCCAGTCGGGCAGCCACCACCTCCGCCCGTGCCTCCGGAACCGCCGGTACCTCCGCCGGCAACAGGGCCAAGGCCGATACCTCCTCGCGCTTCCGGGGGTCGATGCCGACCTTAGTCTCTTCGGTCCCGATCCGCGTTGACAGATTTTTATACCTGACAGTGGATTACATGTGGACAACTTTGATCCCTTGAGGTACAAACTCGGAATGAGTAGTAAGTTGCTGGATGCGTGATCGCGCCAGCCACCACGGGGGGTGGCTGGCGCGACGCGGACCGACGGATGGCGGCTCCCGTGCGCCTGTGGTGTCGGTGCCGGGGCGCGGCGGATGACCTCGCCGCGGTACTTCTCATGGGCCCTTGCGTAGGTTCGTGGCGACCGTTAGGTTGCAACCAAACCGGGGGGTTGACTTGAAGTTTTTTTGCGCGGCCTTGGCTACTGTGTGTTTGCGTCCTCGTCCTAGGAAAGGGCGGGCATGAGGCGACCTGACTTGGACGAGCCGGTTCTCCCGGCGGAGAATCTGGACGAGGCCGTTCCGTCGGACCACGGGGCCGACGACGGGTCCCGCGACGCCGCTCGCGTGCCGCCCTCCAGCTGGATTCCGCATGGCGATGGTGACCCCGCTGAATTTCGGCGGGAACCGCTTCCAGCACCAGAGCCGGATTCCGTGGCCTGGGCCGAGGTGACGGCCCGGCTGGCGGCGATCGAGGCGGCGGTCACCGGCTTCCAGGACCGCTCGGCACACCGGGAATCCGTCATTGACCGGCTGCACGAGGAACGCGTCGAGCACCGTGCGGGAATTCGGCGGACCATTCTCGACCCGGTGGCCACCGACCTGATTCGGCTGTTCGACGGCCTGGCTGGCGAGGCGCTGCGGCTTGCCGCCCTCGGTGAGGCCCGGCTGGCGGAGCTGCTGGCGAGCTTCGCCGACGACGCGGAGCTGGCGCTGGAGCGCTGCGGCCTGGACGCGCTGCGCCCCGCGCCCGGCGAGACCTTCCAAAAGAGCCTGCACGTCCTCGCCGGTTCGGAACCGACCGACGAACCGGCGGCGCACAACACCATCGTCGCCGTCGTCGAACCGGGCTTTGTCGACCGTGACCGTGACCGGCCGCGTCGGCCGGCGAAGGTGAAGGTCTACCGACTGCGCACACCGTCGAGCGCGGCCACCGCGGACGGCCCGTCCGCCGGTACGCCCGCGACCGACGTGCCCTGAAACCGGCACTCACGCAAACCGGCATCGCGCGGAGCCCCGCCTCGTCGCCAGGCGCGGCGCGGATCCCAGCGGTGACGTCATCCGCGCGTCCGGCTCCATCACTGCGAGGAATCATGACCACTCTGGGTATCGATCTCGGTACTACCTACTCCTGTGTCGCCTACATCGACGACACGGGGCGCCCGGCGATCGCGAAGAACCGGGACGGCGACGACACGACCCCGTCGGTGGTCTACCTGGAGACGCCGGAGAACGTCATCGTCGGCAAGACCGCCAAGCGAACGGCCGCCGACGAGCCCGACCTGGTGGTCGCGCTCATCAAGCGACAGATGGGCCAGGACGTCGAGCTCGAGTTCCACGGTGTCTCCTACAGCCCGCCGAAGATCTCGGCGCTGATCCTGCGCGAGCTCGCGCAGGCCGCCGCCGAGTTCACCGGTGAGGAGGCCAAGGACGTCGTCATCACGGTGCCGGCCTACTTCGGGATCGCCGAGCGGGAGGCGACGAAGAACGCCGGCACGATCGCCGGGCTCAACGTGCTCAACGTGGTCCCGGAGCCGGTCGCGGCGGCGCTGCACTACGAGGTGGTCTCCGGCGGCGGCGACAGCACGGTGCTCGTCTACGACCTCGGGGGCGGCACGTTCGACATGACGGTCATCCGCATCTCGGAGAACGACATCCGGGTCGTCTGCACCGACGGCGACCACCACCTCGGCGGCGCGGACTGGGACGAGCGGCTGGCCCAGCACCTGCTCGAGGCGTTCCTCGCCGAGCACCCGGAGTCCGAGGCGGACAACAGCGAGGAGTTCCTCCAGGGGCTGCGGCTGGCCGCCGAGGACCTGAAGCGTGAGCTGTCCAGCGCACAGACCCGCCGCCACAACATGCGGTTCTCGGGCGACACCTCGAAGGTCGAGGTGACCCGGGAGACGTTCGAGCAGATCACGTCGGACCTGCTCGAGCGCACGCTGACGATCACACAGCGCACGCTCGACACGGCACGCGAGAAGGGTGTCACCTCCTTCGACGAGGTGCTGCTCGTCGGCGGGTCGACGCGGATGCCGGCGGTCCCCAAGGCGCTCGCTGACCGCTTCGGGTTCGCGCCGCGGGTGCACGACCCGGACCTGGCGGTCGCGAAGGGCGCGGCGCGGTTCGCGCTGATCGAGTCCATCAAGATCGCCTTGCCGGACGCGGCGGATGGTGACCTGGACAAGGTCTCGATGGCGAAGATCCGAGGTATCGCGGACGGACTCGGTATTCCCGTGGAGGAAGTCCAGGAGCTCGCCAAGAAGCGGGTCGCGGTCACGACCCCGCGCGCGTTCGGCGTCAAGGTCATCGACGGGAACGACCCGGCGAAGAAGCGCCTCATGGTCAGCCATATTCTCGACGCGAACACCGAGCTCGCCGCGTCGAGGACCGAGCAGTACTACACGGTCGAGGACAACCAGACGGGAATCGAGGTCGAGATCTGGGAGCAGAAGGGCGACCGCCCCTCCCCGAATCTCGAGGACAACGCGCAGATCGCGAAGGGCCTCATCGACAAGCTGCCGCCGCTGCCGCGTTCGTCGCCGATCGACGTGACATTCGACATGGACCCGACGGGCCGGCTCGCCGTCCTCGCCGTCGAGCTGAGCACCGGCAAGGAGCTGCGCATGGTGCTGCAGATCGAGGGGCTCAGCGAGGAGGAGGTAAAGAACGAGGCCGCGCAGGTCGGCCGCCTTCTCGTCAGCAACTAGAGCCTGCCCAGCACGAAGCCTTCCCGGAACCAGAGCCTTCCCGGCGCGACCCATGCCGGCGAACGAAGTCCGTCATCACCGGTGGGTGGCCACGTGCCCCCGCCGGGTCCAGTCGCGGCCCTGACGAGAGGGGGATCCCATGTCTTTCGACGCCACCGCGTACCAGAAACGCGTCGTCGACCCGGCGCGCAAGGACAAGACGATCCCGGCGGACCTCTGCGAGCGGTACGCGATGGACGACGCGGCCCTGCGCGGCGCGGAGGCGTTCGACGCACGGGTCGCCGAGGTCGTCAAGTTCTGGCGGGCGCTGAAGCAGAAGATCACCTACGCGAACACCTCGACGGCGCTGCTGGCCGCGCACTCCGCGCTGGAGAAGGCGGGTCAGCTGACCCCCGAGCATTTCCGCGGCCAGCGCGAGACCGTCCGCGCCGAGGCGGCGGGCAAGGTCGACGCCCTGCTCACCGGACTCGCCGCCGGCGGGCCGTGCGTCACTGAGGCCATGGTCGACGCGCTCGCCGCCAGCCTGCGGGGCGTGGCCGACCGCGGGGCGGTCGTCGTGGCGCTCGGCCGGCACAAGCTGCGGCTGGTCACGCCGGGCTGGAAGCTCCCGGACCGTCCCCCGGTCGGGAGCGCCGCCACGCTGCGCGCCAACCTGGCCCAGCTCGGCCTGCGCCTGTCGGCGGAGCTCGTCCTGGACGAGGGCACGGTCCGGGCCGGCTTCCAGCTGCGCGACGGCTTCCGGGCGAAGGCCGGCGCGGCGGTCAGCGCGGCACGCGCCGAGCAGGTGCGCAAGGACTGGGAGAACCGCGCCAACGACGAGCGCAAGACGGCCGCCATGAACGTGCTGGGCACCGTGCTGCCCGTGCTGCGGGACGGTTCGGGCGGCGGCTACCAGGCGCTTATCTGCTGGGAGACCGCCGAGGCCCTGCGGGAGCTGGCCACCGCCGGCCTRCCCGCGCCCGCGCTCACCAGCCAGGCCGTCGAGCTCGGCCTGGTCCGCGACGAGGCCGAGGAGCTCGCCGTCCTCGTCCTCGACCTCGCGCGCGCGGGAGGCGGGCAGCCCTCCGGAGGCCCGCTCGACGAGGTCGTCGAGGCGATCGCGCAGCGGCGGCTGCGCACGGCGAGGCAGTTGCTCGTCGAGGTGCCCGCGAGCGACGAGCGGGCCGACGCCGAGAGGCGCGTCAACGAGGCGCTCGCCCGGGCCGAACAACTGGCCCGGCAGGGGGACCAGGCGTTCAGGACGCGGCGCTTCGAGGACGCGGCCGCGTCCTTTGCCCAGGTCCTGGAGATCGTCACCGACGACGAGGACCTCGCCGCCCGACTGCGCGGCATCGCGCCGCCGCCGCCCACCGACCTCACCGTCACGGCGCTCGACGGGAAGGTCACGGTGCGGTGGACGCCGAGCGCCGCGCGGACCGGCAACGTCGGCTACCGCGTGGTCCGCAGCCGTGGCACGGCGGTCCCCGGACCGGACGGCGGCGAGCGCCTCGAGGAGCTCACCGCCAACAGCACTGTCGACGTGGCGCCGCCGGTCGGCGAGCCGGTGCGGTACTCGGTGTTCGCCGCACGGACGGAGGGCATCTGGTCGGCCGCGGTGTCGTCGGCGCCGGTGCTCCTCGTACCGGACGTCGCGGAGCTGGCACTGACGGCCGAGGAGCACCTGGTACGTGGGACCTGGCGGCCGCACCCGAAGGCCGACGGCATCGTCGTGACCCGGCGCCAGAGCGGCGACCGGGCTGAGACCGAGGTCCGGGCCGGGCGCGACGCGTTCACCGACGGTGACGTTCGGCCCGGTGTCACCTACGAGTACACGGTGCGCGCCACCTACCTCGGCCGGGGCGGTACCCGGCAGACGGCGCCCGGGGTGGCCGCCACCGCCCGGCCGCAGCGGCCCGCGCGGCCGGTCACCGACCTGGCGGTCGAACTGCCCAGCTCCGGCGCGTACGCGGGGCGCGTCGTCGCCGTCTGGACGCCGCCGCCGGTCGGCACCGTCGAGATCCGGCTCGGTGGGAAGCCGCCGGTGTGGGAGCCCGGGGCACAGGTGCCCGCCGCCCGGGCCGGCCAGCTCGGCTCGCCCCAGCCGGGCACGCCCGAGCGGCGGCCGGACGGGCGGATGATGCTGCCGCTGGCCGCGAGCCGCGGCTACCTGACCCCGGTGTCCACCGTGCCGTCCGGGGCGGCGGTCGCCGTCGGCAACACGGTGCCGCTGGCGTTCATCGATCCGGTCGGCGGCCTCGCCGCGGACCGGTTCGGCGACCTGGCCCGGTTGCGCTGGGAATGGCCGGCGGGCATCGGGCATGCCCGGGTGGAGTGGTGGCCGGCCGGCGCGCGTTCCGGGCGCGGGAACCACCCGATCACCATCGGGCTGCGCCGCTACCAGGACGACGGTGGCGCCCAGATCACGGTCGGACCGGCGGCGGTCACCGTCGGGGTGCGCGCGCTGGCCCGGATCGACGGCATCGAGACCCTGTCACCGGCCGTCACCATCGACGTGCCCGGACGGGCCGTCAAGGTCAGCTACACGGTCGCGGTCAAGCGGAAGTCCGTGCTGGTCACGCTGACCGCCGAGCAGGACTGCGACCTGCCCACGCTGGTCGTCGTCGGCCGGGCCGACGGCATCCTGCCGCTGAACCGGTCGAGCGGTACGTCCCTCGGAACACTGCCGGCCAGCCGGGCGCCGGGCGGGCAGCCGCTGGTCCTGAAACTGGACGCCGCCTGGAAGAACGCGGGCGGGCTGGCCTGCTTTGTCGACGCCGCGAACCCCGGCACGTCGCCGGTGACACTGGTTCGCCTACGTGGAACGAGGTGATGGGTGAGCCTCCTGGTTTGCCCCTACTGCTACGGCCGGTTCAAAGAGAAGGCCATCGGTTTCCGGTGCACCGGGCGTCCGGGGAAAGGAGGGAAGCCGCAGTGCAAGACAGCGCCCGACCCCGTGCTGAGGAAGCGCCTGGGGGATCCGCGGCCCTATCCGCCGGTGTTTCAGGCGAACGGGGCCAAGCTGAGCGCGCACCACGTCGACTGCGGCCTGGAGACGACGAACCGAGTGTGCCCGGAATGCCACAGCCGGCTGCCCACGCACTTCGGTAAGAACGAGAGCCGCCTCATCGCGCTCGTCGGCGCGAAGTACTCCGGCAAGACGGCTTACATGACCGTGCTGCTGCATGAGCTGAAGAATTCCGTCGGCGCGCGCTTCGGCTCGTCGCTGCTTGGCGCGGACGACGAGACCCGCAAGACCTACCGGGACCGGTACGAGGACGCGCTTTACGGCAGGCACGAGCTGCTGCCGCCGACGCAGACCGCCGCGGCCCGCGGCGTGAGCCCGCCGCTGGTGTTCAACTTCGCCCGGGCCGGCGACGGGAGCCTGCGGGCGACCGAGAGGCGCACGGTGCTGTCCTTCTTCGACACCGCGGGTGAGGACCTGAACACGGTCGAGGGGATCGAGCAGAACGTCTCGTACCTGGCCAGCGCCGATGCCATCATCCTGCTCGTCGACCCGCTCAGCATGCGGGCCACGAAGGACCTCACCGCGCCCGGTGCTCCGCGCCCGGATGCCTCGGACGTGGAGTCCCCCCTCGACGTGCTGACCCGGATCACCGAGCTGCTCATCCCGGAGCTCAAGGTGAAGCCCGGCGGGAAGATCGACCGACCGATCGCGCTCGCGTTCTCCAAGATGGACGCGCTGTGGGACAGCCTGGGCGAGGAGTCCGCGGTGCGCCGCCCGGCGCCGACGAGCCCCCAGTTCGAGACCGACGACAGCCTCGAGGTCCACGACTACATCCGGGCGCTGCTCGACGACTGGGACGGCTCCGGCATAGACCTCGCGCTGCAGCGCTACTGGGCGAAGTACCGGTATTTCGGTCTGTCCGCGCTCGGTGCGCCGCCGACCGATGACGGCCGGCTTTCCACCGGGGTGGTGCAGCCGCACCGGGTCGCGGACCCGTTCCTCTGGCTGCTCAGCGAGTTCAAAGCCATTCCGAAGAGCAAGCCCAGCAAGTCCTGACCGGAGGTCGACGGGGGATGAGCTTTCAGCAACTGTATTACACCTCGTGCGCGCGTGGGATCTCCGGTTTTCCCGGCTTCCAGTTCAACGCGGCGAGTGACGACGTGCCGCCGGAGGTGATGCGCCGGGTCGAGGGTCTCACCGCGTACACCCCACCGAAGTCCGTGCCCTACAACGCGGACGCCGCCGCCATCGCGGTCTGCCCGGTCAACCTGTGCTTCGAGCCGGCGGACGACCATTCCGTGCTGGCCAATGTCGTTTTTCTCGGCAACGACTACTCGAAACGCTTCGGGAACTACTTCGCGCATGCGCTGGTGAGCACGGACATCGCGGGGCAGCTCGGCGAGGCGCTGCCGATCGAGCTGTGGCGCTCGCCCGCCTGGACCCACCGTGAGTCATCCGACACCCACCTCGACGATCTCCCCGCGCCGCCCCTGCTCGGCCCGCTCGACCGGGCGGCCGCGGCCGAGTTCCTGGAGGTGGACCCGGACCGCGTCGACGTGCTGTCGGCCCTGCTGACCGCGGTCGCCGCCGGGATGACAGCGAGCGAGCGCCGCTCCACGATCCTCATCGAGGAGACCAGCGAGCTGGCCGCGCACTGGGTGGCCCTGGTCAGCTACCTGCTGCCGCCGGCGCTTGCCCGGCGGATGTCGTTCGCGACCTACCACAGCCGCCCGGCGTTCTGCACGCTCGACCTCGTCGCCACCGTGCCGGAGACCGAGGTCGAGCGCGACAGCGCGGCGTTCACCACCTACGTCCAGTTCGACGTGCCCGGTGGACGGTCCAGCGACGTCGCGGCGGCGGACTGGGCCGAGCTGCTCGCCTGGTTCGGCCCGCGCGCGGCCGGCGAGCTGTGGGCGGCGGCGCGGGACCTGGCCGGTGAGCTCCCGAGCGTGCCGGACCGGTGGGCGGCCCTGCTGTCCGCCGCGCTGTTCAGCGCACCCAGCCTGCGCGCGGCGCTCAGCGAGGCGGAGGCCGAGACCGTCGCCGCGGCCGCCGCCGACTGGCTCGCCACGGAGGGCGCGGCGCGCGGCGGTCGCGCGGTCGCGCGGCTCGGCCCCACGGTCCTGACAGCCGTCCCGGCTGGCGCGGACGGGCTTCCCGTCCTCGCGAACCTCGTCGCCGCGGCGAACGCGGTGGGCGCCGCCGACCTCCTCCTCGCGGCCGAGAAGGAGACGACCGATCGGTGGATCGCGGTCCTGCGGGACGGGCCGGCGGGCGAGCACGCCACCGCGGCACCGCTGCCGCGCACGGCGGCCGGCCGGACGTACGCCGGCGAGGAGCTGGCGCGAGCATTCCGCGGCCTGGCGGCGAGACGTGTGCTGGAGATGCTGACCTGGGCCGCGACCGAGGCGTTGCCGTTGCCGCCCACGCTGCTGGGCACGCTGGGGCGCAAGCTGGTCGCGCCGCTGGCTGTGGACGGCCGCGCGGCCCCGGAGACCGTCACGCGGCTGGTGGGCGCCTGGCCCGAGCTCAGGGACGGTGTGCTCGACGAGGTCGCCGCGGGCGCCGCCGACACGGCGCTTGCCACCCTGTCCGGCCTGCTCACCGGCCCCCTCGCCCGCGTGGCGGAGGAGGCCGGGCTCGATGCGTGGCCGGCGCTCGACGCGGTCTGGCGGCTTGTCCGGCCCGACGGTGACGCGGACCCGGTGGACCGGCTCGTGCGCTACGCGCTGCTCGGCGGGCACGGCGGGCACGGCGCGGGCGGGCCGGGCGGGCCGGACGGGCCGGACGACGGCTGGGTCGGCGCCCACCGGGCACGGCGGCCGCTGCTCGATGCCGACGTGCTGCGGCTGCTGTGGCCGGATAGTCGCTGGACGGCCGACGAAGCCCGCCGGGTCGTCACCGAGCTGAGCAAGAGACCGGGCGCGCTGGCAGGCCCGCCGCTGGCCTGGCTCGACGCCGTGCTGACCCGTAGGGAGCGCGACGCCGACGGCGACTACCTGGAGGACCTGGACGCCCTGTGCCATGCGGTGCGGGATGCGGGGCTGCGGCTGTCCGAGCCTGCCGACGAGGTCGTCATGCGGCACCTGAGCACCGAGCGCAAGGCGGCCGCGGCCAGGAAACGCGGGCCCGTCCAGGAGGCCAAGGTGCTGTCCGCCCAGATCGGCGGTCTTGACCCCGTCGACGCGCAGGGCCCGCAGCACAAGCTCAACCGGCTGCTCGAGGACCTGCACCGAGAGCCGGACCGGCTGGTGGCGGCGCTCTCGGTGCTGGTCTCCCGGGCGCTGGACAGCTACCTCTACAGCGTTGACCGCCATCTGCGCCCCGACTCCGTGGCGCGGCTCGACATCGCCGTCGACCTGTACTACGCGCAGTACGTCCTGAGTGGGAACCCGGCGCAGGCCGCGCGGGACACCGCGGATCGGATCTTCGAGTTCCTCGAGCCTCGGCTGGTCGAGTGGCCCCTGGGACGGCTCAAAGGCGTCGAGGCCGGACTGGGCCGGCTCGACGCGGGGGCCGCCAAGAACTTCGCGGACTGGCGAGACCTCAGCGCGGGCGGCTGGACGCGCCGCAAGTTCGCCGAGCGCCGGCTCCGCAAGGAAGAGGAGCGCGAGGAAGAGGCGCAAAAGGCCGCGCAGGCCGCGAAGGCCGGCAAGTCACGCAAGGGCGGGCCCGACAAGTCGGGCAAGGGCCCCAAGGGCGGCGGCCGCTGATGCGCGCCGCCGCGTCCCCACACTCGCGGCGGTCTGCCGCCACCCGCTCGACACGCAGGGGTAGCTACCGATGATCGTCCTTCACGTCATCTTCCTGCTCTTCCTTATCTCGTTCGCCTTCTGGTTCGTCTCGGCGGTCCTCTCACTCCCGAGGCCGGTCCCGATCGTCGTCTTCGTGGTGATGGTCGTCGCCTATTTTGAGGGTTTCGCCCAGAACATGGGTGTCGGGAAGCAGCCGTCGACGGCGCTCGCCGTCCCGGCTCCGCCGTCCCGCCGGGACGGCGACAAGGAGCCGGCGTACGCGCACTACCTGGTGGGCCAGGCGCGGCGCGACTTCCAGCACGCGCAGAAGGCCGGCTGGAAGCGGATGCTCCGGCAGTGGAACCGCCAGCGCGGCGTCATCATGGTCCGCTGGTTCGGGAAGTTCTCCAAGGCGGCGCCCGACCTGCAGCCGCCGATGCACCAGCCCGGCGGGCTCCGGAAGCTCCTGGGCGCCATCCGGATGGCGGGCGTCCTCGTCGGTGGCGGGTTCGCGATCGGCGCCATGGCGGTGGCCGCCGCGGCGCAGACCGCCGTGATGGTCCTCGCGCGGCTCGCCGCGCTCGCCACGATTGCCGTGCTGCGTGCTCTGGACTCCGCGCTCCTTCGGATTCGCCGCGTCCGGATTCACTGCACGGACCCGAAGTGCTACGAGGCCGGCATCTACCCGGCCTACGCGTGCACGGAATGCCAGACGCACCACCGGGACGTCCGGCCGGGCCACTACGGTGTGCTGCGCCGTACCTGCRCCTGCGGCGCCAAGATGCCGACGTCGATCCTGCTTGGAAGCACCAGGCTGGACGCCTTCTGCCCGAACTGTGACCGTCCGCTCGTCAAGGGCGCGGGAGAGGCGTCCGAGATCGTGCTGCCCGTGTTCGGGGCGACGTCCGCAGGCAAGACCCAGCTGATGGTCGTCCTCATGATGGCGATCGAGGGACTGACACGGCGCCGCGGCGGGRCTGCCGAGTTCCGCGACGACAGCAGCCGCACCGAGGAGGAGAAGTCGAGGCGCGAGCTCGCCGAGCGCGGACAGGTGAGCGCGACGTCGCGCGCGGACGGCCCGCGGCGCAGCCACTCGATCTACGTCAAGCCACGCCGTGGTTCGGCCCGGTTCGTCCACGTCTTCGACGCCGCGGGTGAGTTCTTCAACCAGACCGACGACCTGCAGGACCTGCAGTACCTGAGCCTGGCGGACACCTTCCTGTTCACCGTCGACCCGCTGTCGATCGAGCCGTTGTGGAAGAGGCTCGGTGGCGCCGAGAAGACGAAGTACGAGGCGCTACGCGCGAAGCGCGACCCGGAGTTCGTGTTCGGTCAGGTGGCCTCGACGCTGACCGAGATGGGCGTGAAGACCTCCAAGGCCCGCCTCGTCGTCGCGGTGACCAAGAGCGATCTGGTGACCAAGGTGCTCGCGGACGACGGAGTGCAGGCCGACGACCTGTCCGTGCAGCGCTGGTTCGGCGACACGCTGGAGCAGGGCAACCTGCTGCGCGCGATGAAGCTCGCCTTCGGCGAGGTCCGGTTCTTCCTCACGTCCGCCGTCGTCGACAGCCACGGCGACGTCGACGACAGCGTCGAGCGGCTGGCCGGCTGGACACTCGGGCAGCATGGTCTGCGCCTCGCGGCCTAGGTTCCCGTTTTCTTCGGCATCCCTCTGCCACCCACCTTCCGGAAAGGCTGCGCCGCATGGCGACTCTCGCTAGGGACCCGTACCGCTCCTGGCGGCGGGGAATGTTCTGGACCACCTTCGCCGTGGGCGTGACCCTAAGCGCGGCACTCCTGCTCGCGCTCATCATCGGGGCCATCTCCGTTGCGGTCCAGCTCGCCCACTGACCGCTCCGCATTCTCAACTAACCGCTCCGCGTCCCATGGCCACGCACGCCGTCTCGGCAGGTTCTCACCAGTACCGTCCAGGCCGGCGGACGACTCAAAGGGGGTTGATGTGGCGTTCGGTATGAAATCAGGCCCCGCGCACACGGCTCGGCTCATCTATGGCGCCGGCGCGGCGGTCGACGTGTCGTCGCTGCGTTCCGCCGGCCACGGCATGCTCGCTTCGCGGGCCGACGTCGCCGGCGAGTCACTGGCCAGACGCGGCCTGACCGGGATCCGCGCCCGGTGCGTCCTCATGCTCGACCACTCCGGTTCGATGGGCCATTACTACAGGTCCGGCGCGGTTCAGGAGCTCGTCGAACGGGCACTCGGTTTCGCCCTGCAGCTGGACGCCGACGGAAAGATTCCCGTCATCCCCTGGGACTCCCGGCTGCGTGACGGCGCGGTTGTCGGCGTGGCCAACTACCGCGGCGTCGTCGGCAGCGGCGGGCGGCGCGGCCTGTGGCAGCCCAGGGACATGCAGGGCACCGCGCTCGACCTCGCCCTGGCCCGGATCCGCTCCCAGGCCTCCGTCAGCGACCTGCCGCTCTTCGCCATGGTGGTGACCGACGGCGAGCCCGACAGTCAGTCGAAGGCTGCCAGCGCCTGCGCGGAGACCGCCCGCTACCCGGTGTTCCTGAAGTTCCTCGCCCTCGGCCGTGTCCGGTTCCTCGACCAGCTCGAACGAGGACAGCCAGGCCGCCTGGTACCCAACGTCAGGGTGACGACCTTCCCCACGCTCGCCATGTCCGACGCCCAGTTCGCCGAGGCGATGGCGGACGGGTGGGAGACGTGGGTCGCCGCGGCGACCACGGCGGGAATCCTCCGCGCCGACGCCGCCCGATGACTCGCCGCGCGCGAGGAGCGCCTCTCGTGCCGGGCCTGCCGTGACTCCCCTCTGGCCCGGGCGGCGCGCCGGCGGCGACCGCCACCGAGAGGGGCGACGCGATGGTGCACCGAGGAAGGACCACGGAAAGGCGCTCCGCAATGCCGAGGAAGCCCTGGCCAGCCTCGGCATGAGCAGGCCGCACGCGCGAGAGGCCGAGCCACGCTTTCAGGAGGGGCTGGCTCAGGGGTTCGCCGTGCCCGACGACGTGGACCCGGCCCGACCCGGGTTCGTCTCGCCCGGTCGCCGCGCGGGCCTGGCAAGCCTTGGGGCCGCCGACTCGCCCACCGTCAGGGGACCGGCTTGGGAGAGACGCTCCACGAGCAGGGGAGCCGCCACGCCGACCGCCAGCGCGGCGACCGGAGTGGCGATCTGGCCCGAAGCCGCGAATGCCCAGGCCAAGCCCGCACCGATGATCAGGCGGACCAGCTCCGCGCTCGCGTAGACGAGGAGAGACGGTCCACCCCTGGCGCGCCAGGGCCACGTGACCTTGTGCCGGACCGCTATGTAGAAACCCAAACCCTCCGCGCAGAACCCTCCGAACAGTCCCCAGATCGCGGCAAAGACCCCCGTCATGACCACATCCCTCAGACACCGACGCGGACGCGGCCGGTCCAGCCGGCCGAGTCGTCGGTGGACCGGCCATCGCGGGCGTCCATCAGCTCGTCGGGAATGAATACGGATAGCGGCCCGCCGGGGTCGAGAGCCCACCGCTGGGCCCGGTGCGGCGCGTCGGCCGGAGGCTGCCTCTCGGCCGAGTAATGGTGGGTCATAAACCCTATCCGGGACGTCAGCACGCCGAGGACATTTCCACGGCGGTCCGCCGATGGTGCGTTTCCCGCCCCCGCCCTCAGACGCCCAGGTGGACGAGACCGGCCCAGCCAGCCGGGTCGTCGGAGGCGCCGGTCTGCGCGACGAGCAGCTCGTCCGGCATGGTCGGCAGGAACTCGCGGTCGGGGTTGAGCGACCACAGCTGGGCCCGGTGCAGCGCCTCGGCGGGGGAGCACCCCTCGGCCAGGTAGTGATGGACCGCGAACATGATCCGCGAGGTGAGGTGGTCGGGCACGTCCCACATCGACCCGAAGACGGTCCGGGCGCCGGCGGCCAGGAACGCGGTGGCGACGCTGAACGCCTCGTCGTAGTCCAGGCCGCTGACGTTGCTCGAGCAGGCGCACAGGACGACCCGCTCCACCGGGGTCGCCTCGGCGGGCAGGTGGGCGAGCAGCTCGCTGGTGGCCAACGGGCCGCCGGCCAGCACCAGGCGGGAGCGGGTCGGCTCGGACGGTTCGGCCTGGCCGTGGCAGGCCAGGTACAGCAGGCGGCGGCCCGACGCCTGGCCCCGCAGCCAGGCCAGTACCTCGGCGGGAGTCCCCTCGCCTTCGGGCTGTGCCTGGCCGGGCATCCCGCGGCCGTAGAACGTCGCGCCCCTGTAGAAGGCCTGGCGCACGGCTCGCGCCTCGAGAGCGGCGCCGCGCAGGCTCTTCCTGCCCGCGGGATTGCCGACGATCAGGGTTTCGCCGGTGGTGACCGGCCTAGCGCTGACCGCCCGGCACAACAACCGGGCCGACGGGATGTACGACACGACGGCCCGCGCAGCCAACGGCGTCGGTGTCCCTCGGCCGTCGTCGCAGACCGCGGCGTGCCAGGGCACCAGGGCCAGCGGGCCGACCGGGACGAGTACCAGGCGGGGGCAGCCCGGGTCCGCGGACCACGACCTGGCCGCCCTGAGCAGGTCGGTGCCGACCTCCCGGCCGGCCCAGGCGAGCAGCGTGGACAGCTCGGCGCGCCAGGCCTCGAGAGCCGCCTCGGTCTCGGCCTTCGGCAGGCCGCCCCGATGCCGGGCCTGGTACCTCTCGGCGTAGCGCTCCAGCGGCGTGCCCGGCCCCACGACCAGCCTGGGCAGCGGCAGTATCTGCAGCGGCGCCGCCTCGCTGGCCGGCACGACGACCGCCCGGCCCGGCCGCGTTCCCCCGTCCTCGAGCGGCCCGCCCGGTACCAGATAGACAAGCGCGTCGGAGCCGTGGTCCTGCAGGGCGGCCCGGATCTGGTAGGGGCGCGGCGGCTCGAGCAGGTCGCCGGCGCCGGAGGCCAGCGCGTCGAGCACCCTGCGGCGCAGCTCGCCCTGGACCTTCACGTTCAGCCCGATGTCGACCCGCTCGTCCCCGCCGGCCTTGGCCCAGTCGGCGGCGAGCTTGCCCGCACCCAGGTCGGTGAGGCGTTCGGCCGCCGAGCGGGTCGTCACCGCCGCGTGCAGCGCCAGCCCGCGGCCGGCGTCGAGGGCGAGGATCAGGTCGGCGGCCTCGCGGTCCTCGGCGCACCAGTCGGCGACGGTCAGCGCGTCCTCGATCGCGTCCCGGGCGGCGGCCAGGGCGTCGGCGGTGCCTGACTGCAGCAGCACGCGCCAGGTGTGGCATCTCAACGCTGACAGCCCCAGCTCTCGGGAGTGCTTCAGGTCATCGCCCGACCGGCGCAGGCGGCGGCCCTCCGCGGCGATCAGGGCCATGCCCGCCCAGTCCGGGTGCTGAGGGCCTTCCAGGGCGGTCAGCGCCCGGTCCGCCCAAACGACGGTCTGCGCCGCGRCCTGGCGGTCGCCGGTCTGGACAGCGAGCTGCCAGTTCCCGATCGCGATCGCGCCCGGGTCGCCGGTTCCGGCGAAGCGCGCGGCCTTGTCCAGGATCCCGCGGCGGGCGCCGGCCGGGTAGAACGGTATGGCCGCCGCAAGAGTCGCCTGCGCCAGCGGCAGGACACCGGACAACGCCGACGTCAACGGGTCGGTTGCCGGGGCGTGGCCGGCCCCCCGGCGCCCGTGCCCGGCGCGGCCGCGGGCCAGGCTGGCGGCCCCGCGCATCAGCGACGGAAGCAGGCGCGCGTACTCGCGCGGCGAGACCTTCCCGCCCGTCTGAGCGCGGCTTATCATTCTCAGCAGTCGCACCGTGGGCAGCATGTCGCTGTTCATGAGGCGGGCCGCCGGATCGCCCGTTCCGAAGTCCTCGATGGTCTTCGCGACGCGGTCCAGGACGGCGGTGATGTCCTTCCCGTCCCAGAGAGCGAGCTGAGTCTCGGCGAGACCGGAGACCAGACGGGCCTCCGGGGATTCGAGATCCTGGACCAGCGTGAGCGCATCCTGCATGCGCGCCCGCTCACCGCTCGCGTGGGCCCGCAACATCTCCTGGTAAGCGACCATCGGGACCAGCTGGTCGGGAATCGGCGCGTCGCCGAACACGTCGCGGGCCCGGGACTCGCTGTAGGCGGGCACGCCGGCCGGGCCCTTGCGGACGAGCCCGTGCAGCATGTCCCGGACGAGGGCGAACGTGCCCAGCACGGTGGGCCAGTGGGCCGGCGGCGCCGGGTGGGCCCGCAGCGCCGCGTGCAGCTCGTCCAGCCGGGCGACGTCGAAGTCGAGGTCGCGCACCATCAACGGCAGCAGCAGCGGCGTCAGCGCCCCGGCGAGCTCGGCGCGAGCGACGGCGCCCAGACGGCCGTCGGCCAACAGCGGCCACGCGGCGTCCAACTCGGCGGCGGCCTCGCCGATCGCCGCGTCAGGGTAGCCATCGGACTGCAGCCGCGCTCCGAGGGCCATGGCCAGGTGGCGGTGGGCAAGGGCGGCGAGGTTGGGCTCCAGATCGACGAGCCCGCCCCGGAGAGCCTTTCGGAGGTAGTCTCCGGCGCTTTCCCGCAGCCGGTCGTCGCCGGTGCGGCCCCCCTGCTCGACGCGGATGAGCCCGACGACGCACCAGGCGACCGCCGCCGGCTCGACGCCTTTCCTCAGCGCGGCGTCCAGCTGGCGCAGCGCCGCCTGGAAGTCATGGTCCGAGCCGGTCTGGGCCGCCTGCGTGACGAGCCGCAGACCGGCCAGGAACTCGACGTTGCCCGGTTTGGCGCCGTCCATCGCCGTCGGGTCCTGAGTCAGCCGTGCCAGCAGTGCTTCCAAGGCGCCGAGGTCGTTGCTCTGACCGGCCCGAAGGAACTCCTCGAGCCGGTCAACCGCGAGGAGGTCGACCTCCTGGGGATGGCCGTCCGGTGGGGCCACCCGGCGGGCGCGGGTGAGCGCGGCCAGGCCGTCGCCGAACCGGCCTGTCCGGCCGCACCACCCGGCGTAGTCGAGGAGGACCCCGGTCAGCAGTGGCCAGTCGTCGGGTACGTGCGGCAGCGCGCCGTCGAGGCGGGTCATCGCGTCGGCGTGGTCCTTGGCGGCCCGGTCCGGCACCAGCTCCGCGCGGACCAGCCGGGCGGCGGCGGCGTAGTAGTCGAGTGCGACGGGCCCGAGGGAGCCGGCCGGGCGCCGCGGCACCCGATCGATCGCCTCGACCAGCTGGTTGACCGCCTCTACTCCCGGCGCGGCGAAGTAGCGCTCCACCAGCAGGACCACCAGGCTGATGGTTACCTCGTCCGGATCGACGTCGTCGTCCGGCCGATCGAGGACGGTCTGGAAGCACCCGGCCGCGGTGTCGAAGAGGGCCGGATCACCGAGGATCTCCGCGCGTCGCAGGTGGGCCAGGCCGAGCAGGTACCAGGTCCCAGCCGACTGGTCTGTGTCCGCGTCCAGGGCCGCCGTCAGCCACCGGGCCCCGAGCGCGAGGTCCTCAAGGGAGCCCGTGCGGTCGCCCCGGGTGGCGAGCAGCTGACCATAGCGCTCCAGGGCGTAAGGGGTCGGGTCCGCGCGCTCGACGACCCGGGCGAGGACGCCGACGAGCGCATCGGCGTCCCCGGCGTCGTTCGCCTGGAGCAGCCGGCCGTCGAGCAACCGCGCCTCGACGAGGTCGATCTCCGCCGCGAACCCGTCGCCGAGCGTGGGCCCGTCGAGATCAGCGTCATCGCCGTCATCGCCGTCATCGCCGTCATCGCCGGACGGCTCCGGCAGGGCCTGGGCCCGGGCCCGGACGACCGCGGCCAGACCCACCGCGTAGCGCTCCTCCTCCGCGCAGATCTCGGCGTACTCCAGCAGCGTCTCGAGCAGCAACGGCCAGTCGTCGGGCACATCTGCCAGGACGGCGTCCAGCAGCGCGCCGGCCTGCTCCCGGTCGTCCCGGTTGTCCCGGTTGGGGTCATCCCGCGACCGCGCGCGGCCCAGCCGGGCGACGGCCCGGTAGAAGTCGACGGCGACCGCGGCCGGGGACGTGGCGGTCGGCCGGGGCAGCGTGTCCAACCCCTTGACCAGACGGTCGAACTCGGCGACGTCCGACCCGGCGAGGCAGCGTCGAACCATCGTCCACACCAGGTCGGTGATGACCTCGTCGGGGTCGACGGCGGGGTGTGCCGGCCCGGCCAGTGCCCGGCGCAGCCAGGCGACGGGCTCGTCCCAGTCAGCCAGGCCGTCCTCAGCCAGCCATGCACCGGTCACCCCGAGCCGATGACACCACAGCGGCGCGTTCGCACTGCTCGGATCCCGTTCCATTGCCCGGGTGAATAACCGAACGACCTCGCCGGCCCGGGCCGTATCGTCGGTCTTCTCCATGACCGAGAACAGCTCCTCGGCCCGGGCTGCCCAGTAGCTCGCCAATGTTGCCCCCCGTCGAGCGCCGCTGGTGAGTGTAATACCTGGGCCAGCTGGTGGCACGAAGGTGGAGCGGGTGGCTTCTTTCTYGCGGCCCTTCCCGGGCTTTCCGCTGGTTGGAACGTCACCGGTTGGTGTCGTCACCGCGGCCCCGGATGGAAGCTCTCTTCTCCGAGGCAGGGACTGGCGCGGTGGACTAAGGTTCGCCCACCGGCCCGGCACCCGGAGGACCGTCGACGCAAAGGCGTGGCCAAGGTGTCCGCGAGGCGCTGACGAAACCAGGCAGCGGCGGCGGTACAGTGATTGCCAGCCACCACACCGGGGGGAACGCAATGGGGGCCGAGGTGAATTCTTCGTGGCCGTGACACCGTGGGACGGCCACGTGCGGGTCGATTACGTGCCGGACCTTTCATCGCTGCAGGTCACGCTGGCCACGGTGTGGCCGATGAAAGTGGCCGTGTTACGACGGGGGCTGCGCGCCGGCTTCGCCCGCGACGATCCGGACGGCCCGCCGGCCTTCGTCGAGGTGAGGGCCGAGGGCGGCCAGGTTCCCGCTGACGTGCGGGACTTGCTCGGTGACCGCCTCCTGGCCGAGATCCAACAGGTCGTCGCCGGGCCGAGCCGTTCGCGGTGGCTGCGGATCAACCTGCGGGCCGTCGACGAGCTCGCCGAGGCATGGGCGCCCTATCGGCGCTGGATCCTCGCTGACGAATCGCCGGCACCCGCTGCCGCCGCCGCCGAACCGACGCCGGTACTAGGGCGGCTGGCTCGTGGTCTGTGGTCCTGGCTGGGAGTGGGCGACCTGCGCGATGCGCTCTCCCTACCACCCACGCGGGATTTCGGGTTCAGAAGCGCCGGAAGCCTTGACGATGACGATGACGACGACGAGGACATCGCCGACGAGCCCAGCCCGCCGACGGCCTCGGGCCGGTGGGCGCTGCCCGTGGAGTTGGCCTGGCGCACCGGCGTCGAACGTGACCTGGCCTGGGAGGTGTACAGCGACCGCCGGATCCACCTGATTGCCCGGCGTGCGGTGACGGCGAGTTCTGACCCACCTCCGCTGGAGGTTGCCTTCGACGATGGCACCGAACGCTGGACCCGCTTCGTCAGTGCCGAACCGGGGGTACTGCGAACAAGCATCGTCAGCGCCGCAGACCCGTCCCGTCTTCCCCCGATCAAGGTTCGTACCAGGAATCTGCCATGACCCCCGATCACGAAAAGCTGGCCCGGATCGCTCGCCTGGTCCTCGACCAGCTCCACCCGGTCGATTTCGACCGGGTCCGGTCCAAGTTCGCCGCGATGGACGACCTGACCGAGGCCAAGGCCGAGATCGTCAAGACCATGGTCAAACGGGCCGAGTCGATGCTCACCTCGTTGAGCGAGGCGGGAACCGAGGTTCCGCCGGAACAGCTCGAGCATTTGCTCGGCTCGACGCTGACATTCGGCGACCAGCGCAGGGGCGTTCACGCGCGCAACGACCACGCGTTGGCGAAGTTCGGCGTGATGACCCGGTGGCCGGACCTGCCCGTCGCCGTGGCCGTTCTCCTGCGCGCCGACGACTCCGAGGTGCTGGTCAGGGCATTGGTCGCGGCCTACCGCCTTGAAGCAGGCCTGGCTGCTGAGTTCTCGGCGGTACCGCCGGAAGACCGGCGCATTGTCGCGGCGGCGGTCGCCGCCAATCCCAGACCAGCGCCGCCGGGTGCCAATCCGCTCGACACCGCCGCCTGGATTTTCGGCCGGGCCGGCGAGCTGGCCGCCTACTGCGAGGCGGCTGGAATGGCGCCGGAGGCTCCGCCAGGCGCACTGGGCAACGTCCTGTTCCTGCTGATCATTGCCGGCTACGCCCGTGCGGTCACCGAACTTGTCGATCCAACCTCCGCCGCTGCCGCGGATGCGCATGGCGATGTCCGCTGGCGGGCCGACCGGCTCGCGACGGCACTGCGCCACGCCATGCACGACACCCGCAACCCGTACTACGGCGGCCCGGACGAGCCGGATGTCCTGGGCTTCTACACGGTCGCGGCCGAGGCGGTGGGCGGCGAGCTCGCCGCCAAGGTGTTCGAGCGGCTCGACCGCGAGCTGTGGCGGCACCGTCTCCGCCGGGACGACGGTACCTTCCCGGTGGAGGTGGACGTCCTCGATCGCGGCGGTGACACCCCAGAACTCGGCTCAGCGTTCGAGCAGGCGGACGAGCTGGCTCGCCTGATGGCGGCGCTGCTGGTGGAGGACACCGTCGCCGCGAGCCGGCCGGTCATCGTCGCCTGGATACTCGGGCCCGGATCGGAAGCCGCCGCCGAAGACCTCTATCTGCTGCTCGGCTGCCTGCGGCGGGTGATGCGCGGTGTGTCTGGCGGGCGGGTCGCGCCGCTCCCGGACGACCTGGCCGTCCAGGACGCCAAGAAACTCGAGTCCGTCCTGATRAGCCGGCTTACCAACGAGGCCCGTCGGGACCCGCACCGTGGTGCCGCCGAGATGGCCGCCGCGGTGCTGCCCGAGCTGTGGTTCCGGCGCGACACGGCGGTCAGGGCTCTCACGCAGAAGATCAGAACGGACCTGGGCTCGAGCGCGAGCAAGATTCCGCTAGCGAAGGTCCTGGCCGCCGCCGTCACGCGTGGTCCCGGTCAGGTGTTCGTCCCGGCGCAGACGGCCCAGCATTGGTCCGACCCGACCCATCCCACCTGCGAGACCGTGACCACCGCGGCGGACACGGAACGCTGCGTGAAGCGTGTCAGCGGGCCCGGTCCGAGGGGCCATGAGCTGTGCCCGGCCCGGCCCTGGGGCGAGACCGGCTTCGTCGACAGCTACCAGACGCTGGCGGACACCTTCCCGACAAGCCTCGACGCACTCCGTAAGCGGCTCAGCCGCCATGAGGGGATATGGGCCCCGCTCGCCTGGCCCGGCCGGCCGTAGGCAGAGAAGCTCCGGTAGGGCCCGCGTGCCGACGCCTCCCCGTACGGCACTCAGGCTGGGCAGAGGGTCTGGGTACGATGTGGTTCATGATCGGGAAGCGGGCTGGCGCGCTGCTGGAGGTGATGTACCCGATCGAGCGCCGCACCCTCGCCCGTGCCTGGGAAGGTCTGACCGACGACGAGTTCTTCTGGGAGCCCTTCACGACGACGTGGAGTATTCGCTGGCGAGGTCAGTGCTCGACAGCGAACCCGTTCGGAGCCGGGGAATGGGTGGCGGACTTCGAGATCCCTGAGCCGACCCCGGTCCCGATGACCACCATCGCCTGGCTGTACTGGCACATAGGGTCGTTGCCTGGCCGTCTGTGCGCCGTCGACTTCTTGGGCGGGACGCGCACCATGACCAGCGGCTGGACCTCCCCGTACCTGTCCCATCATCCGATCTTCACCAGTGCCGCCGAGGCCGTCGCCGCGTCGCGGGAGGACTGGTGGAGCCTCCGCGAGGYGATCGAGCGGGCCGATGACGACCAGCTCGACGTCACGACCGCCGGGTACACCTATGCCCCGGAGCCGCCAAGTGGCGGCTTGTGCGTCGCCGGCCCGCCGGGTCCCACGCACCCGGCCACCCACTTCGTCGCGGGCGCGCTCACCGAGATAGCTCATCACGGTGCTCAGATCGGCGCACTGCGCGATCTATACGCATGGCGACAGACCGACCACCGCTGACACGGTGGTACGTCCAGGGCGGATCTGCTGGGCCGCCGCCGGGTGCCTCTTACGGCGCAGCGAGGGCCGACAGCGGTGTCGGGGACGTACAGGAAGGCATGCATAAGGTGGCCCCTGCCTGGCGGCGGCGTCCGCCTGACAACCGGATCAGCTCGGAGTTGCTGGCCGACTTCGGCAGGTATCAGTTTCTCGATGAGCAGAGCGGCCTGCCGCCGAACGACATGTACGAGCTCCTGATGCCGCTCCACCAGCTCGTCTTCACCCAACGCGCCCGGGACCGCGCTCTGGTCGTGGCCGAGCTGCGCCGGCACGCCGCGCACGGGCCGTGGGAGAAAGTGGGCGCCTGGAAATACGTCCGCGACATGCTCGACGCCGCGCCCGACACCCAGGACCTGATCGACAACGGGCTGCTGGCTGTCCGCGACATGCGGGTGACGAACCTCGCGTGGCACCTCTCGTCAAGGGACACGGACAGGTATCGGGAAATTACCGGGGGGCCCGTCCCCCACGACGGTTTCTTCGGTCCGCCCGCCTTCGACTCGGCCCATGGCCCCTCGCGGCAGTACTACTTCGACGATGCCGTCAGCCGGGCGGCGGCGCGGCGGCCTGTGCGGGTGCCCTCGGCACCGGGTGTCGAGCCCGGTCCGGTGGACGACGCGGCGCGTGCCATGTGGGACTTCGGCCTGTTCGTCCATCGCGGCCCGCTTGTCGTCTCACGGGAGATCTCGTTCGAGCCGAACGTCCTGCGGCCCGCCATCGCCGCCGCGTCCAACGTTGACCACGACCGTTTCGCGGAGCTCCTCGCCGCGAAGGTGACCGAGCCAGGAGGGCATGGCCACAACGTCTGGCCCACCCTCGGCGCGGCCCGTTTCATGGAGGAGTACCTCGCCCCGGGGACGGTGCGCACGGCGGCCTTCGCCCGGATGCTCGACGAGGGCCTGAGGCTCGCGCTGCCCGAGCTCGACGTGTCGTTCCCCGCCGAGGTCCTGACGCGGCGCGCGGCCGATCGCCTGTGCCAGCTGCGAGGGACGGGCACGTGAGCGAGGCCGGCGCCGAGGGCGGGCCGGCATCGCGGCTGTACGCGTCGGTGGCTCGGCTGCGGGCCTCCTGCGCCGCCGATGTGGGGGAGCGGGAACGGCTGTTGGACGAGCGCGCGGCCGTCGCGGCGACGGCCGCGCGGGATGCTCGGGAAACGGCGGGCCAGGACATCGCGGCCGCCGGCGGACTGGCAGAGCCGACCTCGCTGGGCGGCCAGCTGCGCGGCGTGCTCGCCGCCCTGCCCGGTGTCGAGGTCCGGCACCCCGACGCAGGCGGCCAACCAGCGACGCTGACGCGGACACTCGACGAGTGGCGGGAGCTCGCGCCGGCGGCGAGCGACCAGGTCGCCGCCATCGTCGCGGCGCATCGCGCCTGGAGTGCTACGTGGATCCGGCGGTCCAGCTCGATGCCCCGCGTCGGCGACGACCTGTGGCGCGACCTCGAGCGCCTGGACGTGCTGCACCAGTCCGTGCGCCCGCTGCTGGCCGCCGCGGTCGCGGCCGCCGTGCGGGCGGCCCAGGCTGCCGTCGACACCCAGATCGAGGCCACCGTCGCCCGCCAGACAGCGGCGCGGGCCGCGCAGGCCGCCGCCCTGCGCGGTGCCGCCGACCGGCTCGTGGCCGCCGCCGGTCTCGCCGCGACGCCGTGGGAGGACCGGCGCTGGGACGCGCCCCTGCCTCCTGCGCTGCCCGAACGGCTGATCCGCCTCGGTGAGCTGGAAACCGGGCTGCCCGAGGCGCTGGAGCTCGATCTCGTCCCGGCTTTTCTCGATTTCCCGCTGGACGCGGGCCTCGCGGTCGGGTCCGACGCGGCCGGCCGGGACGGCGCCATCCGGCTGCTGCGGGCACTCGCGCTCCGGCTCATCGCGGCCGTCCCGGCCGGGATGATGATCGTCGACGCGGTCGCGTCGGTGTCGTCCGGACAGCCCGCCCATGCCGGCGAGAACGACCGGTCGCCGCTCGGCGCACGGTCCTGGAGGACGGGAAATGACGTCGACAGCGTCCTGGCCGACCTCCGCGAGCAGGTTGAAATCCGTACCTCGCGGTACCTGCGCGGCCGATTCGCGACCATCGACGAGTACAACGCATCCGCGGGCGGTCTCGCGGAGCCGTTCCAGGTCCTTCTCGTGTTCGACTATCCCGGCGGTTTCTCCGCCCGGGCCCGCGCCCAGCTGCTGCATCTCGCGCGCAGCGGGCCGCCGTGTGGCATCTACCCCCTGGTCCAGTTCGACACGGACGCGCTCCAGGACGGCCTGTTCCCGGCCACCCGCGAGCCGCCGCGGGCTCGGGAGGTGGACTGGAAGGACGGCCCAGTCGACCCCGTGCTGCGTGCGCTGCGCCAGGTCACGACGCGGCGGCTACCCCCCGACGGGACTGGCCTCCGAGCGGCGGCCTGGGACATCCACGACCCGGCCATCGGCGAGGCGGCCCGCGGCCTTTCCCCGGACGACCCGCCGCCGATCACCTTCAGCGCGACGGGCGAGCCGCGGACGGGCGCCGCGGCGCTGCTGGCGCGTGTCGGTGCCGCCGTGCGCGAGCCGCCTGCCCATCCACCCGCCGTGACGCTGGACGGCCTCTTGGCCGCGGCGGACCGCGGCGGCGAGGCGACCTCCGAGGGCATCTGCGACCTCGGCGCGGACGCCGGCATGCTCACCGTGCGGCCGGAGACCTGGTGGCGTGGCTCGACAGAGCGCCACGCCGTCCCGCTCCTCGGCCGCGGCGGCACCCGCGACGTGGCGCGCCTGGTTCTGGCATCCGGGCCGGACTCCGGCGGGGGACTCGTTGTCGGCGCCGCGCGCACCGGGAAGACGAACACGCTGCACGCCGTCATCCTCACGCTCGCGTTGCGGTACCCACCGACTGAGCTGAGGCTGCGCCTCGTCGGCGACGAGTTCGCCGGCTACGAGAAACTGCCGCATGCCTGCGTGACCCGGATGCACGGCGACCGAGAGCCCGCGCTCGCCGTGCTGCGTGGCGCGGAGGCCGAGGCACGGCGCCGAGCGGACCTGATGACGAGCTTCCTGGTCGAACTGCCGGACATCGCTGAGTACCGCAGGGTCCTGAACGAGCGGCTGGCGCGCGTCATCGTGGTCCTCGACGAGGCGCACAAGCTGCTCGGCTCCGCGGACGAGCTTGGCCGCGCGCTCACGCGGTCGGTCGCCGAGATCGCGCGCCGGGGACCGTCCACCGGTATCCACCTGGTCGCGGCGGCACGGACGGTGTCGGGCCTCCCGGCCGCGAGTCGCGTCGCCCTGCTGACGCTGCCCCAGCGGGTGGCGTTCCGGTGCGACGGGGACGACGCCGACCTGGTTCTCGGAGCCGGCAACAAGGCCGCCGGTCAGCTGACCGGCGCCGGCAACGGCGTCTTCAACGCGGCGCGAGGGGAGGAATCGAGAAACCAGCCCTTCCGGGGCCTGTTCCTGCCGGCCGACCGGCGCGAGTCGATCGTCGAACGGCTCGGTGAGCACGTGGCGCAGGGACCCGGCGACCAGTGGCAGAACGTCACCGCAGGCCTTCCGATGGCGCCGCCTGCTTCATAGTCCTGAGAAAGTACGAATGAACGGGGGGCGGGATCGTATGGGCTGGTTTTCCGGTGGCCGCCAGCGGCTACCGAGGACGACCTACGGCTACCAGCCGCCGCCGGACGCCACCGCGCACGGCTGGGAATGCAACAACCCGGGCTGCGGGACGGGCAACTCGCCCGCGCCGGCACGCTGGCCAGCCACCTGCCCGACGTGCGGTGGGCCGGTCGACCCTGATTTTGATGAGCCATGGCACGAAGAGGCCCGCGGTTTTCGGCTCCAGATGCTGATCGACCGTGAAGGCRACGAGTATGGCGTGTTCGGCGGTCACCTCCGTGAGTGGACCTACGGCCGAGCGCTGGCCCGTGGCGACCTACGGGAGGCGGAGCGCGTTCGGATCGAGACCGAGCAGCGGCTCGCGACGCAGCCGAGGTCCTACAACGACGTCAGCATCCGCGCGGCCATGATTCGGCACGCCGTCGATCACGGCCTGACCGACTCGGCGGCCCGGCAGCTGGCCAGCTGGCTCCGGCGGGTCGACGCCGACAACTTCGACATCACCCACCTGGGGGAAAACAGCACCGAGGGCAGCACGACGCGCGGTACCGCCTTCAGCCTTGTCCGGCTGGCGCTGGACTTCCTGGAGACATCTGCCGGCCAGGCCCACGCCCTGGCACCCGCGATCAACGCGTCGGCCCGCCACCTGACGGACGCGACCCAGCATGAGATGACCGCGCAGGACCGCGACCGGGCACGGGCGCTACTGAGCTCCCTCAAGATCGGCTGACGCGACGGCGCAGGAAGGGCGTGCGCATGGTGGCTCTCGTCCGGCGACGGCGTTCGCCTGACAACAGGCTCAGCTCGGAGCTGGTGGCCGACTACGGCCGGTGGAAGTTCCTTGACGAGCAAAGCGGGTTGACGGCCAGTGGCATCTACGCGCGGTTGGTGCCGGCCGAGGAGATCGCTTTCGTGGGGCGCCCGGAGAACCGCCCGGGAATCATTGCCGAGTTGCGCCGGCACGCCACCCGCGGACCGTGGGAGAAGGTGGGCGCGTGGCAGTACGCCCGCGAGTTCCTGGACGCCGCGGACGACACCCAGGACCTGATCGACGGTGGGCTACTGGCGGCCCGGGACATGCGTGTGACGAACCTGAGGATCCACCTCTCCATCGTCGACACGGCGCGATACAAGGAGCTGACCGGCGGCCCCGTCCCGGACGACGGGTTCTTCGGCCCGCCCGTGTTCGACTCGCCCCACGGCCCGACGCGCCAGTTCTACTTCGACGAGGCCGTCGCCACGGCGGCGGCGCGCCGGCCCTCCCGGGTGCCGGCGGCCCCCGGCGTGGAGCCGGGCCCCGTCGACGACGCCGTCCGTGCGCTGTGGGACTTCGGGCAGCTCGTGCATCGGGGCCCGGTCCTCTCCGCCCGTCACCCCGCGTTCGAGTCGACGGTCGTGGGGCCCGCCGTCGCCGCCGCCCGGGACGTCGACCACCAGCGGTTCGCGGACCTCGTCCTCGCGAAGATCACCACCCCGGGTGCTCTGTCGTACAACGTGTGGTCCGCGCTCGGCGCCGCCCGGTTCATCGAGGAGTATCTCGACCCGACCGTGGTGCACGGCACGGCGTACTCGACGTTGCTCGGCGCGGGACTGGCCTGCGCGCTGCACGCGGGTGACCTGGACCGGACCTTCCCCGCCGAGATCCTGACACCGCGTGCGGCCGCGCGACTCCGCGAGCTGCGCGGCCGTTGAGAAGGGAGTGTCGCGGGCATGGGCAGGTTCCTGGGGCGCCAGCGGCTGCCGAGGACGACCTACGGCTACCAGCCGCCGCCGGAGGCCACCGCGAGCGGCTGGGTCTGCAACAACCCCGATCACGGGACCGGCGGGTCACCCGCCCCGGCGAGCTGGCCGGCCACCTGCCCGGGGTGCGGCGGCCCCCTCGACCCGGACTTCGACGAGCCGTGGCGGGAGGAGGCACGCGGACCGGAGCTGCAGTGGCTCATCGACCGCGAAGGCGGCGACGACACGGTGTACGGCAGCTTTCTCCGCGTGTGGAGATATGGCCGGGCGCTGGACCGTGGCGACGCCCCGGAGGCGGACCGGATCCGGATCGAGACCGACCAGTGGCTCTCGGCCCGGTCCCGGAACCACCCGTATCTCGACGACGCCGGCACCCGCTCGTACTTCATCCGCCATGCCCTCGACCGCGGCCGGACCGACGCGGCAGCCCGGCAGCTGGCCGCCTGGTTCCTGCGGGTGAACGTCTACCACTACGACACCTCTCACCTGGGCGACGCCGGCAGCCCAGGTGGCACCGTGCGTGGCACGGCGTACAGCCTCATCGACCTGTCGGTCAGGCTGCTGGAGACGCCCGCCGGCCGGGCTCACGCCCTGGCGCCCGCGATCTACGAGGCGGCCCGTCACCTCACGGACGCGACCCAGCACGAGATGACGGCCGAGATGCGGCGCCGCGCCTACACGGAACTTCGGKCTCCCGACGCCGGTTGACCACGGGGGTCAGGGCCGCCCGTGTTCTGCCACCCACCAGCGGGGCCTCGTCCGGGACGTGGCGGCRCCGGCGTCAGGCGCCCAGGTGGACGAGACCCGCCCAGCCGCCGGGGTCGTCGGAGGCCCCGGTCTCGGCGGCGAGCAGCTCGTCTGGCATGGAGGCCAGTGGAGGCCGATCGGGAGTGAGCGACCACAGCTGAGCCTGGTGCAGCGCCTCGGCTGGGGAGCACCCCTCGGCCAGGTAGTGATGGACGGCGAACACGATCCGCGAGGTGAGCTCGTCGGGCACGTCCCACATCGATCCGAAGACCGTCCGGGCGCCGGCGGCCAGGAACGCCGTCGCCAGGCTGAACGCCTCGTCGTAGTCGGTCCCGGTCACGTTCGTGGAGCAGGCGGCGAGGCAGACGCGGGCCACCGGGGTGGTGGTGGCCTGCTCGGCGAGCAGCTCGCGCRCCGTCAGCCGTTCCCCGTCCGCCAGGATCAGGTACGACGACGACGGATCCGACGGCTGCGCGACCGCGTGACAGGCCAGGTGCAGCACGCCGCGCCGGGCGTCGCGGCGGCGCAGCCAGGCGAGAACCTCCGCCGCCGTGCCGCGGCCGGCGGGCCGACGCCGCGGGTCGGAGGCCGGCGGGCGCCCGAGGAGCGTCGCGTCCGGGTAGAAGGCGTCGCGCAGCGCCCAGGCCTCCTCGGCGGCCGCCATCGGGCGGCCGCCGCCCGGCGGGTCGCCGACGATCATCACCTCGGCGTCGCCGTCGGCGGGTGCGTTGGTGGCGGTCCGGCACAGCAGCCGGGCGGACGGGATATAGGACACGATCGCGCGCTGGGTGAGCCGCGTTGTGGGTCCGTCGGCGGGGCGGCCGTCTTCGCCCGCCGCACCGACCAGGGCGGCGTGCCAGGGCACCAACGCGAGCGCCCCGACCGAGGTGATCGTGATCCGGGGCCGGTCCGGGTCGACGGCCCAGCCGGCCACACGGGTGCGCACCGCCTGCGCCACGCCGCCGGACCTGGCGGTCAGCACGGCGAGCGCGTCCTGCCAGCGGCGACGTGCCGCGCGCTTGACCGCCTTGGGGACGGACGGGTGCGCCGCGCTGTCCGAGGCCGGCCTGGCAACGGTCACTCGCTGCCAGGCGGCGTATGCCTCGGCATATGTGCCCACCGCCGAACCCCGAGTGACGACGAGCCCGGGCCAGTTCAGGCAGACGACCGGCTCCCGCTCGACCCTCGGGATGATCACAATCCGTCCCGGTCCGGGACCGGCCGGTCCGTCGAGGCCGGGTACCAGGTAGACCAGCGCGTCGGAGCCGTGTGCCCGCAGGGCCTCCCGGATCTCTTGGACGTCGGGCGGCGTCAGCAGATCGCCCGAGTCCGCCGGGCCGCCCCGGCCGGCCGGGCCGACGCGCCGGCGCCGGCGCTCGGGCTCGTCCGACTCCGCCGGCATGACCAGCGCCTCGAGGACCCTGCGGCGCAGCCGTGACCGCGCGACCTGGTCACCCAGCGCGGCCATCGCCTCCCGTAAGACCACCGCGTCGCCGGGCGGCGGATCGGTGCCCGCCCCGGTGGCGTCCGGGCCGGCGGCCAACCATTCCGCCGCCAGGTCGTCGTGGCCGCGGGCAGCCAGCTGCTCGGCCGCCGACCGGGTCGTGACGGCCGCGTGCAGCACCAGCCCTCGGCCGGCCTCCAACGCGGTCACCAGGTCCGCCGCCGCCCGTGGGTCGCCGGTCGCGTCGTCCTCGGCGCACCATTCAGCGACGAGCCGTGCGTCGTCCGCCGCGGCGCGGGCCGCCGCGAGCGCGTTGTCGGTCGCGGACTGCAGCAGCACCTTCCAGGCGTGGCCGCTCAGCGCCCACAAGCCCAGCGTTCGCGCCGCCGCCCGGTCGCCCGGTGACGCCCGCAGCCGCCGCGCCTGCGCGCCGCGCATCGCGAGCGGCGCCCACCACGGGTCGTCGGCTCCGCTGAGGAGGTCCATCGCCTCCTGCGCCGCGAGCGCGGCCTTGCCGGCCGCGGCCCGGTCGCCGAGCAGCCGCGCGGTCTTGAGCCAGCCGAGCGACAGGAGGTCGGCGACCGTCGACTGGTGGGCCGGCTGTGCCGGCTGCCGGGCCAGCCGCCGCTCCACCTCGACGAGCGCGGCGGGCAGCTCCCGCGCGTCTCCGCGGCTCGCCGCGGGACCGGAGATCCTGGCCACCACCGCCAGCAGGTCGGCGAGCACATCCGGCGCGCCCGCCGGGGATGGCTTGGCCCGCGGGCGCGGCGGCTCACGTCGCGACGGCGCGGCGCGGCCGAGGAGGTCGGTGAAGACCATGGTGTTCAGCGTGGCTATCGGGTCGAACAAGGCTGGTGGAGCCATGCCGCGTTCGTCGTCGTCCGTGACCGCGAGATCGTGTTCCGCCCTCGACGATCCGGTCGGGTCGACGAAGGACGTGCCGTCGCGGATCGTGCGCAGCGCCCGGTCCGCGGCCAGCGCCGAGGCCTCGTCGCCCACCTGCTCGAACAGGCGCCGGGCCGTCGCGATCTGGGCGAGGTCACCGGCGTGCGTGCCCGCGTGCATGGTCGTCAGCGCGAACAGGTGGCCGGCCTGGTCCGCGAGTGGCCCGGGCGGCAACAGCTGGTACGCCTGCGCCGCGTGGCTCTGGCCGAACTCGGCTGACGGCGACGGGCCGGTGACGTACATCGTGCGGAACAGCTCCGTGAGGGCCCGCTGGTAGGCGACCGAGCCTGCCCACGAGTCGGGCGCGTCCGGGAACATCGCGGCGTCGACGAGCAGCGCGTCGAGCCAGCCGATGTCCAGGGGCTGGTCGGGCTCCTCGGCCCACAGCCGCAACGCGAGGAGGTTCGTTCCCCGGGACAGCCAGGCTCGGGCCTCGGCATCCACGCCGGTGCGGCCCAGCACCTGCCGGGCCGCGCCGACGAAGAGGCGCAGGTCGGCGACCAGCTCGGGGCCGAGCCTCTCGGCGGCGTCCAGCCGGGCGGCCTCGTGGTGGAGCAGACGCAGCATCGCCTCCGGCCCGACGCCGGATCCACCTCGGCCCAGCCGCAGTGCCTGGCGGTAGCCGTGCGCGGCGGATGCCAGCCGGTCGTCCCCGCCGCCATGGTCGGCCCAGGACGTGTAGACGTCGCCCAGCCGCTTCCAGGTCTCCGCCGGTTCCTCGACGCCCTCGTCCAACGCCGCGTGCAGGCAGCGCACAGCCTCGCCATAGTCGGCGCTGGAGCCGGTGCCCGCGGCGCGGTCGGCGACGCACCCGCCGTAGTTCGCCATGCCCCTGGGAGTCGTCTCGCCCGCGGCCACCATCGGGCCCAGCAGCCGCAGGAACGACTCCCGAGTGGCCGGATCCCGGTCGGCGTCGTAGCAGTAGTGCAGCAGGTCGGCGTAGGCCAGCCGGCCGGGTAGCAGCAGAGTGCCGGCCGTGAGCAGCCGCTCGAACAGGTCGACCGCGGCATCTCGATCCGCCGGATCGGCGCCGTGGACGTAGGCCTTCGCGTGCAGCCTGGCCTGGGAGGTGTCAAGGCCGGCGAACTTCTCGGGCTCGGCGTCGGGATTGGCGTCCAGCAGCGCGCGCGCCCGTCTCACCGCCCGCAGACCGGCCGCGAAGCGCTTCGCGGAGCGGCACGCGTCGACGTGGCGCACGAGGCCCGACAGCAGCGCCGGGGTGCTGTCGTCGAGCCACGGAAGAGCGGACTCGACCAGATCGAGCGCCGCGTCCACCTCCCCGTCGGGCTCCCCGTCGGCGAGCTGAACGGACCGGTCGTGGTCGTCGCCGGCTGCGTGCAACACGGCGAGGCCGCGGTAGAAGTCGAGCGCCTTCGCCGCCAGGGGCGCACCGCCGAGGACCGTCCCGGCCTTCCCGGTCAGGTTGGCGAGCTCTTCGAGAAGGATGTCGAGGTCGATGCTCGTGCGGCGGGATGAGGTTGCGTCGTGGTCTCGCTCGTGACGGATCCAGAGCAGCCCGCCCAGAAGGGTCAGCATTCTGTCCGGATCCACCGCCGGGTGCGGCGCGAGCAGTGCTCGGCGGGTCCAAGTCACCGCGTCGTCCAGGCTGGCCGGGTCGAGCTCCGCGCGCCGGCTGGTGAGCTGCCCGACCGTCGCCGCCCACAGGACGACGTCGGGATGCGACGGTGCCTGGGTGTAGGCCTCGGCCAGGAGATGGATGACCGTGCGTGCGGCGTCCGGGTCACCTGCTTCAGCCTTGTCCAACAGGCAGAAGGCCTCCGACACGGAGGACGCGACGTCAGGCCCGGTCTGGTCCACGTGTTCCCCCCACCGCCACGATGCCGGTGCCCAGGAGCCTAAAGCGCACCGCACCGCCGCCTGGCTCCAGGCCGAGCCCCTTGGCAAGCATGGCGCGGGAGCCCGGGAAGGTGGCCAGAGGTTACCGAACAAGGGAAGCCGATCGTGTGGGCAGGGGCGGGGTCGAACCGCCGACCTTCCGCTTTTCAGGCCGAACCGACCGTGATGTCAGTGTCCGTGGACGTGTGTTGGCATGTGTGGAAGGCCGTCGACGTGCGTGGTCGGTTGCCGCTGTTGCTACACCCGTTGCTACACCTCCTCTCGATCGTCGCGGCGCCCCAGACCATCCCTGGTCTGTGCACGTCAGGTGGATCGCGTCGCCGCGGTCGGTCTGCGGTGGTACCCGGTGAACCCGGCCGGCGAAACCTCGACCACCGTCCGAGCGCGCGGATCTCTGGGCACTGCGGGTCGGGCCAAGACCGGGCATCTGGTTACGGCGATGATCGGGATCGTTGTCGGGTTGACGTTTGCGTTCGGGTTCGGGAACTCGTGGGCGCTGGGTCTGCGGCTGGGTGTGCCGGTGTTCGTGGCGCCGTTGGTGGCGCCGGCGGTCGACCTGTCCGTTGTCGGGCTGCTGCTCGGAACGCGGCACCTGGCGGTGCACGGCGGTCCTGTGGAGGTGGCGCGATCAGCGCGGCGTCTTCTGCTGTTCGCCAGTGTGGTCACGCTCGCTCTGAACGTCGCGGAGCCGGTGATCGCCGGCGAGTACGGCAAGGCCGCGTTCGACGCCGTCGGCCCGCTGCTGCTGATCGGCTGGGGCGAGGTCGGTCCCGGGCTGATCGAGGCCATGCACGCCGCAGACCAGCAGGCCACGGCAACGGACAGGCTGGCCGAACCGGAGCGGCTCCCGGTAGGCGGGTCCGCGGCGCCCGCGCCGGTACGCCGGCGCCTCGGCATAGAGGCGACCGCGCCCCAAGGGCGCGATAAGGCGGCGCGCGAGCAGGACCTGATCCACCGGGCCCGCGCCGAAAACGTGCTGCACTGGCAGCACCATCACCGACCGATCTCCGCAGAAACGCTACGTAAACGCATGCGAGTCGGCTCGCCCACTGCTAGGCGGCTCGTCGCACAGCTACGCAGCGACATGGACATCCACTCTGGGGAAGGCTTGGCGGCGACCGACAGCAAGGCTCAACCAGACGGCTGATGGAGCCAGAGGCGCCATCGGCCGGCGGACCGGCGATTCGAGTCGATCAAGAACGGGCTCTCTCCTTAGAGCCTGTCCTGAATCTTGGTCGGTTATCGGTCGGTGGTCGGTCTGGGCGTCCAGCGCTGGACCGGGCCTCGGCGAGCGAGGCGGCGGGCCATGGTGCGGATCATCGCCCAGTGGATGAAGGTCGCGGAKCTGGCGGGCTGGCGTTCGTAGTCGCGGGCAAGGCGGCGATGGGCGGTGATCCAGGCCAGGGTGCGTTCCACGACCCAGCGTCGTGGGAGGGCTTGGAAGCCTTTCTGGCCGTCTTTCTTGCGGACGATCTCTACTGTGGTCTTCACGATCCGGGCGGCCCAGTCGACGAACTTTCCGGCGAAGCCGCCGTCGGCGAACAGGTGCCGGCAACTGGGCGTGGCGAAGTAGTGGTCGACCAGCAGCTGGCGGGCGCCGTCGCGGTCCTGGCGGCTGGCCGGCATGATGAGAACCCCGAGGAGCAGGCCGAGGG
>NZ_MOMC01000067.1 GCF_001983105.1 Pseudofrankia asymbiotica | reverse complement strand
CCGCCACGAGGAATGCCTCGTCCTCAGGGCTGATCCGGCGGGGACGGCCACCCGCCCAGTGAGGGTCCAGGCAGTCCAGGCCGATCTCGTTGAACCGGTGGATCACCTGGCGGACCGTGTCCTCGTCCGCGGCGACCAGCCGGGCGATCGCCGGGACGGTGTTCCCACTCGCCGACGCCATGATGATCAGGGCGCGGCGGAACCGGACCGAGGAGTGCGTCCCCCGCCGCACGATCCTCAACAGCCGGCGGCCCTCCTCGTCGGTCAGCCGCCGTGCTCGCACGGGTTGCGCCATGACGTCCACCTCCCGGTACCACTCACACATCGGTACCGACAGTGCACACCCGAACACCCAGACAGGCGCAACCCGATCACCGCACTCCGCCCCAGCCAACGTAGGCGGTCAGCGCACTAGGCGGGCGGTGGAGGCGTGTACCCGGTTGGGGTGGAGTCGATACGCTCGGGGCTGGGGGGACGACAGCTAGCGGGCAATTCGTGGTGTGAGGTGTGTGCCGGTGGGAGGGCAGTGATCCTCGGGCGGCGGTGGGTGCGGCGTGTGGACGGTGGGCGGTGACGGCGCCGCCGCGGCCGGGGCCGGCGCTGCGGGTGAGCATTCCCGGGCCGGCGCCGGCCGTGCGGGAGTTCCTCGCGACCGAGGCGGGCAGCGCGGTGCTGCTGCTCGGCACCACCGTCCTCGCGCTGCTCTGGGCGAACTCTCCCTGGTCGTCGAGCTACGAGCATTTCTGGGACACGTCGACGGCGTTGACCGTCGGCGGCGCCTCGTTGCGACTCACCGTGCACGACTGGGTGAACGACGGCGCGATGGCGATCTTCTTCATGGTCGTCGGCCTGGAGATCAGCCGGGAGGCGACGACCGGTGAGCTGCGCGACCGGCGGTCGGTGGCGGTGCCGGCGCTGGGCGCGGTCGGCGGCCTCGCCACCCCCGCGCTGGTCTACTGGCTGTTCAACCGGTCCGGCGCCGGGGGCGCCGGGTGGGGCATCGCGATGTCGACCGACACGGCGTTCGTCCTCGGGATCCTCGCGCTGTTCGGGCCGCGCTGCCCGGACCGGCTGCGGCTGTTCATGCTGACACTGGCGGTCGTCGACGACATCGGCGCGATCACCGTCGTCGCCGTCTTCTATTCAAAGCACGTCGACGTCATGGCGCTGATCCTGGCCGCCGCCGCGGTGGCGGCGATCGTCGCGCTGCGCTGGATGGGCGTCTGGCAGCTCACGCCCTACCTGATCGCCGCGGCGCTGCTGTGGCTCGCGGTGCACGCCTCGGGGGTGCACGCGACGCTGGCGGGGGTGCTGATCGGGCTGCTGGTGCCGGCGTTCCCGCCCCGCCGGGAGGAGATCGACAACGTGCCCGTGTTCGTGCGGGCGCTACAGGAGGACTCGACGGCGTCGCGTTCGGCGCTGGCGGTGTCGGCGGCGCGGGCGGCGGTCGCGCCGAACGAGCGCCTGCAGCACCTGCTGCACCCGGTCAGCGCGTTCGTCGTCGTCCCGCTCTTCGGGCTGGCGAACGCCGGGGTACGCCTGAACGGCGAGACGCTGCGGACGGCGGCCAGCTCACCGGTGACGCACGGCGTCGTGGTGGCGCTGCTGATCGGCAACGCGGTCGGCATCACCCTCGCCGCGACCTGCGCGGTACGCACCGGCCTGGGCGTGCTGCCGGGTCAGGTCCGCTATGGGCATGTGCTGGGCGCGTCGGTGCTCGCCGGGATCGGCTTCACGATCTCGCTGTTCATCACCCAGCTGGCGTTCGACGACGAGGCGCTGCGCGACCAGGCCAAGATCGGCATCCTGGTCGGCTCGCTGATCGCCGCGACCGCCGGCAGCGTCCTGCTGCGCTACCTCGGTGAGCGCATGCCGCTCTGTTCCCCGAACAGCGAAGGCCTCCCACCGCCGCTCCCGCCCCGCCCCTGGCGCCCGCCCGCGGTCCCCGCGCGCTGGAGCTGACGCCCGGGGAAGGCGGCCAGCCCTGGCAGGACTGGCCGCCTGTGACGGCGTGTGACGGCTTGTGACGACGCGGCGGTCAGCGGCGCGCGGCCCAGGGCGCCCACCAGCGGGCACGGCCAGCGGCTGGCGTTGCCGGATCCGCGGAATCCCTCAGGTCCGCCAGGTCGCCGTCGTCCACGAGCAGCGCCCCGGCGGAGCCGGCGAGCGCGGGCACCGGCGAGGGCGTCGGCCGCGGTGCCGTCACCAGGGTGGACGTCGCGGCCACGCGGACCGCGCGGCGCAGCGCCGGCAGCTCCGGGCGGCCGCGGAACAGCTGGCCGTTGACGAACAGCGTCGGAGTGCCGCGCACGCCCTCGGCGACGCCGCGCTCGTAGTCCGCCTCGACGGCGTCGCCGTAGGGCTGGGCCGCGTCGCCGACAACCAGGTCGGGGTCGAGGCCGAGGCGCTCGGCACGGATCCGCAAATCAATGTCCTTGAGCCTGTCCTGGTGGGCGAACAGCAGGTCGTGCATCCGCCAGAACTGGCCGTGCGCGTGCGCCGCCTCGGCGGCGAGCGCCGCTGTCAGCGCGTACGGATGGATCTCGAACACCGGGAAGTGCCGGAACTCGTGCCGCACCAGCGTCCCGTCCGACTCCACCAGCTCGTGCAGCACCGGCGCCGCCTGCGCGCAGTACGGGCACTGGAAGTCCCCGTACTCGACCAGGACCACCGGCGCGTCCGGGTCACCCCGCGACGGCCGTTCGCCCACCAGGACCGGTGTCGCTGGCAGCACCAGCCCGCCGTCCGGCTCGGGCGGACCCGCCGGCGTGGTCATCCCGGGCGCGGCGCCCTTGCCCGCGGGGACGGCGCAGGTCTCGGGCGTGGTGGCCGGGCGCGGCGCCGCCGTGACGTCCGCCGACCCGTTCGAGCGAGAGGCGCGCGAGCTGTCCGGCCGGTCCGCCGACACGCGTTCCATGCCTGAAGTATCGCGCCAGCGCCCCGAACTAATCCCGTCCCCGCGAGAGACCGGGGCGGAGCTCACGATCACGCCGCCGGCGCGGGCCGTCCCCGACCTGGGCGGCGCGGTTTTCTCCGGGCGGGCCGGGTACCCCGCCAGTCGGCGGGAAACCGACTCAACCGGGGTGGGCAGTGGGACGAGCAGCGACCAAGAACGCCCATAAGGCCGGCCACGGCGGCCCGAACGCGGACCTGGACTGGCCAGCGGCGACGACGTCCGGCCCGGCGAAGAAGCCGCGCGGCGCCAGGCACGGCGGCAAGCGCGCCGGCAAGATCGGCAAGAAGGCCGGCAGGCGGGCCGCCGCCGCGGCCGGGAGCGTCGCGGCGGCCGGGACCGGCACGGCGGCCGGGACCGGCACGGCGGTCGGAGCCTCCAGCGCCGTGGTGGACGCGATCATGGCGGCGGCGCTGGGCGAGGCGGTGGCCGAGTCGCTCACGGGCACGCTCACCGAGTCGATCAACGAGTCGTTCACCGAGATGATGGCGGGCGGGCTGGCCTCCGCACTGGAGCAGGCCCTGGCCCAGACCGTCTCGGTGGCGGTGGCACACGAGCTGCCCGGCGCCCTCGCCGCGGCCGCCACCGACGCCCGCACCCATCACCAGGCCGGCGCGGCCGAGTCGGCCGCGCCGGCTCCGCCCAGGACGGCCGCGGCCACGCCAGGCGATGCCGGCGTGCCGGCCGCCTCCCCGGTGCCGTCCACCGCGGGCGAGCACACGGTGGCGCTGGCCGCGGCGCGGTCGGTGTGGGAGTCACTGCCGCCGAGGCGGCTCCCGGTTCTGCCCGGCCTGGACCTGGCCGCCCGGCGAGTGGCCGCGAGCGATCCCGAACGCGTCGGCGGGGACTGGTACGACGTCACGGCGCTCTCGGCGGACACCGTCGTCCTCGACGTCGGCGACGTCGGTGGGCACGGCCCCGGCGCCGCGGCGCTCATGGCCGAGCTGTGCCACGCGACCCGCGCCTATGCCCTGCTTGACCTGCCGCCGTCCGAGATCACCACCCGGCTCGCGGACGTGCTGTTCGCGGGCGGCCACCGCGCGATCACCTCGGCCGCGACGGCCCGGCTCGACGTCCCGACCGGGCATCTGACCTGGTGCAACGCCGGTCATCCGCCGCCGGTGCTCGTCAGCCCCGACGGTGCGGTGTCGTTCCTCGGCGACATGCACGGCCCGTTGCTCGGCGCCGTGCCGGGCGCCGGCCCCGGTGTCAGCGTCAGTGGGGGCCCGGACACCCGGGCCGGGACCGAATACGCGCAGAGCACCATCACGATGCCGGTCGGCGCGACCGTCCTCCTCTACTCGGCCGGCCTGGTCGACGGGTCGGGCACGCCGCTGGCCGAGCGCCTCGACGCACTCGCGGCCGCCGTCTCCAGGGCGTTCGCCGCCCACCCGGCGGGCCTCGGCGTCCCGCCGCTCACAGCGGCGTGCGACGCGCTGCTCGCCGACCTGTCCGGTGGCCGTCCGCCCCAGGGCCGGGAGCCCGCGGGCGGCGGCCAGCAGGGCGGCGACTCCTGCCTTCTGGCCGCCCGGATCTGCTGACCGGACGCGTACTGGCTCAGGCGCGCCGCCGGCCGCGCCCCGTCGGCCGCGCACCGGGACGACGGCCCGGACGAATCTGACCGCTCCCCGTATTTCGACCATTTCCGCGGCATGCGGGACTGGTCTACTGGCGTCGCCGGAGATGACACCAGCGATCGGGGGATGCGATGGAACCGAGCAACCGATAGCGCGAGCCGGCCGGCCCGCCGCGACGGGCGGGCATGGCGGCTCGCCTAATCGGCCCGTCCAGGACGCACCATGTCCGGAATGTGGCCGGCTTTTGTCCAGTCGAGATGGGTCGCCGTCATCCGGGCGACCACCAGGATGAGTTGTTCAACTCCTGTGAAGAGTTGTCCGGCTTATGTCTCACGTATCTCGACGCCAAGGGCGCACTCTGATCATCACGACCAGTCAGCGGGTACCCCGACCGCGCGGCTTCGCCGTCGCCGCCGGGGTACCCGGATCCCTCCCGGCAGGTCCGCCGGTGGGGCGAGATCCGTACCGACGGATCTTCGGAGAACGCGCCGCGGCCGCGGGGCGGTCGACGCCCGGTACGGGGAGGCGTCGGCCGCGGTCCGTAGCTCGCGGCAGGCCGGCCGGCGGAGTCGCCGGCCGGGCTCGCGAACGAGGGAAACGACATGGGCAGCAGCATGCGCGGGGCAGGGAAAGTCACCGAGACCGTCGGCGTCAGCACAGCCAGCGGCGCCACCGCCGGCGGCGGTGCCGGGTGGGCCGGCTGCGACGGCAGCGGCGGCGAGAACGAGGAGCCGAGGGACGCGAACCAGACCGGCGTGGGACGGGCACGGACCTCCTGACGCCGGCCCGGGGACACGGCCCGCGCGGACGACACGTCGGCGTCGCCGGTCACCGCGCGGGCCGTCCGGCGAGTCCCCCGGACTCGCCGGACGGCGGCGGGGGCGGGAGGCACTCGGGTGGACGGCGTTCAGGTCCAACGCAGGCCGTAGCTCAGGCCGAGGCCGAGGTGGCCGAAACGCGCCGACACCTCCCCCGCCCCGTCCAGCGGCACGTCCGGAAGATCGATGGTGAGGTCCTCGACCGCGCGCAGCGGCAGGCCGTCCAGGCGGTGCACTCTGGGCTCCGCACCCTCGGGGAACCGTACCCGCAGGTCCAGCGCGTCGCAGCGGACCGTCGGGTTCATCGCGTAGTGCGGCATCATCGGCTGCCCCGGCGGCACCCGCCACACGCACCCGAACTCGTGCCGCTCCTCGGCACCCAGTGGGCGAGGCAGCCGCAGCACCGGGGAGAAGAGCGTGTCGCCCCGCCGGTCGACCCGGACGATCCGGCCACCGAACATCACGTCCACGCCGAGGTCACGCGGGCTGGGCGGCGCGTCGGGCGGGCGGGGCAGACTCATCGACAGGGCAACCTCCCGCAGCCCGTCCTCGAGGGCGACGATCCGCCTCGATTCCAGCAGCTCGGGTGTGGGCGCGTCGAGCCGCACCAGTGCCCACACCCGCTCCACATACCAGCCGGCCGTCCCGGACACGGCCGCGTCCCGCGCCGCGGACGTCTCCCGGCGGTGCGTCTCCTGCCCGCCGCGTGCCTGGCCGACGCCGTCCTGGCCACCCCCAGCAATGATCATCTCCGCCAGCAGGCGGAAGGCCTCCTGGCCGCGGCGGCGCAGAGTACGCGGATCCCGCTCGAACTCGACGGCGAGCCAGCTGAGCCGTTCCGTCAGCAGCCGGTGGCCGGCTCGGGGGTCCACGCCGAGGGACACCCCGGCGACCAGGCGCAGGTCCTCCGGCAGCGCCGCCAGCCGCTCACCGAGCCAGCCCACGAGCCGGGACCGCAGCGGGCCGCCGGACAGGTCGCCGAGGGCGGCATAGCGGCGCAGCAACGGCCCGGTCCTGGCGTCGAGGTTCGCGGACCGCAGGCCGCGCCCGCGCGCGAGCGAGCGCAGCTCAGCGTGCATGGCCGCGGGATCAGTACCGTCCATGGTTCATCTCTGATCGACGCACGGCCGGACCCGCCGTGTGGGCCAGGCCCTGGGGCCTGCGGGAAGGTGACCGCCGACGGCCACGGCGTGYGTCCGCCGACGTCGCCGCCCGCCATTGGCCGGCTTTCATTATGCTGACTTTCCGCCCGTCACCGCGCACGTACGGCGGGCGGCCCGCACGGCTGTCCGTCATCACACGACCGTCCGTCCGGGTATTGACATATATGCGCATTATCTGGGGTACGGCAAACATTGCGTGCCCGGTTGCGCCGATGACCGCGGGTGTCATTGTTCGCCCGCTGACCGGTGACATGGGCCATGGTGGGACTGACGGGGGAACCATCGTGCGACTGACTGCGGAACTTGAGGCCACCGCGGTGGCCCGGTGGTACAGGGCCGCGCGTTTCCGGCCCGATCCCGCGCGGCGGGACACCGGCGGGCCGCTGCAGCGGCTGAACTGGCAGACGAGGATCAGGTACTACGAGACGCTGGTGGAGTTTCTCGACGCCAGCGAGGGGTCGATCGACGGCCTGGCGCGCGACGCGCTGGCCGCCGCGGCGGGGCAGCGCCGGCCGTCGACCCTCTACTACCTGGTGAGCCCGAGAAGCCCGGGGTCGCTCGCGGGCACGCTACGAGCGACGGCGGCGGCGCGCCTGTACGAGCGGCGCCATGGGGAGCGCGTGCTCGACCTGCTGGTGACGGAGACGAAGGTATGGAGCTACTGGCCCCACCGCGAAGGCTGGCTGGAGACGCTCGACGACCTGGCGGTCGTCGATCGCTGGCTCGCCGCGGCGAGCCTAGTGCGGGTCGTGGCGGACTGGGCGGTGTGCTCGCGCCCACTGGCGATCGTGTCCGGGTTCGCCCCGCCGCTGGCCGCGGTCGAGGATCTGCTCACGCTCGCCGACCCCGGGAACGAGCGCCCCACCGGGCCGGACGGTGACGGTTCGGGCGGCGACGCGCGGCTCACCGAGGTCACCTGCCTGCTGACGACCGTGGTGCGCACCGCGCTCGGCGCGAGCGGCATAGGACCCGGCTTCGTGCTCGGCGCGGTCCATCGCCGCCTCGCGGCGCTGGTCACCCGGGCCCCGGCCCACTCCGAGAAGATCACCACCGACGCCGTCGACCTGCTGACCCAGCTGGAGCACCTGCTGCCCGGGCTGCCCGCCGAGGAGCGGCACCGGATGTCCGACGAGCTCACCCCCAGGCTGCGCGCCGTCCTGGACCAGCTGACACGGCCGGACCCACCAGGCCCGTCCGACCCGCCAGGACCCGAGGGCCGACCGCCAGGACCACCGGGCGATGGCGAACCGGATGGTCCGGGCGAGCGAGCCGACGGGGAGGACCGATGACGCCGAGCCCGCCACCGGCCGGTGAGCCGGAGCGCGACGACGAGGTGGAGCGCCGGCTGCGCGGCCGGGCCCAGACGGTGCTGACCTACACCGACGCGACCGCCGACCCGCGGCCGCTCGTCGGGCTGTACGAGGAGGTCCGCCAGGTGCTCGGGGCCACGAGCCCGCTCGCGCTGCTGGTCGAGTACCACGCCGAGGAGCTGCACAGCCGCACCCGCTCGGTGGCCGAGTCCACGCGGGTCTGGGCGCAGCTGCACGCCCGCGCCGAGCTCGCGCTCGACCGGCACGACACCACGCTGATGGGCATCAAGGCGTTGCACGCCCGGTACACCCGGCTGTCCGGCGGCCCGGCCGACCTGGACACGGCCGCGCAGACGTACGAGGTCGAGTGGCGGCGTCGGCTGGCGATCCTCGGCGCGAAGGCGGACCGCACCAGCACGGCGCACGCCAACCTCGCCATCGCGCTGCGCGACCGCGGCGGGCGCGACGACCTGCGCCGCGCCTGCCAGATCGCGCGCGAGGAGGTGACGGTCCGCGACGMCGTCTGGGGAGCGGACCACTCGTTCACCTGGATCGCGCGGCTGATCCTCGCCCAGACCCTCCTCAGGGTCGCCGAGCGGGCGGACCCACCCGGCCACGACGCGGGCCCTCCGGCCCCCGGTCCCGCCGACGGCTCCCCCGCGATCCCAGCATCCGCATCCGCGTCCGGCTCCGAGCCGATCGATCCGGACGCCTGGAGGTCCCAGCACGACCGCTATCCCCCGGTGCCCGAGGACGACCTGGCGCGCCCGCGCGACGAGCTCATCGCGGAGGGGCGCGCGGTGGCCGCGGCGGTGCTGGCCGCGCGCCGGGAACGGTTCGGCGCGACGTCGGACGCGACGCTGCGCACCCAGCTGGTGCACGCGCACGCGCTGCTGCTCGCCGGCGAGCCGTCCCAGGCGGCCGCGGAGATCCGCTATGTGCTGGCGGCCAACCGCCGGGTCGGCGCGAACCTCGACCCCGGCTGGCCCGAGCTGCTCCTGGCGAGGGCGCTGCTGGCGGCCGTCCTCAGCGAGGAGGGCGACAGCCTCGACGACGCCCTGCGCCAGGCCCGGGCCGCCGTCGAGGCGCGGCGGGCCCGCTATCCGGCCGGCGCCCAGCGCGTCGCCGAGGCCGAGCACTTCGAGCGCGAGGCCAGGCGGCTCGCGGCCGAGCAGCCAGCCGACGAGTGAGCGCGGCCGTCCGGCCCGGCGAGCACGAGGCCGGGCACGGGCGGCTATGACCATGACCATAGGTCGGCGCGACGGCGGGGCGGGTACCGTCGGGGAGCGGTCACCGGATCACGGCCGCGGCGCCGGGCGGCGCCGCACGGCCGAAGGCCGTGGGACAGACAGCGCGGAGGTCGATGTGGGCACGGCGGTGACCGGCGGGGCCGGCTCCTTCCTGGACCTGCTGACGCTCGAGCAGCCCGAGCCGGACCTGTTCCGTGGGCTCAGCCACGAGGGCGCGCCGCTGCGGGCTTTCGGCGGGCATGTCGCCGCGCACGCGCTCGTGGCGGCGACGTCGACCGTCGACCCGGACCGGCCGGTGCACTCGCTGCACAGCTACTTCATCCGCGGCGGCGACCCCACCCTCCCGATCGACTACCACGTCGAGCGGATCCGCGACGGGAGATCGTTCACCACCCGGCGGATCACCGCCGTCCAGCACGACGAGGCGATCTTCGTCCTGTCCGCGTCGTTCCACCGCCACGAGGACAGCCCGGTCGACCACCAGCGCCGGGCGCCGCGCGTCCCGCCGCCCCCGGACGGCCTCCCGCTGTTCGACGGCCGGCCGCCGCGCGACCCCGAGCAGGCGGGAGCCAACGCCCCGCGGGGCGGCACCGAAGAGTGGGCCAACGAGCGGCGCAACGCCTGGGCTCGGCGCGGCTTCGAGGTGCGGGTCGTGTCGCCGGCGGACCAGCCCGCGGCGACCAGCGAGGCGGGCGAGCAGCCCGGTGGACCGGTCGACGGTTCGCAGCCGGCGCCGGCCCGAATGCGCGCCTGGCTGCGGGTGACCGAGAAGCTGCCGGACGACCAGCACACGCAGGCCTGCGCCCTGGTCTACATGTCGGACCTGACGCTGTCGCACTCGATCCGCGGCGCGGAAGGCGGCGCGGGCCAGGGCATGCAGCTGACCTCGCTCGACCACGCGGTCTGGTTCCACCGCCCGTTCCGGGCCGACGAGTGGCTGCTGTTCGACCAGGAGAGCCCGACCGCGTCGGGTGCCAGGGGGCTGGCCGTCGGCGAGTTCTTCGACGCGGCCGGCACCCTCGTCGCCACCGTCGTCCAGGAGGCCCTGGTCCGCCCCGCCCGCCGCCACGCCGGCTGACGGACACGGCTCCGGCCACCACGGCCTTCCCCGGCCCCGGCTGACGGATCTGGGCCAGAAAAGGTGACGGCCCCGGCACGCGATGCGCGCCGGGGCCGGGGAGTACTTCCTGCTGGTTACCCGCTAGTGCGAGCCGCCGACACGGGAGCGGGCGGCGTCGAGGACCTTGCGGGACAGGACCGGCGCGTCGCGTCCGGTGCCGTGCGAGCCCGCCGGCTTCGGAGCACCGGAGGAGGCCTTCTCCTCGTGGTACTCCTCCTCGACGTTGACCGTCCAGACGTCGTGGTCCGTGCCCTTCGCGATGTTCTCCGCCGTCAGCATGGCGGTGAACATCGAGTGGTCGGCGTTGTTGTAGCGGAACATGCCGTTGCGACCGACCGGGTGCACGTTGCTGGCGTAGTCGGTCAGCCAGCCGCGGATGACGTCGACGTTGGCCGCGTAGACGTCGTCGTAGATCGGGTACGCCTTCGGCTGGCGAACGACGTAGCCGGCCTCGATGTCGAGGTACTTGACCAGGCCGAGCCGGTCGAGCTCCTGCTTGCCCTGCTCGATGAGCTTCTCGTCCGAGGCGGTCCAGTCGGCGTCGTTCTCGAACACGGTGTACTCGAGGCCGAGGACGTTGCGGCCGTCCTTGACGAGGTAAGGCGACCACGAGGCGAAGTTCTGGATCCGCATGGTGCGGACGCTCGGGTCGTGGATGTAGATCCAGTTGTCCGTCCACGACACGGCGCTCGCCGGCACGACCAGGGCGACGGTGAGGAAGTCGCGGTAGCGCAGGCCGTGGGCCGCCTTGAGCACCCGCGGCGGCACCGGCGGGTCCATGATCTCGATGAGCTGCGAGATCGGCATCGAGGAGATGACCTCGGTCGCCGGGAGAACCTCGACGTCGCCGTCGGCGTGCTCGGCGACGACCTCGTAGGCCTTGCCGTTCTCATGCCGGATCTTGGTCACCTTGGTCTCCAGGACGACCTTGGAGCCCTGGGCGACGACCTTGTCGCGACAGACCTCCCACATCATCCCGGGGCCGTACTTCGGGTACTCGAACTCCTCGATGAGCGAGGTGATCTCTTTCTGGTTCGTCTTCGGCTTGACCGCGTTGAGGATCGCATTGCCGAGGTTGAGGCTCTTGATGCGCTGCGCGGCCCAGTCGGCCGGCATCTCGCTGACCGGGACGCCCCAGACCTTCTCGGTGTAGGTCTTGAAGAACGTCCGGTAGAGCCGCCAGCCGAAGCGGGCGACCAGCCAGCTCTCGTAGTCCGACTGGTCCTTCGGCGGCCTGACCCGTGCCTGCAGATACGAGGCGATGCAGACCGCGGCCTCCTTGGGGCCAAGGTTCTGCAGCGCGTTCACGGCCTTGATCGGGTAGTCGTAGTACTTGCCCTGGTAGAAGATCCGGCTCTTGCGCGGCCGCAGCAGGAAGTCCTCCTGCGGCAGGATCTCGTGCCAGAAGTCCTCGACTCGCTGGACCTTCGAGAAGAACCGGTGGCCACCGATGTCGAACCGCCAGCCGTCACGCTCAACGGTGCGGGAGATTCCACCCACCTGGGTGTCGGCCTCGAGGATGGTCGAGGGGATCCCGTACCGGTGCAGCTCGTAGGAGGCGGTGAGGCCCGCCGGTCCGGCGCCGATGACGACGACGTCTACGTTTTCCGACATCAAGACTCAGCCGTTCCTTGGGGTGTATGACGAGGGCGACGACRCAGGTCGCGCCGCCGGTGCACCCGCGCACGCCAGAGAGACCCACCAATGGTCACTCAACGTGTCGGAACCGACGGCAGCGTCCCTCGCGGCGTGCTCAGCATGCCAGCGGTGCGGGCGTATCGCCCCGAAGAGGGCGAGCCGCTCACACATCGTTGACTCCGCTTCGAGTTCCTGGGGTCGCGGGGACTTGGGGGAGAGAAGCGGATGGGGTTATCCGCTTCGCGCACACTGTAACCGGCCGACAGAACGGCGAAACGCACGGGTCCACCCCGCCACGCACTGTCGACGAACGAATGCCGCGGGCACACGTGACCGATCACGTGCGCCAGCACCGCCAGCACAGCAGGTCAGCCGCCGGCGGCGGCCCGGATCACCCGCCGAACACGGTCACGGAAAGTGATGAATTCCCGTTCCGAGCGGAGGTGTTCCCCTCCACGCCACGTCTCAAAACCGCCGTGTTCGTCGAAGATGGCACGCCTGGGCCCGGCGCTGGGGGCCTCCGCTCGAGGAGCGGGGACCCGCCCTCCCTGGCGCTGTGGGTGACGAAGGCCACTGTCCTCTCGTCACCGTCCGCGGTGACGAAGGCATCCGCGCCGTCCCGGCCCGCGGCTCACGCAGGGCTGCTCCGCCGCGGCGCGCCTCAGCCGAAGACGAGGACGAGGAACATCGCGAGCAGCGCCACCGCCGCGATGGTCGCGTGCAGGCGGCGGCGGTCGTTCGGGGTCGTCCAGGGGATCCCGCAGCCCGCCGCCACGGGCTTCGCGATGGCGAGCAGGACCGCGGCCGCCCACCCGACCACGCCCAGGGTGGCGCGTTCCGGCCGCACCCCGGCGGCGACGACCGCGACGGCGAGCACGGCGGCGGCGAGTGGCACAGGCAGAAGCGGCGTCCAGGCCTCCGAGGCCAGCCGCGCCGCCGCCCCACGGCACTCGGCCCACCGCGACCGGGAGATCCACCCGAACGGGCGTCGCACGGAGATCCGGATCTTCCCCGGGCCCGCCGGCCCGCTCGCGGGGACCCCAGCGGCGATCGCCGCGTGCCCGGTCGCGGTCGCGGGCACGGGCACGGGCACGGGCACGGGCACGGGCACGGTCGCCGTGCTGGTGGAGGCCGCCGGCGTCAACGGCTTCGCCGACGCCTTCGACGACGCTGACACCGTCGCGGGCGACGCGGGAGCGGGAGCGGGAGCGGGGCCTGGGACGGGCGGCGCGACGTCCGGGGCGGTGCCGGCGCCCGTCCGGCCGCCGAGGAGGGTGACTCGGGCCACGGCCATCAGCGAGAGGGGGATCAAGGCCAACCAGCCCGCGAGCGCCACCGCGGCGCCCTTCGCGCCGGTACCGCCCGTACCGGTCACCGCGAAGCCGAACAGCGCGGCGGCGGCCAGGTAGGGCAGTCCGAAGCCGAGCCAGCCAACCGCGCCGGCACCTGTCGCGAGCCGGCCGCCGCCGAGGACCACCAGCGCCGGGCCGAGCCATATCCCGGCCTGCGCGGCGGCCAGCAGTGGCGCCGCGGCGTCCCACAGGTAATGCGCCCGCTGCCGGCGGTCGAGGCCGGGCTTGCGCAGCGGGTTGTCGAACAGCAGGATGCGCAGCCGGTCGACGGCACGGATGACCAGGAGCCGGGCGGCCGTCGCCGGCGGCCGGGTGGCGCGGGCGACCAGGACGGACGGGTGGTGGACGCTCGCCCAGCCGGCCGCGTGCAGCTCATAGGAGGTACGGGGCTCCTCCGTGCCGCCACGCTCGCTGAACCCGTCGACGGTCTCGAGCGCGGCCCGTCGGTAGAGAGTGCCGCTGCCGGCACCGGCGGCGGCGCCGTCGCGGTCCCTGGCGGCGGCCAGCAGGCGCGCAAACGCCGGCTCGGACCGGTCCGGCAGGGGGCCGGGGTCGGCGGCGGCCCGCCACCCCGGGGCGACCAGCCCGACGTGCGGGTCACGCAGGTAGCCAAGCATCTGGTGGGCGGCGTTCGGGGTGACGACGTCACCCGCGTCGAGCAGCAGGACCGCCTCACCTCCGGTGCGGGCGAGCGCCATGTTGAGCAGTCCTGGCCGGCCCGTCGGCCCGTCGGCGCGCCAGAGGCAGGTGACGTCCAGCCGCTCGGCGAGTGCCTCGAGCGYGAGGGCGCGGCGCGTGGCGGCGCCGTCGACCCGGGTGTCGGCGACCAGGTAGGTCCGGTGCGGGTACGCGAGGTCGCGGGCGGAGCGCAGCGCGTGGTCGACCTCGGCGAGCGGCTCGCCCCGCGCCACGACGAACACGTCCAGCGATCCCGCCGGGCCGGGCGCGCGGCGGACGAAGCGTTGGTTCACCCGGGCGGCATGYACGGCCAGCACGGCCAGCGTCAGGTAGGCAACCATCTCCGCGACGAAGCACACCGCGCCGGTGAGCCCGGTGCCGCCGATGTGGCGGGCCCGCCATCCCAGGTAGGCCACTCCGGCGAGGACGACCACGCCGCCCGCGGCCGCGGGCATGGCCGCCGCGAGGGCCAGCCCGCCTGGCGCCAGGTGCCAACCGGCCCGCACGGCCGACGCCGGCGACCGGTCGACCGGCAGGGTCGTGTCCGGCCGCTCGCCCTGCTCGCCGGTCGTCCGTGGCCCGGCCCCCGGCCGCGCCGCCTCGATCTCGGCGGTGCGCGCCGACGGCACGGCCGCCGAGGACCCGACCGCCCTGGCCGGCCCGGCCGTCTTCCTGGGCTGGACGGACTCGGACTGGGCCGACTTGGACGGGATGGGCTTGGGCTTGGGCTTGGGCTCGGCGGGCTCGGGCTCGGCGGGCTCGGGCTCGGGTTTGGGTTCGGGTTCGGGTTCGGCAGGTCCCGCGGGGCCGCCGGACTCGACATGCTCGACGGGTTCCGTGAGGGTGGCCGGCTTGAGGTACTTGAAGGTCCTGGCCGCCTTCACGGTCGAGGGGACGGCTCCGCCGCCAGCGTCCGGTTCCCCGTCGCGGGGCGTGGGAATGGCGGCCTGGGCCCTCGCGCGGCGGGCGGCAGCGCGGCGAGYGGCATCGCGATCTGCTCCTTGGCCAACCATGCCCACCCCTTCCGAACAATCAGTTACACCTCAGTTGCGGACAGTAACATTCCGTGAGATCGACGTGCCCCATCCGGGCGGCGGAGCCAGTGCCCTGGGCGCCAACGGGCGACGGAAGACGGCACGGGCGGCCAGGACGGCAGGAGGGATCCCCAAGAGTCGCCGGACCACTTACGATCGGGTATGGACCCGCGAGGCGCGCCCGGGACGGGCGTCGCATCGCACCACGCCAGCTGGGTACCTAGAGCGGGTACCGACGGCCAGGCCCGGAAACACCCGGTAGCGGAGGCATCCGTGCGGGCGGCCGGGTGCCTGGCCACCAGCCGGCGTGGCACAGACGGGCCCTCCCGCGCCGGCGCCGGCCGCCCGCTTCGGCGGGCTGGCCGGGGAGACACCTACGGGTGCCCGTCCTGGAGGCCCGCGAGGTCCGTCCGGGAGACGTTTCCGGACCCCCGACGACGGAAGGGATCATGAGCGGCTCCGGCGATACCGGCTGTAGTCCGAACCGACCCCCGCGTATGGAAGCGCCCGCGGAGGTCGAGCCTTGATCCAGGCGCTCCTTCTCGTTCTCGGCGTTCTGCTGCTCGCGGGCTGCGGGCTGTTCGTGGCTGCCGAGTTCGCGCTTGTCACGGTCGACCGGTCGAGCGTCGAGCGCGCGGCCCAGCGCGGCGACCGTGCCGCCCGCGGCACGCTGACCGCGCTGCGCACCCTGTCCACCCAGCTCTCCGGGGCCCAGCTCGGCATCACGCTGACCAACCTCGGCATCGGCTACCTCGCCCAGCCGGCCATCGCCGAGCTGCTCGACGGACCAGCGGCCACGCTCGGCGCCTCCGAGAAGCTCGCGGACACCCTGTCCGTGGCGCTGGCGCTGGTCATCGCCACCGCGCTGACGATGGTCTTCGGCGAGCTGGTGCCGAAGAACCTGGCGCTCGCCCGCCCGCTGGGCACGGCGAAGGCGACCCAGCGCTTCCAGCGCGGCTTCACCCGGGCCACCCACCCCGTGATCAGGTTTCTCAACGGGGCGGCGAACCTGCTGCTGGGCCGGTTCGGGATCACCCCCCGAGAGGAGCTCGCCTCGGCCCGCTCGGCCCAGGAGCTGTTCTCGCTGGTCGGTCGGTCGGCCGAGCACGGCGCGCTGGCGCGGGAGACCGCGACGCTGGTGCAGCGCTCGCTGCTGTTCGGCGACCGCACGGCGCAGGACGTGATGACCCCACGGGTGCGGATGCGCTCGATCAGCGCCGACGAGCCGATCTCCGCGGTGATCGCGCTGACGAGGCGCACCGGGCACTCCCGCTTCCCCGTGCTGGGCGAGGACAGCGACGACGTCGTCGGCCTGGTCCACATCAAGCACGCGGTGGCCGTGCCGGAGGAAGCCCGGACGATCACGCCCGTCCGGTCCGTGATGGCCCCCGCCGTCACTGTCCCGTCGGGCATGCCGCTCGAGCCGCTGCTGGAGCAGCTGCGCGCCGGCGGCCTGCAGATGGCGATCGTCGTCGACGAGTTCGGCGGCACGGACGGCCTGGTCACCGCCGAGGACCTGATCGAGGAGATCGTCGGCGACGTCGTCGACGAGCACGACCGGGTGAGCCCCCGAGCGGTCCGTCACCGCGACGGCAGCTGGGCGCTGTCCGGCCTGCTGCGCCCGGAGGAGGCCGAGGAGCTGACAGGGGTGCCGGTGCCGACGGACGACGCCTACCAGACGCTCGGCGGGTTGATGGCCGCCGCGCTCGGGCGCATCCCGGCCGCCGGGGACATGGTCGAGACCGCCGGCGTCCGTTACACCGTGGAGCGGATGGACGGCCGCCGCGTCGACCGTGTCCGCCTCGAGCCACCGACCGATGGCCACTCCCGCCGGGACCGTGCGGACCACTCGGACCGTGCGGACCACTCGGACCGTGCGGACCACTCGGACCGTGCGGACCAGGCGGACCGCGCGGACCGCGGGAGCGAGACAACCGGCCCGGGCCACACGGAGCGCGGACGCGGCGGTGCCCGGCCGGCCGACGGGCCGCGCCCGGACGGCGGCGGCGGCCGCCCCGGTTCCGCCGATCCCGCCGATCCGGCCGGCCAGACCGGCCAGACCGGCTACCAGGAACAGGGCAGGCCGGGCGACTGCGACGGCGACGGCCTCACCGAGGGTGACACGGTGGTCGACCCGCGCCGGGCGCTGCCACCCGCGCACCCGCCGCGCGGCCACAGCCGGCGCAACCACACCGCGACGGCGGAGGGGCGTCGATGAACGACCTGCTCAAGCTGGCGCTGACCGTGCTTCTCCTGCTCGGCAACGCGCTGTTCGTCGGGTCGGAGTTCGCCCTCATCTCGGCGCGACGGACCACGATCGAGCCGCGCGCGGCCGCCGGGTCGTGGTCGGCCAGGATCACGCTGCGGGCGATGGAACACGTCTCGATCATGCTCGCCGGCTCCCAGCTCGGCGTCACGGTCTGCACGCTCGGCCTGGGCGCGCTGGCCGAGCCGACGATCGCCCACCTGATCGAGCGCCCGTTCGACGCCGCGGGGATTCCCAGCGCGGCGCTCCACCCCGTCGCGTTCGTGCTCGCGCTCGCGCTCGTCACCTTCCTGCACGTGGTGATCGGCGAGATGGTGCCGAAGAACATCGCGCTCGCCGGGCCGGACCGGGCGGCGCTCGTGCTCACCCCCCCGCTCGCCGGCTTCGTCTGGCTGCTGCGCCCGGTGATTTACGCCCTGAACTGGGTCGCGAACGCCAGCCTGCGGATCGCCGGGGTCGAGCCGAAGGACGAGGTCGCGAGCGTGTTCACCCGCGACGAGGTGGCCGGGCTGGTCGACGAGTCGCACCGGGAGGGGCTGCTCCAGGAGGACGAGCACGACCTGGTCAGCGGTGCGCTGGCGTTCGACGAGCGGACCGCCCGCGACGTGCTGCTCCCCCGGGAGGGCCTGGTCACGGTGCCGATGGCCGTCACCCCGCGGGAGATCGAGGACCTCGCGGCGAGCACCGGCTACACCCGGTTCCCGGTGCTCGACTTCACGGGCCGCCTCATCGGCTACCTGCACCTGAAGGACATTCTCGAGACCAGGCCGGACCGGCGGGCCTCGCCGGTCGCGGCCAAATGGTTGCGACCGCTCGTCCACGTGCCGGCGGACGCGACGCTGCGCCACGCCCTGGCGACCATGCAGCGCTCGGGCGCGCACCTCGGCCAGGTGACGGACGAACACGGCGAGTCACTCGGCCTGGTCGCGCTGGAGGACATCCTGGAGGAGCTCGTCGGCGAGATCCGGGACGAGGCCGCCGGCCGCCCGGTCCGGCCGATGGCGGCGCCGGCGTCGCAGCGCACGGCGTGACGGCTCGCCATCACCGGTAGCCGCTGATCAGAACCGCCGCGTCACGCCGGCGGGCCGGAGCCGCCCAACCGCCACCACGGAGGTGTCGGATGGCCGTCAACGGGCCGGTTGCCTGTGCTATCGCGGTACTCGCCAGGTTCGACGCGGCGTAGCGTGTTGACCAGTGCCGGGGAAGGTCGGCGGCACAACCACCATGGTCGGACATCCCAATCCAGGGGCTGCCTTCCAGGCTGGGGGGGAGCGTCGTCGCACGTCGACGTCGTCACCGACGACGCGACTAGTGTGACGCTGCGTCCAGGCGGGAGGCAATCCGGTGGCGGGATCGACTCCACCCCCGGTGTCCGGGAATGCCCCGACCCCACTGAGCGCCGCCGACCCTCGGCGACTGGGCCCGTACGAGATCATCGGCCGCCTGGGCCAGGGCGGCATGGGGACCGTGTTCCTTGGCCGGTCCCCCGAGGGTACTCCTGTCGCCATCAAGGTGATCAAACCGGAGCTGGCCGAGGCGCCGGAGTTCCGCGGCCGGTTCCGGCGCGAGGCGGAGAGCGCCCGCCGGGTCCGTCGGTTCACCACCGCCGCCGTGCTCGACGCCGACCCTGACGGGCCGAATCCCTACCTGGTCACGGAGTACGTCGAAGGCCCGACGCTGTCGAAGATGGTCGCCCGGCGCGGCCCGATGCGCCCGGCCGACCTGGAGCAGCTGGCGCTGTCCGTCGCGACCGCGCTCTCGGCCATCCACGCCGCCGGCATCGTGCACCGAGACCTGACGCCGGCGAACGTGCTGCTCTCCCCCGTCGGGCCAAAGGTGATCGACTTCGGCCTGGCGCGTGACTTCGAGGGATCCGGCGAGTTCAGCCGCACCGCGCGGCACGCGATCGGCACTCCTGGCTACATGGCGCCCGAGCAGATCCTGGACTCCCCGGTGACCTCCGCGGCGGACATCTTCGCCTGGGGCGCCATCACGATCTTCGCCGCGACCGGCCGGGCGCCGTTCGGCGAGGGCCGGATCGAGGCGTTGCTCTACCGGATCCTCTACGAGCCCGCGAACATCGACGGTGTTCCCGCCGAGCTCGCGCCGCTCGTCGACGCCGCCCTGCAGAAGGAGCCGGAACGGCGCCCGACGGCCGAGGCGCTGCGCGCCGCGCTGATGAGCGGCGGCGACCTCGTGCCGGGCGCCGCCGCCTCGGCGGCCGGCCTGGCGGCCCCGCCGGCCTCGGGCAGAGAGGCGGGTGGCGAAGCGGGCGAAGGCTCGCGCCGCCGCCGCGGCCACCTGTTCAGCCGCGCCGGCCGGGGCCCGGCGGCTGAGGAGCCGCCCGTCACCGCCACGCCCGGATCGTCGCCGCGGTCGGGACCGGCCAGCGTCGCGACCGGCCTGCTCACCCCGCCACCGGCGACGACGTCCAGGCCGCCCGCGACCACGTCCCGCGCGCCATCGACCCCTGGCCCGACAGCTACGCCCGGTCCGGCGGCGACGCCGGGCCGGACAGCGACACCCGCCTCCCCGCCGCCCGCGCCGCCGGGCTCGGCCGGCCCGGCCGCCAGGTCGGGCGGTCCGGTGAGCCCGCCGTCGCGCGGCCCAGGTGCTCCGCGATCCCAGCCGCCCGCCTCGCCCGCGCCAGGTGGCCCGCCGGGTGCGCCCCTCTCGCCGGTGCCCGTCGCCAGCCGGGGGCCGGAAGCCCGCTCGGGCGCCTGGTCCGGCCCGGGCGGCGGGCCCGCGCCGACGGTCAGCCGCCAGGCACCGCCGACCTCGCTGACCGGCGGCGCGGGAGCCGCCGGCGGCCAGCCAGACGAGGGTCACGACGGCGCCAGCCAGCGTCCGGGCCGGCGTAAGGCGCTCCTCGTCATCGCGGGGCTCGTGGTGCTCGCGGTCGCGGCCGTCACGATCCCGCTGGCGATCGGGAGCGGCGGCGGTGACGGCGGCGGCTCCGCGGCGAACCGAGCCGAGCTTTCCACCGGCCTCGCCCAGCAGGCCGCCGCGGTCCGGGCAGGCGACCCGGCCAAGGCGAAGCGGCTCAGCCTCGCCGCCTACCGGATCGCGCCGACCGAGGCGGCCTCGGCGGCGATGATCGCGTCGTTCACCGCGGACTCCTGGGCCGCGCTGCCCGGATCCGCCGCGGCCTACACCGGCGACGCGCTCTCCGCCGATGGCAGGCTCGCCGCCGCGACCGACAACGCCGGCCACCTGCGGCTGTGGGACCTGTCGAACCCGGCCAGCCCCACGCAGGTCGCCGACGTCCCGACGTCCGGCGCCGGCGCCGGACCGACCGCGGCCGGCCCGCGCTTCCTTCCCGCCGGCGGCCTGGTGACCGGCGGCGAGACCGGCCATACCTGGGACCTGACCGACCCGCACGCGCCCAACCTGCTTGCCGAGGTCGCCCCTCAGGTGGGCCAGGTGGTGCGGCTGGCGCTCTCGGGCAACGGCAAGCTGCTCGCGACGACAGACATGGAGCAGCAGATCGACCTGTGGGACGTGAGCGACCCGGCCAAACCGCGCCACCTGCGGCCGTTGCGAAGCACCGGGCTGACGACCGACGTCGCRCTCAGCCCCGACGGACGCACCCTGGCGATCGCGGGGGTGGGTGGCACGGTTAGCCTCCGGGACATCACCGATCCGATGAACCCGGTCGATCGTGGCCAGACGGCGGGGGGACTGGTAGGCCAAGTGAACGCGGTCGCGTTCCTGCCTGATGGCAAGCACCTGGTTACCGGAAACGACGACGCGACCGTACGGCTATGGGACGTCACCGACCTGGCGAACCCGAAGCAGGTGGGCCAGGAGTGGCGCGGGCACAAGTCCGGCGTACTCGACGTCGTGCCGGTCGGGAGGACCCTGGTCGCGAGCACGGACGCCAGCGGCGCGCTGCTCGGCTGGGACCTCGGCGCCGGATCGTCCAACCCGACGCCCGTGTCACTCGACGGTCAGGTGGCGCCCCGCTATGCGGCCGCCGACGGCGGCGGGAAGTGGCTGCTCAGCGCGCCGGCCGACGCCTCGGCCGGCGAGGTGACCCTCGGCTCGACCGACCCGGCCCAGCTCGTGAAGGTCGCCTGCGGGACGCCCGCGAACCGGATGAGCGCCACCGAGTGGACAAGCCTCATCACCGGCCTGGCCTACGAGGATCCCTGCGCCGGCAGATGACGAACGACGGACGGGGCGGAAAACGACGGACGGGGCGGAAGCAGTGAAATGACGAGCCTGGCGCCGAAAGGCGCCAGGCACGCGGTAGCGGGAATTCTCCAGGACAGTAGACGGCGGCCGGCACGCGCAAACAGGCCGGTCGCCGCCGAAAGCACTCGATCGTGTTGACTCACCAATTGAACAGCCAACCGGGGAACGCTGCCGGAGCCGCCATGACCGTGGCCCCGGCGTGAGGCGGCAGGAAGCACAKGGGATAGCCATGGGCTACCAGCTCGGCATCGACATCGGCACAGCCAACACCGTCGTCGCCATTTCGGACGGAGACTGGCCGCAGGTACTCACGGTCGCGGGCGGCCCGTCCATACCGACGGTGCTCCATTTCCCACCGACCGGCACGCTCTCGTTCGGCCGCGCGGCCTCGCGGCGCGCACTGACCGATCCGGCGCGCGCGACAGAAGGATTCGTGCGCCGGGTCGGCGACTCCTCCCCCATCATGATCAGTGGCGGTGCATACGCGCCGGAGGGACTCGTCACCCGATTCCTGGACCGGGTCATCGCGACGGCGGCGGAGACACGCGGGTCGGATCCCGACCAGGTCGTCGTCACGTTTCCGACGAGCTGGAACGCGCGACGCCGGGAGCTGTTCGCCGAGGCGCTGGAACGGCTCGACGTGCGCGACATCCGGGTGTCCGCCGCGCCGGCGGCCGAGGCGCTCGGCGCGGTGCTGGCGCGACGCGCGGCGACCAGGACCCCTGGCCGGCGCACCGACCTGGTCGCCGTCTACGACTTCGGCGCGGGCACCTGCGAGACGGCGGTGCTGTCGGTCACCGACTACGGTGCCGAGGTCGTCGGCTCGCCGACCGGGCTCGCCCACACCGGCGGCGTCGACCTGGACACGCTTCTGCTCGAGCACGTGCTGTCCGCCGCCGGCCAGGCCGCGGCGGAGCTGGACCGGTCCGACCCGGCGACGGTCACCGCACTCGGCCGGCTGCGCCACGAGATCGTCGCCGCCAAGGAGTCGTTGGCCGCCGACGACGAGACCTCCGTCCCGGTGACCCTGCCCGGTGTGTTCGCCTGGGTGACGCTGCGCCGCGAGGAGGTGGAGCGCCTGGTCGCGCCCGCGGTCGAGGACAGTGTGCGGGCGCTGGTCCGCACGGTGCGCTCGGTACCGGCGTCCGCCGAGTCGCTGTCGGCGGTGCTGCTTTACGGCGGCGTGGCGCGGATGCCGCTGGTCGACCGGCTGGTAAGGGCCGCCCTGCCCGGCGCCGCCCGCTTCGAGCACCGGCCGGCCGAGGACCTCGCGGTCGGGGCCGCGTTGCTGGCCGCCGGGCTCGCCGAGCAGTCTGAGCCGGTCGCCGGTGGCGCGACGGCGCTGATCGGCCCGTCGACGATGGAGCCGCCGGAGCTGTCGTCCTTCCCCGGGCTGTCCGTGCCGCCGGCCGGCACGACCTACGTGGCGCCTGGGGCCGACGCGGCGACGGCCGTCGGCGTCGGCGCCGGCGCCGGCTGGGACCCGGACTCGACGGCACGCCTCACGGCCGGCTACGACGCCTTCCCGGCGGCCGCCGCCAGCACCACCGCGGGCGCGGGCGCGACTGGCGCGGCGGCCTCCACCGCCGGTCAGCCGGACCAGCAGGGCCTCGTCTCGTGGGGCACCGGACCGGGCTCGGGGGCGCGCACGGTCGTGCACGGCGGGCCCAGTGGCGCTGGCGGAGCCGGTCGGCCCCCAGGAGGGCACGCCCCGCAAAGGCCAGGGAGCCGGTCGGCGCGCCGTTCGGGCGTGCTGGCCTCGCTGCGCACCAAGGCCGGCATCGCGGCCATCATCGCGGCGGTGCTGTTCATCGCCGGCGGCACCGCGCTCGGGCTCACGCTGACCAGCTCGGACAGCTCCGGCCCGACGATCACCGCGCAGCCGCCCAGCCAGCCGTCGTCGCAGCCGGCCACGGCCGCCGCGGCGACACCGCCGGTCGTGACCCGCAACCTGGTCCGGGTGGCCGACTCGAACGAGGTCGCGCCGATCAGTGAGCGCGCGTTCCAGGAGTTCCGCCAGTCCGAGTCCAAGGTGACGGTCGCCTTCGACCCGCAGGTCACCGACACCACCCAGGCCTTCACCAAGCTGTGCAACGGCGACGTCGCCATCGCGGGCACCTCCTACGAGCTGGATCCGAAGTTCGCGCCGAATCCGAGCTGCAAGGACCAGGTGGTCGGGTTCGAGATCGCGCACCACACCCTGCCGATCGTGGTGAACCCGGCCAACAGCTGGCTCGGCTGCATGAACCTCGACCAGCTCAAGCAGATCTGGGGAGCCGACTCGAAGGTCACTCGCTGGAACCAGATCGACCCGTCGTACCCGGACGAGCCGATCAACTTCGTCGGGCCGAAGCGCGACAGCGTGCAGGCGCAGGTGTTCAACGCCAGCATCAGCGGCGACAGCTCCAAGTCCCGGCCGTACACGACGACAGACCTGGCCGGCGTCGCGCAGACCGTGCAGAACGACCGGGACGCCATCGGGTATCTCGACTTCCCGACGTACAACCAGCTGGGCTCCAAGCTGCGCGGCGTGCTCGTCGACGGCGGGGAGGGCGAGGGCTGCCAGCCGCCGAACGCCATCACCGCCGGCAGCGGCGCCTACGTGCCGCTGTGCAAGCCGCTGTTCGTCTATGCCCGTGTCGACGCGCTGAAGGACCCGGCCACCGTCGCCTACCTGCGCTACTACCTGGAGCACGCGCAGACCATCACGACCGAGACCGGCTACGTCGGCCGCTCCAACGCCACCACCAAGTCCAACATCGACCGCCTGGGCCAGCTATCCCAGGGAGTGGGCCCGGTAACCGCCTAAGGCGGGAAGTTCACACCGGCGGCGGAGTTCTGTCTCACCTCGGTGAGAGGATTCCGCCGCCGCGCTGTTTTCGGACCCGTGTCGCGAGCGGAGGGACGAGCCCATGCTGATCCGCGTCGAGGGGTCGGACCTGCCGGGCCGGGCGTGYGCGGGCGGCCCCGGTTTCCCGGGATACGCGGACATCCACGTCGCCGTCCAGCGGCGGGGCCGGCCCGCCGACCTGCTCGGCCTCGTCCCGGGCGACGCCGCGGCGGCGGTGTGGACTCTCGAGTGCACCGCCACCACCACACCCGGCGGGATCGACCTCAGGGGCCCGCACATCCAGGGCCGCCCGGGTGAGCGCTTCATCTACCTGTCCTGGGGCGTGACCGACACGGCCGAGGGCGGCTTCGCGATGTTCCGGCGGGCCAAGCTCTGGCTGAACGCGGTGCCCGTCGACGTCCTCACCGCGGCCGTCGCGTCGGACCTCCTCGTCGGCCGCCTCGGCCTCACCGACCCAAAGGGCCACCCCCTGTGCGCCTCCGTCCGCCCACCCGTCATCACCTGGACCGCCGAGCCCCCCGCCTGACCACGAGGTCCTTGAACAGACAGGATTTTCGCCGGTCAGCGGCGGGGGTCGGTGGCGACGATGACGGCCATGGACGGGGCCCACCAGTAGGTGCAGTCGGCGGGTGGGGTGAGGCCGTCGACGACGCGGACGCCGAAGGCGCCGAAGTGGCGTAGCAGGGCGCGCTGGTGGCGGCGGGACACCGAGTCGATCTCGTTCGAGTAGTAGGTGAAGGCGCCGCCGTCGGCGAGATGCTCGGCCGCGGTCGCGAAGAAGTGCTCGGCGAACGTCGCCCCCCGCACGTAGTACTCGTCGACCTCCGCCTCGGTCAGCGGGTAGGTGTCGAACAGGATCCCGTCGTAACGGCCAAGTCCGCCGATGACGTCCTGCCAACGGCCCTCGATGATCTCGACGCCGGGGCGCTCGGCGGCCCAGGTCCTGGCCGTGTCGGCGACCTGGGGGTTCGCCTCGATGATGGTGTGCCGCGCCGCGCCGGCGTCCTGCACATAGCCGGCGGAGATCGCCATGCCGAAGCCCACCTCCAGCACCGAGCCGCCCGGCCGTGCCACGGCGCGCGCGAGCGCCCGCATCAGCGGATACTCCCAGGCCTGCATCACCTCCTGGCCGGAGACGACCAGCTCGTCGTCGGTCAGCCGGGGCACGGCCACGTCGATCGCCGCGTCGATGAGCGGCCGGGCGCTGCCCGCGACCATGCCGCCCGACGCGACGTCGAGCTCGGTGACGTCGGCGACGAACTCGTCGAGCGCGCGGCGCAGCATCAGCTCTCGCGGCTGCGCCGACATCGACCCGAGCAGTCCGTCCGAGACGACGAAGGTGACGTCGAACTTCTCTGCGTGCCGCTGGAACAACGGGGACCTCCCGGGCCACGGAGCAGGGCCGAGGGAACACTCACACGATCGCTCGCTGTCAACCCCCGCAAGCGGATCGTAGAACCAGCGCGCGGTTCGAGTACCGCTTTAGGGCGGAAGGTCCCGAGTCACGCGGGATCGCCGGTCCGGCTAGGGGCTGGCGGGATCGGCCCCGGGGACGGCGGGCTCGGCGTAGGCGGCGAGGATCGCGTCGGCGGCGAGGCTGGGGGTGAGCGTGCCCTCGCGGACGCGGCGCTCCAGGTCGGGGGTGAGCGCCCGGACCGCCGGGCGGGCGCGCAGGTCGGCGAGCAGCCGGTCGTGCACCATCGCCCACGTCCAGTCGACCTGCTGGCGGCGGCGTCTCGCCGCGAGCAGCCCGCCGGCGTCGAGCAGGTCCTGGTGGGCGACGACCTGGTCCCACACCTCGTCCAGGCCCCTGTTCTCGATCGCGGAGCAGGTCAGGACCGGGGCGCGCCAGCCGTCGTCGGGGGCGCGCAGCATCCGCAGCGCGCCGGCGAGCTCGCGGGCCGCCCGCTGGGCGTCGATCTCGTGGGGACCGTCGGCCTTGTTGACGGCGATGACGTCGGCGATCTCGAGGACGCCCTTCTTGATGCCCTGCAGCTGGTCGCCGGTGCGGGCGAGCGTCAGGAACAGGAAGGTGTCGACCATGTCGGCGACGGTCGTCTCCGACTGGCCGACGCCGACCGTCTCGACGAGCACGACGTCGTAGCCGGCGGCCTCCATGATGACGATCGCCTCGCGGGTGGCCTTCGCGACGCCGCCGAGCGTGCCCGCCGTCGGCGACGGCCGGATGAAGGCGTTCGGGTCGGCGGACAGCGTCGCCATCCGGGTCTTGTCGCCGAGGATGCTGCCGCCGGTGCGGGTCGACGACGGGTCGACCGCGAGTACCGCGATCCGGTGGCCGGCGGCGGTCAGCCGCGTGCCGAGGGCGTCGATGAACGTCGACTTGCCCACGCCCGGCACGCCCGTGATCCCGATCCGGCGGGCCTTGCCGGTGTGCGGCAGCAGCTTCACCAGCAGCCGCTGCGCCGCCGCCTGGTGGTCGGGCCGCCTCGACTCGACCAGGGTGATCGCCCGCGCGACCATCGTCCGGTTGTTCGCGAGCACCCCGTCGGCGTAGGCGTCGACGTCGACGAGATGGCGGGCGGCTGGCACTCGGGCGAGAACCTCCGTCACCGGCTCAGGCCGCGCCTGCGTCGTCGGCGCCGTCGGCGTCGGCGTCGGCGTCGCTGAGGTCGTGGCCGAGCTGGGCGGCGAGGATGCCGAGCACCTCGACGGCGGACTCGGCGACGCTCGTGCCCGGCGGGAAGATCGCGGCGGCGCCGGCGGCGCGCAGCGCCTCGTAGTCCTGCGGCGGGATGACGCCGCCGAAGGTCACCAGGATGTCGGCCCGGTCGAGCTTGGCCAGCTCCGCGCGCAGCTCCGGCGCGAGCGTCAGGTGGCCGGCGGCCAGCGACGACACGCCGACGATCTGCACGTCCGCCTCGACCGCCTGGCGAGCGACCTCGGCCGGCGTCTGGAACAGCGGGCCGACGTCCACGTCGAAGCCGAGGTCGGCGTAGCCGGAGGCGACGACCTTCTGGCCGCGGTCGTGCCCGTCCTGGCCCATCTTCGCGATCAGGATGCGGGGCCGGCGGCCCTCGGCCTGCTCGAACGCGGTGGCCATCGCCCGCGCCCGCCTGATCTCGGGGGACGGCCCGGCCTCGTCGCGGTACACGCCGGAAATCGTACGGATCTGCGCGGCATGCCGCCCGTAGACCTTCTCCAACGCGTCGGAGATCTCCCCGACGGTCGCCTTCGCGCGGGCGGCGTCGACGCCGAGCTTGAGCAGGTTGCCGTCGAGACCGGCGGCCCGGGTGCCCGCCTGGGCCTGTTCGGCGGCGCGGGTGAGGGCGGCGAGGGCGGCCTCGACGGCCCGCGGGTCGCGGTCGGCGCGCAGCTGGCGCAGCTTGGCGAGCTGCTCGGTGCGCACCGCCGAGTTGTCGACCTTGAGGACCTCGATGTCCTCCCCGCCGGTGAGGCGGTACTTGTTGACGCCGACGAGCGGCTGGCGGCCCGAGTCGATACGGGCCTGGGTGCGGGCCGCGACCTCCTCGATCCGCAGCTTCGGGATGCCGGCGTCGATCGCCGCCGCCATGCCGCCGCGCTCCTCGACCTCGGCGATGTGGCCCCAGGCCTTGCGGGCGAGGTCGTAGGTGAGCCGCTCGACGTAGTAGGAGCCGCCCCAGGGGTCGATGACCTGGGTGGTGCCGGACTCCTGCTGCAGGAACAGCTGGGTGTTGCGGGCGATCCGGGCGGAGAAGTCGGTCGGCAGCGCCAGCGCCTCGTCGAGGGCGTTGGTGTGCAGCGACTGGGTGTGGCCCTGGGTGGCGGCCATCGCCTCGACGCAGGTGCGGGCGACGTTGTTGAAGACGTCCTGGGCCGTCAGCGACCAGCCGGAGGTCTGCGAGTGCGTCCGCAGCGACAGCGACTTGGTGCTCTTCGGGCCGAACTCCTTCACCAGCCGCGCCCAGAGCAGGCGCGCGGCCCGCATCTTGGCGACCTCCATGAAGAAGTTCATGCCGATCGCCCAGAAGAACGACAGCCGCGGCGCGAACGCGTCGATGTCAAGGCCAGCGGCGAGACCCGCGCGGATGTACTCGACACCGTCGGCGAGCGTGTAGGCGAGCTCCAGGTCCGCGCTCGCCCCCGCCTCCTGCATGTGGTAGCCGGAGATGGAGATCGAGTTGAACTTCGGCATCTTCTGCGAGGAGTACGCGAAGATGTCCGAGATGATCTGCATCGACGGCTTCGGCGGGTAGATGTAGGTGTTGCGGACCATGAATTCTTTGAGGATRTCGTTCTGGATGGTCCCGGCCAGCTGCTCCGGGGCGACACCCTGTTCCTCGGCCGCGACGATGTAGAGCGACAGAATCGGCAGCACGGCGCCGTTCATCGTCATCGACACGCTCATCTTGTCCAGCGGGATGCCGTCGAACAGCTGGCGCATGTCGTAGATCGAGTCGATCGCCACGCCCGCCATGCCGACGTCGCCGGTCACCCGTGGGTGGTCCGAGTCGTAGCCCCGGTGGGTCGGCAGGTCGAACGCGACCGAGAGACCCTTCTGGCCGGCGGCCAGGTTGCGCCGGTAGAAGGCGTTCGAGTCGGCGGCCGTCGAGAAGCCGGCGTACTGGCGGATCGTCCACGGCTGGGTGACGTACATCGGCGCGTACGGCCCGCGCAGGAACGGCGCGATCCCCGGGTAGGTGTCGAGGAAGTCGAGGCCCGCGGTGTCGGCGGCGGTGTAGAGCGGCTTGACCTCGATGCCTTCCGGGGTGTCCCACGTCAGCGCGTCGACGTTCTTTCCGGTCGCGGCCTCGACGGCGGCACGCCACTGGCTCTCCTGCCGCGCGGCGGCCGCCCCGTCCGGGCCAGCCGACGGCGCGGCCGACGCCGACGGCGCGGCGAGGCCGAGCTCGACGTCGGCGAAGTCCGGAATCAGGTCCTTGCTGGTCATCAGGCGACCTCGGCCTTCGCTAGAGCGGAGCGCAGGACGTCGACCGCGTCGCAGCCGGTGAAGACGTAGCCGCCGATCCCGGCCGCCTCGTCCGACGCCGCCCGTTCCCCTGCCTTGCCCGCCAGCCAGATATGGGTCGCGCCGGCGGCCCTGAGGGCGGCGGCCACGGGCGCGGCGCTGGCCGCGTACACCTTGTCCGACGCGCACAGGCAGGCGATCTTCGCGCCGGACGCGGTGAACGCCGCGGCGATCGCCGCCGGGTCGTCGCCGGGACCCGCGTTCGGGGTGTCGAACCCGCCGGCCTGGAAGAGGTTCGCGGCGAACGTCGCGCGCGGGGTGAAGTTCGCGAGCGAACCGATCGTCGCGAGGAACGCGACCGGCCGGGTGCCGGTCGCCGCGAGCTCGGCGTCCGCGCGGGCGCGCAGGTCCTCGTAGTCCTCGTCGTAGTGCCGGACGGGCAGCCCGCCGGTCAGGGCCTGCTCCGGCGCCGGGAGGCGGGCGGGCAGCGTCTCGGCGACGTTCGGGAACTCGCTGACGCCGGTCAGCGGCGCGCGGCGCAGCGCCAGGTCCTCCCGGCGGCGCGCCCAGGTGGCGTCGAGCCGGTCGCCGACGAGACCACTCGCGAGTGCCGCCGCCATCCCGCCGGCCCGCTCGATCTCGGTGAAGAACGCCCAGGCGGCCTCGGCGAGCTGGGCCGTCAACGCCTCGACGTACCAGGAGCCGCCCGCCGGGTCGATCACCCGGGTCAGGCTCGACTCCTCCTGCAGCAGCACCTGGATGTTGCGGGCCAGCCGGCGGGACGTGTCGTCCGGCAGGCCCAGGCGCGCGTCGAACGGCAGCACGGTGACCGCGTCGGCCCCGCCGACGCCGGCGGCGAACGCGGCGATCGTCGTGCGCAGCAGGTTCACATACGGGTCACGCCGCGTCATCATCGCCGACGACGTGACGGCGTGCTGCCGCTGTGCGCGGTCGGCCTCGGCCGCGCCGCAGACCTCGGCGACGCGGGCCCACAGCAGCCGGGCGGCGCGCAGCTTCGCGATCGTCGAGAACTGGCCCGCGGTCGCGGCGTACCGGAACTCGAGCTGGCCGAGCGCGCCGGCGACGTCGAAGCCGGCCGCGGTGAGCGCCCGCAGGTAGGCGACGCCCGTGGCCAGCGACGCGCCGAGCTCCTGCGCGTCGCTGCCGCCCGTGTCGTGGTACGGCCTCGCGTCGACGACGAAGGTCCGGATCCCCGGGTAACTGGCGGCGACTCGGTCGGCGAGCCGTGACGCCTCGTCCAGATGAGCCGTCACCGCCTCGCCCGCGAGGCCGGTCCGGGCCGCGTGGCCGAGCGGGTCGGCGCCAAGCGTCCCCGCCAGCACCGACGGAGCGACCCCGCGGGCAGCCGCCAGCGCGAGCAGCACGTCGGCCGCGGCGGTCGCCGTCACCGCGTCGCCGCCGGTGTCGAGCACGATGGGCGCCAGGTCAAGGTAGACGTCGCGCAGCACGTCCGGCAGGGCCTCGACGGCGATGCCACCGGCTGGCGCGAGCCGCAGCCACAGCGACGTGGCACCGCCCTCCAGGTCGGCGAGCACGGCCTCGGCGGTCGTCTTCGCGTCCGGGTGGGAATGCGCCGCCCGCAGGTCCCAGCCGCCGACCGCGCCCTCGGCGCGTCGCCCGCGGACGAACGGGGCGAGGCCGGGAACGCCGGCGTCGATGGGCACTCCGTCACCCGCTGTGTACAGCGGCTTGATCGCGAAACCGTCGTAGGTGGCGGTCGCGAGCAGGTGCTCCGCGTCGGCCGGGACAGCCTGCTCTCCGGCTGCTCCCGACTTGCGCAGAACCGCGAGTACCAGCTTCTGCCAGGCTTCTCGCGACGCCTGCGGGAACAGCGCGGCCAGCTCCAACTCGGCCGTGGGAACGGTCATGACCGGATCGTAGAGTCCCTCGCCCCGGGGATCCCGGAATGTACTCTCAGTCACAACCACTTGCGAGAAAAACCAAGCCCCGATGCCACCGGTCGGTCCGATTCCGACGCCTCCGACGGCCACCTCCGACACCACGGACGGTGGCCACCTCCGACACCACGGACGGTTCCGCCCCGCCCCGAGGTGATCCGCCCGAGGACAGCCCACGCCCCCCGGACCAGCCCCAGACGAGGACCAGCCTCAGCTCCAGACCCGCACCCAGACCCGCACCCGCACCCAGACCCGCACCCGCACCCGCACCCGCACCCGCACCCAGACCCGCACCCGCACCCGCACCCGCACCCGCACCCGCACCCGCACCGAATCATGGCTTCTGGACCTCTGGCTCTATCTTCCCATCGGGTGTGGCGCCCAGGACACCGCCTTTCGCCCCACAGGCCATGGCCCGATCTCATGAACCGAAGTGCTGACTCGGCCGAGCCGATCGGGCTGCCCGGCAGGTCGCCTACCGCGTCGGACTGGATCGACCCAAGCCTCTCGCCTTCGGCCGACAATGCCGAGCGCCGTCCCCTACCCAGCCCATCCACACATCGCGTGTGGTGCCCCAGCAGCCAGGGTTGGCGCCCACAGGCCATGGTCCGATCCCAGACCGTGATGGGTGTGGCAACCGCGGGCACGGCTGTCCAGCAGGCACGGCTGTCCAGCAGGCACGGCTGTCCAGCAGGCACGGCTGTCCAGCAGGCACGGCTGTCCAGCAGGGAGGGCTATCCGATCGCGGGCACGGTTATCCACAAGTCGGCGGAACACGCTCGACGGACCGTGGGACCGGCGGGAACGTGGCGCGGTGCGCCACCGGCCTTCCTCCTCTCCCACTTCTTCTCGCGCTTCTCCCCTTTTTCCCCTTTCTCCCACTCCTCCCACTCCTCCCACTGCCTCTCTCGCGACCTCCCCGGTCACCGCCGCGATGCTGCTCGCGGGGCAGGTCGCCCGGTCCCAGAACGGCATGATCACCTATCGGCAGGCATTGGACGCCGGTCTGACGAGGGAACAGGTTCGCCGGTTTGTCGCGCGTGGCTGGTGGTATTCGCCTTGCCGTGGCAGCTACGTGGTCCGCGCGGTCGCCGGGCCAGTGGACGGCGAGGGCGACCTGCGGGCGCGCTCTCAGTCCGCCGTCGCCGGGCGGCCGGGCGCCGTCATCGGCGGAATCACGGCGGCTCGGATTCTCGGTCTCGGCGTCCACGCACTACCGCCGCTGACCGCGGACGAACCAGTACACCTGCTGGTCGACCGACGCGGCGCAATCCGGTCGGTACGGGGTGTCCACGTTCGGTTCGGCGTTCTCGGTACGGACGAGGTCACCACGATACGAGGCCTGCCAGTGACGTCCCCGGCTCGCACGTTGGCGGATCTCGTACTCGGCTGCGCGAAGCAGGGCGAAGCGGTCAGCCTCATGGACGCGGCGTTGTGGTCCGGCGGTCTGGCCACGCTCGACGCCGCACAGGCCGCCGCGGCGGGCAGGCCGGGATGCAGGCGGGCGGAACAGTGGTGGTCCCTGGCCGACGGGCGGTCCGAGTCCGCGCTGGAGACCTGGGCCCGCCTGGCTCTCGTGAGCGGCGGCATCCCGCCCGAGCAGTTGCAGTGGCTGGTCCCGGACGAGTCCGGTGTTCCCGTCGCGCGGGTCGATCTCGCCTATCCCAGCCGCCGCGTGGCGGTGGAGGCCGACGGTATCCGTTTTCACGGCGGCGCGGTCGGGACCAACGACGTGAAAGGCTCAGCCTGGGCACGCGAGCGCGTCGACCCGGTCTTCCGTGACCGTCGCCGACAGAACGCGCTCGCCCGATTGGACTGGAAGATCGTGCGAGTCACCTGGTTCGACGTCACGGAACAGCCGTTGGATGTGATCGCGGACGTCCGCGGCGCCCTGAACTCTCGAGCCTCCTGAGTTCGACGCGCCAGACCTCGCCGTACCAGACCTCGACGCGCCAGACCTCGCCGTACCAGGTCTCGCCGTACCAGGTCTCGCCGTACCAGGTCTCGCCGTACCAGATCTCGCCACACCACACACTGCGTCAAGGCCAACGTGAGGCACCGAGGCAACGACTCTGACCATGGCGTGTGGTGCGCATCGAGGTGTCTTTGGGCACCACACGCCATGCTCGAGTACAGGAGCTCCCCACGGCTTGCGACGGCTCGGCGGGCGCGGGGTCAGGCCGGCTTGCGCCAGACCGAGACGTGGAAGGGGCTGGCGTTGGTGAAGGGGGCGGCGGACCAGTCGGCGTGGCGGGACGTGAGGGTCAGTCCCGCGAGCGCGGCCATCAGGTCGAGCTCGGCGGGCCAGGCGTAGCGGAGGTTGACCGGGTACGTCTCGACGCCTCGCCGGCTGATGACGATGTGGTTGCCGCGGACCGTCTGGGCGTTGCGGTCGTGGATGACGGCAACCAGCCTGGACTCGTCACCGACGATCGCCTCAGTGGTGAAACTCGAGCCGTTCGTATGGAGCCCTTGGTCGGGGACGAAGGCTCGCATGACGAAGGCGCCCCCAGGCGCGAGGGCGCCGGCGACCGCGGCGAGGCACCGGACCTGCTCAGCCTGCGAGGGCAGCACGAAGAACGTGTTGAAGACGACGTAGACAACCTGGAAACCGCCGAACGGAGCGGCGGCCTCCGCGAAAACGGCAGGATCGCCGAAGTCGCCGATCGTGACGGGGATGTCCGCGCCACCCGGTTTCGACCACAGCCGGGCCACCATCCGCTCGGACGCGTCGATCCCGGCCACCTTCACTCCGGCGGCGGCCAGCGGCAGGGCCGCGCGTCCCGTGCCGATGCCCAGCTCCAGTGCCGGGCCGTCCCCGGCCAGCGCGGCGAGCATCCCGACAGCCGCGGGCATCGCCGGCTCCAGGTCGTCGTGCCAGTCGTCGTAGACGTCCGCGATCCGGTCTCCGTATTCGGCTGGGTCCCATCCGCCGGGCAATTCGGCCATGCGGAGAAGGGTGTCAGGGGCCCCGCTCGCCCGCACCTCATTTTCTGCCGGGTCGCTTCCCTTGGCCGCTTCCACTCCTGAGYCGTTCTCGCGGGTCAGGACCGCGCCTCGGCGCGGCGCAGTGCCAGGCGGGCGGCGTGGTAGCCGGACATCCCGTGGGCGCCGGCGCCGGGTGGGGTGGACGAGGAACAGAGGTACACGCCCGGCAGCGGGGTGGCCCAGGGATGACGGGACAGGACAGGGCGGGCGACGAGCTGGCGCAGGTCGGCCGTGCCGCCGCCGATGTCGCCACCGACCTCGTTGGCGTTGTGCGCCTCCAGCGCCGCGGGGCCCATGACGTGACGGGCGAGGATCCGGTCGCGGAAGCCCGGGGCGAAGCGCTCGACCTGGGCCTCGATCGCGGCGGTCATGTCGACGGTCGAGCCGAACGGGACGTGGCAGTACGCCCAGCCGGTGTGCCCGCCTTCCGGCGCCCGGGTCGGGTCGGCGACCGTCGCCTGGACGAACAGGACGAACGGTCGTTCCGGGTGCCGCCCGCGGGCGACGGCACGCTCGGCCGCGGCGACCTCGGCGAGGGTGCCGCCCAGATGCACGGTCCCGGCGCCGGCCACCGCCTCGTCCCGCCACGGCACCGGCCCGTCGAGCGCCCAGTCGACCTTGAAGACGCCGGGGCCGTACCGGTAGCGCGCCAGCGCGGTCCGGTAGCGCGCGGGCAGCTCGCCGCCCGCGATGCGCAGCACCTGCCGGGGGGTGAGGTCGAGCAGGACCGCCCGCGCGGGCGGCAGTTCGCGCAGGCTCGTCACCCGCCGGCCCGTGACGAGCTCACCGCCGAGCGCCCGCAGCCGGGCGACGAGGGCATCAGCGAGCGTCTGTGAACCGCCGACGGCGACCGGCCAGCCGACCTGGTGGGCGCTCACCGCCAGGAGCAGGCCGTAGGCCGCGGTCATCGGCTGGCCCAGGTCGAGCATCGAGTGCGCGGCGAGCCCACCGAGCAGCGCCCGGGCCGCGTCGCCGCGCAGCGCGGCCCGGGCGAGCACCGTCGCGGGCCACACCCCGACCGCCCCGAACCGCGCCAGCGCGAACGGCGCGGCGGGCGGCAGGTCGAGCAGCGACAGCACCCCGTCGGTCAGTTTCGGCCCGGCCGCGACAAGCGGCCCCACGAGCCTCCCCCACCCGGCCGGGTCGATCAGCTTCCTGGCGGGCTTCCTCGCCTCGATTCGGCCCAGGGTGGCGGCCGTCACGGCGACCTCGCGCAGCAGCAGCGCGGCCGCCCCGCCGTCGAGCGGATGGGCGAGCGGCACCGGCGGGTGGGCCCACCGGACCGAGGGGGCTGTCAGCCCGCGCACGGCATCGGCGCCGGGCCGCGGCTCGCCCGTGCCATCCGTCCCTGGCGTTGGCGCAGGCACGGGCGTATCCGTGCCGTAGGCGCGCAACGCCGGGGACACCGCGGCGAGCGCCAGGACCGTGGCGCAGACGTCGTGGCGGTACCCGGGCAGGGTCAGCTCCTCGGTCCTCAGCCCACCGCCCGGCTGCCCGGCGGCTTCCAGGACGAGCACCCGCCACCCGGCCTCGGCGAGCGTGACCGCCCCCGCCAGGCCGTTGGGCCCGGAACCGACCACGACCGCGTCGAAGCCGTCCGGCCGGGCCGCTGCCCGTGTTCGGCCGCTCTGGGCCACCACGCCCCTCATCTCCACCGCTCCCCCACCCCGCCGCGCCCGGCGACGCCCACCCGCGCGCGCCGGCTGACGGGATGGCGCGGGCTACTCGGCGACGACGAGCGCCAGGGTGAAACCGTCGTAGCCCTTGCGGCCGACGGTCTGGATGGTGGTGGCGCTGACCCGGGGCTCGGCGGCGATCAGGTCGTGGGCACGGCGCGTCCCGGTGACCGAGGRATCGTTGTTGCCCGGGTCCGCGACGGCGCCCGACCGGACGACGTTGTCGATGATGATGAGGCCACCGAGCCGGGTAAGCCTGACTGCCCATTCGAAGTAGCCGGGGTTGTTTATCTTGTCCGCGTCGATGAAGACCAGGTCGAACGGGTCGCCTCCCTCGGCGGCGAGCTTGGGCAGGGTCTCCAGCGCGGGCCCGACCCGCACGTCGACGGCGTCCGCGAGTCCCGCGCGTTCGATGTTGGCGCTGGCGACGACCGCGTGCGCCGGATCGACCTCCAGGGTGACGAGCCGGCCACCGGCCGGCAGCGCCCGCGCCAGCCAGATCGTGCTGTAACCGCCGAGCGTCCCGACCTCGAGGATCGAGCGCGCCCCGACCGTCCGCGCCAGCAGGTGCAGCAGCTTGCCCTGGCTCGCCGTCACCTGGATCTCCGGCAGCCCGCCCGCGTCGCTGGCCCGCAGCGCCTCGTCGAGCACAGGGTCCGCCGGCACCAGCAGTCCCTCGAAATAGTCGTCGACGGCGTCCCACAGCTCCTGCGTCATCCGGCCTCCTCGCCAGCGCACATCACGGCTTCCGCCCTTCAACTCTCCCCCGGAGCCTCAAACATCTCCAGCGTGATTCCCGCCGCTGCCCGCGGTGGTCCGGTCGCCTCGACCGGCACACCGGCCGGCGTCAGCGGCCTGAGGAGCCGGTGGGACCGAAGCGCTCGGTGCGGACGCGGGACGGGTCGTGACCCTGGTCGACGAGCAGGTCGGCCACATGCTCGACGAAGCCGGTGGGGCCACAGACGTAGCAGGTGGGGTTGAGCTCGGCGGGCCAGCCGCTGGCGGCCAGGTCCGTCCCGGTGATCCGGTGGGGCGAGAGCCGCCAGCCTTCCGGAACAGCCCGGCTGTAGACATAGGCCACGTCCAGGCCGCCATCCTCGGGGCCGCGGGCGCGCAGCTCGGCGGCGTAGTACGTCTCGCCGGGGCCGCGCAGGGCGTAGACCAGCCGGAACGGGACTCGGCTGCGGGCCGCGCGGCGAGCACGGATCATCGCCATCAGCGGGACGATCCCGGAGCCACCGGCGACGAGCAGCACCGGATCGGGTGGCCCGTCCGGTCGCCACACGAACCAGCCGCCGATCGGCCCGCGCAGCTCGACCGGGTCCCCCACCGCGAAGACCTCGGTCAGGTAGGGCGACACCTCACCGTCTGGCACTCGCTGGACGGTGACCTCCACCCGGTCGCCGTTCGCGGGCGCGGCGATCGAGTAGGCACGCGAGGCGTGGTAGCCATCCTCGGCCGTCAGCCGGACGTCGACCCGCTGGCCGGCGAGGTGCCCCGGCCAGCCGGGCACGTCGAGGACGAGCGTGCGGGCTGTCGAGGTCTCGTCGACGATCTCGGTCAGGCGGCCGACCCGCCACGCCATCCGGGCCGCTACCCGGGCCGGGCGGGCGGTCATGGAGTCTTCACCAACGGAGCCTTCCCCATCAGTCACCCGCCATCAGTCGCCCTCGTAGCGCTCCTCCCGCCACGGATCGCCACGTTCGTGGTAGCCCGCCGCCTCCCAGAAGCCCGGGGCGTCCTCGACCATGAGCTGGATGCCGCGGACCCACTTCGCGGACTTCCAGAAGTACAGGTGCGGTACGAGGAGCCGGGCGGGGCCGCCGTGCTCCGGGTCCAGGTTCTCGCCGTCGTAGCTGTGCGCGATCCACGCCTGGCCGTCGAGCAGATCCTCCATCGGCAGGTTCGTGGTGTAGCCGCCGTAGGAATGGATCATCGCGTAGTCGGCGGTCGTCTCGACGTCGGCGAACAGGACGTCGAGCGAGACGCCCTCCCATTCGGTGCCCAGTTTCGACCAGCTGGTGACGCAGTGGATGTCGACCGTCGGCGTCTCCTGCGGCAGTGCCCGCAGCTCGTCCCAGGTCCAGGCGTACTTCTCGCCGGTCTCGGTCGTGATGGTGAACCGCCACCGGTCCAGCGGGATACGTGGCGTAGGGCCGGCCGACAGGACCGGGAAGTCCTCTTCGAGGTACTGGCCTGGTGGCAGCGTCGGGCTGGAACGGCGCCGGCCCTGGAAGCCGGGCGAGACGATCCCCATGCGCTTACACGTACCACGGCCGTGCTTACACGTACCACGGCGCCCGCCAGGCGCGTCCCGCGCATGAAGTCAGCGGCCGGGAACGGCGGCGGCCGGCGGCGTCAGCGGGCGGCGAGGTCGCGGTCGAGGAGCGTCAGGCGGGCGACGGCGCGGTCGCGGTCGGGGCCGGGCGGGAGGCCCGCTGGACGAGGCCGCCCCAGCTCAGATCGCCCCAGGTCAGGCCGTCACAGGTCAGGCCGTCACAGGTCACGGATGAGCAGGACGACCGCGACGACAAGGCCGAGCGTGATGACGCCGGCGCGCAGGCCCTTGGCGGGCAGGCGGCGCGCGACGCGGGCGCCCAGCACGCCGCCGACGGCCGAGGCGACGACGAGAATGCCGGCGTAGGCCCAGGCGACCTGGGCGCTCGCCAGGAAGATCACGACACCGACGGCGTTCACGATGAACGACAGCAGCGTCTTGAGGGCGTTCGTGCGCTGCAGGTCGTCGACCAGCAGGATCCCGAGCACCCCCAGCAGCAGGACGCCAAGCCCTGCCCCGAAGTAGGACCCGTAGGCGCCGGCGAGGAACACCCCGACCCGCGTCGGCCAGGTGACCGGCTGCGCGGCGGAGGCGCCCGCCGGCACCGCCGCCGCCGGCGTGGTGGCCTGGGAGGTGGCGGTCACCTCGGCGGTCGCCGTGCCGGCTCCGGCCGGAGACCCCCCCGGCGCGGGCCCGTCTGGTGCGGCAGGCCCGCCCGGTGTGGCACCCAGCCCGGCCGTCGGCACGGCGGGTGCCGCGACCGCCGCCGATCCGGTGGTCCTGGCCGCGCGGCGGCGGGCGACGACACCGGCGAGCTTCGTCTGGCTGGCCAGCAGCGCGCACGAGAGCAGGACGAGGAACGGGACGGCCACCTTGAAGGCGCCCCCGGGCGTGACCAGCAGGATCACGGCGCCGGCGGCCCCGCCGAGGATCGCGGCCGGGCCGAGCGCCCGCAGCCGCGCCGCCTGGCCGGCGAGCTCGCGTCGGTAGCCCAGCGCGCCGCCCGCGTAGCCGGTGACCAGCCCGACCGACGAGGTGATGTTGGCGGTGACGGCCGGCAGCCCGGCGGCCAGCAGCGCGGGGAAGGCGATCAGCGTGCCGCCGCCCGCGATCGCGTTGACGCCACCGGCCAGCAGCCCGGCCCCGGCCGTCAGCAGCGCGTCGATCCCGTTCACGCCCCAGACCCTCCGGCCCCGCGCGCGGACCCGCCTTGTGCCCGGCTCACAAACCTGTCAGATCTTGTCAGATGACGCGGGTGCGGATGAGGACGCCGCAGACGGCGGCGGAGGGGGCCAGCGGGAGCCAGGCGGTGAGCAGGCGGTAGCCGAGGACGGCGGCGATCGCCGTGGCGGTGGGCACGCCGGCACCGGTGAGCAGCGCCGTCAGGGCCGCGTCGAGCCCGCCGAAGCCGCCGGGCGACGGGATGATGGCCGACAGCGCGCTCGCCACCAGGTAGACCACGATGATCTTTCCAGGGCCGAGCGGGGCGTGCAGCGCGGCCGCGATCGCGCACAGCGTCGCGGCGTGCAGCATCGGGATCGCGATCGAGCCGCCCCACAGCAGCACGGCCCGCTGGGTGCTGCCCGCGCCGGACAGCAGGTCACGGTGCTCGGCCAGGCGGCGTGCCCCCGAGCCGACGACCCGGCGCACCTTGGGCACGCACGCCGTCACGAGCACCACCACCGCGGTGGCCACCACGAGGTAGCGAATGATCCCCCCGAACGCGAGGTGCGGCAACGGGACCGCCCCGGCGAACAGCAGCACGACGAGCATCACGGCATGCGGGATCGCGCCGGCCGTCGCGTTCGCGGCGGTCGAGGCGACGGCCTCGGCCATGGTCAGGCCGCGCCTGAGCAGGTAGCGGGTCTGCAGGGCGGCGACGCCCATGCCGGCGGGCACCAGCACGTTCGGCAGGATCCCGGCGATCTGGATGGCGAGCAGCTGGCCGAACGGGAGCTTGCGCGTCACCGCGCCCTTCATGCTCGCCGCCGCGGCGAAGTAGGTCGCGCACGCCGCCACCACCGCGACCAGCAGCCACTCGCCGTCGGCCCGCTTGCAGGCCTGGAAGGCCGCCCGCAGCTCCTCGTGGTGCGTTCCGAGCCACACCGCGCCAATGGCGGGCGCGATGATGCTGAGCACGGCCATGATCCGCCGGGACCGGCGGGACTTCGCCGCCGACGGCACGCTCGCGGGCGCCGCCAGGGGCTGCTCGATTCCGACCAGTTCGGTTCCGGCCAGTTCGGTTCCGGCCAGTTCGGTTCCAGCTAGTTCGATTCCGGCCAGTTCAGTTTCGGACGAGTCGGTTCCAGCCAGGTCGGTTCCGGTCTGCTCGGTTGCCAGGAGAGGGGTCGCCGACGACGCGGTCTCGGCCGGCCGGGTCGCTGGTGGCTCGGTTTCGGGCAGCTCGGTTCCGAGCAGCTCGGTTCCGAGCGGCGAGGCCTCGGGCAGCGTCACTTCGGGCGACGTCGGACCGGCTACCGGCTCGACCACCCGCTCCGCCAGTTCGCTCATGGCGCCGTCGGGCCGTCTGTGCGGTCCGCCGGGAACGGAAGATCCAGTGACGGCGGGGAGGCCGCCCTCGCGGGGGCGCCCGCGAGGGCGGAGGCGTACGACGGGCCGGTCAGCATCGCGGCGAGCCGGCCGCCGAGGTACTCCCAGGTCCAGGACGACATCATGAACTCCCGGCCGGCGGCGCCCATGCGCCGGGCGCGGTCCGGGTCGGCGAGCAGCCCGTCGACCGCACCGGCGACAGCGGACACGTCGGAACCGTCGACGACCAGCCCGGTCTCACCGGGGATCACGACCTCGGGCGCTCCCCCGGCGGCGCCGGTGATCACCGGCTTGCCAGCGGCGGCGGCTTCCAGCGACGACAGTCCGAGTCCCTCCAGGTCCAGGCCCAGCTTGGCGGGCCGCGACGGCATCGCGAACACATCCGCCGCGTCCAGGTAGGCGGGCAGCTCCCCCTCGGGCACGGGGCCCGTGAGAACGACATTCTCCCTGACACCGGCGCTCGCCGCCAGTCGTCGCAGCCGGCCGGCGCTCCGCCCACGGCCGATGACGACCAGTAGCGCGTCCGGGTGGTTACGCAACACCGACGGGAACCCCCTGATCAGGACGTCCTGGCCCTTACGCGGCACCAAACGGGCCACACAGGTCACAACAGGACGATCACCCCATCMATGCCTGCGACGGATGTCCTCGCCGCCCGTCCCGGGCTGGAACCGGTCGACGTCGACGCCACCGGTCAGCCGCTCGAAGTTGGTACCGGCGGGCGCGACCTTGCGCAGGCGACGCAGGGTCACCTCGGTCAGGTGGGTGACGACGTCCGCCCGGGCGGCGACCGCCCGTACCAGGGACCAGCCGTAGGGAAGCTGCGACCACCCGTACTCATGCCCGTGTGTGGACGACACCACCCATTCCACCCCGGCGCGGCGCAGCGCGGGCGCGATCATCCCGCGCGGCGTGCCGGCGGGGAACCAGGCCGCGGCGCAGCCCTCCGCGCGCGCGATCCGGCCGATGGCGGGCCCGGCGCCGGGCAGGCGCAGCCGGGCGGCGGGATGCCGGACGATCTCGAAGGGCGCGTCCGCGTCCAGTTTGGGCGCGTCCGGGTGCGGTGGCGCGACGACGAGGACCTTGTCAGCGGGCAGCGTCGCGGCGAAGGCGTAGGCGAAGGTCTGGATCCCGCCCAGCACTGGCGGGAACTTGTCCGCGACGATCAGAGTGCGATGCATCGACCGGTGCGTGGACATCAACTGTCGGCCGCCTTTCGGGCGGACGACGCGACCTGTCCGCGTTGGGCTGGAGGACGGCTGGCGGACGGGCCCAGGCACCGCCAGGTCGGACATACCGGAAGATACCCCTGACCTCAAGCATCTCCATGTGGCCTGTCTCGCCGTCGACCCGATCGGACGGGCGCCAGCCAGCCGCTACCGGCGGCCGGCCCGGCCGCCTACCAGGTGGTCGGCCTGGCCGCGTCAGCTTACGGCGGTGGCCTGGACCAGGGCGGCCGACCGCGCCCGAGACAGGCCACGACCGCTGGAACCGGTGACGCCCGGCGAGATTTGGTGGAGCCCGGAGACTACCCTTCTCCGGGCCCCGAGGATGGCCATCATGCACACGCCAGTCCGTTTTGTTGGCGGCCGGTCAGCATCACACGGGTCGCGCTCTTCCTATTGAGCTAGCGGCGCAGGTGGAGCACCGCGCGGGGCTTGAACCCGCAACCTCGACCTTAATTGTCCGGACGTCGGCCGGCCTGGCGATATGGCCTGTCTTCAGTTGTGGAGCGAGAGACTAAGATTCATGGACGGCTGCCTCTACCACTGGGCTACCCCGGCAGGTTCGAGCCGGGGAGGGGAATCGAACCCCCGCTGTCACCATCCCTTGTGATCCTGAGTATGAGTCTCAGCTTCGCGCCCGTCACCGAGCGCGTCCCGCCGCTCCAGGCGGGAGACTGTGAACCGGCCGCCGGGGGCCGGTTACGCGGGCCGGTCCCGGCCCGTCAGGGATTTTATCCGCTGACGGGCGGGAGGCGGCCCCCTGGGCGAACTAACGGGCGAACAGGTAGTCGAACACCTGCCGGCCGACGGTCTGATCGGTCACCTCGAACTGGTTCGCGGCCTCGCGGGCGACCTTCACGGCCTCCGCCAGGGCGACGACCCGGTCGACCAGCTGCCTGCGCCGGTCCGCGGGCAGGGCGCCGGAGAACTTCACCGTCGACCACTCGCCGACCGGCTCGTCGACCGTGAACACCTCGGTCTGCGCCGGGTGGTGCTCCGTCGCCTCGTACTTGACGAGCACCTTGGGCACCTTGCGGGAGCGCAGGGTCTTCGTCGTCGGCGTGCGGTAGACGCCGGCGGCCGGGTCCCAGGCCCAGTCCTCGGCCGGGTCGAGCACCGGCAGCTTGGCGAGGAACGCCTGCAGATCGGCCAGCTGCTTCTCCAGGAAGAGCAGGTAGGCGACCGGCACGTCACGCAGCAGCGTCACGCCGTCGACGGTGACGTCGGCCGTCGCCGCGCGGTTCGCGATGTCCTTGGTGGCGACGACGTCGAACAGCCGGGTCAGAACCCCGGAAAGCTGCGTCAGCACATCCTCCACACGCACCTGGACCTTGGTGCCCTCGGGCGGCAGCTGGTCGCCCTCCTCGTCGCGCGGCAGGTAGGTCCGGGAGATACCGGCGAGCAGGGCGTCCTTCTGCGCGGAACCCTGCAAATCGGCGAACTCGCGCGCGGCGCGCGCCTTCACGCCCTTCTCGATCGCGACGATCTGGTTCAGCTTGGTCACGGCACCTCCCTGGGCTGACGAAAGCGGGCCGACGAACCGGGACGGTTTCTCCCTGGCCCGGCGAGCCGGTTTGATCTCTGGATTCGCCAACAGTACCGAAACCATCCGAAATGTCCGAACGGTTTTCCCGCGCCGGCGGTCGGCAAYGCGACACCGCGTGACACCACACGGCCCGTCGGCGCCCGATGGTCCAGGGCTTCCCCCGGGGCACCGGTCGGGCTGTCCGGATCTCGGTAGGTTGGGGCCCGTGCGGCTCGGGGAGCAGGACGGGACGACGGCGCCACCGGCGGCGGCGGGGCTGGAGGGCGCCCGGAAACGGCCGGGGCTGGCCGCCCGCCTGAGCAGGCGCGGCCCCGCGGGTGAGCGGGCGGACAGGCGAGTGGACGCCCGGGTGGACTCCGGCCGGCGCAGGCTCGCGCAGATCGCCCTGACGGCGCTGGTCGTGCTCAGCTGGCTGCCGCTGGTCGTGATCCTCACCGCGCGGTCCACCGTGCTCAGCCCGAACTTCTACACCGAGGGCCTGAGCCACGTGCACGCCTACGACCGGGTCTACACGGAGGTCCTGCCCGACCCGGCCGTCGACGACCTGCTGGYCGGCCTCCCGGTCGACCGGACGCTGATCACCGCCAACCTGCGCACGGTGCTGCCGCCGTCGACCGTCGAGGGGATGACCGACGAGCAGATCCGCCGGGTCGTCGCCTACCTGCGCGGCGACGCCGACGACATCACGCTCACCGTCGACATGCGCCCGCTGTTCACCAACATCTCGGGTCTGGCCAACCGCTACCTCGCCGGCGAGCTCGGCGCCGGCACCACCTACCAGGTGTCGAACGTCTCCGCGTTCACCGACGGCGTGATCGCCACGCTGAACGACGTCGCCGCCGGCCGCCCGCCCAAGTCGCTGCCGACCATGAAGCTGCGCCCGCAGGACGCCGACCTGGTGCTCGGCACGGTGCTCGCCCGGTTCGACCCGATAACCCGGGCGCAGCTACAGGAGCCGGCGCGGGCGCTGCTGCTGTCAGGCGACATCGCCGGGGCGCTGGCCCTGCTCGGCCCGCCGCTGTTCCAGGGGGACGACCAGGCGATCCAGCAGCTGCGCGGCAGGCTCGTGGACGGCACCGTCCTCAACTTCGGCGTGTCGCTGTCGGACCTGCGCGACCAGCCGACGATCAGGGCCATCGACCGGCTGCACGACATCTCCGGGCTGCTGCTCCCGGTCGGCGCCGCGTGCGTGGTGGCGATCTTCGGCGGGCTCGTCGGCGTCGCCGCGGTGGCGACGTCCCGCGGCCGCTCGCCGGTGCGGGCGCTGGGCTACGCGGGGCTCGCGGCGGGCGTGGGATCGCTGCTGCTCGGGGTGGCGATGCGGCTGGCCCTGCCGAACCCGTTGACCTCCCTCGACACGTCCGGTTCGAAGCTGCCCAAGGGCGCCGCCGGTGTCCTGACCGACTTCGGCGCCAGCGCCTACCGCGGGATCGAGAGCGACTTCCTGCGCCTCGCGATCTGGATGCTGATACTCGGCGTGGTCGTGGCCGGGCTGTCGCTGCTGGCCGCCGCGGTGGCGCGGCTCGAGCGGCACACCCGGCGGCGCCGGCTGGTGGCCACCGCGGTGGTCGTCATCCCGGCCATCGTCGCCGTCACGTGGGCCGCGTTCCCCGGCGCGGCGGCGGACACCCGCGTGGTGTGCGAGGGGTCCGCGCGGCTCTGCGACCGGCACTACGACCAGGTCAGCTACGCGGCGAGCCACAACGCGATGGCCAACAGCGAGGACCGGTTCCTCGGCCCGTCGCAGGACCCGTCGATCGTCCACCAGCTCGACCTGGGCGTGCGCGGCCTACTGCTCGACGTCCATCACTGGACGACGCCCGAGGAGGTGAGCAGGGCCCTCGACGCGCTCGATCCCACGACCAGGGCGGCGCTGGAGCCGCTGACCCGCGGCGCCGTCTCGGCCCGGCCAGGGCTGTGGCTCTGCCATGACATGTGCCAACTCGGCGCGCTCGACTTCACCACCGAGCTGCGCGCGATCGGCGACTGGATGAACCGCAACCCCACCGAGGTCGTCACCCTGATCCTGCAGGACCAGGTACCGGCCAGCGAGATCATCGGCGCGGTCGAGCAGGCCGGGCTCGGGAGCAAGGTGCTCTCCCCGCCGGCCGACCCGGACGGCGGGTGGCCGACGCTGCGGGAGATGATCACCTCCGGGCACCGCCTGGTGGTCTTCACCGAGAGCCAGGACACCCCGGGCAGCTTCCTGCGCTCGTTCTACCGCTACGCCTCGGACACCCCGTTCGACGCGCGAACGGCGGACGACCTCGCCACCTGCACGGTCAAGCGCGGCTCCGCCGACGCCAAGCTCCTGCTGGTCAACCACTGGCTGACCGCGGCCGCCCCCGACCGCCGCGCGGCACTGAGCGACAACACGACCGGCATCCTGCTCGCCCGCGCGGCCCTCTGCGAACGCGAACGGGACCGCCGCCCCACCTTCGTCGCCGTCGACTTCGCCAACATCGGCGCCCTCCCCCAGGCCATGGCCACCCTCAACGGCCTGTCCGCGGCCAAGTAGCGCCCACGGCCAGTAGCGCCAGGACCAGGTGGCACCAGGACCAGGTGGCGCTGGGCGCTGGGCAGGTCGCGAGGGTGGTCGTGGACGGAGGTCAGGCGTCTCGGATGGGTCGGTAGACCAGCAGGGAGAGGCCCTCACCGATGGTCCGGGCGTCGACCAGGCGTACGGGCTTCATGTCGCTGGTCTCGCGGAACAGGCGCTCGCCGGAACCGAGGACGAACGGGTGGACGACCAGTCGCAGCTCGTCRACGAGGTCGTGCTCCAGCAGCGCCTGCACGAGCTGGCCGCTGGCATAGACGACGACGTCCCCGTCGGCCGTCTCCCTCAGCTTCGCGACCTGGGCCAGCACGTCGCCGGTCAGGATGGTGGTGTTGACCCACGAGGGGTCGGCGAGGGTCGAGGACACGACGTACTTGGGCAGGCTCCGCAGCCGGTCCGCCCACTCGCCGTCGCGGGACGCCCACCCGGTGGCGAAGTACTGGTAGCTGCGTCCGCCCAGCAGCAGCGCCCCGGCGGCCAGCGCCTCCTGGAACTCCAGCGCGCCCCACGCCCCGCGGTCCGCGTCCGACATCCGGCCGAACCAGCCCCCGAACTTGAAGCCCTCCTCACCGGTCGGGTCCTGGACGACACCATCCAACGAGACGTTCTCACTGGTAACGATCTTTCCCATGTCCGTGCTCCATCTGAGTCCGTTGATGTGATCAGCGGCTGACGTGGTCAGCAACCACCGAGGTAGACACCGCGCCGTCGGCACACTGGTCGCCGGCCGACCGCCCAGTTCGGGTCCTGGCCGGTGTCCATACCGGGACGGCGGATTCCGAACCGAGAGGGAGGCAGGACATGGCGCCGGAGGAAGGCGACACGGCAACGGCAACGGCAACGGCAAGGGCAAGGGCGACGGCGACGGCGACGGCGACGGTGGAGTCCGTCAACGGCGCCCTCAAACGAGCCCGGGCCAGCCTGCGGCGCGATCAGCCCGCGGCCGCGGCCCGCGAGCCGGCACCCGTCGCCGGGTCGCCGGCCGAGGACGAGCTGGTGGCGAGGTTCGTCCGCGCGTACGAGTCGGGTGACCTCGACGCCCTGGCCGCCCTGCTGACCGACGACGTCTTCATGTCCATGCCACCCATGCCCCTCGAATACGAGGGACGGGACGTCGTGACCAGCTTCTGCGCGCTCCTGTTCGGCGCCGGCCGCGCGTACGACCTCGTGCCGACCCGCGCCAACGGCCAGCCCGCGTTCGGGCTCTACGTACACACCCCCAGCGGCATCCGCCACGGCACCGGCCTCATCGTCCTGGGCCTGGCCGCGGACCGCGTCCGCGCGATGACGCGCTTCGAGAACAGCGTGCTGCCCTGGTTCGGTCTACCTCGATCGCTACCGCGTCGATGGGTGACTGGCGGCTCTGGCCCGGCGAGCTGAAGATCAACCGCCGACGGACCGCGCACCAGCGTGGCTGACGCACCCGGAGCGTCGCCGGCTCGTCCAGTGCGCCCACGCCACCCGCGCGACCCGCGCCAGCCGCCGGCCGACCCGGACGAGCACGTAGACCATCCCGATGGCCGGCAACGCGACCAGCACCGTGCCGACGGCCCCGGCGAGCGCCGCGACCAGCTCCCCACCGGCCAGGGCCCGGCTCGCCTGGCCGAACTCGTCGCGCACCGCCAGGGCCGTCCGGGGCAGCACGAAGGGCGCGTAGACCGCCAGCATGACGAGGTTCACGGCGATCATCGGCGCGGCGCACAGCGCCCAGGCGGTCACCAGGAGACGGGCCCGCCGGGTCAACCCGGCCAGCCCAGGGTCCGGCGCCGATCCCGCGCTCGCCCGGGCACGCCGCCGGGACGGGATCACGAGCCTCGCCGTCCGCCAGGCGGAGCGCACAGCCGGTCCCATGCGGTTGAACAGGTCCGGCACCCCGACGAGATCACTGACGATGTAGTAGCCGTCCAGCCGGACGAACGGCGCGAGCTGCCGCAGCGCGTCCATGTGGACGAGGAGCAGGGCCATCACCAACACCTCGGCCCGGGTGAGGGCGAACGTCCCGGTCACGAGCAGCGCGAAGAGCCCGTTGAAGTAGATCCCGCCCAGGTCGGTACGCAGCCGCCCCCAGCGGCTCAACCGGTAGGAGTCGGTGACATCGGTGAAGAAGGCCGGCCAGACGAGATACATGCCGACGCCGATCACGCCCGGCCGAGCGCCGCCGTAGCGGCAGGCCGCCGCGTGGCCGCACTCGTGGACAAGCGCGCAGGCGAGCGTGAGGCCAAGCAGCACCAGGATCATCGACGGGGTGGCCAGCACCATGGCGGCGCTGTCCCGCACGCTGTGCCTTCCGAACATCCAGACGTCGGCGACCACCAGCAGGGCGAGCAGCACGGAGACGACCGCCGGCCGGAAGAACCCGGCGAGCGCCCCGCTGATCCGGCGCACGGCCGGCGCGGGCAGCAGGGTGCGCCGGGCGGAGAGCGTGAGCAGGGCCTTCGCCCGCGGCGTCGGCGTCACGCCGGTCGGCGCGGCGATCAGGCCGAGTGGCATGAGCCGGTGGGTCATCAGGTATGCGACGTCGGCGCCGCTCACCGCGCGGGCGCAGCGACGCCCGACGCGGTCGGCGATCGCGGCGACGTCACGGGTGCCGTCCGCCGCCTCGACGATCCGCGCGAGCAGCTCGGTGAGCGTCACGACCTGGCCATCGGCACGGCGCGCCAGGAAGACGGGACGCGCGAGGCCGGACCCGGCGAACTCGCCGAGCAACGCCAGCCCATCAGCCCGGCTGGGCCGGTCGGGCAGTTCTGGGGCCGGAACCGTGGAGGACGGAACCGTGGAGGCTGGAGCCGTCGGGACGGGAGCCGTCGGGACGGGAGCCGTGGGAGCCGGAGCCTGTGCCGGCCACGCGGGCTCGGTCATCGCGCATCCTCTCCCCTGGCGCCCGTTCGTCACCTCCTTTCGGCGCCTCGTCGATCATGGAATACATCCACTATCGCCCGAACAACCGCCGCAGGAAGTCCATCCATCCATTGCCGTCGGCATACGGGTCAGCCGCCCGACCGTCGTCGACGGGGGAGTCGTGTGTATTCCCCTCGTCCGCGAGCGCGTCAGCGTGCCCCTCGCTGACGGGCGTATCAGCGTGCCCCTCGCTCACGGGCGTGTCAGCGTGCCCCTCGCTGACAGGCGCGTCATCCGAGTACCCGTCGTCCGAATGGTGCCCGACGTCGAGGCTGTCGAGATCCGACTTCTGGACTATGACGTTGATACTCGGCATCAGCGTGATCAGGATCGGCATGAAGCCGCCGGTGACCTCCGGCGCCGAGGCATTGGCGACAATCGCGTTGTTCGACGCGGGAGAGCCGACCGGGAAGTTGTTCGACGTGGGATTCTCGACCGCGACGTTGGACGGGTAGAACTCCTTCCGACCGATCTCGACCGCAGCGAGGGTGGTCCGGTCGGGGAGCAGCTCCGCCCGCTCCTCGGACAGTTCCGCCCACTCGTCCCGCTGATTCGCGCCRGCCTCACTCATCTTCATCTCCCGGTCCGGTGCCTCCACGACTACTTTCAGCGAGAGGCTAGCCGCACCGGGAGACGACCCAAAACATTTTCGCGGGCGTGTCGCCACTGCCGGAAAAAATTTTCGGGACCATCCGATACGCGGTCAGGACATGGAGAATCCGCCTGCCCGCCAGGCAGGCTCGGGCGGACTGTTCCACAGCCCGAGGTCGTTCAAGAATGCAGAGAACGCACCCGGCGGCGGTAGGGAAAGCGGCTCGGACAGGCGGAGCCACGGACGGAGGAGCCAYGGACGGAGGAGCCCGCGCCCGCGCCAATTTACGCCCGCCCGGCGGTCACCACTGGTCGAAGAAGCTGTCGCCACTTGCCACAGACTGGATGAACGGATTGGCGTTGCCGATCGTCTGCACCATCGAGCTGTTCCCGGTAACGATGTTGTTGCTGCCCGGCGAGTTGACCGGAGAGTTGTTCCCGGTGCCGATGGACTCACCGTTGTGGATCACCGCCAGCGTCATACGCTCAGGCAGCAACTCGACATGCTCCGCCGCCAGCTCGGTGATATCCATCCCCGAGCGAGGCGTTCCTATCGGATCCATTCCCACGTCATCCCGCATGACCTGCTCCCGTTTCGGTCTTCCAGCCCGGCGGCCGCCATGACCTGCCTTTGGGGGCACACCGTCGGTATTTTGCGACGRCTTGACGCGCGAACATCGGCCTGCGGCGCGGGCGCCATGGCCGAGATCGGGTCAGTGCCAGGCCGGCGTTCATCACCCGCTGTATCCGGCTGGCACATCCGAACCATAGGACCTTCCCGACGGGGCCGCAAAGCGATGTTGACCGTCGCGATCAGGAAGATCAGGCCGCTCGACCAGGAAGGCCAGCCGGGCTAGAGCCCCTGCCAGGCCGGTTTGCCGGCGTACACCTCGCGGTAGTAGGAGCCCCGCTCGAGTCCCGACGCGGCGGCCTCGTCGAGCAGCACGGTGGCGTGCGGATGCAGCTGCAGCACCGAACCGGGACAGGACGCCGAGACCGGCCCTTCCACGGCGGCCGCGACCGCCGCCGCCTTGCCGGCACCGGTGGCGACCAGCAGCAGGTGGCGGGCCCGCAGGATCGTGCCGAGCCCCTGGGTCAGCACATGTCGCGGTACCTCGTCGAGCGAGCCGAAGAAACGCGCGTTGTCCGCCCGGGTCCGCGCCGTGAGCGTCTTCATCCGGGTACGGCTTGCCAGCGACGAGCCCGGCTCGTTGAAGGCCAGGTGACCGTCCGAGCCGATCCCGAGCAGCTGGACGTCGACACCGCCGACTTTGAGAATCAGCTCCTCGTACCGCTCCCCCGCCGTCGCCAGGCCGTCCTCGCCAGGGTCGGGGCCGTGCACCCTGGCGGGATCGATGCCGAGCCCGTCGGTGAGCTCGCGGGCGATGGTGGCACGGTAGCTCTGCTCGTGGCCGGGCGGCAGGCCGACGTACTCGTCGAGGTTCAGGCAGGTCACCTCGTCGTACGACGGGCCGGCGCCGGCCCGGTGGCGCCGGGTCAGCTCCTGGTAGGCGGGCAGCGGGCTGGAGCCGGTGGCGAGCCCGAGCACCGCGGCCGGCCTGCGCCGCACCAGCGCCTCGACGACGTCGGCCGCCAGCGCCGCGACCTCCCCGGCCGTCGTGAGCGGCACGACCTCCATCAGGACCTTCCGTTCGTGTCGTGATCGATGTGCCCCGTGCCGTGGACCGTGTGCCCGGTACCGAAGGTGTGCCCCGTACCGAAGGTGTGCCCCGTACTGACGGCGCGCCTCGCGTCGTGGACCACGCGGCCGGCCACGATCGTGGCGACCACGTCGAGGTTCCGGTCGAGGATCGTCACGTCGCCGCGGGCTCCCGGCCGAAGCCACCCCCGGGACGGGTCGCCGACGAGCGCGGCGGGCGTCGACGTGCAGCACGCGACGGCGTCGGCCAGGTGGCAGCCGGCGGTCGCCACCAGCGTGCGCAGGCACCACGGCAGCGAGGCCGCCGAGCCGGCCAGCGTCCCGTCGGCGAGGCGGACGGTGCCACCTGAGACGATCACGTCCTGGTCCCCGAGCCTGGCCGGGCCGTCGGGCATGCCGAGCGCGGCGGTGGTGTCGGTGACGACGAGGAATCGGTCGGGCTCCAGCGCGCGCCAGGCGAGCCGCAGCGTGAGCGGGTCGAGGTGAAAGCCGTCCGCGATCACCCCGGCGAGCAGCTCCGAGCCCCCGAGCGCGGCGCCGATCGGTCCCGGCTCACGGGCGGACAGCGGCGGCATGGCGTTGCCGAGATGGGTGACAAGCCTGGCGCCGGCCGCGACCGCGGCCGCGACCTGGGCCGCCACGGCCTCCGTATGGCCGATCGACACGAGCACGCCGCGGGCGGCCAGCTCACGGATGACCCGCAAGGCGCCGGGCAGCTCGGGCGCCACGGTCGCCATGAGGACTCCGCCCGCCCGCGACCAGCCCTCGATCACAGCCGCCGACGGCGCCACCAGCCGGTGCTCGGGATGTGCCCCCTTGCGGCCGGGGGCGATCATCGGCCCCTCGAAGTGCAGCCCGAGCGGAACGGCGCCGGCCCAGCCCGCGGGCGGGCCGGCGCGCAGGGCCGCCAGCGCCGCCGCGCGGGCCTCCGGGGAGGAGCTGATCACGGTCGGCGCGAAGGCGGTGACGCCGAAGCGAGCGAGCGTCGTCGCGACGTCCCACAGCCGGTCGGGCTGGTCCGTCAGGTCGCATCCCCCGGCGCCGTTGACCTGCAGGTCGATGAGGCCGGGCAGCACATGGCAGCCGGCGGCGTCGAACTCCGCCGCGCCGGCTAGAGAGTCGGCCAACCGGGTGCCGACCAACGGGTCGGCGACCAGGCCGCCCGCGATCAGGATCTCGACCGGCCGGCCGGCGGCGTCCAGGCCGCCGACGATCCGCAGGTCGCCGGCCGTCTGGGATCTGTCGGTCACCTGAGCCTCGTAGGCCATCTGAGCCTTGTCCACCTGAGCCCGGCCCGTCACCTGGGCTGCCCGGTCACCCGGCATCCCCGATCATCGCGGCGCCCAGGGCGCCGACGGGCATGCCCTGGGGCACCAGCCGCAGCCGGCTCGCCAGGTCGAGCGACGCGAGGAACGGCGAGGTCGCCGCCTGCGTGCGCAGCGTCGCGGCCACCGCGTCGCGCAGCGGGGCACCGAGGTTCGCGACGCCACCGCCTAGGATGATCACGGCCGGGTCGACGGTCAGCCCGAGCATCCGGACCGCGTCGGCGACCCCGTGCACGAAGCGGTCGCGCGCCGCGACCGCCGCCGGGTCGCCGGCCGACGCGGCCGCGAACAGCGCCTCGGCGGCGGGCAGATCCGGCGACGGCCACGCGGCCGTCACGGCCGAGCCGGACGCGACCAGTTCGAGGCAGCCCTTCTGCCCGCAGGAGCACAGCTCGCCGGCCGGGTCGACGGGCACATGCCCGATCTCGCCGGCCGCGCCGTGCGCTCCGCGCCGCAGCACGCCGTCGAGGACGAAGCCCGCCGCGAGCCCGGTCCCGAGGCTCACGTAGGCGAGGTCGTCGGCCCCGCTGAGCACGTGGGCGCCCCAGGTCGCGGCGTTGAGGTCGTTCTCGAGCGTCACCCGAGCCGCGCCCGCCCCCGGCTGGCGCAGGTCGCCGGCGCGCGCGCCGATGCGCGCGGCGAGCGGGAACCAGTCGCCGTCCAGGCCGAGGTTGACCGCGTGTTTCACCGCGCCGGCGGCGCGGTCGACGATGCCGGGCACGCCGACCCCGATGACCGCCGGCAGCGAGCCGCCGGCCGCCGCGGCGAGCCGTTCGAGCACGGCCCCGGCCGAGGCCAGCACCCCGTCGGGCCCGGCGACGGTCGTCTCCCTGGCCTGGGCGAGCACGGTCCCGTCCGCGGCGACGACCACTCCAAGGATCTTGGTCGCCCCGATGTCAAGCCCCACCCGCGCGCCAGCGGCGTCTCGAGCGTCTCGAACCAGCTCCGTCGCCGCGCTCACGAGACCCCCAGCTCTCCGGACAGCACCAGCACCGCGGCGCCGGCCAGGACGACATCGTCGCCCAGCGGGGAGGTGCGTACCACGAAATCCTCCGTGGTCACCGCCATGGTGCGCTCCCTGACGGTCCGGTCGACGGCGTCGCGCAGCGCGCCGTCGAGCAGGTCCCGCGGGCCGGCGAGGACGAGCTGGTGCAGGTTGAGGAGGCCGATGACCGGCGCCAGCGCCTCGCCGAGCACCTCGCCGACCTGGGCGAGGGCCGCCGGGTCCCGCTCCCGCAGCCGGGGCACGGCCAGCACCGTCTCCAGGCAGCCGACCCGTCCGCAGGCGCACGGCTTGCCCCCGGGGTCGACGATCACATGGCCGATCTCGCCCGCGGCCGACCCGTGGCCCTGCACGAGGACGCCGCCGACGACGAGGCCGGCGCCGACGCCCGTCGCGATGCGCAGCAGCAGGAAGTCGCCGTCGCCGGCCTCGCCGAACGTGTGCTCGCCGAGCACGGCGGTGTTCGCGTCGTTCGCGACGTGGACGGGGACGCCGAACTCGCGGTGCAGCGTGCCCGCGAGGTCGACGTCGCGCCAGCTCAGGTTCGGCGCGTCGAGCACGACGCCGCGGCCGTCGACGATGCCGGGGCTGCCGACGCCGATCCCGAGCACCGTCCGGTCCGTCGCCCGCAGCAGCTCCGCGGCCAGGCTGACCGCGAGGCGGACAGCCTGGGCGCCGGACCGCCCCTCGCGCGGGAGCTCGACGCGCGCCTTGACCGCGCCGAGGAGGTCCTGGACCGTGCCGATCATGCGATCGTCGGGTGACAGGTCGAGGGCCACGATGTGCCGCGCGTCGGCGGCGATGCCGACGAGGGTGGGCGGCTTCCCGACCCGGGTCTCGGCCGGCGAGCCGAGCTCGACGATCAGGCCGTCGTCGATCAGGCCACCCACCAGGTCGGACACCGTCACGCGGGTCAGGCCGGTGGCGCGGGCGAGGTCCGCGCGGCTGACCGGGCCCTCGCTGAAGAGCCGCTGCAGCATCAGGGCGCGGTGGTGGCGCCTGGCATCCTCGGCGAGCAGCTTGCCGGTCGGCCGCAGCTGGCGGCGGCGCGGGGCGGCGGGCCGCTCCTGTGGACCCGGGGTCCCTGCCGGATTGGCGGAGCCCGCGGAGCCGATCCGGGAGGTCCGGGTCACTTGACCGCTCCGGCCGTCAGGCCGGTCACCACGCGGCGCTCGATCAGCGCGAAGAGGATGATCACCGGCACGGTCGCGACCAGGCCGCCGGCGAAGAGGTGGCCCCAGTCGGTGGAGTACTGCCCGACATACCCGTCGATCGCCACGGTCAGCGGYCGGTCGGCCGGTGGCGAGCCGAGGCTGAGGGTGAGCGCGACCAGGAACTCGTTCCAGGCGGTGATGAAGGTGAAGATCAGCGCGGTCACGATGCCCGGCGCCGCCAGCGGGAGGGTGATCCGGACGAGCGCGCCGATCCGGCTGAGGCCGTCGACCTGCGCGGCCTCCTCCAGCTCGACGGGGATGGAGGAGAAGAAGGCGTTGAGGATCCAGATCGCGAAGGCGAGGTTGAACCCGGCGTTCACGATGATCAGGGAGACGGTCGCCGAGGGCAGGTCGAAGTTCGTGAACTCGCGCTGCAGGCCGACCAGCATGGCGGCCGGCTGGAACATCTGGGTCGCCAGCACCACGAGCAGGAACGCCGTGCGGCCGCGGAAACGGTGCCGCGCCGTGTAGTACCCCGCCGGTATGGCGACCAGGAGTGCCAGGATCGTGGCACCGCCGGCGACCTGCAGGCTGACCCAGATGTTGCCGCCGAGCCCGTCCGCGGACCACAGCGACGTGAAGTTCGAGAACGTGAAGTGCTTCGGGAAGTAGTTCGCGTCCAGCAGCTCGCGCTTCGTCCGGCCAGCCGCGATGATCATCTCGACGTAGGGCAGCAGGAAGACGATCGCGACCAGGTACGCCCCGGTGGCGACCGCCACGGTGCGGGCACGGGAGGTCCTCACCGGTCCACCTGCTCCTTCCAGCGCGTCGTCGACAGGTAGACCACGACGATCACGATCACCAGGGCGAAGTTGATGACCGACATCGCGGCCGCCTCGCCGACGTTGCCCTGCTTGAGGTCGACCATGAAGATGGTCGAGGTGCTCGTCTGGTAGCCCGGCCCTCCCCGCGTCATCTCCCAGATGATCGGGAAAGAGTTGAAGACGTTGATGACGTTGATGAGCGTGGCGACCACGATCGCCGGCCGCAGCAGCGGCAGCGTGATGTCGCGGTAGCTACGCAGCCCGGTGGCCCCRTCGAGCGACGCCGCCTCGTACACGTCCTCGGGAATGCCCTRCAGTCCGGAGAGGATCGCGTACGTCGTGAACGGGAGCGACACGAAGACGGCCACGGCCATCATCCAGGGCAGCGCGTGGTGCGGGTCGCCCAGCCAGTGCGCCTGGTTCGAGCCGAGCTTGTCGACGACGCCTATCTGGTGCAGGAACAGGTTGATGACGCCGCTGTTCGRGTCGAGCGCCCACCTGAAGATGAGCGCCGTCATCATCACCGACGCGGCCCAGGGGACGATCAGTGCCCACCGCGCCACCCGGCGGCCGGGAAAGCGCTGGTGGAAGAGCTGCGCGAGGCCGAGCGCCAGCAGCATCGTCACGGCGACGACCACGACCACCCACACGAGCGTCCGCAGCAGCACCGGGACGAAGTCGGGCTCGTGGAACAGGCGGTCGTAGTTGTCGGTCCCGTTGTACCCGGCGACGAAGCCCTCGCCGCCGATGTGCTGGAACGACGACTGGACCATGACCACGACGGGCCACAGGACGACGACGCCGATGAGCACGAGCGCCGGGCCGAGCCACGCCAGGGGCGTCAGGCGACGCAGGGCGGCCATCTGATCCTCACGTTTCTGGTTCGGCTGCTGGGACAGAGGTGCCGGCGTTCCGGTGCCGGCACCGGAACGCCGGCATTCCGGTGCCGGCGTTCCGGTATTGGGATTTCGGTTCCGGAACGCGGTGGGGTGAGCATGCCTCGGGCTGGGTCCGGCCCGGGACCGGACCCAGCCCGAGGGGTCCAGGGCTAGCTGCCGGCCGTGGCCGACTTCTGCAGGTCACCGAGAACCGACGCCGGGTCGCCGGTCACGGCCGTGCCGATGGTCTGCTGGATCTTCGTCTTCACGTTCGCCCACGACGTGTCGCTGGGGTACTGGATCGACTTGGGCAGGGCCGTGAGGAACGGCGCGAACACGGGGTCGGACTCAAGCGCGGTACTGGCCGTGGTGGTGGCCGGCAGCAGCTTGTACTCCTTGTCGAACTGGAGCTGGTACTTGTCCTGGTAGGCGAAGTCCAGGAACTGCTTGATCTGCGTCTGGTGGCCGTTCGGCTTGAACGCCGCGACGTTGTCGCAGACGCCGAGCGTGGTCGCCAGCGGGCCGCTCTTGCCCGCGATCGGGACCGAGGTCCAGTCGCTGTCCCGCAGCACGCCGGCGTCCTGGATGATCGGGATGAGGGCCGGCGAACCGTTGATCATTCCGACCTGGCCCTGCGCGAACTTCTGCCACAGGTCGGTGCGGTTGACGGTGGCGGGGTTCGGCTCGGTGTCACCCGCGGCGACCAGGCCCTTGAGGAAGGTGAAGGCCTCGACGTTCGCCGCGCTGTCGATGGTGTACTTGCCGTCCGCCTGGAAGCCGCCGCCGGCACCGAGCATCCACAGCAGCGACTCGGCCTGCGCCTCCTCGGCGCCGAGCGGCAGGCCGAAGCCGGTCTGGCCGAGGCCCTTGACCTTCTCGGCGTCCGCCTGGACGTCGGCCCAGGTCTTCGGCGCACTGGTGATGCCGGCCTGCGTGAAGAGCTTCTTGTTGTAGAACAGCGTGCGGCTCGACGTCGTGAACGRCAGGCCGTACTGCTGGCCCTCGAACGTGCCCTGGTCCTTGAAGGCGGGCAGCAGGTTGCCCGGGTTCGACAGCACGTCGGAGGCGGGGTAGAGCAGGCCGTCCTCGGCGTAGTTCGAGAAGTAGTCGCCCTCGGTGATGTCCGGGTACTGCTTGTTCTGGATCATCGTCTGGACCTGCTGGTCGAACTGGGTCCACGGGATCGACGTGATCTTGACGGTGATGTCGGCGTGCGCCGCGTGGAAGTCGTCGGCGATGCCCTGCCAGTACCTGGAGCTGGCGTTGTCCGGTCCGGTGCCGTAGTCGGCGACCACGAGCTTGAGCGTGGTCGAGCCGTCGTCGGACGAGCCGCCACCGCCGCACGCGGTCAGCGCGAGCGTGGTCGCCGCCACGAGCGCGACGCCGCCCGCGACCCGACCGGTGAGCTTCTTCTTCATCGGACTCCCGTCTCCTGGCTGTCACTGACTGTCACGGAGCTGTCTGGGCATCCGGTCGATCGACCGCCCAGCGATGGTTTGTTAGTTGACCATCCTTACTTATTCAGGTCAAGAAGAATCTTCCGGTTTCACCGGAACGTAACGACGCTCCGTGCTGACCCGCCCTGCCGCGCCTCGCCCCGGCCACGGACGGCCGGGGCGAGACAGCGGTCAGGCGTCCAGGCGCAGACCCGTGACGGTGTCGAAGAGATGGATGTCCCCGCCGTCCACGGCCACCCGGAGCCGGTCGCCCTTGGCGACCTCCTGCCGCGACGGGACCCGGACCACCAGGCGGCTGGTTCCCGAGCCCAGGGGCCCCTCGCCCAAAGCCGCCTCACCCGGCACTCGCTCACCCGGCGCTCCCGCCCCCATCGCCCCCGCCGCCCCCATCGCCCCCGCCGCCCCCGCCGCCCCCGCCGCCCCCGCCGGCCCCGCCGGCCCCGCCGGCCCCGCCGGCCCCGCCGGCCCCTCACCCAGCGTCACGGTGCCGTGGGCGTACGAGTCCGAGCCGAGGTGTTCGACGACCACGACGTCCAGCGGGAGGCCGCCGTCGGGCACGACCTGGAACGCCTCCGGGCGCAGGCCGACGGTCAGGTCCCTGGGCAGCTTCGCCAGAGCCGGGGCCTTGAGCGGCAGGATGTACTCGCCGAGCCGGATCGAGCCACCGGTCACCGTCGCCGGTAGGAGGTTCATCTGCGGGCTGCCGATGAAGCCGGCGACGAAGAGGTTGGCGGGACGACGGTAGAGCTCCATCGGCGCGGCGACCTGCTGCAGCTCGCCCTCGTTCATCACCGCGACGCGGTCACCCATGGTCATCGCCTCGACCTGATCATGGGTGACGTAGACCGTCGTGGCGCCGAGGTCGGCCTGCAGCTTCGCGATGTCGGTCCTGGTCTGCACCCGCATCTTGGCGTCGAGGTTCGACAGCGGCTCGTCCATGCAGAAGACCTGCGGCTCCCGGACGATCGCCCGGCCCATCGCCACCCGCTGGCGCTGGCCACCGGACAGCGCCTTCGGCTTGCGGTCGAGGTAGTCCGTGAGGCCGAGGAGCGTCGCGGCGGCCCTGACCCGGCGCTCACGCTCCTCCTTGGGCGTTTTTGCGATCTTGAGCGCGTACTCCATGTTCTCGAAGACCGACATGTGCGGGTACAGCGCGTAGCTCTGGAAGACCATCGCGATGTCGCGGTCCCTCGGCGGGGCGTTGGTGACGTCGCGGTCGCCGATCAGGATGCGGCCCGAGGTCACCTCCTCGAGCCCGGCGAGCATGCGCAGGGTCGTCGACTTGYCACACCCCGAGGGACCGACGAGCACCATGAACTCGCCGTCCTCGATCGTGAGGTCGATGCCCCTGACCGCCGCCGTGGGCGCTCCGGGATACCGCCGTTCGGCCTTCTCGAAGGTCACGGTYGCCATCTTGTTTCCCCTCCACCGGCAGGTACGTGCCGGACGATCCGTTGTGAAGAGACACCCGCGCCTTGTCTCGGCGCGTGGCGAGGAGTCACCGTACACCCCGGTTCGGCACACCCCGGTACGGAACGTCCCGCCCGGATCACCCAAGGTCCGAGGCCGCGCCACCTCGCGGTCAGACCGCGACGGCCGCCGATCGGCTACGCGCCGGGATCGGTTGCGCGCCGTGGCCGGCCGCGCGCCGTGGCTGGGAGCGCGCCGCGATCGTCGGACGTTGACTGGGCAGAATCGGCGACGCCGGACGGGCCGTGATCCGGCGGGCGGCTGACGAGGGACCGGCCCGGCAGGCCCGCCGGGCCGGCCGCGCGCAAAGGAGCAGCGGTGGCAATCTGGAATCAGTTGCGGCAGTCGGCGCAGGGCATGCAGACCCAGCTGGTCGCGAAGAAGAACGACCTGAAGAGCGGGGCGTTCCGCGACGCGAGCATGGCGATGTGCGCCCTGGTCGCCGCCGCCGATGGCAGCGTCGACCCGGCCGAGCGCCAGCGGGTGGCCGGCCTGATCGCGACCAACGAGGTCCTCAACAACTTCCCGGCCGACGACCTGCAGCGGCGCTTCAACGAGTACCTGAACAAGCTGATGGCCGACTTCGCCTTCGGCAAGGTCTCGGTACTGCAGGAGATCGGCAAGACGAAGAAGAAGCCGGCCGAGGCCCGCGCCGTGATCCAGATCGGCATCATCATCGGCGGCGCGGACGGCACCTTCGACAAGACCGAGCAGGCGGTCGTCCGCGAGGCCTGCTTCGCCGTCGGCCTCTCCCCCGAGGAGTTCGACCTCTGACCCGTCTCGGTCTCTGACGTCAGGCCTCTGGCTTTCCGGGCCCAGGCGTTTCGGGCCCAGGCTTCTCGAGCCCCGGCTCTCGGGCTCGGCTTTTCCGGCGCTGACGTCAGCCCCGCCGGGAGGGTGACCGCCGTGGTCGCCCTCCCGGCGCTTCGGCATGCCCGGAAGCCGACATGCCCGGAGGAGGTTTCCCGCCACCGCGCGTCTCTCGCCGCTCATTTAGGACAGGTTCCGACCTGTAGAGGCTCTACCGTTGATCCCATCGCCTCGACGAACTGGGAGAGACATGAGCGCTGGGACCCGCCCATTCCAGATCGAGATCGACGCAGCGGACCTGAAAGACCGGCTGGACCACGCCCGGTGGCCGCGGCAGCTGCCCGGCGACGGCTGGAGCCGTGGTGTCCCCGCCGCCTACCTCCGAGAGCTGGCCGACTACTGGCGCGACAGTTACGACTGGCGCCGGCACGAGGCACGACTGAACGAGTTCCCGCAGTTCACGACGGAGATCGACGGCCAGGACATCCATTTCCTGCACGTACGCTCGCCCGAGCCCGCCGCCCTTCCGATCGTCCTGACGCATGGCTGGCCGAACTCGTTCGTGGAGTTCACCGGTCTCATCGACCACCTGACCAATCCCGGCGCGCGTGGGGATGACCCGGCCCAGGCGTTCCACGTCGTCGTACCTTCCGTGCCGGGATTCGGGTTCTCCGCGCCGCCGCGGGAGACCGGCTGGACCGCGGCTCGGGTGGCCGGGATCTGGGTGGAGCTGATGCGCCGTCTCGGCTATGAGCGGTACGGCGCGGCGGGCGGGGATTTCGGGGCCTACGTCGCCCCCGAGGTGGCCAGGGTGGCACCGGACCAGGTGGTTGGGGTCTATGTCGTCAGCGGACTCGGCTTCCCCACCGAGAAGGACCTGCCCGACATGACCGAGGACGAGCGGGCGGCGTACGCCAGCATGATGTCGCAGGACTGGGCGAGCGGCGTGGACCATCACGCGCTGTTGCGGACGGCGCCCCAGACATTCGCGTACGGGTGGCACGACYCCCCGCTCGCCGCGCTGGCCTGGATGACGCAGAAGTTCCACGAGTTCAACGCGTCAGGCCGGCCGCTGGACCAGGTGATCGACCGGGACCTGTTCCTGACGAACGTGAGCCTGTACTGGTTCACCGGAACATTCGGAACGTCGGCCTGGCCCTACTACGACAGCACCAGCTCCAGCTGGCCGGAAGGCCAGACCGCCGCGCCGACCGGCGTCTACAGCGGACCGCCTGGAATCCGCCGGCTCGCCGAACGCCACAACACCATCCTCCACTGKCCGGACGACAACCCCGCCGGCCATCACTTCATCGCGATGGACCAGCCGGGTCCTTTCGCCGCCGACCTCCGCGCGTTCTTCGCCAAGGTCACCTGAACGGTTCGGGGCGGCTCGGTCTGGGGCGGGCGGCTCGGGGCGGGAGCCCTCAGTCTGGCCCGCTCGGACCGCCAGTTCGTCGTCGCACCGCCCACTTCGTTCGCTTCCAGCGCTCGCGGGCGGCGCGATGCGCCTTGGCGGGGTGGCCTGATCTGCTGCCGGCAGCTCCATCCACTTTCCACTGGCGCTGCCGAGGTCAGTTCGCTGGTGGTTCCGGCCAGCCGAGCCATGGCTGAGATGCGGGTTCGCTGGTCGGCAGGGCGTCTTCGCGGTCTTCGTGGTTCTCATATGGCAGAGGGCCGGCGGAGGCACCGGGCTGACGAAGGGTGGAGTGCCGACGAGGGCCGACGAACAAAGTACTGTCCGGGCCGTCGTGGACACCGGACGCGCGCCAGCCGCTGACGGCCTCCTTGACGCCACGGTCATGAGTGGGCTGCCGGACGGGCTCGTCGGGCAAGCCGTCACCGCCGGCATGGGTGGGATCCCAGATTCCGGTGTAGAGGTGGTTGAGGGTGCGGTGGAGAGGGTTGCGTCGGGGCCGCTGCTGTGTGTCGACTGAATAGGGTGGAATGAAGTACGGGTGACCGTCCACGCCCATGAGGACTTTCCATTCATCGCGATGGATGACACGGTGGTGGTAGGGACAGAGCAGCATGGTGTTGCCGACGTTCGTCTCGCCGCCGGAAAGCCAGTGGACGAGGTGATGAGCATCTGCCCAGGCGGCCGGTTTGGGGCAGTTCGGGAAAGCACAGCCGCCGTCCCTGGCCGCGAGGGCGCGGCGTAGCCAGGGCGGAACGATCCTGCGGGTCCGGCCGAGTTCCAGGGGCATTCCTTCTCGGGAGAGCAGGAGGTGGGTGAGGTCGGCGTCACAGCAGATTCTTTCCAGCGCGGCGTGGGACAGCGGCAGGCCATAGCCGGTGGTGGCTGGAGTGGTTGGAGTGGCCGAGGTGGCCAACCCGGCCCGGTCCCTGCTCAGCAGCTCGTCGACGGTGGTGGTGACCGTGACGTGGGGCCGGGTGCCACGCGAGAGCGGCAGGGTGCCGGTGCCCAGGACACGCTCGGTGATCTCGATGAGGGCGTCAGCGCGGAGCTGGGCGACCGTGCGGTGGTCTTCCGGGTTCTCGCCGAGGGGCTTCGGCCGGGAGAGTGGTTCGAGGGCGGCGCGCAACGCGGCGGCGCCCTCGGCGTCCAGCGTGCCGTGGATCCGGGTCGTGCCGTCGGGCTGGTCGGTGAGGTGCAGCTCGCGGCGACGGGCCTGGTCACCGTCGTCGGTCGGGTCGCTGCCGGGCGGGTGGAGCTGGTCCTGAAGGCGGCCTCGGATGGTCTTGCCGAGCTGGGCCAGGTCACCGGCGTCGAGGTGCCGGGCCTGGTCGAGCAGGAAGGACTCGGCCCAGTCCCGCTGTTCGGTGGGCGTATCGCCGGGCAGGGAGTTGAGCGCGCCGGCGATGACGGTGGCCTGCTCGTGGCTTATCTCGGCGGCGGCCAGCGCCTGGCCGGTGCGCCGGTAGGGGCCGTCGAGATCGCGAGCGAGGGTTACCGTCCGCCGCGCGTCGGCGGGGCGTGTCTTCAGGTGCCAGCGCAGCAGGTCAGCGGTGGAGGGCAGGTCTTCCTCGCCGAACACTCCACGCAGGTCCCGGTCGTTCAGGTCCCGGACCACCGCCAGCAGCAGCGCCGCCAGCAGCCGGCGGGACCGCTCGGCCCGGTCGAGCAGTTCCAGCGCCTCCGCGTCGGACAGCGCCCACAGGTTCGCCCCGCCCAGCTTCTCCAGTCCGCCGACCACCCCATCCGCCACGTCCAGCGCGTGATGCCGCTGCCCCAACCACTCGTCGCCCCCGCCGACCAGACCCTCGCTGTCATCCGCAACCGCCCCAGCACCACCCGCACCACGACCGCCCACCAGGCCGTCGCCCTCGCCACCACTTCCCACGCCCGCATCGTCAACAGCCGTACCCTCCGCACCCCTACCAGAGCCGCTTGCACCCAAGCCGTCACCGCCAACGCCAGAAGGCGCCTTATCCCCGTTCTCTGCCTCGATTTCCCGTACGCAGCCACAATCATCCCGGAATCCGAACCGGGCCGATTCCGCGGACATACCGRCCACCGACCCGGCCGGGATTACCGGCGGACAGGCAGCCTCACCCCCAGGAAGAGGGATCTCGGGAACAGGCACGTCAGGCATGTCCCAACGAAACCACGCATTCGAACACCTGTCCAGCTCGCACCCTTCGGGGGGTGCACCCCCCGAATTTTTCGAGACCCGAAGAACGCTCATCCGCGGTCTCACGCAGCAACGAAACCAATCCGTCCCGATGCCGCAATCCTGCCAACAGAGAGGGGAGCTACATACCTAACCGCATACCTTCCGGCGACACGGAGATGACTATCATTGACCGCGAATGATATCGACTCACGTCGATAATTCCGAACTCGTTCGACACGAGAACCCCGCGACCAGACCAAGATCATAATATTCATCGGCCCGGTATCCAATTACGCGACCTCTCGACGCAAGGAATCCAGGCAAGATACTCGCGTTCCACTGTCMAGTAATCGTCGTGCGCGCTGGCGAAGGTAAAAATTCGATACTCGGTGCCGCCAATACCGACCAACCCCATCTCGCGAATCCCTTAACAGCAATGGAAATGGCGACATGATCCTTGGGGCGGYGGACATCCGAGGGACAATACATCGAATTCTATGGCTGGGGCGGGTGATTTTCAAGGACATACCTGTAATCGTCCACGATTTCTTGCACATCAGGATCATCGATCCTGATGGCCCAGATGAGGAATCGACTTAGGAGAGAATTCTGATTCAGATCCGCCAGAAGATCCGCTGCACACCGATAGTCCACCCAGTCAACTGGCTCTTTAGGCTCCTCGAAACGATTGGCAAGAAGGGGGCGTAGCGCAGTCGATAGCCATCCCGGGTCGACTCGACGCAACACATCTCGCGCTATCGCTATATCATCGGTCAGACCAATACTTGCCTCGAATACATCCTCCACGAGTTCCATCGTCAAATCGACCGGAACGGCGAGTAGCATTCGCAGCGCAGCGGCCCGCCCACGCGGATCCGTAAGCGCTAGCTCCAGCTGATCCTTGGCTCCGGCCGCAAACAATCGCATTCTGCAGGCGAAATACGCTTTCTCGGTTTCGACTAGCTCTTCCCAAGGCTCCACGTCGCTACTTTCTTCCGGCATACTTCCAAGGTAGCGCCAAGAAGCGCTCGGCAAACGTTTCAGGTGTCATCGCCTGAGTGGGGTATATCGTGGCATGCGTCGGCAGGTGAGGGCCTGCGACATCAGATCCATCACGAACTACCGCAAGACCTTCCGGCATTTGAGTATCGGCGGGAATAGAATGGTAATGACCTTTGAGCGGAGCTCTCATCGGATCCCCAAAGGTGGAGGCCCCCATCGCATCTTCTGGGCCCTGTGGAATTAGATTTCCATCTGGGCCAACCTTAAGATCCTTATCTATCCGTGGCGGACGCGGGCCGCTCCTGTTGCCGAAGGCGTGCAAGTTCTTATATGCCGCAAGGCCGAATGGGTCAAGCCAGCTTAACGGGTTCGCTACATAGAAAATAGGGTTAGGCGATGCTTCAAGACCAAGAGGGTCGGGAGATTCGTAACGGGCGGTTTCGGGGTCGTAGTAGCGGTGGTAGTTGTAGTTGAGGCCGGATTCGGGGTCGTGGTATTGGCCGGGGAAGCGTAGCGGGCAGATAGGGATGTCAGGGGTGGGTGGGGTGGTGACGCCCCAGAGGGTGGTGCGGGGGTGCCAGGYGAGGGTGCCGTCGGGGGCGACCAGGTCGGTGGGGGTGCCGATGAGGTCGGTGATGATGGCGTGGAAGCGGGCGTCGAACCAGGCCTGGTCGGCGCTGTTGATGCCGTCAGCACCGTTGGAGCCGTGAGAGCCGTCTAGGCTGCCGGAGCCAGCCGAGTCAGGAGAGCCGGCCGAGCCTTCGGAATCGCCGGGACGCGCTGGGCCCTGTGAACGGCGACGTTCGGTCTGGGTGAGGGGTCGGAAGGTGCCGGGCTCCCAATCCCAGGTGGTCACCGACGGCCCGCTGGTGGCGAGACTCTTCAGGTCGGTGGCGGTTGCTGCCGATGCGGCAATGACGCCAACGTCATCACCGGTGCCGAGAGTTCCGATGCCGAGGGTTCCGGTGGTGTGGTGTTGTTCGGCGAGGACCGTTCCGTCCCAAGTGAAGGTGGTTCGTTCGGCGATCGTTCCGTCTGCGGTGAGGCGGTGTTTGGCGACGCGGCGCCCGAAGGGGTCATAGAGGTAGTGCCAGAGGGCGCCGTCCGGGGTGGCGACGGTGGTGAGGCGGTCGTCGGCGTCCCAGGTGTAGCGCCAGGTGTGGGGCTTGGCGGAGAGACGTCTGCGTTGGCGGAGGGTGACGCGGCCCTGGGCGTCGTGTTCGTAGCGGACGGCGCCGACGCGGCGGATCAGGGTGCCGGCGTATTCACGCCCGCCGCGCTCGTCCTCCTCGCCGCGGCTGGTGCCAACTCCAACCCCAACTTCGACCTCGGTGCCGTCTGCGACCTCAGCTCTCGCTCCCGCTCCGGTCCCGGCTCTGGTTCCAGTCTCGTCGCCCATGCCTCTCTGGGTGGTCGTCGGTGAGCCGATGACCGGCCAGGTGGCGTGGGTGATGTTGCCGGCGGCGTCGTAGGCGTAGCGTTCCTGCCAGGCGGAACCGGTGACGGCGACGACGCGGCGCATCGGGTCGAGATCGTAGCGGCGCAGGCCACCGGCGAGGTCGTCGATCTCCGTGATGTAGCCGTCGGGGCTGTACGCGAAGTCCCGTCGTTGCAATAGCCGGGTCGCAGCGGCGTTGGCAGGGCGAGCGAGGCTCGCGGATACTGTCCCGAGCGAGTCGAGCGGGCCTGCGGTGACGGTCTGGGACAGCAGTTGGTGGTTAGTATCCCAGGTCTGGGTGAGCGCGACGGCCGTGCCTGAGCTGTCCGGTTCGGAATTGCCCGACGCGACATTGCCCGGCCCGGAACCGGCCGGTCCCGAATCGCCCAGTCTTGAGCTGCTCATGTCTGAGCCGCCTGGTCTGAGTTCGGCGTCGTCGAGCGGTGTCAGGAGGCGTTCGATCTCGCGGCCGGCGGCGTCGTGGGTGAATCGGAGGGTATGGCCAGCGGTACGCAGCGTCAGGGGATGACCTGCGGCGTCGTATTCCCAATCGCTGACCGCGCCTGAGGGGGTGGTTCGGTGGGTCCGGCGGCCCAGCGCGTCGTACTCCGAGACGACGCGACGGCCGGCGATCGTCTCCGCGACGACCCTTCCGGCGGCGTCGCGCTCGAACGTCACCTCGACCCTGGCGGCCTCGCCGCCGGCCCCGGCTCCGCCGTCTCCGGCGCCGGCGGGGCTAGTGGCTCGTACTACCTGGCCGGCCGGGTCGTAGGCGAAGGTGGTCACGCCGTTCGGGCTGTGTTTCTCGAGGATGTTGCCGAGGGCGTCGCGGGTGAGGGTGATGGTCTGGCCGGCGCCGTTGGTCCGGGTGGTGAGTTGGCCGGCGGGGTCGTAGGTGTAGCGCAGGACGCGGCCGTTGAAGTCGGTCTCAGTAGTCAGTTGGCCGGCGGGGTCGTAGGTGTAGCGCCAGACCAGGCCGTGGGGGTTGGTGACGGCGACGAGGCGCAGTTCGGTGTCGTAGTCGAAGGCCAGTCGGGCGCCGTCGGGGGTGGTGCGGGCGGCGGGCAGGTCGAAGTGGGTGTGCTCGGTGGTGGTGGTGAGGCCGGCGGGGTCGGTGTGTTCGACGAGGTTGCCTTCGGGGTCGTGGCGGTAGGTGTCGGTGGCGCCGTCGGGCAGGGTGCGGG
>NZ_MOMC01000066.1 GCF_001983105.1 Pseudofrankia asymbiotica | reverse complement strand
CACCCCGTGGACCTGGGCCTTCAACCCGGAGCGGACCGCGACCAGGCCGGCGCGGTGACGGACCATCTCCCGTAGCTCGCGCAGGGCGGGCGGGGCGATCCATGCCTCGGGCAGCCGGCCCATCCGCAGCAGATCCGCCAGATCCGTGGCGTCGCGGATGTCGTTCTTCACCCGCCGATAGGAATACGCCTTCACCCCCAGCGGATGGGCCAGATGCACCCGGGCATCGAGGTCGCCCAGCGCGTCGACCGCCCAGTACCAGCCGTAGGTCGCCTCCAACACCACCTCGGCGTGCGCACCCGCCTTCGCGACCTCCGCCGCCAACGTCTCCGGATCGTTGGCGATCCGGACCGTCGAGAGCGGAACACCTTCCGGCGTCATCCGCACCACCACACTCCGGCGACGATGCAGATCAATACCGACTACCTGCGAACCCTCGTACCYTTGAGTCACAGGGGCCTCCTCGTCCAGTGACGATGGCAAMAACCCCCGGCCTACCCGGGGGCCGTCACCAAGGAGCGGAGGCCCCGCTCCTTCATCGCATCAGAGGCCTAATTCGGCGTCGAGAGGCTCGGCGGCTGGAGCGGTCTCGGTGACGCTGGGTGTCCGGTCATAGCCGGCTGAAGGCGGCTGTGACCGGGTGTCTGTGGACTCGGCGTGGACTCGATCATGGTCTGCATATGATGTCACCGAGAGTGACTTCAGGTCGGTACGTTGACTTAGGGTCAAGTGCACAGCGACACCAGCGCAGATCCGGGGGCTGGATTCGCTTGAGCGTCCGGGCCGACCCGGGACGCTAAATCGACCGCAGCGCTTCGCGCACGGATTGGGCGCGCCGTGGTCCCGTACGCTGCTGCGTACCTCGCAGCGTACGGGACCATCGAGGGCCAATCATTTCGCGGTGGTTTGTCCGGCTCGGTGCGTGAAGAACACTGCCGTCGACGTCATGCGTATCGCGATTTCTGCTGCGCGCGTGGGTGAGAACGCGGACGGCGACCTGCGGTACTCCGAGGTCAGGCGGTCCTAGCCGTGCGGAGGGCGCCGAGGTCGAGTTCGATGCGGTGGCCGTGGACGGTGACGACGATGCTGGCGGTGTCGGCGCCGGTGGCGGTGAGGTAGTCATAGAGGGTGGACAGGAGCATGTCCTCGCGGCCTTCGAGGCGGGAGACGGCGGCCTGGCCGATGCCGAGTTTCTTGGCGACTTCGGTCTGGGTCATCTGCGCCGCTTTGCGGATCATCGCGAGGTTCATCGCGTAGACCCGGTCCATCTCCTCGGCGGCCTGGTGCGYGTCGGCGACGTCAGCGGCCAGCTGCGGGTCGGACAGGAGCCGGTCGAGGTGGTCGTTGCCGCGGACGAACGTCGGGGGCCGTGGGGTCTCGTCGGTCATGGCTTCTCCTCGTACGCTGTCTCACGTTTCCACTGGTCGATCATCGGATCGGCCCGTGTGGCGACCCCGTCGTAGAACACATCTCCCAACTTCGCCTTGTCCGCGGCGAACAGGGCGACGACCAYGGTGCCCGTTCCGGGCGGGAACCAGCAGATCAGCCGGACCGCCGCCCGCGCGTCGTAGCCGTGCGACACCCGCCACAACGGATAGCGCCGCGACTGCCGCACCCATCGCAGTGTCGCGGTCTCCTCGTYCCGTGCCGGCGGATCCGCCAGACAGCGCAGCTGATCCAACGCCCGCGCGGTGTACGTCAACAGCAGACGCGACCGCTCATCGCCGRCACGCGCTTCGGCTTCCAGGCGGTCCAGCCACCGTCCGAAGTCCTCCGGCCAGTCGATGTCCACGGCCCAGTATTACACCCACGGGATATTCCATGCAAGGCATAGTGTCGGGCTCCAGCCAGTTGAACGAGACGATCATGCAGGTGAAGGGGTACAGGTCATCAGGACTCAGGTGCACCGAAGATCGCATTCGCTCGCCTGGCGCACCCTGCGTGAATGAGGCTGGCTACCGACACTGGACGCCGGGAGGACGGCCTGCCTGAGCGGCGTCGCTGCAGCGAAGCACGATCGTCGGCATGCGTCGGCTGATCAGGCCGGCAGAAGGGCGAAGCGGACGGGCTGTCGGAGGACGGCGGACGCGGCGGTGAGGTCGGCGAGGCGGGTGGCGAGGGTGGCTTCGGCCAAGCGGGGTGGGAGGGCGGCGCTGAACTTCAGGCCGGACAGGGCCTCGCCGGTGACGTGCGGCAGGCAGAGGCGTGTTTCGAGGTCCACGGTCGCGGCCTTCCACACATCCGGTGTCAGGTCGGTGCGCAGGCGGAGGTAGGCAGCGGTCGGAGTTTGGAGAGGGTCGGCGACGTCGCCGAGGCTCGCGGCGAGGGTGCGGTTGGCGCGTTCGCCGGCCCACGTCCACCAACGGACGTCGGTCAGGTCTGCGGTGCGGACGACCATCGTTCCGCCAGGGTGGATGACGTCGACATGGTTGTCGCGGATGGTCGCGAGCCGTTCCCGGGCGCGGCGAGTGAGGGGAACCGGCGGATCGGCGCCGAGGAGCACCTCCCGCATCGCCCTGGTCATCTCGAAGGACGTCGCTGCGTCGGCGGAGCCCAGCCAGCGTGCACGGCCGCCGCCCTCGGCGGGTTCGACGAAGCAGCGGCGCCGTTTCCAGTCGATGTAGGTCACTCGCCAGCTACGGCCCGCAAGCAGGAGCGTGCGTGGGCCTTCGATCTGGTCGGTGAGCAGGACAGGGTCGGTTCGGCCGATCTCGTCGCGGCCGGACAGGACGGTGAACTCGGGTGCGGCGGTGAAAACCGCGGTCAGCTCGGTGAAGTGACGGTGGCCGAACCTGCGCTCGGCTTCGGGGCCGATGAAAAGCATGCCGCCGTCGGAGTCCAGGTAGCCCAGGCGGACGAGGTGGCGAACGATCGGCTCGGCCGAGCGGTCGAAGGGAGCCAGGCCGTTCCATTCATCGGCCCAGGTCTGGTCGCCGACCCGGCTCTCCTGGAGGCAGTAGGCGAGTAGTTGCTGGGCGACTATGTGCCGTGGTTCCGGTGGGGGGACGACCGGCTCGACCCAGCCATCTCCCCAGAGCCGAAGCAGTCCGGCGGCGTGGACGAGGGCACCGTCGGACAGCGTGAGGAACAGGCAGTTGCGTTGGGTACCCGGTCGTCGGCCCGTGCGCCCGAGACGTTGCAGGAACGAGGCCACGGTCGCCGGGGCGTTGATCTGGACGACGCGGTCGAGGTCGCCCACGTCGATGCCGAGTTCAAGCGTGCTAGTCGAAACGATCACGCAGTCCCGCGCCTGCGCGAACGCCTCCTCGGAACGGCGCCGCTCGTCGATGGAGAGCGAGGCGTGCGAGAGAAACGTGGTCACGCCGAGAGATCGCAACGCCTGGCCCAACTCTTCCACGATCTTCCTGGAGTCGCAGAAGACGAGCCGCTTTTCGCCCTGATGCAGCGCGGCGAGTACCTTCGCCGCATTCGAGACCGAGCCGACATAGTCAAGCTCGATGTCGCCGTCCGGTGGCGCGGGCTGCCTAGTCGCGGCTGACGTGGCGTGACCCGGCGGCACGGCGGGCAGCGACGTGGGTCCCTCGGCTCGCAGGCCGGGAGCGATGACCCGGGCTGGGCGGCGGCCGGCGCGAGAGCCCTGTAACCAGCGCAGCAGCTCCGCCGGATTCCCGACCGTCGCGGACAGCCCGATGACCTGAAGCTCGGCGGGACCGGCGGCGTCAGCGCGCCCCTCCGTGGTGCCGCCTGCGCCCTGACCCGAGCCGGCTGCCTCGGCGGCCCGCGCGGCGGCCGGTGAACCGTTCCGCGGGACGCGAAGATCATTACCGGAGGACCGCTCAGCGGCGACGAGGCGACGTAGGCGTTCCAGGACGGCGAGCAGGTGCCAGCCGCGGTCGTCGCCGGCGAACGCGTGCACCTCGTCGACGACGATCGTGCGCACACCGGCGAAGAATCCGCGATGGTCAGTCCGGACACTGACCAGCATTGCCTCCAGCGACTCGGGCGTGGTCAGCAGGACATCGGGCCGTTCGCGGCGGATCCGGTTGCGACGGCTTTCGGCGACGTCCCCGTGCCAGACGGCGGCGCGGCGGCCGAGCCAGCCGGTATAGGACTCCAGACGCGGCGCAAGGTTGTTGAGCAGCGCCTTCAGCGGGCACAGATACAGGACCGACGTTCCCTGCCAGTTCTCCGACGCCATCCGAGAGAGCACGGGGAACGCCACGGCCTCGGTCTTGCCCCCGGCCGTCGGCGCGAGCAGCAGCGCGTCCTCGCCGGCGAGGAGCGGCTGGACGGCCGCCTCCTGCAACGGCCGCAGCCCCGGCCACTGCAGCGTGTTCACGATGTGATGCACCACCACCGGGTGCAGCAGGTCGGCGACGTCCGGGCCGTCGGGACGCGCAGGCGGGATCACAGCGGTCACCCGAGTTCGAGATCGACGTCGTCCGCCCGATTCGCGGCGGCGTTGCGTTCCAGATCACTCATCTCGGACGGCGTGATGGTCAGGGGGTAATCCCGGCGTGGGTTGAAGTCGTCGAACTGGTCGACACGGTCGAGGACGTCGCCGACGAGCTTCTTCAGGAAAAGGCGTGGCGCGACGCCGACCTTCCCGCCGAGCCGGCCGGCGACGGCCCCGGAGAGTTCTCCGAGATAGGCGTCGTCCACCAGGTTCGCTATCCGCCCGGCCGCGCTGCTTGATGCTCCCGCCACGTACAGGGAACGGACCCGGCCGCCGAGCTCCACGAGCGATGCCTCAGTGAATCCGGTGAGCCGCAGCTGCGCGGCCCGCGGGTTGTCGAACTTCGGGTTGGCGGTGAAGTCGGTGGCGAGTCGCTGCGCGAGCGGCGCCAGCCGCTGCACGCCCTGCGGGCCGTCGTAGAAGGCCGGTGTCCCGGTGATGACGAGGAAAAGCCCGGGGAACCGGCCGCTGTGGACCTCGTCGATGAGCTGCCGCAGAGCGTTGAGTGCCTTGTCCCGTGCGTCGGAGCGCACTCGTTGCAGTGTCTCGACCTCGTCGAGGACAACGAGCAGGCCGCGGAAGCCGCTGTCCCGCAGCACCACCAGCAGCCCCTGAAGGAAACCGAGCGCGCCGAAATGGTCCAGATCGCCGCGCACCCCGGCCGCGCGCCGAGCGCTGGCCGCGACATGCGGCTGCCCGCCGAGCCAGGCGAGCACCGCCGCTGCGGTCGCCTCGTCGCCGGCCGCGAGCGCGGCCCGATAGCCGCGCAGCGCGGCGGCGAACGCGGGCGCTGTCCGGCCGACGTCGGCGAGTCGCCGGTCGACCAGCTCGTGCACGGCCCGGTCCAGTGCGCCGGCGTCCTCGCCTGCCGCGTTGTCGGTGGTGAGGACGTCTTCTTCCAGCGCGTAGAACCAGCCGTCCACGACCTGGCGCAGTGCGCTGGGCGGAAACGTCGCGGTGGTCAACCGTTCCGTGAGCCGGCGGTAGACGGTCTCCAGCTTGTGTAGCGGGGTTTCGTTCTCCGAGATCTGCACCTCAGCTATGGCGAGCCCCGCCTTCTTGGCGCGTTCGGCGAGCCAGCGGGTAAAGAACGTCTTTCCGGAGCCGTACTCCCCCCGGACCGCTTTGAACACCGAACCACCAGCCGCGACCGCGGCAAGGTCCTCTGCGGCGGCCCGCTCGAACCGGTCCAGCCCGACAGCGAGCAGGTCCAGCCCGGCCGCTGGGACCGCCCCCCGCCGCAGCGCGTCCAGCACATCCCRCCGTCTCGCCGCGCTGATGCCTTCGGCGCTCACCTTGGCCTCCCCGCGTTCCCTGGTCTCGCGGCGTTCCCTGGTCTCGCGGCACGTCCGGTCACGCGGGCAGCCCGAACTGCTGGCGCAGCAGATCGACGTTGAGCCGCAGGGTGTGGCCGTCGTCGAGTTCGTCGAGTACGGGGTAGTTGTCGATATTGAACAGTCGCCGCAGATTCACCGCGAAGCCGCCGGCCCGGCGGGAGATCTCGCCTGCCCGCTCGGCGACGACGAGCGTCGCCAGCGTGCCGTTCGCCTCCAGCAGCGCCCGCACCGCGGCCTCGACTTTGTTCACCGCGAGTGGCCGGGCCAGCCCCTTGAGCTGGGACTGGAACAGCTCCGAGCCCAGGAGTCCGGCGATCAGCAGATCGACCGGTTCCTGCGTGGCCGCCGCGGGCGAGGACGGCGACGCCGAGACGTCGGCCGTCGCCGCGGGGCTGGCGACGACGTCGGCCGCACCGCCCGTCCGCGGGAGGTCGAACAGCGCCGGGCCGGCCTGTTCCTCCGCCGGCCTGCGACGTTTGCGGGGGAGAAGGATCGTCTCCGCCGGCCCGCCTGCGACCTCGCCGCCGGATCGCCCGGCAACCTTGACGGTGTCGCCGCCCAGGCCGGATATCAGGTCAGGCAGCTCCAGACGCCACCAGTGCGGTCGCTGGTCGGGCACCTGGCGCCAGCCGGGTGGCAGCAGGTCACGGCTCGAGGAAGTCACCGAGAGCCGAAACGGCAGGAACGCCAGCACCGGGACGGTCACCTCCGCCGGCGACGCTCCGCCGTGGTAGCCGCCCTTGCGGCCGAGATAGTGCAGCGCCGGATCCCAGAGGGCGACGATCCGGCCCGCGGGTGCGAGCACCCGCGGGCCGGCCAGCGCCACCTCGCCGTCGCCCGCCGCGCCGTCGGCGGAATCCGGGACCCGATGCCGTGCAGAGACGGCGTCGGCCGCCGCGAGACCGGCCGCGCCGTGGTCGATCACATGCCCGTGGTCGCTGGTCACGATGACGACGCGGTCGACGTTCCTGGCAGACGCCAGCACCGCGCCCAGCTTGCCGAAGTCGGCCATCCGCCAGCCGGCGTCGTCGCGCCCCCGGCCTTTGGTGAGCGCGTCGTCGACGGTATTGATCACGACGGCGACCAGCGGCGTCTCCGAGGCAAGCGCTTCCATCAGGTCGCGGTCGAGCGGGGCGCCGGGCGAGCCGTCCAGGTCGGCGTGATGGAAGAGCCGGGCTGGGCGCTTGCCCCAACGCGCGTGATTCTCGAACGCCGCCGTCTCGGTCGTCTTGTCGCCGGTGACAAGACGACCGCAGAGCAGCGAGGTCCGCGAGGTGGCGGTGAGGGTCGGCAGCACGGCGACCGCGTTCCGCCGCCGGGCGGGGCTGGCAGGCTCACCCGCGGGCTCGGCGGGCTCAGCGCCGAGCGGGTCGCATTCCTCCCAGCGGTCGCGACGCAGCTCGGCGGCGAGCTGGGTGGCGACCGCGGCGCTCAGGCCATCGAGCACGACCAGCAACGCGCGCCTGCCGCCACGGGCGGTCACGACCGGAGCGACAACCCGGTCGAGGACGTCCTCGACGACCAACGGCCCGCCCGGCCCGCTTGGCCCGGCCGTCCAGTCGGCGAGCAGCCGAGCGAACGACCCGTCGAGGGCACGCCGCCTCCGCGCCGTCACGCGGAAGAGATCACCGTAGACGGCACCCACCTCGGGCGTCAGCTCGCCGCTCGCCACGTGGCCCAGAGCCACGTCGACCCAGGCCGAGTCGTCCAGATGGGCGTCGAGCGCGGCGGGCAACGTCATCGGCTGACCCTGCCGAACCCGGCTCTCGCGTGGCGCACCGGCCTGCCCGCCGCCGAGGGACCCGCTGGGCTGGCTGGCCAGCCAGCGCACGACCCGTGCGGCCATGACGGCCCGCTCGACCTCGGCGCGGTCGATGCCCGCCAGCAGGTGCGCGCGCAGCACGCCGACGGCGGCCGCGACGTCATGGGCGGCGGTCGTGAGCAGCGCGCGGTCGACGCCGGACTCGGCCGATGTCAGGAAGTCGCGGATCGTTCTCGCGACGAGGCCCAGCCGGTGGTGGAAGCCGGACCGCAGGATGTCGCTCGCCGCGCCGGCGGCTCGCCCGTCGAGCAGCCGCTCGGCCGTGTCGAGCAGGGCCGGCAGCTCGTCGTCGGGGTGCAGGGTGAGCGACGTCGTCCCGATCGTGAGCCCGAGCCGGGCCGTGCCCGGGCGCACCGGTGCGAGCACGGTCGCCACGACCTCGCGGGCGGCGTCGGCGAACGCGCGCATAGCCGTCTCATCGAGCCGGGTGTTCCCGAAGTAGCGCTCGACGCGCACTCTGGCTCGCTCAACCGCCGGGGCGTCCACGGCGAGGGACGGGGCGCCGCCTTCGTCGCTTCGGGGCCAGAGGCAGTCGCAGACGAGGCCGAGCGCGAGCGCCTGGTCACCGTTGCCGGCCGCGACCAAGGCGAGCAGCGTGCGCCCGGCGCGGCCGGTGCGGTCGCCCAGGTAGGCGGTCAGGCCGGCGCGCTCGTCGTCGCCGAGCCGGCGCAGCGCCTCGGTCGCGCCCGGCAGGGCCGTCCACCGCAGCAGCGTGGCGATATCGAGATCCGCGGCGCCGAGGCCGAAATCGGTCAGGCCGAGCCTCACGGCGGCGAGTTCGGCGAGTGCGTCCTCGCGGCGCAGCAGGCCGCCTGGCCGGCTCGGCCAGCCGCCGGCCGGCCGAGCCTCCAGCAGCGCCTGGGCGATCCAGCGATCGGCTGGTGCTCGCAGCTGGGGGTCGGTCCGGGTCGCGCCGAAGTCCTCCAGCACGGCTGCCCACGGCTCGATGACGTCGACCCGCTGCCGGTAGACCTGCGCGAGCACGGTGTCGCCGAGGAGATCCTCGCTGGCGTCGGTGAGCAGCACCAGCCAGCCGTTCTCGACGGGCTGGCGGGCCCAGCGGGTCACCTCCTCCTGGACGGCGAGCGCCGACACGCAGGGCACCACCCGCACCGGGGGGCCACCGACCGCGAGCTCGGTGGGAGCCGGCCAGTCCGGCTGCGCGCGAACCAACAGGACGTGCGGCTGGTCGCCGGGGTTCGTGTGCTGGCCGCGTCGTAGCCTGCCAACCCGGCTGAGCACGACGGCCGGGGCGACCCGGGGGACGCCGGTGCCGGCCTGACTCACCGTCGCAGGTGGAACGGTCACGGCGCCGGCCGCCAGACGATCTCGCCGGGCCGATCGCCGACGTGGGCGCGCAGCTCGGCCAGCACCCCGTCCAGCTCACCGGCAGGGATCATGGTCATCCGGGGTGAACCCCCTGCTTGCCAGGATCAACCCCGAGCACGGGCCTCGGCTGGCAGCGCTGCCTGGGGAACTCGTCTGGGCCACGGCCTGGATGGCCGACGCCAACGAGTACGTCGCTCCGCGGCTCGGGCTTCCCGACTTGGCTGTCGTGACCTGGCCCGAACCCTCCGACCTCGACGCGCACGACGAACGTCCCGGCCTGCACTGGAAAACCCGTGCCCTGGTCGACTGGGCCGCCGGCCGTCCGTTCGCCTGGATCGACGACGAGATCACGAACACAGACCGGACCTGGGTTACGGCACAGCACCGGGGACAATTCCTGTTCCACCGAGTCGACCCCCGCCACGGCCTCGCCGACACCGACTTCAGGACACTCCACCGATGGCTCACCCGGGTAGAGGAGGCACCCGCGTCAGCGCCGGATCTTCAACATGGCTGACCGACCGGCCGCCGCCATGGCGCAAGGCGCCGAGCGGCGTCAGCTTCTCCACGCTCCGTGAGCATGAGCAGGCAGGGCCGTACCGCAGTTGTACTGCAACGGGGGTGGACGTCAGTGGACGACTGCGGACATCGTCGAGACCCTGACCTGCATCGGCGGACGCTGGTGGACGTCTGTGGACCCGCCGCCGAGGTCTACGGACCTGAAGGTTGGCGACCTGGTTCGACTTGGYGCCTCCGCGATTCCCGAGGCACGTACGTCGGACCGAGACGCGGGGCCCTGCTGGCGGCGGAGGCCCGACCACGGCGCGTCCGGCACGCTCACGTCTCCCAGCTCGAAGTCCGGGCCGTGGACAGGATGTGGATTCGCGCACGGCTATCTGCCATCGGCCGTGCAGTTCCCAAGGTCACAGCGATGTCGATCTCTCGAAGTGAACATCACCCAGATCTACGAGGGAACGAACCAGATCCAGCGCGTAGTGATGTCGAGGCAGCTGCTGAAGGGCTGATGGGCGGCGCGTTCGCGCTCAGACGGGAAGTTCGGTGATGCTGAGGGCGAAGTCCACGTTCCCCACCCCGTGGTTGGCGAGGCCCACCGTGACCACGCCCGCCCCTTCCAGCCAGTGCGCCATTTTCAGGCCGCCGACGTCCAGCGGGCGCAGCCTGAGGCTCCGGATGAACGCCTCCACGCTTGCCTTGGCCTGCGCATTATCGCCTGCGATGAAGACGTCAGGACGACCCTTCTCCAGGACATGACGGAAGATGGTGTTGAACGCCTTCACCACGCTGGCGCTGGCCGGGGCCGCCTTGGCGACTTCCTGCGCCATCGAGGTCTCCTCGCGGTGGGCTAGCCCGTCGAACGTGGAATTGAAGGGATTGCTGATGTCGACGATGACCTTGCCCGCGAGAGCGTCTCCGTACTGGGCGAYGACCGGCACGACACCGTCGTGCAACAGTGCCACGATGACGAGGTCCCCGGCCGGGGCGGTGCCCCATTCTCCCGTCGTGGCGCCGCCGCCGAGAGTCTTGGCCAGGTCGGCGGACTTGGACTGATCGCGGCCCATGACCTCGACGGTGTTGCCGCCCGCCACCGCCCGCGCGCCGATGGTGCGGGCCATGTTCCCGGTGCCGATGATGCTGATATTGCTCATGAGATGTCCTGCCCTGGTTGTGCGTTGTTCGGTTTAGATGGCGGTGGTGCCGCCGTCGGCGACGAGTTCCATGCCGTTGACGTAGCTGGAGTCGTCGGAGGCGAGGAAGAGGGCGGCGGTGGCGATTTCGTCGGGGCGGCCCATCTGGCCGCGGGGGATGAGGGACTCGAACTGGCGCTTGGTGGCCTCGTCGAAGAGTTCTTCCTGCTTGGCGGTGGCGACCTGGCCGGGAGTCAGGACGTTGACGCGGATGCGGCGGTCCTTGAGCTCGTTGAGCCAGACGCGGGCCCAGGCCTGCTGGACGGCCTTGCTGCCGGCGTAGACGCTCCAGCCGGGGAAGGCGCCGAGGGAGGCGTTGGAGCCGGTCATGAGGATGGAGCCGCCGTCGTTGAAGAGCGGGAGGGCCTTCTGGACGGTGAACAGGGTGCCGCGGGCGTTGAGCCAGAACGCCGCGTGGAAGTGGGCCTCGGTGATCTCGCCGAGCGGGGCGGGCTCGCCCACGCCGGCGCTGGCCCACAGCACGTCGAGGGTTCCCTTCTCCCGCTTGACGGTGTCGTACAGGCGGTCCAGGTCGTCCAGGTCGGCGGCGTCGCCCTGGACGCCGGTGACGTTGCGGCCGATCTGTTTCACGGCCTCGTCCAGGGCGTCCTGACGGCGGCCGGTGATGAAGACGTGCGCTCCCTCGTCGACGAACAGCTTCGCCCCGGCCAGCGCCATGCCGGTGGTGCCGCCGGTGATGACCGCTACCTTGCCGTCAAGCTTTCCCATGGTCACTCCCTTGGGTCGGTGGTGCCATGTGCACTTGAGGTGACGATGTTATGTACACCGACCTGTGTGCTTACGGTACCGGGCGGCCGGTCGGGACGCAAACTATGTACACCGGTCGTTACCCAGTCGCGGTACCATGGACCCATGACGGAGTTGGAGCAGGGCCCCAAGGGCCGCCGCCGCGGCCGGGGCGCCCGCGAGCGCATCCTCGGCGCGTCCCAGCATCTGTTCCGCGAGCAGGGCATCAACCGCACCGGCATGGACCAGCTCTGCGCGGCGGCCCAGGTGTCCAAGCGCACGGCCTACCAGCACTTCACCGGCAAGGACGAACTCGTCGCCGAGTACCTGCGCCGGTTCGACCCCTCCGTTCTGTCCGGCGTGTTCGACCGCACCGACCTCACGCCCCGCGAACGGCTCCTCGCCGCCTTCGACATCCCCCCCACCACCCCCCTGTGCCCCTACATCGCCGCCGCCGTCGAACTCCACGACCCCCAGCACCCCGCATCCCAGTACGCGCGTGACTACAAGAAAGCCGTCGCCGCGCGGCTCGCCGACGCCGCCCGCGAAGCCGGCGCCGCCGACCCTGAACAGCTCGGCGAGCAGCTCGCGCTGCTCATCGACGGCGCCGCGGCCCGCACCCGGGTCCTCAACGCCGACGCCTTCCCCACCGCCGCCGCCATCGCCGCCGTCCTCATCGACAACGCCATCCCCGCCACAGCCAGCGATGACCGGCGACGGGAGGAAGTGGCAAGTTGACCCGGCACTCCGCGGCCAGGCTGGACGCGCCGCCGGTCGCGCGGCCGCACTCGCTGGTACGCGACACCAGCCGCCCGGCACCTGGCTTCTCGATGACCCGGCGTCGCCTCGCGGAGCGGCGTGGTTCACGCGTCGACGAGGCGCGGTGCGTCCTTGTGCGGCGTGCCTGTCGCCGGTGAGCCGTCCGACACATGGCTGGTGAAGGAGCGCAGACGCAGGCTGTTGCCGACGACGAAGACGCTGGAGAACGCCATCGCCGCGCCGGCGAGCATCGGGTTGAGCAGGCCCAGGGCGGCGAGCGGGATCGCCACGGTGTTGTAGGCGAAGGCCCAGAAGAGATTCGTCCTGATCGTGCCCAGGGTCCGGCGGGAGAGCCGGATCGCGTCCGCGGCGCTGCGCAGGTCGCCGCGGACCAGGGTGATGTCGGCGGCCGCGATGGCGACGTCGGTGCCGGTGCCCATCGCCAGGCCGAGGTCCGCCTGGGCCAGCGCGGCGGCGTCGTTGACTCCGTCGCCGACCATGGCGACGACCCTGCCCTCGGCCTGCAGCCGCCGAACCACGTCGACCTTGTCGGCGGGCAGGACCTCGGCGATGACCTGGCCGATGCCGACCTCGGCGGCGATCTGTTCGGCCACTGTCCGGTTGTCGCCGGTGAGCAGCACCGGGGCCAGCCCGAGCGCCGTGAACTGGGCGATCGCGTCACGACTGGTCGGCCTGACYTGGTCGGCCACGACCAACAGGCCGCGGGCCTGGCCGTCCCAGCCAACCGCGACGACGGTCCTACCGGTCTGCTCGACGCTGGCCTTGCGCCGCACCAGCTCGGTGGGGAGGGGCTGCGACCAGTCGGCCAGCAGGGACTCGCGGCCCACCAGGACGGCGTGGTCCTCGACGACGCCCTGGGCGCCCTTGCCCTCGACGGCCGCGAAGTCCTCCAGGGTCGGCAGGGCGCCGACCTCCTGCGCGGCGGCCCTCGCGACGGCCTGGGCGATGGGGTGCTCGGAGGCGTTCTCCAGCGCGCCGGCCAGGCGTAGCAACTCGGTTCGGTCCACGCCGTCGGCGGTGACCACCTCGACGAGTGTCATCTTCCCGGTGGTCACGGTTCCGGTCTTGTCGAGGACGATGGTGTCGACCTTGCGGGTGGACTCCAGGACCTCGGGCCCCTTGATCAGGATTCCCAGCTGGGCACCTCGGCCGGTGCCGACGAGCAGCGCGGTCGGGGTGGCCAGGCCGAGGGCGCAGGGGCAGGCGATGATCAGCACAGCCACCGCGGCGGTGAACGCGGCGGCCACGGGGAACCCGGCGCCGAGCCAGGCACCGAGGACCGCCACGGCGACCGCGATCACGATCGGGACGAAGACGCCGGAGACCTTGTCGGCCAGCCGCTGGACCTCGGCCTTGCCGGTCTGGGCGTCCTCGACCAGCCTGGCCATCTGGGCCAGCTGGGTGTCGCCGCCGACGCGGGTCACGCGCACGACCAGACGGCCGCCGGCGTTCATGGTGGCGCCGGTGACGGTGTCGCCCGCGGCGACCTCGACGGGTACGGACTCGCCCGTGAGCATCGACAGGTCGACCGCCGAACTGCCCAGGACGACGACTCCGTCGGTCGCGATCTTCTCGCCGGGGCGGACGACGAACTCGTCGTCCACGGCCAGCTCCTCGACCGGGACCCTGGTCTCGATCCCGTCGCGCAGAACCGCGACGTCCTTGGCGCCCAGTTCCAGCAGGGCTCGCAGCGCGGCGCCGGCCTGGCGCTTGGACCGTTTCTCGAAGTAGCGGCCGGCGAGTACGAACATCGTCACACCGGCGGCGACCTCGAGGTAKATGTTGGCCGCGCCGTCGGTCGGAGCGACGGAGAGCTCGAAGCCGTGCTTCATCCCCGGCGTGCCGGCGGTGCCCCAGAACAGGGCGTACAGCGACCACGCGAACGCCGACAGGGTGCCGACCGAGACAAGGGTGTCCATGGTGGCCGCGCCGTGGCGCAGGTTGGCCCACGCCGCCCGGTGGAACGGCCAGGCCGCCCAGAGGATCACTGGCCACGCCAGCGCGAGGGCGGCCCACTGCCAGAAGGTGAACTGCAGCGCGGGCACCATGGCGAGTGCGATGACCGGGACTGCCAGCACCACGGCTCCCGCCAGCCGGTTCCGAAGCGCGGTCAGCTCGTGGTCAGGCTGCTCCCGCACCGCGTCGGCCGCGGCGTCGGCGGCCTTCCTCGGCGTGGGAAGCCTCGCGGTGTAGCCGGTCTTCTCGACTTCGGCGATCAGGAGCCGTGGGTCATAGCCCGCGGGCACGGTGGCCCTGGCCTTCTCGGTGGCGAGGTTGACCGACGCCTCGACGCCGTCGAGCTTGTTGAGCTTCTTCTCGATCCGCATGGCGCACGACGCGCAGGTCATTCCGCCGATCTCGAGCTCGACGCTCGTCGTGGACGGTGCCGCGTGAGCCGGGGAGGTGGCCATGGTGGTTCCTTTCTCCCTTCCGGACCCGTTGGATCAGGCGCCGGGGTGGGCGCTGGTCCCGGCGGCGTCGGAGACGGTGTCGACGACGAAGGCGGCGGTGTGGACCCGCCCGTCGACCTGGAAGTCGAGGTAGAGCAGGTAGCGGCCCGCGGTGGGTATCTCGGCCATGAAGCCGATCTCCGGGCCGGACAGGTCACCCGCGGCCGGTTCCGCGCCTTCGGGGTGGACATGTAGGTAGGCCAGGTCCCCCGCGCGCAGCGCGACCAGATGGCCGAAGGCGCCGAGATAGGGCTGCAGCGTGGTGACAGGCTTGCCGTCGCGGGCGATCTCGACGGTCAGGTCGGACATCGAGCCGGCGCGCAGGTCGCCCCGCAGAGCCACCGCGAACCCGTCGACGTGCGCGGTGGTCGCCCTGTGGGTGGCCGGAGCTGGGACGAAGTCCCCGGCGACGTCGATCGTGCTGGTGAGGGTCACATCAGGGGCCTCGGACGCGTCCTGGTGGGCGGGCACGAAGTCCGCGAACACCCGGTAGGTGCCGGCGGCATTCCACGTCCACGGGATCGACCAGGTCCCGTCGGAGCCCAGCGTCGGGTGGACGTGGCGGAACTGGGTGCCGTCCGCACGCACCACGATGAGGTGAAGGTCCTTGTCATGCGACGTCGTGTACGCCCTCAGTGGGTCGCCGTCGCCGTCGCGCACCTGGAACGACAGGGCACCGGCCTTCCCGACCCGGTCGGGCGCGGTCACCTCGTCGAGCAGGTATCCGTCCTGCTCGAGCGAGAGCCCGCGCCCCGGCCCGGGCCCGGGCCCGGCCGGGGCACGTGTCGTCGACGTGTGGTCCATCGAGGTCTCCTGTGCTCTCGCCGTCCACGAGGCGACCGTCGAATCAGGTATGACGGCGGCACCCGCGGCGAAGGCGCCGCCGAACAGGACCGCCAGACCGACGGCGTAGCCGCCGAGCCGGGTCGGGACGTTCATCGGGCCCGGACCGCCTCGTAGCCGGCCTCGTCCACCGCGGCCAGCACCCGCGCGTCATCCACCGACTCGGTGGCGGTGACGGCGAGCGACTCGGTGGCGGTGACGGCGAGCCGGCCGGTCCGCGCGCTCACCTGGATGTCCTCGACTCCGACGATCTTGAAGACCTCGCTGCGGACGGTGGCCTCGCAGTGGCCGCGGCTCATGCCCGTCACCTGGTACACGCTCGTGGTCATCGCGCTCATTCCATCCTGCGTCGGACACCCCGCCTGGGTATCTGATGGTCATGTTTATACCCCTGGGGGGTATCGGTCAATGCCGGGATGGGAGCGCGAGGGACGGGTAGGCGACTGTCCTGGCCGACGCAGGCATCCGCGTCAGCGGCTGTGGCGTGGCGAGTGAGTGGCCGGAACACCGCGGCCGACACCCCGACCGGAGCGGTGACCACTGCGACCGCTATCCAGGATTTCTTACCCAACGAGCGCGGGACCCGGGGCCGAGTGAGGATGGCCGTGGCTGGTGCGCGGGAAGGCTGGGCACTCCAGGCACTCCAGGCACTCCAAGCGCGCCGGTGTGCCTCGCCAGCGGTTCTCACCACCTCGCAGATGGTCTTCGACTGCTACCCGACGGGTGGATACCGATACAGCAGGTGGGAGGGGAAAACGGCCGTGACGTCGCCACAGGACCGGAAGATCCGCTTGGTCGCGACGGATGCACCGGCGATGACCATCCTCATCCGTATCTACGTGGGAGTCGTCTTCCTCGTCGAGGGCATCCTGAAGTTCACTCGTCCCGAGAAGCTGGGCACTGGCCGGTTCGACAAGGCTGGTATCCCCGCTCCGGGCTTCTTCGCTCCGCTCACCGGCGTGTTCGAGGTCGTATGCGGCATCTTGCTGCTGGTCGGGCTGCTGACCCGGCTCGCCGCCGTTCCCATGATCGTCGACATGGTCTGCGCGCTACTGATCACCAAGCTCCCGATTCTATGGGGCGGAGCGCCGCTGTTTGGCGGTGAGTCCGGCTGGGGTGATTTCCTTCATGAGTCCCGCGTCGATCTCGCACAGCTCTGCGGCAGCCTGTTCCTTCTCATCGCCGGCGCCGGCTCCTATTCGATCGACGCGCGTCTCGAAAGAAATGCGATCAGCACGTCCATGCCTGGTGGGAGCGTCCGACTCTGGCCGCGCTCAGGGCACCGTTCGCGCAAAGGTACTGGGCCATACGTGCGACATTGAGGCATTGGCTGGGCGCACCTCGGGCGCCAAGGGCCTGGAAGTAGCCAGGGGACGACGTGAACGCGGACATCCGCTGCGTGCTCGACGCGCCGCACGACGGACGAGCGGCGYGTCGCCGTCAGCAGGGTCCTCCCTGGGCGGTGCGCCGCAGGAGCGGGTAGTCCCTGGCGGACGGAGCGGCGCCAAGCTCAGATGCGGTTGACGGGACGCGCCGAGATTTTTGGACAGCGATGTCGAGTGGGGCGGGTCGACTACGACTACGTGGTGGAGGGCCACGGCAGGCGCCTCCACGTTGAAGGAGGTAGGCCATGACGCAGCGGGCTCGAGTCCACTGTTTCACCGTCACGAAGGATGGGTTCGGGACAGGCGAGGGGCAGAGCCTCGAGCGCCCGTTCGGCCATGGGAACCCCGCTGAGCTGATGAGCTGGATCGGCGCGACGGCCAACTGGGTCAACCGCACCGAACCGGGTGGCACCCGCGGGCTCGACGACTACATCGCCCGGGACTTCACCTACAACATCGGCGCGGAGATCATGGGGCGGAACAAGTTCGGTCCGGTCCGCGGCCCCTGGCTGGACCACGAGTGGCAGGGCTGGTGGGGAGACGAGCCCCCTTTCCACACGCCGGTCTTCGTGCTGACGCATCACCCTCGGCCGTCGTTCACGCTGAGCGACACGACGTTCCACTTCCTGGACGCGACTCCCCACGAAGCGCTTGAGCGGGCGAAGGCCGCCGCGGACGGCCGGGACGTGCGCATCGGTGGCGGCGTCGCGACCGTTCGCGAGTTCCTCGACGCGGACCTGATCGACGAGATGCACATCGCGGTCGCTCCGTTCGAGCTGGGCAGCGGTGGCCGTCTCTGGGAGAGCCCGGACGAGCTGACCGACCGGTTCCACCTGGAGCGCGTGCCGCGGCCGAGCGGCTTCGTGCACCACTTCTTCTGGCGGCGCTAGGAACGGCGATTCGCCAGGTACTCACATCGGACCGGGTCAGAGGGCTGCCGGACTGGCCAGGTAGATGCGGCCCCCAGGACTGCCGACGCCGTGCCGAGCACTGTCCGCCCGCCCCACCATCGCTCATACCTGGRCCGGCCGCGATCGAGTCCACCGCGCCAGACTCGGACTCGACGGCTCCGAGGCGGCCTGTGGATGTCACGCTCGGAGCGTCATCGACGACGAGCGGATCTGGCGGAGGGAACCGAATGGACGGTGTGGAGATGGAGAAGGACGGGCCGGCGGCTGGCGAGCCGACGCCGAGTGACGCGGCGCCGGCGCCGGCGCCGGCATCGGCATCGGCACAGCCTTCGGTCAGCGCTAACGATGGTCGGACGACCCAGTGGCACGTGACTCCGCTCGGCGGGATGAGGCAGACCGGCCGGTGGCGGCCGCGCGGCCGGATCGTCGTGGTGACGCTCGTCGGCGGGCTGGACCTGGACATGCGGGAGGCGGCGTTCTCCACGCCGGAGGTGACGGTGACGAAGGTGTCGCTCGCCGGCGGCGTTCGACTGAAGCTCCCCCCGGGGGTGCGGGTAGAGATCAGCGGCTTCAACCTGCTCGGCGGCCGGCGTGTCGACCTGTCCGACGAGGGCGGCCCGGACGCGGTGGTCGTGCGGCTGCGGGCGTTCGGAATCCTGGGCGGGGTCCACGTCAGCGGGTGAGCCCGGACCGGCTGTCCGGCGGGGTCCTGTCCTGGTGGAGCCAAGCGACTGTCGCCGGCGTGACGCGACCAGACGACGACGGCGTCGACGGCGTGCCGTTCGGCGCCGTCGACCGCCACCGGACGCGGCACGCCGTCGGCGCGTTCGACCGTCACCGGTGGTCGAGGGGCAGATTCGACCCCACGTTGGACATGTATGGACTACCTGGCGGGTCGGCGCTGGCTCGACGGGTGTCGATGGACCGGGGTGTGCTCAGCCCCTACACCTGGAAGGCGGAAGGTCGCGAGCGCCCCCTGTTTACGACCGTCAGAGGGCGCTATCAGCGATGATGCATGGCGGGCCAACGTTGGCGGGCACGGCACCGACTCGTGACCCATCAGCCGTCTGACGTGGTGACTGATGCGAGGGCTCGGAGGAGTCGCCAGCCCGCGCACCCGGGGGCGGCGGGCCTTCAGGCCGTGACTCGACTGGATTGGTACCGCAGAGCGACCGCCCCCGACCGGAACTCCTGGCGTTCCACGAGCTTCAGCTCGAGYCGCTCGCTGAGGCCGGCGAACAACGTCGGCCCGTGACCCGCCACGATGGGCTGCACGACGAACTCGTACTCATCGATCAGTCCCAGGTCCGCCAAGGCCAGCGGGAGGGTCACGCCTCCCACGAAGATGCCTTTGCCAGGCTCCTGCTTGAGCTGCTCGACGGCTTTCCCCAGGTCGCCCCGCACGAGTTCCGCGTTCCAGTCGACCCGATCCAGGGTGCTTGACACGACGTACTTCTTCGCCCCGTCGATCGTCCGGGCGAAGGGGACCATCCAGTCGRCCATCCAGTCGGGCCACGTTCCCGTCGCCGGCTGCCGCCACGCCTCCTCCATCATCTCGTAGGTCACCCGGCCAAAGAGAAGGGCGTCGGCTCGTTCCAGGCTGGCGGCCCAGTAGCGATGCGACTCGTCGTCCACGATCCCCACCCGGTGGTCGCAGCAGCCGTCGAGGGTGATGTTGATCGAGTATCGAAGCGGTCTCATCGGTTGTTCTCCCTTGCCGAGGCCACAGACATCTAGCGGACCGTAGTCAGACTGGCATCGCCGCCGTTTCTCATCGATCCTCCCGTTCGGACCTGCCAGGAGAGCGCGAGGATCGCGGCACCCGCGGCACCCGCGGCACCCGCGGCACCCGAGGACCGGAGGACCGGAGGACCGGAGGACCGGCAGCCTGTCCCACGTGTGCCGGTCGAGCGGCTGGCGTGTCAGGCGGCCGTGTCGCCTCGTCTGCTCGATCGATGGCTGCCGGTGTTGTCGGTGGTGGGGCGGGGAGGTCGTGGTGGTCGCGTGAGCGCTGGGAGGAGGGATCTGATGGCCAACACCGTCGTGGAGTCGATCGACGTGGCCGTGCCGGTCCGTACCGCCTACCACCAGTGGACCCAGTTCGAGTCCCTGCCGCGTTTCATGAAGGGGGTGGAGGTTGTCGAGCAGCTCGATGACACCCACCTGCGCTGGCACATCACGGCGGGCGTTCAGCGCCGTGAGTTCGACGCGGTCATCACCGAGCGGCTGCCGGACGAGAGGGTCGCCTGGACGAGCACCGAAGGTCCTACCCACGCCGGAGCGGTGACCTTCCATCGGCTCGACGGCGACGAGACCCGGGTAACGATCCGGCTGGACTGGCAGCCCGCGGGCGTCGCCGAGAAGGTCGGTTCGGTGATCGGCGCGGACGAGTGGCGGGTCAAGGCCGATCTGAAGCGGTTCAAGGCGTTCATCGAGAACCGCTGAACGGGGCTGTCGCGCCGCGAGGAGTCGCCCTGTGATGCCGCCAGAGGTCGTGTTCAGGCTGCTTCCCTCCGTTATGGTGACCGGCGCTAGCCTTCCGACGCCCCGCCCCGCCCCGCCCCGCCCCGCCCCGCCCCGCCCCGCCCCGCCCCGCCCCGCCCCGCCCTGGTCCGCCGGCTCCGGCACGCCGGTCGCGGCTGGCCGCGCCCGGCCGGGCCGCGACGCATGGCGCGGGAGTGGTAGGTCTTCGGAGCCGCTCCCGGAGCGGAGGCAAATCGTGACTCGGCCTACCGTTTCCGCTGGTTACAGGCCCGTCCGTCGTCGCTGGCTGTGCGAGACCCGACCTCCGCCGTCTTCGGTAGCATCGCGGGCGTGACAGCGCTGGATCCTTTCCGGGTCGACGTGCCGGCCGCTGTTCTCACCGACCTGGCCGAGCGTCTGCGGCGGACGCGGCTTCCGAATGAGATACCGGGCATCGGCTGGGAGCAGGGCATCCCCCTGGAGGTACTCCAGGGGATCATCCGCTACTGGCTGGATTCCTATGACTGGCGAGTTCACGAAGCCCGCCTGAACCGCTACGAGCAGTTCACCACGACGGTCGAGGGCCAGCGTTTCCACTTCCTGCACATTCGGTCGCGTCACGCGACGGCCGTCCCGTTGTTCCTGACCCACGGCTGGCCTGGTTCCGTGGTCGAGTTCCTCGACGTGATCGACCCGCTTTCCGATCCGGCTGACCCCGCCGACGCGTTCCACCTGGTGGTGCCTTCGCTGCCCGGTTACGGATTCTCCGGTCCGACCACGGAGACGGGCTGGAACCCCAGGCGGATCGCCGCCGCCTTCGGTGAGATCGCCGACCGGCTCGGCTACCAGCGCTACGGCGTCCAGGGCGGGGACTGGGGCGCGATCGTCTCCTACAACATGGCCGAGCTGCGCCCGGAACGCGTCCTTGGCCTGCACGTCAACCTGATGAACGTGCCGCCGCCCAAAGGTGAGGCGGCCGCTCCTCCGACCGCGTGGGCGCGGCGGATGGGACGCGCCGGCGGCGGCTACGACCTGATCCAGGGGACCAGACCGCAGACGATGGGTTACCTGCTCGACGACTCGCCGGCCGGGCTGGCGGCCTGGATCATCGAGAAGTTCTACGAATGGATCGACCGGTCCGACGGCACCATTGCCCTCACCGAGGATCAGATGCTGACCAACGTGATGGTCTACTGGGTGAACCTCACCGGAGCGTCGTCAGCCCGCCTGTACTGGGAGCGACGCCAGGCCCCGGAGACGATGGTGCCGCGACGACCGGTCTCCGTGCCGACCGGAGTGGCCAATTACCCGGGAGAACTGGTCCGATCGCTCCGGCCGCACGCCGAGCGATTCTTCAACATCGTGCACTGGACCGAGCTCCCCCGCGGCGGGCACTTCCCCGCGATGGAGGTGCCGGACATCTTCGTGGATGACGTGCGGGCATTCTTCCGGCCTCTGCGCCAGAGGTAGACCCGAAGCCGAGGCATGAGCTTCGGCGTCTGAACTCGCGATTTCGCCCCCCGGGTGTGGGCAGGGCCCGGCCGGCCGATTCCGTGGCTGCGACGTCTTTCCGCTGAACAACTGGTGCCGAGGGAGCGCCACGCATCCGCCGGGACCGGACGAAGTCGACGAAGCGCCGACGAAGGCCAGCCCGCACGAGGGCGCCGATCCGTTGTGGCCGGTTTCCGAGTCCTACCTGGTAGGCGAGTGGGGTGCTCAGGCACCAAGAGGCCAGGGAGAGTGCCATGGACGAGGTAACGATCAAGAACAACCACCGGCAGGCCGCGGCGCTGAGGGGGCTGCACGTACCGGGACGGCCGCTCGTGGCCCCCAACGCCTGGGACGCGGCCTCGGCGAAGATCATCGACCGTGCTGGTTTCGCGGCCGTGGCGACGAGCAGCGCCGCCGTCGCGGCCTGTCTGGGGTTCGATGACGGCGAGGCGGCCCCTGCCGACGCGATGCTGGAGGCGGCGGCACGGATCGCGCGCGCGGTGACGGTTCCGGTGACGGTGGACTTCGAGCGTGGCTACCAGCTACCGCCAGAGGAGCTGGTCGAGCGGTTCGTGCCGACGGGAGCGGTGGGTCTGAACCTCGAGGATTCCTTTCCGTCGACCGGTTCCATGGTGACGATCGACGAGCAGGTCGAGTTCATCCACGGGATCCGCGCGGCCGCGTCGTCGGTCGGCGCGGACCTGGTGATCAACGCCCGGACTGATTCCTTCCTCCACCACGCCGGGACGCCAGAGGAGCAGTTCACGGCGTCGGTCGAACGCGGCAACCGCTATCTCGAAGCAGGCGCCGACTGCGTGTATCCGCTGGGCGTGGGCGACCCGAAGGCCATCGCCGCGCTCGTGAAGGCGATCGACGGGCCGGTCAACGTCGGGCGTGGCGTAGGGGGACCGCTGACCATCGCGGATCTGGCCGGTCTCGGTGTCGCCCGAGTCACCTTCGGGCCCGGCCCGCAGCGGCACGTCTACTCCTGGTTCGAGACGGAGACCTTGCCGAGCCTGCGGGCGTGATCGACGAGAGGAGAAACGCGCTGGAGTTCCGCATCTGACGGGACGTGCGGGAGCCCGAGCAGGTCGAAGACCGTCGGGTCGGCGAACGTCACGCAGTGTCGGATCAGGCCGCCCGTCACCGTGAACACCTGGAGTGAGTGCGCCCGGACCCCGCCGCGGGCCGGGTCCGGGGCGTATGCCGCCAGAGCCGGGCTTCCGTTGGCCCGCACGGGAAGCAGGCGCCAACCGGGCCCTCGCATGGCGAAGACCCGGTCCATGAACTCGCGGTAATGCGCCCGGCCGGCCAGCCAGAGCGGCACTGGCGGCATCTCCAGCACCACGTCGTCGGCGAGCAACCGGGTCAGGCCGGGCACGTCCGCCGCCTCGAACGCCGCCAGGTAACGCTCGATCACGGCCCGCTCGGCGGGCTCGGCCGGTTCGCGCAGCCCTTCGAGCGACAGCCCGGCATCCCGCAGCGTGGCCCGGGCTCGCTGCAGGCCGCTGTTCACCGAAGCCACGCTGCTGCCCAGCGCCCGCGCCACCTCGGCGGCCGGCAGCTGGAGCACCTCGCGCAGAACGAGCGCCGCGCGCTGCCGCGCGGGCAGCAGTTGCAGCGCCGCGACGAAGGCCAGCCGCAGCCCGACGCGCTGCTGCGCGGCATCCGCGGGATCACCGAGCCGGGTGTCGGGGAAGGGCTGCAGCCACGGAATGTCCGGGCTCGGTACCAGCGGCGCGTGCGGGTCGTCGCCGGCTGGCCCCAGCCCGCTTGGCAGCGGTCGGCGGGCGCGCCCCTCCAACGCGGTCAGGCAGGCGTTCGTGGCGATCCGGTGCAGCCAGGTGCGCAGGGACGCGCGCTGCGGGTCATACCGGTCAGCGGCTCGCCAGGCTCGCAGCAGCGTCTCCTGGACCAGGTCCTCGGCCTCATCGAAGGAGCCGAGCATGCGATAGCAGTGCGCGAGCAGTTCACCGCGGTAGGCCTCGTGACCCTCGTCGCGGCTGGGCGCCGTCGTCGGCTCGGACACGCGGCGAGCCTACGCCCCGCTCACGGCCGGATTTTCCCGCGCTGAGCGGCGATGAGTTCGCCGCCCGGGCTCGGTATGTGTCGGGTGAGGGTGGCCGGACGAGAGCCGCCACCGCAGGAGGGATCCGCGATGAGCGACGTCATCGTCATCCAGTTCGTCACCCTGGACGGCGTGGTCTCCGACCCCGATGGGCGCTGGGGGACGGGCCACGGCGGCTGGGCCTTCCGGCACGGCTCGGGACCGGTCGACGGCGACAAGTTCCGCCTCGGGGCGCGGATGGAGCAGGGAGTGCAGCTCTACGGTCGGCGGACCTGGGAGCATTTCGCCCAGCTCTGGCCGGCCCGCGCCGGGGACTTCGCCGGGCTGATGAACGCCGTACCGAAGCGCGTCGCCACCCGGGCCGGCATCGACGCGAGTGCCTGGTCGAACTCGGCGGCCATCGATGGCGACCCGGTGGCCTGGGTCGCCGCCGAGCGTGCGCGGCGCGACGTCGTCGTGATCGGCAGCCTGAGCCTGGTACACGCGCTGGCCGCGGCCGACCTGATCGACGAGTACCGACTGATCACCTTTCCGACGGTCGTCGGAGCGGGCGACCGGCTGTTCGCCACGGGCACCCCCGCCGACTACAGCTTCACCGTGTCCGAACCCGCGGACGCGGCCGCACTGACCGCGCTCACGGTCCTGCGCCGCGACCGCGGGGAGCGCGACCGCGGGGAGAAGGCCAGCTGAGCGCCTCGCCGGCGGGCCTGGCGGGGCAAGCGGCCGGATCGTGGCCGGCTGTCACAGCGTCACGAACGTGTAGCCCTTGCTCTTCAGCTGGGGCAGCGCCGTCCGCAGGGCCTGCACCGTCTGCGAGCGGTCCGTGCCGGCGTTGTCCGGCCGGTCCCCGTCCCCGTCATGGCAGAGCAGGATGTCTCCGGGCTTCGCCGCCAGAAGGCTGTCGACGATCTTCTGCGTACCGGGGCGCGACCAGTCTCTGGGGTCGACATTCCAGGCGATCGGGGCCAGCCCTTGTTTGGCCGCCGCTTCGAAGACGGTCGGCGACCAGTCGCCGCCCGGCGCGCGGAACAGGTGCGGCGCGGTGCCCGCGGCGCTCGTGATCGCGGACTGGGCCCGGCTGATCTGCTGCTGGACCTCGGCCGCGGGCCGGTGAGCGAACGGCTGCGGATGCGTCATGCTGTGGTTACAGATCGCGTGACCAGCGGCGACGATCTGCCGGACGAGATCCGGGTGGGCCTGCGCCTGCCTCCCGACGAGGCAGAAGGTCGCGTGCACGTTGTACTGCCGGAGCAGCGCGAGCACTCGCGGCGTCCAGGTGGGGTCCGGTCCGTCGTCGATGGTCAGCGCGACCGCGTTCGCCGGGGCGTTCGGAAGAATCTGATGCACGGTGTAGGCGGGCTGTTGCCGTACGGATAACGACGTCGTCCGCTGCGTCGGTACCGGCGCCGCTGTCGGCGTCGGCGTCGGCGCCGTCGTCGCTGTCGATGTGGGCACCGCCGTCGCTGTGCCGGCCGCCAGGGCGGGCTGAGCGGACTCGACCAGGCCCGCCGACGCCAGCCCGACGGCCCCCGCCACGATCCAGGGCATGAGCCGAGATCGGACGCCGCGCCTGGTGCCGTCCCGCGCGGCCTTCGGCGACCGGTCACGCACGTGTTCGACCCGGCGGGCCTCGCCCGTCCGATCGCCGGCGGGCCGCGCGCCTCCGGACCCGTCATGCAGGGTGCTCTTGGCGGGGATCGACAAGAGAAATGCTTTCCCGCGACACCTACGGAACCCGGAAACCGGGCGAATGAAACCACGGCCGGCTGGCCGGCCACGCTACGATTGGAATGCCATTTCGCACCCGCCCGGCGACCCTCGCGGGTTCTCCGTCTCTGCCCCACGAACAGATTAGATGACATTGACCGGAACCGTGGGCAGAATTCGGCGTCGGTCCGGCGTGCGCGCCCGGCGGGTTTCTGCTCCCGGCCGGACTGACTGCAACGTTAGACAGGATCCCGGGCACGGGACAATTCCCGGCGTCACCAAACGCGAGCACGATCGCTGACCCTGTGCATTTCCCGTTGGCCCGTAAGGAAGCTGGCGTCTGGCCTGTGACCATCGTCACGCGCCTCGGCGGAAAATGAAATGTCTTTTTAGTTCACGACATATGCGATTCCTGGTCGCGGATCACCTGGACCTGGGGGTCGGAACTGGCCTGGACCGGCCACGTCGCGGATGAGTCACGGTTCGACGGGCGTCTCCGCGGCGGCGGAGGTGTCCGCGCTGGTGGCGGCATGTGGGACGGCGGTGTGTGGGACGGCGGCGTCTGGGCTGGCGGTGGCGGGGGCGTTGAGGCGGGCCAGCTCGGCGTCGACCAGCGCCTGGTGCTCCTGCTCCTGGCGTCGGGCGGTGCTGGGGCGCCACGGCCCGGCCATCAGGAAGATGAGCGGGATGAACACCAGCTCGCCCGCGACGGCGATCCAGAAGTAGGTCTGCCACTGACCGGGGGAGTCGGCCGCGGCCTTCTGTACCTTCGCCCCGTTCTTGTCCAGGTACATCAGCACCGCCTGGACCTTCGGGTTCTGCAGCGGGGTGCCGTACTTGTCGAGATAGCCGAGGTCCGCCGCGGGCACGGCGGCGAGCGCGGTGAGCTGGTCGGCCGCCGCCTGTACGGGGGCACCGTTGGCATCCATGAAGAGCAGATCGGGCAGCGGCACCGCGCGCAGGTCCGTGAGCCTCTGGCGGGCCACATCCGGGGCGACGCCGAGTTTCGCTGCGATCTCGCCTTCGGCCGTGGCCGTCGCCGCCGTGTCCGCGGGGTTCGTCAGGACCGTGACGATCGTCTGGTCGTCGATCGTTTCCGCCGTGGCGAGCTCCGCTCCGTAGCGGCCGCTGAGATCGATGACCCGGGCGACGTCGGCGGCCGGCTTGCCGGATATCTCGCTGAGTGCCGCGGCCTGCGTCGCCGTGTTCGCCGGGTCCTTGGACAGGGCGCTCTGGGTGGCCGGGGTCAGCTTCGCGGCCGTGGCGAGCTGCGTCTCGTACCTGGCCGCGAGGGTCTGGACCTTGTCGACGATGGTCGGGTCCGCCGCGACGGCCTTGACGACGGCGTTCTGCATGGCGTCGAGCGTCGGGTCCTGCCCGCTCGCCGCGGCCTRCACGGTGGGGCCGTCCTGGACCAGCGGCGTGACGGTGGTGACGATGTAGGGGAGCAGGAAGGTCGAGACGGTGACGACGGCGCGGATCGTCAGCCCCCACAGCGCCAGCCCGGTGGCGGTGAGGGCGGGATTGCGCCRCTCGACGGTTTCGGTGAAGCTCGCCATCCACGGCGCGAACGCGAGGCCGAGTGAGATCGCGAGCGGGACGAGGATCCCGACGAACGTGTAGTAGCTCGTGTCGGCGTGACTGGTGCGGCCGATCAGCAGCAGTGTGCAGACGATCGCGCCGACCGCGCCGACGACCATGAACGGCTTGCGGACCCGCAGCCGGTCGGACACCYAGCCGATCAGGATCAGCGCCGCCGCCTCGCAGCCCCACATCCAGTTGCCGAGCGCGTTGGCCTGCGAGGTGCTGAACCCGAACAGGGTCTGGAAGAAGATTGGGAAGAAGCCGACGGCGACGAAGTAGATGAACAGGAACAGGCTGATGGCGAGGGCCGAGCCGACGATGTCGAGGTGCAGCATCTGGCGCCACGGCCGGCGCAGCGCCGCCTCGAGGTCGGCGGCGTCGAGGCCCCGCGCCCTGGCCTCGACCAGGGCGCGGTCGTGTTCGCTCACCATTACCTGGTCCCGCAGCCGCGGCGAGAGCTCGCGCAGGAAAAGCAGGGCGACGAGGAACACGCCGAGCCCGGCGAAGCCGGCGATCACGTACTGGTCCCGCCAGTCGGTGAGGTGATCGGCGGTGTTGCTCACCACGACGCTGACGACCAGGCTGCCGGCCACGGGGCCGATCGTCCAGAAGCCCATCGCGGACGCCCGGCCCACCTGCGGGCTGAAATCACGGATCAAAGCCGGTGTCGCGACGAGCACGGTGCCCTCGATCGCGCCGAGCAGCGAGTAGAGAACGCCGACGCTCCAGCCCGACTCGACGTTCGGAAAGCCGAACAGGCAGATGAGCGCGCAKAGCAGCACGCCGACGGTCACGATGTTCGCCCGGCCGTATCGGTCGCACACGCCGCCGGCGAGCGATGCCAGGGCGCTGGCGAGCGCGGACACCACGTTGATGTTGACGAAGAACAGGAACGAGATGCCGGTGCTGGTCAGTACCTGCTCGCTGACGCCGCTGATCAGGTAGTACTGGTAGTAGAACAAGATCGTCGTCAGGACGACGATCGACAGAGCCGCCAGCCGCGGCCCGAGCGCGGGGTAATGCACCAGTTCCCGCCGCCACAGCCGGCTGACCCCGAGCCCGGTCCTGTCGCCGGTCCCGCCGGGCGGGAGGTCTCGCGGAGAAGCGCTGGTGGCGGTTGCACTCATGGCGGGTCCTGTCGCTGACGTGGCGTCAGATCCGGCGATCGACGGCGTGTGCGCAGGTTAGGGGGAGTGACGCCCGCTTTCAAGCCATTCGCCCCACTCCGAGGCGCCATTCGGCGCAGCTCTGACGATGCGCACCCGTCCGGATCGGTGCTTCACATCGCCGGCACGCGTGGCGTCCGTGACGCGGAGCCCTAGCGTTGCCGCTGCAGCCAGGCCACTCGTTCCGCGCCGTCGGGCGACTGCGTCAACGGGAGTTCGACGCGCGCACGGCCATATCTGACTGGGGCTGGAGGACGTCGTCGATGGTGGTGGCGGTGACGGCGCGGCGTAGCCAGGTGTCGAGCTGGTCGAGGTCGGTGCACGCGAGGATTCGCTCGCGGGCGGCGTCGGGAACCGTGACGCGGCGAGCATCCAGCACCGTCAGCACCGAGCGCACCTCGCCCTCGGCCCGGCCCGCGGCCTCGCCCTCGGCGCGTGCTCGGGCGTCAAGCTGGCGGTAGAAGTCGCTGTAGTACCTGTGCCCGACGGCGCTTTTCATGTAGGCCTCCCATCTGATCCGAACCGCCTGGGGCAGCCCGGCCATCAATATGTCATCGTACGAGGCCGCCGCCTCGTGGTCGGCCGTTCGCAACACCTCCGCGAGCGCGGGGAAGTGGTCGTCGATGTTGGCATCGTGGCTGTGGCAGATCGCGGAGAACACCGCGTGTGCGGGGTTCGCGCGAGCCTGGTCGACGTCGAGGATCCGAGGCACGTCCGGTGGCGAGAAGATGAGCGGTTCTTGCGGCGAGTAGCGGTCGCGAGGTTCATACAACCGCTGATAACGCCGAGCCACGGTGGGGTCGGGGCAATAGACCAGGAGAAGTGTCCTGACCCGCAGACGCACGGCCATGTGTGCCACGTAGAGCATCCATGTCCACTGCTTGCGAGAATCCCAGCCACGCTGAACCTCCAGCACGACACCCAGCACCGGCAGGCCATCGGCATCCTTGAACAGCAGTGCCCCGTCGGCATGGTAGGTGCGGGGAGCAAGCATCCGCATGTCGGTGCTCGGCTCCGTGACCTCGTGAAAGCTCGGGGCCTTGACCCGAAAGATTTCCGACAGCAGGTCGAGCACCACGTTCGGGGCAAGCATGGCCAGCTCGATCGACGCCTCGTGTTCTCCGCTCGGCATGGCGCCTACCATAATCAAGTAGGTCAGGATACGGCAAATCGGCGTGGAAAATGGTAACTCGGAAAGGTCATCAAAATAAAGCGAGCGCTCGCCGAGCGCTTTAGTCAATGATTCAGCCCGTCGAGCCCAGGTTAAAACCGTTGGCCGGCTCAAGGGTTCAATGCCGACGTCGACGCCAGGAAGACGCTCGTAGCGAGCGATCAACCGCACTGGCTGTCATTGGGCGGGCGTCGCGGCCGGCCGGTGGGCGGTGTTGGTGGCGGCGAGGACGAAAGGGCCGAGGATGCGGGCGACGGACTGGCCGGTGAGCTCGGGCGCGCCGCCCGGGAGGGTCAGGTAGCTCATCGCCAGGCGGACCACACAGTCGGCGACGAGCTGGCCGTCGGCCGGCTCCCCGTCCGGCCACGCCCGGTGGAAGCAGGTCACCAACTGCTCGCGGGCGGCGCCCAGCAGCGGCGGGCCGTGCTGGGCCAGCAGGCCGGCGAGCCCGTCCGCGCCGGTCATCATCGACTTCACCAGCGTGTCCTCGGCGACAGCCGCCAGGAACACCTCGAAGGCGGCGGCGACGGCGGCCTGCGCGTCGTCGGCATGGCTGACGACGGCATCGCCGACGGCGTCGAGGAAGCGGCCGGTCTCGCGCAGCAGCAGCGCCCGCACCAGAGCGTCTCGCGAGCCGAAGTGCTGGTAGAGCGTCTGGCGGCTGACGCCGGCGAGGCGCGCGACGTCGGCCATCCGCGCCTGGCGTGCGCCCTGCTCGCGCAGGATCTCGGCGGCCGCGTCGAGCAGGGCCTCGCGCAGCCGGTCGCGGGTCGCGTCCGCGAACCGCGGGCTCTCGCCCGTCATGCGGTCGAGGCCGGCTCGGTCGAGGCTGACTCGTCGGCGTTGCGCGCGTGGCGGGTGAGCAGATCGGCGCGGCGGCGCGGCGCGAGGTTGGCCAGCGTGACGTCGCCGCGGTAGTGGGCGAGCACGCGGCGGTCCATGGTCCGGCGCCACAGCGGCGGTACCAGCGCGAGGAGGATCATCGTCGAGTATCCGGATGGCAGTTGCGGTGAGCCGTCGAACGAGCGCAGTGCCTGGTAACGGCGGGTCGGGTTGGCGTGATGGTCGCTGTGGCGCTGGAGCTGGTAGAGCGCCAGGTTGGAGACGACCGCGTCGCTGTTCCAGCTGTGCCGCGGGTCGACCTTCTCGTAGCGGCCGGCGGCGGTGCGCTGCCGGGCCAGGCCGTAGTGCTCGATGTAGTTCACGACCTCCAGGAACGAGAAGCCGACAACGGCCTGGAGCGCGAGGAACACCAGCGCCTCCGGCCCGAACGCCGCCGCCAGCGCCGCGAACAGGACGGCCGTGAGCGCCCATGAGTGCAGTACCTCGTTGCGGGCCGACCAGATCCGGCGTCCCCGCAGCCGCAACCGGTGCGCCTCCAGCTGCCAGGCCGATCGCGCGCTGCCAGCGACGGTCCGCGGCCAGAATCGCCAGAATCCCTCACCAAGGCGGGCACTGGCGGGATCCTCGGGCGTCGCCACCCGGACGTGGTGGCCGCGGTTGTGCTCGACGTAGAAGTGGCCGTAGGCCGTCGGCGCCAGCATCAGCTTCGACAGCCAGCGTTCGACGCGCTCCCGCTTGTGCCCCAGCTCGTGGGCCGCGTTGATCCCGACGCCGGAGACCGTGCCTACCGACAGCACGAGCCCGGCCCGGCCTATCGGCCCGATCTCGCCGGCGGCCCACGCCTGACAACCCAGGGCGAGGCAGACGCCGGTGAGCGGGAGGTAGAGGAACGTCGCCCAGCGGTAGTAACGGTCGGCCTGCAGGCGGTCGCCGATTCCGGCGGGCGGATTGGTGGGATCGACCGGGGTCGTGCCGTCGAGCAGAGGAAGCAGGACGAAGACGAAGAGCGGCGTGATCCACCACGGGATGTCGCTGCCGGTCCGGTGCCACAGGCCGTAGCCCACGATCGGCAGCACGGGCGGCACCAGGCCGGTCAGCCACAGGTACCGGCGGCTGTCACGCCAGACGACGCCACCGGGGGCGGCCAGGACGGGAGCCGACATCGCGGACCTCCAGGGACAGGCGCGGGACAACCAGGCGCGGCGGGCTGAGGCGCCTGGCCAGAAGGGCGCCGGCCGGGCCGCCGAGGGCTGCCGCTAGACACAGACTGTTTCACATGTCATAAAAGCTGACAAGATTCGCGATTGATGTAAGGCCCCGCTTGGGCAGTCCCGTCCGGACGGGCGAGATCGGTCCTGCTCGGGCGGCCAACTTCGGTGAAGGACAGCGGATGGACGACAGGACCGGCGCGCCCGTGAGTCCGGGTGCTGGTGGGAGCGCCGCGGCTGGTGCCGCCGGGTTGCCCGGCGCGCCGCCCTGGTACGGGGCCGTCACGATCGGGCTGTTCTACGCCGCGGCCGCGGTGCTGATCACATACACCCTCGTGCCGTTGCCCGGCCAGCGCGCGTTCGGTGCCGGCAACTACTGGCTCGCCGGGGCGATCTTCATCGCCCATCTGGCCGTCAGCCGAATCTTCCGGCTCCGGATGATCCGCGCCGCTCGCGGCGGCTGACGAACGTGCCGCGCCACCGCCGGCCATCGACCCGTAACACGGACTGCCAATCCCGTAACCGGGCCGTCCGAGGGATGCTCGGGCGGCCCGGCCCCGTCCTGAGAGGCCCGGCGGGTATCCAGCGCGATGGCCGCGCGTCCGCGCCTGGTCGGCCTGCGCCAGAGAGTAACCCGTCGGGAGCGCTGGCGGATCCGTGCTGTCCCTTAGTTCCGACACGAGTAGTTCCGACGCGCGGAGGTTCTGATACGCGTCAACCGGCGACCGCCACGTTCAGCCGGCTGGCATGATCGCCGGTTGAGACCTCCGGTGGTCACGGAACGGCGACGACGCCACGATCCTCACAACCCCCAGAAGCCTGGGTGTTGCGAGCACCGCCAGAAGACGCCCAACCGCCAGCGGGCTGAACCGGCGATCATGACTGCGACGCGTCAGCGCGCGGTGAGCGCGTCGACGACGGCGCGCTGCTCGGCGACCAGGGCCTCCTTGCGGTCCTCGTCGAGGAACGAGTGGCGGACGCCCRCCGCGGCGAGCCCGGCGACGGCCGCGCGGGACAGGCCCAGGTCGCGCAGCGCGTGCAGGTACTCCTCGCGCAGGGTCGTGCCGAACATCGGCGGGTCGTCGCTGTTCAGCGTGACCGGCAGCCCCTCGGCGATCAGCCTGGGCAGCGGGTGGCTCGGGTAGTCGGCGACGACGCCGGTGCACAGGTTGGACGTCGGCGAGACGTCGAGCGGGATGCGGTCGGCGCGCAGCCGCGCGACCAGCGCGGAGTCCTCCAACGACCGGATGCCGTGACCGATCCGGTCGGCACCCAGGTACTCGACGCTGTCCCAGATCGTGCGGGCACCGGTCGTCTCGCCGGCGTGCGGGATGCTGCGCAGGCCGGCCGCCCGCGCCGCCGCGAACGCCTTGGCGAACTGCGGCCGGGGAACGCCCGCCTCGGCGCCGCCGACGCCGAGGCCGATGACGCTGTCACCGCCGTGGTCGATCGCGTACCCGACGGTGAGGTCGGCGACCTCGAGGATGTCGACGTCGGGCAGGCCGCCGGGGATGTCGGCCATCCAGCGGATCTCGATGCCGGTCGCCGCCCGCGCCTCGGCCCGGCCGCGGTTGATGCCGGCGAACACGTCCTCGATCGGGACGCCGCGCATCGTGTGGATGTACGGGGTGAAGTAGATCTCCGCGTAGCGGACGTTCTGCGCGGCGAGGTTGAGGGCGGTCTCGCGGGCGAGCAGCGCGAAGTCGTCCTCGTCGCGCAGCACCCGCACCGCCGTCCGGTAGACGCGCAGGAAGTGGTTGAAGTCCTTGAAGGCGTACCACTCGCGCAGCGTCTCTTCGGAGGTCGGGATGTCCTCGACCTGGTGGCGGCGGGCGAGCGCGAGCACCGTGCCGGGCAGCATCGAGCCCTCGAGATGGACATGCAGCTCGACCTTGGGCAGCGCGTCGACGAACTCCTCGTCGCTGACCGCGCCGCCCGCCGCGGCGCTGTCCCTGACCGCCCTGTCCCTGATCGTGCTGCTGTCGGCGACGTCCGGGTGCGACACCATCAACAACTCTCCGGGTTCTCGGCCGCGCGCGGCGCGGCATCGCGGGAGCCAGCCTCGCCGAGGCCGCCCGGATGGCGGCGAGCGAGGTACGGTCCGTCGTCGTCGACGGGGCGTCGAAGCCTGGCGATTCGGACGATCCGCCGCGCGGCCGGCTCCCGTCAAACAGCCTGACAGAAAGCCGTCAGACCGCCGGGGGCGCCGGCTGCCCGGCCGGTGCCGTCGCCGTGCCCTCGCCGGCCGTCGGCGCCTGTTCCGGTGGCACCCGTTCCACCAGCGTCTTCTCCCGCGGGGCCTGGCCGGGCAGTGGGTGAGCGGTGGGCGCCCCGGCGGGTGCGTCGCCGGGACGGGCGGCGGCGGCGTCCGGGCGTGGTGGCGCGGAACCGCCCAGGTGGGCCGGCTGCCACCAGTCAGGCTCGCCGGGCGCGGGCGGCGGGTAGCGGCGCTGGTCCTCGTCGAGCAGCTTGCTCATCGCGTCGAACAGCAGGGCGGTGCCCGCCGCCGGGTCCGCGAGCTCCGCCGGCGGGATCGGGGCGCCGACCGTGAGCGAGACCGGAGTGTGCCGTGCCTTGCGCAGGTTGCGCGGCTGGCCCTTGGTCATGATCCGCTGGCTGCCCCAGATGACCAGCGGGATCACCGGGACGTCGGCCTCGCTGGCCATCCGCGCCGCGCCGGACTTGAACGGAGCCAGGCGGTAGTGCGGGTGAATCGTCGCCTCGGGGAACACGCCGACCAGCTCGCCGGCGCGCAGCGCGTCGATCGCCACCTTCAGCGACCCGGCACCGGCGGCCCGGTCGACCGGGATGTGGTGCATGCCGCGCATCAGCGGGCCGGTCACCTTGCTCTCGAAGGTCGACTTCTTCGCCATGAACCGGACCATGCGCTTGCGCTCGTGCCAGAACGGCACGCCCGCGAGCGCGAAGTCCAGGTAGGAGATGTGGTTGATGAGCACCACGGCGCCGCCGGTCGCCGGGATGTTCTCCTTGCCGCGCACGTCGAGCTTCAGGTCGAGTGCCCGGAACAGCCCGAGCGCGACGCTGATGACCGGCCGGTACACGTACTCCGCCACCTGTGGCCTCCGTCCTGTCCARTCGTCCGCCCGGAGCGCGCCGGCTCGCCCAGCGCCAGCCGGGCGGGCGTGGCTTCGGCGACCTTCCGAGGCCAGGCCAAGCGAGGCCACGTCAGGCCGCGAGCCGGGGCGTGCCCGCGTGCCCGCGTGCCGCTTCGGCGTAGGCCACCGCGGCCGTCGCCGGCCGGCCAACATTACCGCCACCGGCGGACACTCTCGGCCCACGCCGGCCGGGCGACGGCGGCCGGGTGCCGCTTCTCCGCGGAAACCGGTATGAACGGGCGGTAGGGGAATACGGCCGACGGCCGTGTGATCACCGCGATGGCTCGTCATCGGGACGGCCGCCGCGGTGACACCGCCACGCTGTCGCCGGTCCCGAGACACCCCATCGAGGAGACGGCCCTGTCCGACCTGCTGCACCGGGCGCTCGTCGTCCAGCCGGCGCCGAGCCGCGCGGTGCTCGCCGCCGCCGGCCTGCTCGCCCTGCTGGCCGTCGCCAGCAACCGCTCCTGGCCCATCGCCCGGCACGTCATCACGATCGTCCATGAGGCCGGGCACGCCATCGTCGCGCTGTGCGCCGGGCGCCGCCTGGCCGGGATCCGGCTGCACTCGGACACCTCCGGGGTGACGATCTCCTCGGGCCGGCCTACCGGGCCCGGGGTGATCTGCACGGTCGTCGCCGGCTACCCGGCGCCGGCGCTGCTCGGCCTCGGCGCGGCGGCACTGGTGTCGACCGGGCGCACCGCGCTGCTGCTGCAGCTGTTCGTGGTGCTGCTGGTCGGCGTGCTGGTGGTGATCCGCAACGGGTTCGGCCTGCTGTCGGTGGTGGTGAGCATCCTGGTCGTGCTCGCCGTCTCGATCGTCGCCCCGGACGCGCTGCGAGGTGGGTTCGCCGCCTGCGTGACCTGGTTCCTGCTGATCGGCGGCGTGCGGCCCGTGTACGAGGTGTCACGGTCCCGCCGCCGACGGCACGGCGGCGGCTCCGACCCCGACCAGCTCGCCCGCCTCACCGGCATGCCCGCGGGCCTGTGGATCGCCGTCTTCGCCGTGTCCAGCCTTGCCTGCCTGGCCGGCGGTACCGCGCTGCTCGCCGGCGTCTGGTAGCGGCGCGCGCTCCGAATCGTCGTAGGGCGGTTCTAGGCTGAGCACATGTGCGGCCGGTACACCCAGACGCTGAGCGCGGACGACCTCGCCGACGCGATGTCGGCCCGTGACGACACCGGCGGCGAGGTGCGCGAGCGCTACAACGTCGCCCCGACCACCACCCAGCCGATCGTGACAGCCGAGCGCCCGAAGCCGTCGCCGGAGGACTCCTCCGGCGACGCCGACGGCTCCTCCGAGCCTCCCGCCGCGAGCGCCCGCGTGCTGCGGCTGGCCCGTTGGGGGCTGGTGCCGTCGTGGGCGAAGGACGTCTCCATCGGCTCGCGAATGATCAACGCGCGGTCGGAGACGATCGCCGAGAAGCCGGTGTTCCGCAAGCCGTTCGCCGCGCGGCGCTGCCTGGTCCCCGTGACCGGCTTCTACGAGTGGCACCGGCCCGAGAAGAAGAAGCGCGGCCAGCCGTACTACATCCACCGAGGTCAGCACCCGGGCATCGGCCCGGCCGGCCCGCTGCTCGCCTTCGCCGGCCTGTATGAGGTGTGGCGCGGTGGTGACGAGCCACTGACCACCTACACGATCCTCACCACCGGCCCGGCCGTCGGCCTGGAGTTCCTGCACGACCGCTCCCCGGTCGTCCTGCCGGCCGCGGCCTGGGACCGCTGGCTCGACCCGAGCTACGCCGACGCCGACGCCCTGCGCGCGCTGCTCGTCCCAGCGCCGGCGGGCGTGTTCGAGCTCCACCCCGTCGACGCCGCCGTCGGCGACGTCCGTAACCAGGGCCCCACCCTGGTCGAACGCATCGAGCTCCCGCCGGGCGTCCCCGATCCCCGGGAGACCGCTCCCGCCTCCGCCCCGGTGGCGGGCGAGCCCATCGATCTCTTCACCGCCCCCGACCTCTCGTCCCCGACGGCGGCCGAGGCTCCTGTCGATCTGTCCGGCCACGTCTGACGGGCGACCGGCTGAGCGTTGGCCGGCGCCGTTGGTCAGCGCCGCTGRCTGGCGCCGTTTGGTCAGCGCCGCTGGCTGGTGGTGCCGTGGGGAGCTCGCCGGGGGCCTTGTCGGGCCGGCCACCTCGACACGGTGGCGGCCGGCGCGCTTGGCGCGGTAGCGGGCGGCGTCGGCACGCTCGACGAGGTCCGCCGGACGGTTGCCCGGGCCGGGGATGACCGCCGCTACTGCCCCGGGGAGCGGTAATCCGAAACGATTGATCACACATGGTGATGTCTGCCGTGGCGACGACGGGGTTGTCCCGACGGCCGTCCACCTCGACGCTGGCGGTTCATGGGCCCGCGTGGTTGTCCGTCGAGGATGCGATGCTTTAATCCGGTCGGCGGAAAAGAGTGTGCTGACCTGGTATGTCCTGGTCGTCGGAGTCGTGCGCCGGCCCCATCCGGGGCCCGCGGTACGGGCGGCCTTTCGGGTGAGCGCGGTCGAGAAATTTGACTGAAAAGGCGCGCATCTCGCGCGACCGAACGGGGGATTCGATGGGGACTGGAAAGTCGGTTTTTCGGCCGATAATGGCAAGTGTCGGCCTAGGGCTGATGTTCCTGGTCACCGCGTGCGGCGGGACCAGTTCCGACACTTCTGCCACGGCCGCGTCAGCCACATCGGCATCGCCTACCGATCAGCCAACCGACGTGCCCGTCCCGGTACGCACCGAGCCGCTTCCCGACATGTTCAACAATCTGCACACGGACCTGGGTGTCAGCCCCATGCCCGCGACCCTGGCGGCATCTGTGTCGGCGTCGGCCGGCGGCGAATCGTTGGACGGGACGATCATTCCCGAGAACTTTCCGTTCCCCGCGGGAGCGACCTGGGATCTGTCCTCCGACAAGCGCACCGACGCGACCCTCGTCGTCAGGGGCGTGACTCCGGCCGCGGCCGTGGAGTACTACCGGCAGGCGATGCCCACCGCCGGCTACGCGTTCTTCCAGCAGTCCATCTCCCAGGACAGGACGAAGATCACCTATACCGGGCACAGTCAGAGCGTCGAGGTCGTCGCGGACACGAGCGTCTTGATCATCTTTACGCAGTGCACCAGTGCCGTGCAGGGAGAGGCTGTTCCGAGCCGGCGCAGCGACCGGGTGGCATGTGCGTGACGAAGCTCCTGTCGGAGGCCCGCGAGGGCCCATGACCTGGTGGGCTCGTCCGCATCGCGGCTGTGCCGCTGGGCGGCGAGCCCACCAGATCATGGGCCGACGGCGAGGTTGCGTCGCGGGGGCCGTGGCAGGCGGGCCTGCGACGGGTGGTGAGTCGTCCGGGTGGGTCAGGCCTGCTTGATGGCGGAGATGTCGAGCTGGATCTTGACCTTGTCGCTGACGAGGACGCCGCCGGTCTCCAGGACGGCGTTCCACGTCAGGCCGAAGTCCTTGCGGCTGATGGTGGTGGTGCCGGTGAACCCGGCGCGGGTGTTGCCGAACGGGTCCAGCGAGCTGCCCTCGAGCTCCATCGCCAGCTCGACCGGCTTGGTGACGCCCTTGATGGTCAGGTCGCCGCGCAACGTGTACTCGTCGCCGTCCTGGCTGACGCCGGTGCTGRCGAAGGTAAGCGTCGGGAAGTTCTCGACGTCGAGGAAGTCGGCCGAGCGGACGTGGCCGTCACGGTCCGGAACGCCGGTGTCGAAGCTGGCCGTCTGGATCGTCACGTTGGCGGCCGACTTGGCCGGAGCGGAGCCGTCCAGCTGAAGGGTGCCCTCGAACTGGTTGAAGTAGCCACGTACTGTCGTGACCATCGCGTGCTTGGCCGAGAAGCCGATGCGCGAGTGCGCGGCGTCGACGGCCCAGGTGCCGGTCAGCGCGGACAGGTCGGTCGTGGTGACGGTGGCTTCGGACATGTGGTCCTCCCGGTAACGCGGATCTCCACCGCCGCCGGTGGCGGTGGACGTCTCGACTGGCGCTGGTTGCCGCCGATCGTTGCCTGAGCAACTATATAGAGCGACCTGCGTATTCCCCCCGCCGCTCCGCGTCCGGATGGTGTGCCGCTCGTCCCAGCCGTCCTCGCCATGCTGACAGGGCCTCGGCCTGGATCGGACAGGGCTGTGGACGGGCGATCGCTGTCCACAGCTGCTCGCCGCCGGGCCCGCGGCGGCGCCGCACCGGCCTACGGTCCGGCCCATGACCGATCAGCATCTCGACCGCCCTGACCGTGTCGGTCGCGCCGCCGCTACCGGCCCCGGGCGCGGTCTGATCGACGCCTCCGCGGACCGGACGTTGCCCGGCCGCGCCCACCTGCCCGACCTCTCCGAGTTCTCCCTCACCGCCCTCCCGGCCAGCTCCGACCTCCTCCTGACGGGTCCTGGCGAGGAGGAGGAACCGGTGGCGTGGGCCGCGTCTGACCGGGGCTTCCTGCCCGGCGAGGATGGTCCGCCCGGCCAGGAGCCGGCGGATCGGGGTGGAGATCCGGCCGGCTGGGCCGCCTCCAGGCGGGCGGTTCCGCCGGACATCGGCGCCCTGCTCGGGCTGCGCTCGGTGGACTCCGGACTCGGAGCCACGCGGCGGGGGTCCCACCCGGCGGACGATCATGATTGGGCGCCAGGGGGCCCGGCGGGTGCGCAGCCGTGGGAGGACGGCGGGCCACCGCTCGGCGAGCCTGACGGCGCGTACCTGGGCGCGCTGGACCACGGCGCCTCGTTCGAGCGAGAGCCGGAGCCGGCGGGGCACCGGCGGGGGCGGGAGCTGGGTGCCCGGCTGCCAGCGGCGCTGCGGGGCGCCGTGCTCGACCCGGCGGCCCGCGGCGCGATGGTGCTCGCGCTCGTCGCACTGGTGGCCGCGGCCGTCGCCGCCTTCTTCGCCTGGCATGGCCGGCCGGTCCGGATCGACACCGCGGCCGGCGGCGGGACTGTGCGCGCGACGGCCGGGACCGGCGCGCCCGCCGGCGCCGCGTGGGCCGGCGCGGCGTCCGCCGCGGTGAGCGCGTCCGGTGGGGCGAGCCGAAGCCCCACCCCGGCCGCCGAGGTGGTCGTCGACGTCGCCGGCCTGGTGCGCGAGCCCGGGGTGGTACGCCTGCCGGCCGGGGCACGGGTCATCGACGCGATCGAACGGGCCGGGGGAGTGCTGCCGGGTACCGACACCACGGGCCTCGCGCTCGCCCGCCAGCTCGTGGACGGTGAGCAGATCCTCGTCGACGGCAAACCGGGCCGCGCGACCGCCGGGCCAGCGGCTGATGCGGGGCCCGGCGGTGCCGGTGGCGGACCAGGCGGGGGATCGGGGACCGCGGGCCCGGTCCACCTGAACACGGCGACGGCCGAGCAGTTGGACACGCTGCCCGGCATCGGCCCGGTGCTCGCCGAGCGGATCGTGCGGTACCGGGAGGAGAACGGTCCGTTCGCCTCGCCGGACCAGCTCGCCGAGGTTCCGGGCGTCGGGGACCAGCGCCTGGCCGAGCTGCTCCCGCTGATCGCGCTGTGAGCGGGCGGCCCAACCGGATGCCGGCGGGCCAGGCGGTGACGTCGGATCATGCGGTGACGTCGGATCGCGGGGTGCCCGGTGGCGGACCCGCGGCGAGCGGCGATGGGAACGTCGAGACGGAGCGCCCGCCGCTGGATCTGCGGCTCGCGGTCCCGGCCGTGGCCGTGTGGGGCGGGGCGGCGCTCGCGGGGCGATGGGGGCCATCGGCCGCGGTGCTGATCGCGGCGGCGGTGATCGGCGGGATGGCACCGTTGGTCGGCGGGGCGCTGCTGGTCGCCGAGCGAGGCCGGCCCGGGACGGGGCGCCGGGGGTGGCTGGCCGCCGCCGTGGCAGCGGTGGCGGGGCTCGCGGCGGGTGTGTTCGTGGCCGGGGTCGGCGGCCAGGACGGCCGGTCCGGCGTGCTCGCGCAGCTGGCCGCCGCGCGGGCGACGGTCGGCGTCGAGCTCGTCGTCACCGATGACCCGCACCCCATCGGAGGCGGTCTCGCCGGCCCGGCCGGTGGTTCCGGCAACGTCGCGGTCCCCGCGCGGCTCGTCGTGCTGGCCACGAGGCAGCGCGCCGCCGGGACGCGCGCGGTGGCGTCCAACGCCGCGACCGCTGGCACCACGGCGAGCGCCGGTGGCGTCACCGGCGCGGCGCCGGGTGGCGTGGTCGCGCGGCTGGACGTACCGGTTCTGGTCCTGGCACCGGGAGACGGCTGGTCGGGGCTGCTGCCGAGCACCAGGGTGGCCGTCGACGCGCGGCTCGAGCCGCCGCGGCCGGGCGACCAGGTCGGCGCCGTGCTGTTCGTCCGCGGCCCGCCGAGACCCGTGGCCGGGCCGGTCTGGTACCAGCGGGTCGCGGGCCGGATGCGTGCCGACCTGCGCGCCGCCGCCAGCGTGCTGCCACAACCCGCCCGCGGGCTCTTCCCCGGGCTGGTCGACGGCGACGTCAGCGCGCTGGACCCGGGCCTGCGCGACGACTTCCGCGCCGCCGGGCTCACCCACCTCACCGCCGTCAGCGGTGGGAACGTCGTGATCCTCACCGGTGCGCTGCTGGCGGCGATGCGGCGGACCCGCGTCGGCGTGCGGTCCAGGGCGCTGTGGGCCGCCGCGACGATCGTCGGGTTCGTCGTCATCGCCCGGCCGTCCGCGAGCGTGCTGCGGGCCGCCGCGATGGGGCTGCTCGCGGCGGTGGCGACCGGCACCGGGCGGCGCGCCTCGGTGCTGCCCGCGCTGTCGGCCACGGTCGCCGTACTGGTGCTGGCCTACCCACGGCTCGCGCTCTCGGCCGGGTTCGCGCTGTCGGTGCTGGCCACCGCGGGCATCGTCATCGTCGCGCCCGGCTGGCGTGACCGGCTCGCCCGGCGGCTGCCGCCCCGGCTGCACTGGCTAGCGGACGGCGCCGCGGTGGCGGCGGCGGCGCAGCTGGCCTGCACGCCGGTGATCGCCTGGATCGGCGGCGGTGTCAGCCTGGTGGCGATACCGGCGAACGTCGCGGCGGCGGTCGCGGTCGCCCCGGTCACCGTGCTCGGCGTCGTCGCGTTGGCCGTGGGGCCCGTCAGCGGCGGGCCCGCCCGGCTGGCCGCCTGGCTCGCGGGCTGGCCGTGCCGATGGCTCGTCCTGGTCGCGCGGACGGCGGCGGACGTGCCCGGCGCGACCGTGCGCTGGCCCGGCGGACCGCTCGGAGCGCTCGCCGCGCTCGCGGCCCTGCCTACGGCGCTCGCCGCGCTGCGCCGACCGCGCGGGCGGCGGGTGTGCGCGGCCGCGGCGACCGGGCTGCTGCTCGCCCGGTGCGTCCTCGTCGACCGGCTCGCCGGCTGGCCGCCGCCCGGCTGGCTGCTCGTCGCCTGCGACGTCGGCCAGGGGGACGCCCTCGTGCTCGCCGCCGGGCCAGGCGCCGGTGTGCTGGTCGACGCCGGGCCGGACCCGGGCGCGCTCACCGCCTGCCTCCACGACCTGGGGATCCGCCGGCTGCCCGTCGTGCTGCTCACCCACCTGCACGCCGACCATGTCGACGGGCTCTCGTCCGTGCTCGGGCACCTGCCGGTGGGCGAGGTCCTCGTCGGGCCGTTACACCAGCCGGCGGACCGGTGGGCGGCGCTGCGGGCCGAGGCGGAGGCAGCCGGCGTGCCGCTCGTCGAGGCCGGTGCCGGGGGCAGCCGCGCGGTCGGGCCGGTCACCCTCCAGATCATCGGGCCGGTGCGTCCCCTGCGCGGCACCGACAGCGACCCGAACAACAACAGTCTGATCTCCGTCGCCCACACCGGCGGGCTGACGATCCTGCTCGCCGGCGACGCGGAACACGAGGAGCAACGCCAGCTGCTGACCGCCGGGGCGGTCGCCGCCGCCGCGCCCCGCATCGACGTTCTCAAGGTCGCCCATCACGGCTCCGCGAGCCAGGACGCCGGCCTGCTCGGCGCCTCCGGCGCCCAGGCCGCGCTGATCAGCGTCGGCGCCGGCAACCAGTACGGCCACCCGGCACCCGGCACCCTCGCCGCGCTCACCGCCGCCGGAATCCCCTACGCCCGCACCGACACGGACGGTGCCACGGCCGTCGTCGTCACCCCCGACGGCGTCCCCGCCCTCGTCGCGCGCCGCCAGCACCAGGACGCCTGATGGTCTGGTCGCCTTCGGACGCGCGAGGCTCCGCCATCGCCTTGCGCCCATGGGCAGTGACAGCTCTGGTGACTTCCGGCCTGGTGACTCCCGGCGCGTGAGGCCCCGCCATCGTCGCGCGCACATGGGCCGGGTTGGCTGATGGCGACGACGCCGCCGCCGCCGTCGCCGCCGCCGCCGTCGCCGCCGTCGTCGCCGCCGCCGTCGCCGCCGCCGACGACGACGCGAACGGAACGACAGGCGCGCGGCGGGCGTGATCGGCCGGACCGGCCGCGGTGTGCCATGCTCGGTGCCGTGCCACCGACGGTCCCACCGCTCGTCCTCGTCCAGGGAGACGAGGAGCTACTGGTCGCCCGGGCCGTACGCGAGACGCTCGTCGCCGCCCGCGCCGCCGACCTGGATCTGGAGGTGGCCGACCGGGCGGCGGGTGAGTTCACCGAGTCCGACGTCGTCGACCTCGGCGCGTCGTCGCTGTTCGGCGGGCTGCGCGCCGTGGTCGTGCGCGCCGCCCAGGAGCTCACCGACGAGCTGCGCGACGCGCTGATCGCCTACGTCGCCCATCCGATGGACGACGTCGTGCTCGTCGTCGTCCACAACGGCGCGGTCCGCAACCGTAAGATCGCCGACGCGATGAAGGCCGCGGGCGCCAGGGTGATCGCTGTTTCGAAGATCACACGGCCCCGGGAGCGGCACGACTTCGTCGTCGCCGAGGTGCGCCGCGCCGGCGGGAAGATCGCCGACGCCGCGGTCACCACCCTGCTCGACGCCGTCGGCAGCGACCTGCGCGAGATCGCGGCCGTCTGCGAACAGCTGGTCGCCGACACCGACGGCCCGATCGACGAGGCCGCCGTCCACCGTTTCCACCGCGGCCGTGCCGAGGCCAGCGGCTTCGCCGTCGCCGACGCCGCGCTCGCCGGCGACCTGGCCGGCGCGCTCACCCTGCTGCGCCAGGCCCTCGAGGCTGGTACCGCGACGGTGCTCATCGGCAGCGCGGTGACGGGCGGCCTGCGCGACCTCACCAGGGTCGCGGGCGCCGGCGGCGGCTCCAAGTACGATCTCGCCCGCGCGCTCGGCATGCCGGACTGGAAGGTCGAACGTGCCCAGCGCACCGCCCGCGCCTGGTCGGACGAAGGCCTGGCCCGCGCCCTGCGCGCCGCCGCCACCGCCGACGCCGGCGTCAAGGGCGGCGCCGCCGACCCCGCCTACGCGCTGGAGACACTCATCCACACCGTCGTCGAAGCCCGCGGACGCCGCGGCCGTGCCGGCGCGGGTGCCCGATGAGCGGCCGCCACGAGGCAGGCCGGCACGAGGCCGCCCGCCCGGCTCCCGCCCTCGGCCAGGAACCCGGCCACCCGGCCGCCGCCGCCAGTCCCGGCCCGAACGGCGCCGTCAGCCCGGGCGACATCGGCCCGCCCGGGGACATCGAGGGACGGGAAGGGTTCGGCTTCCGGACCCTGCCCGCCGGCTGGATGCGCGGCCTGCTGTTCACGGTCACGGCGGTCCTCACCGTTCTGATCGCGCTCTCCGACCTCACCAGCGCCTGGGTCCTGCTCGCCCTGCCGCTCGCCGTGGTGATCGCCGTCGCCTACCTCGAGACCCTCGACCGCATCACCCGCCCCTGACCTCCAAGCGTCTCCTCCACGCCCGGTACTGGTTCTGGCGAGGTGACCCGCTTCGCCGCAGGCATGATCGCGATTTCAGCCCGCGGGTGGTTCGCGGCCTCCGCGAGCTCCGCGGATCCGGCGGGAACCCCGGCGGCACCGCCTTTGGCCGGGGCCAGCCAGAGCTAGCCGGAGCGGTTGCTCTTGGAGGCGTCGTTGGACAGGGCCGCGATGAAGGCCTCCTGCGGGACCTCGACCCGACCGATCGTCTTCATCCGCTTCTTGCCCTCCTTCTGCTTCTCCAGCAGCTTGCGCTTACGGGTGATGTCACCGCCGTAGCACTTGGCGAGCACGTCCTTGCGGATCGCGCGGATGTTCTCCCTGGCGATGATCCGGCTGCCGATGGCGGCCTGGATCGGCACCTCGAACTGCTGGCGCGGAATCAGCTCGCGCAGTTTGCCGGTCATCGAGACGCCGTAGGCGTAGGCCTTGTCCTTGTGCACGATCGCCGAGAAAGCGTCGACGGTCTCGCCCTGCAGCAGGATGTCAACCTTCACCAGGTCGGACTGCGACTCGCCGGCCGGGTCGTAGTCCAGGCTCGCGTAGCCGCGGGTCCGCGACTTCAGCGCGTCGAAGAAGTCGAAGATGATCTCACCGAGCGGCATCGTGTACTTCAGCTCGACCCGGTCGGCCGCCAGGTAGTCCATCCCCTTGAGCACCCCGCGCCGCGACTGGCACAGCTCCATCACCGCGCCGACGAAGTCCGTCGGCAGCAGCACCATCGCGTTCACGATCGGCTCGTACACCTCGGAGATCTTGCCGCTCGGCCAGTCGCTCGGGTTGGTGACGGTGTGCTCGGTGAGGTCCTCCATCACGACCCGGTAGACGACGTTCGGCGCGGTGGAGATGAGCGTCAGGCCGAACTCGCGCTCCAGCCGCTCCCGGACGATCTCCAGGTGCAGCAGGCCGAGGAAGCCGCAGCGGAAGCCGAAACCGAGTGCCGCCGACGTCTCCGGCTCGAAGGTGAGCGCCGCGTCGTTGAGCTGCAGCTTGTCCAGCGCCTCGCGCAGCGCCGGGTACTCGCTGCCGTCGATCGGGTAGAGGCCCGAGTAGACCATGGGCAGCGGGTCGCGGTAGCCGCCGAGCATCTCGGTCGCGGGGCGCCGCGCCGAGGTCATCGTGTCGCCGACCCTGGCCTGCCGGACGTCCTTGACCCCGGGGATGACGTAGCCGACCTCGCCGGCCGACAGCGACCCGGTGACCACCGGCTCCGGCGAGATGACGCCGACTTCGAGTGTCTCGTGGGCCGCCCCGGTGGACATCATCAGGCAGCGGTCCCGGGTGGTGATCGAGCCGTCGATCACCCGGACGTAGGTGATGACGCCCCGGTAGATGTCGTAGACGCTGTCGAAGATCATCGCACGGGCCGGGGCGTTCGGGTCGCCCGCGGGCGGGGGGACCTTCCGTACGACCTCGTTGAGCAGCTCGGGGACGCCCACGCCCGTCTTGCCGGAGACCCGCAGCACGTCGCTCGGCTCGCAGCCGATGATCTGCGCGATCTCCTCGGCGTACTTCTCCGGCTGCGCCGCCGGCAGGTCGATCTTGTTGAGGACGGGGATGATCGTCAGGTCGTTCTCGATCGCCAGGTACAGGTTCGCCAGCGTCTGCGCCTCGATGCCCTGGGCCGCGTCGACGAGCAGGACGGCGCCCTCGCAGGCGGCGAGCGAGCGGCTGACCTCGTAGGTGAAGTCGACGTGCCCGGGGGTGTCGATGAGGTGCAGGACGTAGTCCCTGCCGTCGTCGGCCTTCCAGGGCAGGCGGACGTTCTGCGCCTTGATCGTGATTCCGCGCTCGCGCTCGATGTCCATCCGGTCGAGGTACTGGGCGCGCATGTTGCGCGCCTCGACCACGCCGGTCACGCCGAGCATGCGGTCGGCGAGGGTCGACTTGCCGTGGTCAATGTGCGCGATGATGCAGAAGTTACGGATCAACGCCTGGTCGACACCGGGCGCCTGCGGGGCTGAGGACACGCGGGCAGGTCTCGTTTCTGGATGGGCACGCCGACGGTTCGGGCGGGCGGGTCCGGCCCACGGACCCGCCCCGCCGGCCGGCGGCGCCGGACGGTGGTCCGCCCGCGCGGGCGCGGGCTCCCCTCCATCGTGCCAGGATCCCGGGCGAGGCTGGACCGCGCGCCACGCATGGCGTGGCCGGCGACACCTCCGTGACGCCCCAGCGGCGTCCCGGCGGCCCTCCAGCGGCACGGCTAGAGGACCGTCACGCCCTGTCGGCGTCAGCCCGGCATAACTGTTGGTCATAGGTGCGGTAATGTTGACCGCGCTGCATCGGGTCCACCGTGCGCCGCGCGAGCAGACACAGCACGGCTGACGTGGTGGGGCGATCGTGGTGGACGGGCTGTCGGCTGACCTGTGGTTGGCTGACGGCGCTTCGGGCCGCCATGGTCCGACTCCGACCCGCGGTACACGGCTCACGGGCGCCCGCCCGCGGGCACGGCACCCTGGATGCGGCACCCAGACCGAAGATCTAGTCCCGACTCGACGACGAGGTTTCTCCGCGTGGCCAACATCAAGTCGCAGATCAAGCGTATTCGCACCAACGAGCAGGCGCGGCTGCGCAACAAGGCCGTGAAGTCCGAGCTGAAGACCGTCGTGCGCCGCTTCCGTGACGCCGCCGACGCCGGTGACGTCGAGACCGCTACCGAGTCGCTGAAGATCGCCTCTCGCAAGCTCGACAAGGCCGTCAGCAAGGGCGTCATCCACGCCAACCAGGCCGCCAACCGCAAGTCGGCGATGGCCAAGCAGCACGCGAGCATCACCAGCTCCTGAACCGGCTCCCATATCGGAAGCTGGCAGCTCCATACCGGAAGCTGGCGAAAAGCCGGGACGCATCCGCGTCCCGGCTTTTGCTGTGCCCTCGATGAGTACCGCGCCCGCGGTTGGTCTCGCGGTGTGGCGTCGCCGCGCCGCTTCGCGATCGCCCCGGGCGGCCCGTCCGCGTCGCGCTGGCGTTGGTTACAGCTCGACCACCGGCGACGCGAGGGCGGTGGGGGCGGCCAGCGGGAGCCTGATGGGCTGGGTGATCGGCTCCTCGGCCCAGGGGTAGGAGACGGTGCCGGAGCGGWACTCGGTGGTCCGCGGCGGCAGCAGCGCCAGGCCCTCCTCCAGCAGGTCCGCCTCGATGGGGAGATCCATGACGTCTTCGTCCATATGTCCGATCCTTCCGTACGGATCGCGACAAAGCCATGACGACACGCCCATCATGGCTGCAACGCATACCAACCACAGGTAAACATTCGGCGATGGGGTAACGGGCCCACGCTCGCGCCAGTCGGTAAGACCACGCGGAACCTACAGGAACCATGCCTATTACGTGGATTGGGGAAGCGGGACACCCCGCCGGCGGGCGCACACTGGAGGACATGTCCGCCAAGCCGCCCGAGGGTCAGTCCCCACCGGCCGACGGGACGCTGCCGGCCGCGGCGCTCGCCGAGCTCCCCCGGCACGCGTTCGGGATCTACATCCACGTGCCGTACTGCGCGACCCGCTGCGGATACTGCGACTTCAACACCTACACCGCGGCCGAGCTCGGTGGCGGCGCGAGTGCCGCCACCTTCGCCACCACCGCGTCCGCCGAGATCCGGCTGGCCGCCCGGGTGCTCGGCCCCGGCGCGCCGGCGGTGGACACGGTGTTCTTCGGCGGCGGCACCCCGACCCTGCTGCCTCCGGCGGACCTCGCCGCGCTGGTCTGCGCCGTCGACGACGCGTTCGGCCTGCGCCCCGGCGCCGAGGTCACCACCGAGGCCAATCCCGAGTCCGTCGACGCGGCCGCGCTGGAGCAGCTGCGCGCCGCGGGCCTCACCCGGGTCTCCTTCGGGATGCAGAGCGCCCGGCCGCACGTGCTCGCCGCCCTCGACCGCCAGCACACCCCCGGCCGGCTGCCCGACGTCGTCGACTGGGCGCGCAAGGCCGGCTTCGAGCAGGTCAGCGTCGACCTGATCTATGGCGCCCCCGGGGAGTCGGAACGGGACTGGGCGGCGAGCCTCGACGCCGCCGTCGACCTCGCTCCCGACCATGTCAGCGCCTACGCGCTCACCGTCGAGGAAGGCACGAAGCTCGCCCGCCGCGTCCGCCGGGGCGAGCTGCTCGAGACCGACGACGACCAGCTCGCCGACCGCTACATCCAGGCGGACGAGACCCTCCAGGCCGCGGGCCTCGCCGCGTACGAGGTGAGCAACTGGGCCAGCGGTCCGGAGGCCTGGTGCCGGCACAACATGGGCTACTGGCGCGGCGCGACCTGGTGGGGGATCGGCCCGGGGGCGCACAGCCACGTCGGCGGGGTGCGCTGGTGGAACGTCCGCCACCCGACCGAGTACACCCAGCGCCTGCGCGCGGGCCAGAGCCCGGCCCAGGCCCGCGAGACCGTCTCCCCGGCCGACCGCCACGTCGAGCGGGTGATGCTCGGGGTGCGCCTCGCCGAGGGCCTGCCGGTCGTCGAGCTCACCCCCGGCGGGCTCGCCGCCGTCGACGACCTGGTCGCCTCCGGCCTGGCTGACCCGGCGGGCCTCGCCGCCGGCCGGATCAGCCTGACCAGGCAGGGCCGGCTGCTGACCGACACCGTCGTGCGCGCCCTCCTGCCTGACCTCTGACRGGCGCGGCTGGTGCCGCGCGCGAGCCGGCGGTTGCCGGTTAGACTTGGCACTCACGGCGATGGAGTGCCAGGTGGGTCGAGGTCAAATGGATCGATCTGGCCACTCGCCGGGCCCGACATGCGCACCATGGACCATGCGAACAAAGACGGCGCGGACGACCAGGGTGCGCAGCGRCACGGTCACCGGTCCCGGCGAGCCTCGTCCCGCCGGCCACTGGCCGGTCCGGGTGGGGCTCACGAGGCCACGCCACGTCGCCGCCGTCAGCCGGTCGGTGGCCGGCGGTGGCTCGACGGCGGAGGGGGCGCGTTGATCCCGCGCTCCGGCCGCCATGGCAGCGGAGGTGGCCAGGGCCGCCGTGGCCCGGCGGATCTCGCCGGGTACGTGGTGTCCGGTCCGGTGGTCGCCGAGGGGGTGCGTGACGTGCTCGAGGAACGCCGCCTGGAAGTGCTGCGGGCGATCGTCGAGGACTTCGTGATCGGCAACGAGCCGGTCGGTTCCAAGGCACTCGCCGAGCGGCACGCGCTCGGGGTCTCGCCGGCCACGGTCCGCAACGACATGGCCGCGCTCGAGGAAGACGGCTACATCACCCAGCCGCACACCAGCGCGGGCCGCATCCCGACGGACAAGGGCTACCGGCTGTTCGTCGACCGGCTCTCCGGCGTCAGGCCGCTGTCGCGGGCGGAGCGCCGCGCCATCCAGAACTTCCTCGAGGGCGCGGTCGACCTCGACGACGTGGTGCGCCGCTCGGTCCGGCTGCTCGCCCAGCTGACCCGGCAGGTCGCCGTCGTGCAGTACCCGTCGCTGACCACCAGCCGGGTGCGCCACATCGAGGTCGTCCAGATCAGCCCCGGCCGGCTGCTGATCGTCCTGATCACCGACGCGGCTCGGGTGGAGCAGCGGGTCGTCGACATCGCCGAGCCGATCGACGAGGAGACGGTCGCCGAGCTGCGCACCGTGCTCAACCGGGCGCTGGGCGGTCGCCGGCTCGCCGACGCCGCCGAGGCCGCCGCCATCCTGCCGGACGAGGCGGGCCCGGGCCTGCGCACGCAGCTCACGGCACTCGCCACCGTCCTCATCGAGACGCTGGTCGAGCGGCAGGAGGAGCGGATCGCGCTCGCGGGAACGGCGAACCTGACCCGTTCGGCGCTGGACTTCTCCGACTCGCTGCGGGCGATCCTCGAGGCGCTCGAGGAGCAGGTCGTCCTGCTCAAGCTGATCGGCTGGGCTCGCGAGCCAGGTACCGTTACGGTACGCATCGGCCGTGAAACCGACGTTGACGCGCTGCGGTCCACCGCCGTCGTCGCGACCGGCTACGGCCGTGGCGCGGCGGCGCTGGGCGGCATGGGGGTGGTCGGTCCGATGCGGATGGACTACCCGGGGACAATGTCGGCGGTCTGGGCCGTTGCCAACTACGTGGGTGAACTCCTGGGTGCCGACTAGCGGGCCAGCGAGCGTGCGAGAAGGATCTTCCCGCGCGCGCCTGGCGCCGTTGTCACCGGGATCGCGAAAGGGTCGTGACTTCTAGCGGTGGGCTTCTAAATGGCAGTGGACTACTACGCGGTGCTGGGCGTCTCCCGTGAGGCGACCGGGGACGAGATCAAGCGGGCGTACCGCAAGCTCGCCCGGGAGCTCCATCCCGACATCAACCCGGACCCGGAAGCGCAGCAGCGGTTCAAGACCGTGACGGCCGCGTACGAGGTGCTCTCCGACCCGGAGAAGCGTCAGATCGTCGACCTCGGCGGCGACCCGCTCGCCCCGGGCGGCGGCGCCGGCGGCGGCTCGCCGTTCGGACCGGGGTTCGGCGGCCTCGGCGACATCATGGACGCCTTCTTCGGGGGCGGCGCGAGCCGCGGGCCGCGCTCCCGGGTGCGCCGCGGCAACGACGCGCTGCTGCGGATCGACCTCGACCTCGCCGAGACCGCGTTCGGGACCAACCGCGACATCATGGTCGACACCGCGGTCGTCTGCGAGATCTGCACCGGCTCCGGCGCCGTCCCCGGCACCGCGCCGACCACCTGCCAGACCTGTGGCGGGCGGGGCGAGATCCAGCAGGTCACCCGCTCGTTCCTCGGGCAGATGGTCACCTCGCGGCCGTGCACGCGCTGCTCGGGGACGGGCACGGTCATCGAGCACCCCTGCCGCGAGTGCGCCGGTGACGGGCGGGTGCGCAAGCGTCGGACCCTCACCGTCAAGATCCCGGCCGGCATCGGGGACGGCATGCGGATCCGCCTGTCCGGCGAGGGAGAGGTCGGTCCCGGCGGCGGCCCGGCGGGCGACCTCTACGTCGAGGTCTCCGAGCGGGTGCACCCGGTCTTCACCCGGGAGGGCGACGACCTGCACTGCGAGCTGCGGCTGCCGATGACCGCGGCGGCGCTGGGCACGTCGGCGACGATCGAGACGCTGGACGGCAACGAGACGATCACCTTCAAGGCGGGCACCCAGCCCGGCGAGGTGATCCGGCTGTCCGGGCGGGGCGTGCCGCACCTGCGCGGCGTCGGCCGCGGCCACCTGCACGTCCACGTCCTGGTCGAGACGCCGACCAAGCTCGACGCCGAGCAGGAGCGGCTGATGCGCGAGCTGTCCCGGCTGCGCGCCGAGGAGCAGCCGACGGTCGTCAGCGCGGCCACGGCCTCCTCGGGCCTGTTCAACCGCCGCCGCGGCGGCCGCCGCAAGACTTGACGACCACCCCGGTCTTCCACCTGGCGCCGGTTCCGGCGGCGGACGTGTTCACGCTGGACGGCCCGGAGGGGCGGCACGCGGCGACGGTTCGGCGGCTGCGGGTGGGGGAGCGGCTCGACGTCACCGACGGCGCGGGCGGCCTGGCTCACTGCGAGGTCGCCGCCGTCCGCCGGGACGAGCTCGACTGCCGGGTGCTGGGCCGCGCGCGCGTCCCCGAGCCGACACCCCGGATCGTCGTGGTCCAGGCCCTGGCCAAGGGGGACCGCGGCGAGCTCGCCGTCGAGATGCTCACCGAGGCGGGGGTGGACGAGATCGTGCCCTGGCCCGCGGCCCGCAGCGTCGTACGCTGGGAGGGCGAGCGCGGCGCGCGCGCGAGGGCACGCTGGGTGGCCACCGCCGCCGAGGCGGCCAAGCAGTCCCGCCGGGCGCGCTGGCCGGCCGTCGCCGAGCCGGCCCGCACCGCCGCTGTGCGTGACCGGCTCGCCACGGCGGGCCTGGCCCTGGTGCTGCACGAGACGGCGACGGTCGCGCTGGCCGCCCTGCCGGGCAGGCACGAACCCTGGCCTCCCGGCGGCGAGATCGTGCTGGTCGTCGGGCCCGAGGGCGGGATCGCCGACGAGGAGCTCGCCGTCTTCGAGAAGGCCGGCGCGACGGCCGTGCGGCTTGGCCCGACCGTACTGCGCACGTCGACGGCCGGCGTCGCGGCCGCCGCCGTGCTGCTCGCGGTCACCGGTCGCTGGGACGGCTAGACTCGACCTGGAAGTTCGTACGTGTTGTCCGTGCGCGTCTCGAGATCGAAGTTCAGAGATATCAAGTTCAGAGATATCGAAGTTCAGAGATCGAGACACGCGTGGTACCAGCCCCGCGCCCGACGAGACGCATGACCGACGAGAGGTGTCCCGGCCCGCCGTGGCCGTCCTCATGCCCGAATCTGCCACCTCCACCGGCGCCACGTCGCAGAGCGCCCAGACGGTCACCCGCTTCGTGGTGCCCGGCCCGCRCAGCATGGTCAGCCTGCTGGGCCACCAGGACGAGCTCCTGCGGGTCATCGAGCAGGCCCTCCATTCCGACATCCACGTCCGCGGCAACGAGATCACCATCACCGGGGAGCCTGCGGAGAACGACCTCGCCGTCCGGCTGTTCACCGAGCTGTCCGCGCTGCTGGACGCCGGCACGGTGCTCACCACCCAGCACATCGACCACTCCCTGTCGATGCTGCGCGGCGGCGACGAGCGCCCCGCCGAGGTGCTCACCCTTAGCATCCTGTCCGGCCGCGGCCGGACGATCCGCCCGAAGACGCTGAACCAGAAGCGCTACGTCGACGCGATCGACACKCACACGATCGTGTTCGGCATCGGCCCGGCGGGCACCGGCAAGACGTACCTGGCGATGGCCAAGGCGGTGCAGTACCTGCAGGCGAAGAAGGTCAACCGGATCATCCTGACCCGGCCGGCCGTCGAGGCGGGGGAGCGGCTCGGCTTCCTGCCGGGCACCCTCTACGAGAAGATCGACCCGTACCTGCGCCCGCTCTACGACGCGCTGCACGACATGGTCGACCCGGACTCGATCCCCCGGCTGATCCAGAGCGGCACGATCGAGGTCGCGCCGCTGGCCTACATGCGCGGCCGGACGCTGAACGACGCGTTCATCATCCTCGACGAGGCGCAGAACACCTCGGCCGAGCAGATGAAGATGTTCCTGACGCGGCTGGGCTTCGGCGCCAAGATCGTCGTCACGGGTGACATCACCCAGGTCGACCTGCCGTCGGGCACCCGCAGCGGGCTGCGCGTCGTCCGGGAGATCCTCGACGGCATCGAGGACGTGCACTTCGCGAACCTGACCAGCACCGACGTGGTCCGCCACCGGCTCGTCAGTGAGATCGTCGACGCGTACTCGCGCTGGGACGCGGCCGGCGGTGGCGAGGCTCCGGTGGCGCCGCCCGGTTCCCCTCGCCCTCGCCCCACGGCCAGGGCCGCCGCCCGCGGGGACCGCCGGTGACGGCGGCGTCCGCCGGTGGTACCGGCGGCGCCGCGGGCGCCGGCGCGGTCGCGAACGCTGTTTAGGAGAGACACCGACATGTCCGTGTTCATCGCCAACGAGGCGGGCGAGACCGACGTCGACGAGGTCACGCTCGCCGCGCTGGCCCGGTTCGTGCTGGACGCGATGAAGGTCAACCCGCTGGCTGAGCTGTCCGTCATGCTCGTGGAGACGGCGGCCATGACCGAGCTGCACGTCCGCTACATGGGCGAGGACGGCCCGACGGACGTGCTCGCCTTCCCGCAGGACGAGGCGTTCGAGTCGAGCTACGCCGACTCGGCCGACTCCGACCCGACGACGCTGCTCGGTGACGTCGTGCTCTGCCCCGAGGTGGCCCGCCGCCAGGCGGCGAGCGCCGGTCACTCGGCCCAGCGCGAGCTGCACCTGCTGTGCGCCCACGGCATCCTGCACCTGCTCGGCTACGACCACGCGGAGCCGGCGGAGGAGCGCGAGATGTTCCGCCTGCAGGAGGACCTGCTGGCCCGCTGGGACACCGCCAGCACCGCCGGCCAGGCCACCGGCTCCGCGGGCTGAGGCGACCGGCGCAGCGCGCGCCGTGCGCCGCGTGCGCCGGCCGGGTCCACGCCGTGCCTGCCGTTCCCGCTCCATCCGGCTTTGTTCCATCCGGTAACCCGCGTCACCGATCCGGGTTCCGGGCATTCTGATGAACAGGACGTCCCGACGAGGGACGCCTCGATGAGAAGGGCGTCTCGATGAGCTCGGCGGATGTGCCGCTCATCCTGCTGGCGGTCGTCGCCGCGTTGGCCGCGGCCGCCCTGGGGGGTGTCGACGCCGCGCTGACCCGGGTCTCCCGGGTCACGGTCGAGGAGTTCGCCCGCCAGTCCCGGCCGGGCGCGCGCCGGCTGGCGACGGTGGTCGCGGACCCGGGCCGGTACCTCGCGCTGCTCCTGCTGCTACGGATCATCGGCGAGATGATCGCCGCGGCCTGCGTCACGATCGTCGCCGCGCACGCCTACGGCACCGGGTTCGCCGCGGTGTTCCTCGGCGCGGCGATCGCGACGCTGATCTCCTACGTCCTCGTCGGCGTGATGTTCCGTACGCTCGGCCGTCAGCACGCCCCCACGGTCGCGCTCGCCAGCGCCGGCCTCACGGTCAGGCTCGCCCGGGTCTTCGGCCCACTGCCGCGGCTGCTGATCGCGTTCGGCAACGCGGTCACCCCGGGCAAGGGCTACCGCGACGGCCCGTTCGCCTCCGAGGCCGAGCTGCGTGACCTCGTCGACCTCGCCGAGGAGAACGAGGTCATCGAGCCGGAGGAGCGCGACATGATCGCCTCTGTCTTCGAGCTCGGTGACACGCTGGTGCGCGAGGTCATGGTGCCCCGCCCGGACATGGTCTTCATCGAGTTGTCCAAGACCGTCGAGCAGACCATCTCGCTGGCGCTGCGTGGCGGCTTCTCGCGCATCCCGGTGGTCGGGGAGAGCGTCGACGACGTCGTCGGCATCGCCTTCCTCAAGGWCCTCGTCGGCCGCGAGCGCGCCGGCGGCGGTGACGAGCCCGTCGGGTCGGTGATGCGCGCGCCGGTGCTCGTGCCGGAGAGCAAACCGGCCGATGACCTGCTGCGCGAGATGCAGGCGTCGCGAACCCACATGGCGGTGGTGATCGACGAGTACGGCGGTACCGCGGGCCTGGTCACCATCGAGGACATCCTCGAGGAGATCGTCGGTGAGATCGTCGACGAGTACGACAGCGCGGTCCCGCGGGTGGAATGGCTCGACGCCGACACCGCCCGGGTGACCGCCCGGCTCGAGGTGGAGGATCTCGCGGAGCTGTTCGGTGTCGCCGAGGACGACCTGCCGGGATCCGACGACGTGGAGACCGTCGGCGGGCTGCTGGCCAGCGCGCTCGGCCGGGTGCCGATCCCGGGGGCGATGGCCACGGTCGGCGGGCTGTCGCTGGTCGCGGAACGAGCCGCGGGCCGGCGCAATCAGATCGGTACCGTCGTGGTACACCGGGTGGCCGCCGACGCCGACGGCGTGGACGACCGCGGCGAGGCGGAGACCACCAGCCGCTCGGCGGCGAGGTCAACCGGCTCGGCCGGTGGCCGGGACCGGGATGCCGGGACGGCGAGCGGCCGGGAGGCCGGCAGGGAGAAGGGTGACGAGCGCGATGGGCAGCGAGGCCAACCAGATCATGCTGGCCGGTGAGCCGGTGACCGGCGAACTGGCCGCCGAGGACGCCAAGCTGGTGGTGCTCGCGCGTTCCGCCCGGCTGCGGGCCTACACCCCGCGCGGCGAGCGGCCCGAGGGCGCGGCGGTGCGGGACACCGACGGGCGGACGTATGCCGCGGCCACCGTCGGGCATGCCCGTCCGGAGCTCGCGACCGCGGCGCTGCGTGCCGCCGTCGCCGCCGCCGCCGCGAGTGGCGCCCGCCGGTTCGAGGCCGCCGCGGTGGTGTCGGAGGCCGGGCAGCTCGCCGCCGACGACCTGGCCGTGCTCGCCGAGTTCGGCGAAGGTACTCCGGTCTTCCTCGCCGGGCCGGACGGCGTCGCGCGTACCAGGACGACGGTCTGACGTGCCGCGCCAGTTCCCGGCCGAGAGATCCCGCCCGGCCACCACCGCTCGCGGGCGCGGTGGCTCCCGGGCCATGACCGCGCAACCGACAGGCGGCGCCCAGCCCGCTGGTGAGGAGTCCACCCCGGTGTTCCGGTCCGGTTTCGCCTGCTTCGTCGGGCGGCCGAACGCCGGCAAGTCGACGCTGACGAACGCCCTGGTCGGCACCAAGGTCGCGATCACCAGCGGTCGGCCGCAGACCACCCGCCACGCGATCCGCGGCATCGTGCACCGGTCCGACGCCCAGCTGATACTCGTCGACACCCCGGGCCTGCACCGCCCGCGCACCCTGCTCGGCCAGCGGCTCAACGACGTCGTCCGCGCCACCCTGTCCGAGGTCGACGTGGTCGGCTTCTGCGCGCCGGCCGACGAGCCGGTCGGCCGCGGCGACCGGTTCATCGCCGAGGAGCTGTCGCGGCTGCCCAAACGCACGCCCGTCATCGCCATCCTCACCAAGGCTGACAAGGTCACCGAGCCGGACCGGCTCGGCGCCCGGCTGCTCGAGCTCGCCGCCCTCGGCGACTTCGCCGAGATCATTCCGGTGAGCGCGGCCTCCGGGTCCCGGGGGCCGTCCTCCGGAGGCGGCGCGGCGACCTACCAGCTCGACGTGCTCGCGGACCTGCTGGTCGCCCGGCTGCCGGAAGGGCCGGCGCTGTACCCGGACGGTGAGCTCACCGACGAGCCGGAGCAGGTGATGGTCGCCGAGCTGGTGCGCGAGGCGGCGCTGGAGGGAGTGCGCGACGAGCTGCCGCACTCGCTCGCCGTCGTCGTCGAGGAGATGCTGCCCCGCCCGGACCGGCCCGCCGACCGGCCGCTGCTCGACGTGCACGTCAACGTGTTCGTCGAGCGGTCCAGCCAGAAGGCGATCGTGATCGGCGCCGGCGGTTCACGTCTGAAAGAGGTCGGCACCAAGGCCCGCGGCCAGATCGAGGCGCTGCTGGGCACCCCGGTCTTCCTGGACCTGCACGTCAAGGTCGCCAAGGACTGGCAGCGCGACCCCAAGCAGTTGCGCCGCCTCGGTTTCTGAGGAAGCGGCCGGGCCGGCGGGGGTGTGGGCGGTGCCGTGGCCGCCGGCCGCGAGCGCTCTGACCTGGCCTTGTGGCCTTCGCCCGGTCGCGCACGGAGCGTGGCGGCCCGGACCGCACGGAACGGTACGGGGCGGGCCGAACCGTGGGTCAGCCGCGCGGCTATGCGACCATKGACACATGCCGGTGTACCGCGACGAGGGTGTCGTGCTGCGCACGATGCCCCTCGGCGAGGCCGACCGGATCGTCACCCTGTTCACTCGGCGTAACGGTCGAGTGCGTGCGGTGGCGAAGGGGATACGTCGCACGTCGTCGCGGTTCGGCGCCCGGCTGGAACCGGCGATGTACGTCGACCTGCAGCTGCATCAGGGCCGCTCGTCACTGGACACCGTCACCCAGGCCGTCCTGCTCGCGCCGTACGGCGCCGTCCTCGCGGGCGACTACGGCCGGCACACCGCCGCCGCGGTGATGCTGGAGACGTCCGAGCGGCTGACCAGTGAGGAGCGCGAGCCGGCGCTGCGACTGTTCCTGCTGCTCGTCGGCGGCCTGCGCACGCTGGCGTCGGGCGAGCACCCGTCGGGCCTGGTACTGGACGCGTTCCTGCTGCGTGCGCTCGCGGTCAGCGGGTACGGGATGGCCCTGGACGACTGTGTCCATTGCGGGGAACCGGGCCCGCACCCGTCCGTGTCGGTCGCGGCCGGCGGCATAGTCTGCCCACGGTGCCGGCCGCGCGGGGCCGCGTCGGCGTCGCTCGCCGCGGTCGGGCTGCTCGCGGACCTGCTGCATGGTGACTGGGCCGGCGCCGAGGCCACCGATGCCAGGACGCGGCGGGAGTCGGCAGGGCTCGTCGCCGCCTACCTGCAGTGGCATCTTGAACGGGGACTGCGCGCGCTGCCGCATCTCGAACGAGCGTGACGGCGGTACCGGGCCGTTGGCCGACGCCTGGCCTGCGCCGTCGGCGGCGTGGGCCGAGACTAGGCGGCGGGTGACGGCCCGGCACCCCGGTGGGAACGGTCAAGGACCAGGCATGAGGATGGGGGAGGCAATGCGCGTCGGAATCGGGCCGGATCAGCGGGGAGGTGGACTTCCGGTGAGCCTGCAGGATGGCGGAGTCAGGCCCCTTCGGGACCCGCATCCGCACCCGTCCGGGGCGCGTCCGCCGGCTCTGCCGGAGGAACTGGTGCCCCGCCACGTGGCCATCGTCATGGACGGCAACGGACGGTGGGCGACGCTGCGCGGTCTGCCGCGGACGAAGGGCCACGAGGCGGGCGAGGACGCGCTGTTCGACTGCGTGGAGGGCGCGATCGAGCTCGGCGTCCGGTGGATGTCGGTGTACGCGTTCTCGACGGAGAACTGGAAGCGCTCCCCGGACGAGGTGGCCTTCCTGATGCGCTTCGTCGACGGCGTGTTCGGCCGGCGCATCGACGACATGGCCGCGCTCGGGGTGCGGGTCCGCTGGGCCGGCCGGCGCCCCCGGCTGTGGAACAGCGTCATCCGCCGGCTGGAGAAGGCCGAGGAGCGCACCCGCGCCAACGACCGCCTCACGCTGGCGATGTGCATCAACTACGGCGGCCGGGCCGAGATCGCCGACGCCGCCGCGGCCATCGCCCGGGATGTGAAGGACGGCCTGCTGCGGGCGGACAAGATCGACGAACGCACCGTCGCCCGCTACCTCGACGAGCCGGACATGCCCGACGTCGACCTGCTCATCCGCACCTCCGGCGAGCAGCGCCTGTCGAACTTCCTGCTCTGGCAGGCGGCCTACGCCGAGTTCGCGTTCGTCGACACCCTCTGGCCCGACTTCGACCGCCGCGACCTGTGGGCCGCCTGCGAGGAGTACGCCCGCCGCGACCGCCGCTACGGCGGCGTCGCCGCGAGTGCCTGACATGCCCGAACCCGGATTCGAGGCCCAGCCCGAGCCCGAGGCCGGCCGAAGCATGGTGGCCCGGCCCGGCCGGCAGGTGGCGGCGCCCGTGCTCGCGATCGTGCGGTTCCGGCTGCCGGCCGGATCCGGGGAGACGGCCGCGGCCGGTGAGTTCGCGGCTGGAGCCGACCGGGCGCTGACGGCGCTGGGGCAGGCCGACGGCTACCGCGCCGGCCGGCTCGCCCGGGCGGTCGACGACCCGGACGAGTGGGTGCTGGTCACCGAGTGGGACGGCCCGGGTGCCTGGCGGCGGGCGCTGGGCCGGTTCGACGTCAAGATGGAACTGACCCCGCTGCTGGCCCACGCCGTCGACGCCCCGGGCGCGTTCGAGGTGCTGGTAGGCCAGGACGGTCCCGCCGTTGCTCCTCGGCGCTACGGCTCGGCCCTCGCTCCCGATGCCGCCACCGCCGCGCCCGGTCGCTGACCTCCCCCGGGCGGCAACGCTGAACCGTGTCAAATGAGCAAGCCCATGGACGTGCCCATCCGACACAGAGCATCAGGGGGCTGGGGAACTGTGTCGGATGGGCCTGCCTATAGGGGGGTGCTTCTCGGCACATACAAGCCTAGCATCATGGTCATGGCGATCAAGAGACCTGTGACCAGGACGTTTGCGGACGGTGCGGCGCTGCGGGTGGTGATCTACGCGCGGCGGTCGGCGTCTGGGGGGACGTCGACGGCGGATCAGGTCCGGATGGGTCACGAGGATGCCAACCGTGAGTCGTGGGTCGTGGCGGCTGAGCTGGCGGAGTCTGGGCAGTCCGCCAGCATGTACCGCAAGGATGGTAAGCCGCGCGCCGGTTGGGCTCAGGTGCTGGCGTTGGTGACGTCGGGCGCGGTGGATGTGGTGTGGGTGCGGGAGACGTCGCGAGCGGATCGGCAGATGGCGACGTGGGCGCCGTTCCTGGATGAGCTGCGCCGTCGCGGGGTGGCGCTGTATGTGCAGGCCGACCGGCGGTTGTATGACCTGTCGGTGTGGCGTGATCACAAGACGCTGCTTGAGGATGGGATCGATAACGCGGATGAGTCCGCGAAGAAGTCGAAGCGGGTCAAGGACGGGGTGGACGACAACGTCCGGGCGGGCCTGCCGCTGAGCGCGGCGCCGCTGGGCTACCGCAACACCTACGACCGGCGGACGCGGAAGTTGACGGGTCGGGTGGTCGATCCGGCGTGGTCGGCGGTCGCGGTCGACATGTTCGATCGGGTCGGGCGGKGTGACTCGCTGGCGAGCGTCGCCCGGTGGCTCAACAACAAGGGTGCGCCGGTGGCGCGTGCCGGGAAGCGGTGGGATGCGCGGATCGTGCGCACGGCGTGTGAGGATCGCGCCTACGTCGCCGAGCGGGTCCACACGTTCGCGGGCGACGACGCGCCCACCGTCGTCCCGACCAGATGGCCCGCGCTCGTGAGCCGGGCGCAGTGGACCGCGGCTCAGACCGCCCTTGCGACGATCGCGACGGTGCATGCGGTCCGGGGGCGCGCACCGGGTGGGTATAGCCATCTGCTGTCGCTCATCGCGACCTGCGGGATCTGCGGCGGGTCGGTCCGGGCGCACAAGGTCCGTGGGGTTGGGATGTACAAGTGCCCCGTCGGCCATGTGGTGATCAACCAGGCGGACACGGATGCCTATGTCGCTCGGCTGATCGTGGCGCGGATGGCTCGGCCGGACCTGGTAGCCAGCCTCACCGCTGCGGACGATGACGTGATCCGGACGGCGAACGCCGACATTGAAGGTCTCGAAGCCGAGTTGGCGGAACTCGAAGACACGGTCAAGACCCGTTCCGGCCGGTCGCGGCTCGCCGCGTTGGACGCCATCGACGATCTTGAGATCAAGCTCGGCGCCGCGCGGGCACGGCTAGAACAGCTCACGGTCCCCGCGAGCCTGCGGGAACTGGCCCGCGACGTCCACGGCGGTGAGGATGCGGTCCGGGCGAACTGGGAGGGTATGTCGGTCGCGGCGCGGCGTGAAGCGGTCCGCTCCCTGCTCGACTATTTCAAGATCCTTCCGGCTCCGGTTGTCGGGACCAGCCCCCGTACCGGGGAGCCCATGAAGGCACGGGGGGTCCGGGGCGCGCTCGACCTGCGCCGCGTCGACCACCAGTGGCACGACCCCCGCCGACAGTCCGCGACCGACACCGAAGCAGCCTGACCGACCATCGGCCGATTCCTCGGGTCGGCCGACCACGACAAGCCCCCGACACCGGTCGGGGGCTTTCGTCGTTGTCCGTGAGGGCGTCTGAGAGCCACGCTGGCGCGTGGCGACCCGGCGGCGGCTAGGTCGGGGTGCCCGGCTTCGGTGGGCGTCCGCCGTGGCCGGGGCGGGCCCGCATCCATGCCTCATAGGTGGATGTGCGCCAGCGCGGCCGGTCGGGCACCGACTCGTCATCCGGTGGGGGCAACAGGCCCTTGCGGCGGTAGGAGCGCAGAGTGCTCGCCTTGACTCCGGCTCGCTCCGCCATCTCGGCGTAGCCGATGAGCGGGTCATCGGGCATCCCCTGCCCCCACCTTTCCGCTTGCTGGCGCAAGCGCTCAGGACGTCCCCAACCCCAAGAAATATGGCACGCAGTGTGCCAGAATAGTGGGGTTGGCGGTCCCGGTCGGGTGTTGCGAGCACCCATACCGGGACCTTGATCACACACCTGTGTATGAGACAGGAGGGCGACCCGTGCCCAGTATCCCGCCCGATGACCTACCCACGTGGCCGGAGCGGCGGTGGAACCCGGTAGAGCTGGCCGCCCCCGGCGGCGGCATGTATGAGCTGACAGTCCGGTCGGGTGCCACGGCGCGCGACGTCATGACGCTGGTGGACGCGATGCCCCCGGCGGTGTACCTGCGCTACCGCGCCGGATCGCCGTCAGCCACGGACGTGGTGCTCGTCTTCCGGGAGAACCCAGCCGGGCCGGAAGCGCCCCTACGGCAGCCGGCCGGTTGGGCGCCGAGCACGGACGGCATACCGGACCGTGGCCTGACACCCCACCAGATGGCCATGTACGACCTCATCACAGCGGCGCCCGACGTGGCCACGGGTACCCGCATCCTCGACCTGGTCACCCACGCGCACCCCGCCGCCGTGGTCGCGTTGGGGCAGATGCTGCACGCGGCTCGCCACGGCCGCTGCACCTGCCATGAGTGACCCACCGCGCTAGACGGCACCCAATCCGGCGGCCGGTAACCCACCAGGGTTACCGGCCGCCGCCACGTCCGGCCACCAGATGCTCCCCGCACTTAGACAGCGCACGACCTGCGCTTGCAGCGTGCGCGCAACTGCAAGCGGCCGTCAGCGTGCGCTACCGACCCCGCGCGGTGCGGGCGAGCCTCGGTCGTGCCACGTCCGCTGTGACCCGTGGGGGAAGCCACCCGACACCGACCGTCGCCRCACAGCCCGCACCCCACGGCGACAACCATCGTTGTCGCCTCGTCGGTGGCGTGGCCGCCGACAGGAGTAACGGGTAACCACGCGCCCGACCCCCGAAGCCACGTTCCGGGCCGATTCCGGGCCCTCGGGCCGATCGGCGGTTACCCGTTACCGCACCGCGTTAATGCAGGTCGGTAGGGGTGCGGAGGGTAACCGGGGGTGTAACCAGCGGGTTACACCCTCGGCCGGCGGTTACCCTGCCCGCCGAGCGTCACCGGCTTCCCGGCCACCAGCTCGGCGTCAGGCTTCCCACGCGCCGCCGTCTCCTATGGAGACGTCCGCGAACGGCGATTCGCCGTCGCCGTCGCCGTCGCCGTCGCTCCCGGACGGCAGGGCGCGCTGTCGCGTCGCGTACTGCTCGGTGATCAGATAGTGCGCGAACAGGCGTCTACCCTCGGGTAGTCGGTGCGACTCGTCCGCGATTCCCCCATCGGGCCACGGGTATTCCTCGTCCGGGGGTGTCTCTGCTGATTCCACGGCTACACCGGCGGGACGATGTTCGGACCATCGCGTAATTCCTCGTCCCAGTCAGGTTTATCATGCACGATTCTCGCCAGTCCCGAATCCAGGTCCAGCACGCTTGCCAGGTCGGCGAGGAAATCCGCGTGTGCATCCGATAGGTCCTTACCTAGGGCCGCATCATCCGGGTTCGGCCACATCCGAAAGGCGTCAGCCGACGGYCGGTCATCGACGGTCCGGCCACGCTCCCAGAGTCGAACCCTGTTGACATTAGGAAAGATCATGAGTAGGCCGAAGACCAGTTCCTCATAGGTCATGACTCCGTCCGGCTCCGGCCCGGTCGCCTCCACCTGAATACCCAAGTCGTAGTCAATGCGTACGATCATCCCTTGTCCCGTTCGGTTGCATCAGCCCGCCGTCTGAGTCTCGGGGTTCTCGCCGTGCTCTCGAAGCGATCGGCTCGCGTCGAGTTCGGCCCGTTCCTCCGCAACGGCCGCACGGAACCATTCCGGCGGTTCCTCATCGACGATCTCAATGGACGGGTAACCCGGACCCTCTACATGCCATTCCATTAGCTCACGACCGATCACGGCGCCTCAGACCGGGGGGACGATTCCGAGACCATCCGCCTTTTCGCCGATCACGACCCATCGCGGTTGTAGCGCCACTACTATCAATCCCTGCCAGTCGGTAGGCGCTGACGATCGGTCGCGCCGTGGGGTTTGTGCAGTGCCGCGACCATCCGCGCGGCATCGTGGGCATCGGTGGCGTGACGTTCGTGCCAGGGGAACAGCGCACGCAACCGTTCCGCGACGCGCGCCACCACCGCCGGATCGGTGCTGAATTCGATCAACGGCAGGTCGGAGGGAAGCTGCGGGTCGGGTGCGGGCCACAGAGGTTCGGGCACGGGTCGGGCCTCCCGTGTGGGTAGCGGCGTGGCGTCACGGTCGGCACGTGCGGCGGGAACGATCGCGCCGGGAAACCGAGCCCACACGACCACTCCGCCGGACTCGGCCCGGTAGGCGTCCCACCGGGTAGCGAGAGCTTCAACAATCGAAAGGCCGCGACCGCTCTCAACGTCGTCAGCGGGGTGAATCGCGTGCAGCTCAGTGGCGTCCGGCCGGCTCCAAACCTCCACCACGACGGTGTCGCCGGTCGCGGAAAGTCGGACAGCGATGAACTCGTCATCCGGCCGGCTGATCTTGACAGCGTTGGTCACCAGCTCCGACACGATCAGCTCCGCCGTCTCGATGGCTTCCGGGGCAACCGACCAGTACCGGAGAGTCTGAACCGTCCGCTTGCGCACCACCGGGACCGCTGCGCGCGTCGGGGGAAGGCGCGTGACGGCCGGAGTACCGGGCGGACCGATGGCCGTCATCGGCGGCCGTTCATACCGGCGCTTGGAAGTCGCGTGACGACTCCCGCCGCTCCGCGACCGCCACAGGACCAGAGATCGCGTGATTCGGTATGCCGTCCAAGCCTTCACCGGTACGCAGCTTCACGGCGGTAGCGATGTCGATGAGATCGGGTGACATGACTACCACCGGCATCTCCGCGCGGTTTAGGTCAGCGTCGGGTGGGTCTAGGAACGAGCGTCCCATGTCCCATACCCGGATACGCGCTACCTCGGGTAGTCCAGCCATGATCGCCGTGGCGAGATCGTGAGGGGTCAGGTTCGGATACGGCGACGTACTGACCGCCACCTCCGAATCGTTCCCCCGGGCATCCGTGAGTCTCACGATCACGTCCCATCCTCCGCCATGCTCAGCTCGACGATCATCGCGCCGCTCCTACTCATCGAAACGGACCRCCACCCCGAACCGGTGGGTACGGCGCCCACCGGTCGGAGGGTCTGACGGCGAGCCTGTCAATCAGCGTCCACGCGGTGAATGGGCGCACGGCCCCACCTTTGAGGTGGCTCCAGACGCCAGGTGGGACAGCGTGCCCTAGTCGGGCTGTACGCTCTGCCCGGGAGGTGTGCCGGTGTCCGACTCAACGCTAGGTGACCGGATCGGGCAGCTCCGACGGCGGCGGAGCATGACCCAAGAAGAACTAGCCAGCAGGGCTGGAATAAGCGCGGACGTCGTCCGCAAACTGGAACAAGGCAGGCGAAGCGGGGCGAAGCTATCCACGTTAAATGCGCTGGCGCGCGCCCTAGAGGTACGGACGTCTGAGCTTTTGACGCCCGACGTCGATCTTGACCCGCCAGAGAATGGCGACAAGGCACTTTTGCTTGACATCCGGAGGTTTCTCTTCCCGTCAATGGGAGATCGACACCCCGATCGGCCCGCTACCGACGTAGAAATAATACGGGGAAGCGTCAACAACATACGGGCCGCCTATGCACGCGGAGCTTACCGCGCCACGCTCGGCGAACTTTCGGAGCTTCTCCCCGCCATTGAGGTTGCCCTTGCCTCGGCCACATCGACAGAGATGGAACGCTTTGCCAGCCTCGCTTACAAGGCACTCGCTGAGACTCTAATTCAGACTCGTCATGACGATCTAGCACAGGAAGCCGTACGTCGTTCCCTAGTGAGCGCACAAGGCGCGAGCGATCCCGTTCTCTATGCACGATGCGGCGAGAATTTTTCGTGGATCATGATGCTTCATGGTCGTTTTGTCGACGCCGAAGCCACCGCATCACACCTTGCCGGGACCATTGAACCGTCGTTTGCCGCCACCGATCGTCAGCTACTAGACACCTACGGCCGTCTGCGTGTACAGGCTTCTGCGGCAGCCAGCAGAGACAACAATCTCCGCRTTGCGGAGGAACATATCTCGGTGGCTCGGGCGGTAGCCGGGAGACTCGGGGGTGGTGATCTTTACTCCTCAAAGTTTGGCTCCGCTCGCGTCGCCATGGCCGAGTCCGAGAATGCGATCGTAGTCGGAGATCCTGAGACGGCGTTGCGAGTTGGCCGCACAGTACGGCTTGCCGGTACCTCTGGAAAGCGGCACCTGCTAACGCTGGCGGAAGCGCAATTGTCGCTACGGGATTTTCAGGGTGCACTCGAAACCCTCAATGGTGCGAGAGATCTCGCGTCCGAGTGGCTGATTAATCAGCGTCTGGCACGCAGCCTGGTTCGTGATCTTCTGGACTCGCGCGGAGTGCGGTGGGCTCGCAACTCTGGCCTTGCCGATCTCGCGTCCGAGATGAAGATCGCCGTGTAGGCGCCTCTCGGTTACGATTCGCTTGTTTTTGCAAGCGGCCTGCAAGCGCCCGCCAGAGATGGCTATCGCCGTTCCGTGTTGCCGCTTGCGTTTGCAAGCAGCCTGCTAGCGCTGGTTAGGGCTGTCGTGGGGTGCGTCGGTGTGTGCGGGGGCGGCGCGCCGGTCGGGCATAGGTGAGGCCCTCCGCGCGCATGGTCTGGTTGGCCATGGTGCGGAGGGCCTCATGTATGTCCGAGGGTGCGTGCCGTCGGAAGGTGCGTAGGGCCGGGGGTCGGCGGGTGGGTGCGTAGGTCGCGGGGAGGGTGGCGTCAGGGTCGGTGCGTTCGGCGAGTGCAAGTGCGAGTTCGATGATCACGTCCTTTTCGCGGGTGCGGGCGAAGCGGTCGATGCTGATGCCGTAGCGCTTCGCGATAAGGGCGCGTCGGCTGGTGAGGGTGGTTCGGGGCTTCCCCTCAAGCGCGAGAAGCACGCGGGCCGCGTACTTGGCGTCGCCGGTCAGGGAGTCCACCGCGTCGACGAGCTTGGCGTGCGCGTCGGTCGCGGCCGTGGGGGCGCGTCGGCCGGCGAGGCTGACGACGAGTGCCGGGGCTCGGCGGGCGAGTTGGGTGGGGCTTGCCTCGCCGAATCGGATCAGGCCGACGAGTTCGTCCACGATCCGGGGGCTGAGGGACAGGATCGTGATCATGGTTGGCTGCTGCGCCTCCTGGGCTAGTGGGTCTGGTGATCGTCGCGTGTGCGGCTGATCTGCATCGTCGCTCATGAGGTTGCCCCCTGTACAGATGGTTTTGCGTCCGTAGACGCAGTTTGCCTCCGTTTGCCTGCGCTGGCCGCCTCGCCGCGCCGGGCCGCCGTGTCGGCACCGAGTCCACGCCGAGTCCGCACCGAGTGGGCGCCGAGCCCGTAGCGGCCCGCGTCCGCACCGAGCCCGCACCGTGTCCACGCCGAGTCCGCACCGAGTTCGCGCCGGGCGGGTGCCGGGCGCCGAGTGGGCACCGTGTCCGCGCCGTGACCGCGCCGAATGKGCGCCGCTTTTGTTTCATATTCACGCCGAAATGACGCCGTGAATTCGCCGAGCTATTTCCCGTGACTTTTTCTGGCGGGTTGGGGAAAGTGGTCGTGGCGACGCTGCCCGGGAAGCCCCCGGAGCCGACGCCGAGCMTGTTTCTTTCCTCTTCGCATGTCGGGAGTTTGCTATGCCTCGGTACGTGTACCGCCCGTCGCTGCTGTGGACGATTTTCCGCTGGTCCGCGGCGGTCGCCGCGCTGTATCTGACCCTGTATTTCCTGTCGTATCTGTTCAGCCACTTCGGACCGTTTCTGGTCGTCGCCGGACTGATCTATGGCGCGGTTTTCGTGGTGCGCCGGGGCCGGGGCCGGTGATGTTCGCCATTGGGCTTGACCCGTTCTTCACGGGCGCCACGACCGGGTCGCATTCGGGGTGGGTTCTGCTGTTCCCGGATGTCGCGTGGTGGCTGCTGGAGACCGCGTTGGTACTCGGTCTTTCCTGGCCGCGCGTGAAGCCGCGCGGGGTCGGCACGGTCGTGTGGCTCGTCGTGGTGTGGGTTCTCGCCTCGGTCGCGCGGTTCACGCCGCAGATTCTCACCCTGACCACCCACTAACCATCTCTCTGCTTTCTCAGTGCTTTGAAAGGAAAGTCATGTCCTTCACGAGCGATCCGCGTCCGGCCGTCGATCTCGGGCCGCTGACCGTGGGTGACCTGGCGTTGCGGTCCGACAAGGCCCACGCCGAGCACCTCGCGACCTACACGGCCGCGACGGTTCTGCACGAGGCATTCATGTCCATGCCGGCCTACGACGAGGAAGCTCACGACCTCGTCGACGCGGCGTGCCGCTTCATCCGCGAGTACCGCGAGAAGACCTACACGGAATGGCGCTCGGCCTACCGCGCGTGGGCCACGGCCGCCGGGTTCGAGATCCCGCCGGAGATGACCGAGACCACCCCCGAAGCCGACGACACCGACGACGCCGAGAGTGAGGTCTAAACCGTTATGCAGACGACGATTGTCATTCTTCTCGGGCTTCTGCTCGTGGTTTCTCTGCTCGCGCCCCGGCTACGCGCTCGTAGCCTCGTGCCGCTCGTGTGCATTCTCCTCGGCTGGTTCTGGGCCGGCTCCGGGTTCGTCCCCACCCTTACCGACGTCGGGACGGCTATCCGGGATTTCTTCCAGTCGCTGCCCATCCACTGGAGCTAATACCCGCTGTTTCGCTGGCGTGCGCGCCCCGCCGTGTCCCCGCACGGTGGGGCGCGCCCCACCCCCCTTCTTTTGCTGCGGAGTTCCGCCATGCCCGAAGACCCATCCCCGACGTCCGATGACCGCCTTCCCGTGCCCGCCGAACGGTCGGGTTGGGTGCCCGACATTCCCGCCGTACTCGCCGAACTCGACACCCTGGCCGGGCGTGACCGTAGCTTTGAATGGGCACTCGATCCGACCCCGGACGGTGCGCCGGTAGCCGTCGATCCCGCCCCACCCGGCGCGGCCGACGTCGCCCGGCGCCCGGTGATCCCGCCGACCTTGCGCCGGGGGCAGCTCGCCGCGACCGCGCGGCACGTGGGCGGCCGGTGGGCGCATGCCAGCGCCTATCACGCCGTCCGCGTCCCCTTCTACCTCGTGGTGATCGCACAGGCGGCCGTGATCGGTGCCGGACGGGTCGCGGTGTGGTTCGCCCGGTGGTGGACGCACGCCGAGTCCGCCCCCGTCCGCCAGGCCGCCGCAGAAAGCCGCGACACCGCCGTCTGGCTACGTCTGGACCGCGAGGTTCGGGCCACCCGGCGCACCCGCTCCCTGATCGCCCTCGGCGCCGGCGCCGGCGCGCTGACCGCCGTGGCCGTGCTTGGCGCGGCGTTCGGTCCACCGACGCGCCCGGGGTGGCTGCTGGTGTGGCTGCCGCTCGTGGCAGGGCTCGCCTATGCGGGTCGGCCGGTGGGGCGTCCCCTGATCGGCGCGGCGGTCGTGGCGCCCCGGTTTCGCAAGCTGTCGGCAGACGTCGTGCTCCGGGCCTACTACGCGGCGAAGCTGGGCGCGGACAAGGACGACCAGCGCGTCACGTTCGGCTCGCCGATGGCCCGCGACGGCGACGGTTCCCGCGTCGCGGTGGATCTTCCCTACGGGAAGGGCTTCACCGACGCGGTGAAGGCGCACGGCGCGATCGCGTCCGGCCTTGACGTGGCGGTCAGTCAGGTCTTTCTCACCCGCGACCCCACCTCGCACCGCCGACACGTTCTCTGGGTGGCCGACCGTGACCCGCTCGCCATCCCCGCCGGACGTACCCCGCTCCTACGCGGTCAGCCTACTGATATTTGGACGCCTGCCCCTTTCGGGCTGGACGAACGCGGACGGCTTGTCACCTTCGACCTTCTGTGGCAATCGATCCTGGTGGGTGCCCAGCCACGGCAGGGAAAGACGTTCTCCCTCCGCTCGTTGGGGTTGTTCGCCGCACTCGACCCCTACGTGAAGATCACTGTTGCGGATGGGGGCGGTAAGCCCGACTGGCGTCCGTTCCGCGCCATCGCCGATCGGACGGTGTTCGGTCTGGCGCCGAGCCGCGACGGTGATCCGATCGAGATTCTCATCGACACGTTGCGGGAGATCCGCGACGACGTGCAGGCCCGGTACCTGACCCTGTCGGACCTGCCCACCGAGCTGGTCCCCGAGGGGAAGCTCACCCGCGACATCGCCCGCGACCCGCGTTACCGGATGCCTGTCCGCATGGTTCTTTTGGACGAGTTCCAAGAGTTCTTCGCGACCGGGACGGCGGCGGCGGATACCGAGATCGCGACGCTACTTGTCTATCTCATCCGGGTTGCCCCGGCGGCCGGTGTCATCATCGGAAGCGCCACGCAACGGCCGTCCGGGATCGGGAGCGGCGAGGTCGCGAAGAAGTTCACGGACTACCGCGACAACCACATCGTGCGGTTCTCTCTGCGCACGGGTTCGTGGCAGGTCTCAGACCTCGTTCTCGGCGCGGGTGCTTTCAGTGAAGGGCTCGACTCCTCCACCCTGACCGCCGACCACAAGGGTGTGGGAATCCTACGCGGGGCGACGGAGGAAAGCCCGACCGTGYGGACGTTCCTCGCGGACGCACAGGACACCGAGCACCTGACCGCCCTTGGGCGGACGTTGCGCCACCACGCCGGGACGCTCACCGGGCAGGCCGCCGGCCAGACGATCCGCCGCGACGAGCGGGACGTACTGGCGGACGCGGTGTCCGTGTTCGCGGACGGCGCTGTCGGGCTGCACTGGCCCGACCTTGCCGCCCGGCTCGCGACCGCCTACCCGGAGCACTACCGCGACGTGACCGCCGACGCGATCAGCGCCCAGCTACGCGCCCTCGGTGTCCCGAGCGTCGCCGTCCGCCGTGACGGACAGGTCCAAAAGGGTGCCCGCGTCGCCGCGATCCGAGACGCCCACCAGCGCCGGACCAGCGGCGGCGGGGGGTAACCGCCAGCCGGGGGTGTAACCCACGAGTTACACCCCCGGTTACCCCCACACCCCATCTGATGCGATGAAGGAGCGGGGCCTCCGCTCCTTGGTGACGGCCCCCGGGTAGGCCGGGGGTTGTTGCCATCGTCACTGGACGAGGAGGCCCCTGTGACTCAAGGGTACGAGGGTTCGCAGGTAGTCGGTATTGATCTGCATCGTCGCCGGAGTGTGGTGGTGCGGATGACGCCGGAAGGTGTTCCGCTCTCGACGGTCCGGATCGCCAACGATCCGGAGACGTTGGCGGCGGAGGTCGCGAAGGCGGGTGCGCACGCCGAGGTGGTGTTGGAGGCGACCTACGGCTGGTACTGGGCGGTCGACGCGCTGGGCGACCTCGATGCCCGGGTGCATCTGGCCCATCCGCTGGGGGTGAAGGCGTATTCCTATCGGCGGGTGAAGAACGACATCCGCGACGC
>NZ_MOMC01000065.1 GCF_001983105.1 Pseudofrankia asymbiotica | reverse complement strand
CCATCGCGGAGGCGATCCGGCGCAGCCCCGACAAAGCCCGGGAAGCAGTAGTAGGCGTGCGGATCATCGCGCTGGGCGACGCCCCGGAGGAGCTCGCGACCGGGATCACACAGGCGACGAACACCCAGAACGACGTCGAGCTCCGGGACTTCGTTGCCCTGGACCGTGTGCAGGCCGAGATCAGGGACGACTTCGCGCTGACCCTGAAGAAGGTCTACACGATCAAGCGGGGTGAGATTGACCCACCGCCCGACGGTGGCTGCTCGGTCTTCCAGGCTGCCGTGGCGCTTGCCTGCGCTCATCCCGCCGTCCACCTTGTCGTGYGGGCCAAGCAGAACTCTGCCTTGCTGTGGGAACGTGGCCCGGAGGGTGCCTACTCGCAGCTGTTCGACCGGCGACCCACAGCCATTCAGATTTGGCGGAGCGTCGAGACGCTCCGAGCCGTCCAGCGCGAGTTCCAGAAGGCCCGGGACGAACGGACGGGCCGAGGGGCGGCCATCGCCGAGCAGGGCACCCTGCTGACCGCCCACATCATCTTTCAACATGTTGGTCTTGATGGGATCGACGACTACGACGTCGACTGGGAGAGCCGCCTGGCAAAGCTCCCGGAGGTGGTGAGAAGCGCCGTCGACTGGCTGATCCATCACGTCGACAACGAGTTCGGCACGACCTCGTTCCCGTCGAGCACGTTCGCCAGCRCTGACCGGTGCGCGGTACTGGTGCGGCTCGTCCTGGCCTCGTTGAAGGGCGGCGGTGCCACGCCCACACTGCCGGCGGCATATGCGCCGGCAAGGACGACCACGTCCCGCCGCAGGAGCACGGTCGGACTGCTGGTCGACGCCGGGCGCATCAAGGAAGGCACGCGGCTGGTGTTTTCGACGGGCGGCAAGGCCGAGGAGGCCGCGCTCCGCGACTGGCTCGCCGCGGATCCGCGGCGTTCTGAGGCGACCTGGGTCAACAACCGTGGCAAGCCTCTGTTGTGGGCCGCCGACGGCCGCCGCTATGCACCGACCCGGCTGGTCATGACCATGTGGAGCCTCGCGGGATGGGAGCGAGCGCCTGTCGCCGTGCAGGGGCCACTGCGGTGGTCGATCCCGTCTGAGGGCACCCTGGTTGACTTGGTCGAGACCCTCCTGCGGACAGATACACCGGACGCCATTGCCGGTGAGTAACGCGCGTTCGCGGCGTTTGTCGGTGTAAGCAGCGGAGGTCGGAGTCCGCGCCTCGATGGGAGTGCAGCGAGAAGATCGGGAGACTAGATAGCTTGGGTGGGCGGAGCCTGCCAGCCGCGTGCGTTGCTGCTACTACGGAACCGCGGGCAACTGCCGAGATCAATCGAGAATCGACAGATCTCGGCGGTCGATTCAACATTAGCGGCGGGTATTTCGAGGGCGTCCAGCCGGTCAGCGGGCGATCACTGCTCCAGGATGACGGCCGTCTGGCCGGRCATCGTCCTGCCAGACAGGGATGCCATTGACGAGGACGAGAGCGGTGCCAGTGGCGAGGTCGCGGGGGTGGGGGTAGTCGGCGTTTTCGGTGAGGCCGGTAGGAGCGAGGACGGTGATGTCGGCGGCTTTGCTGGGGGCGAGCCGCCCGCGGTGCGTCAGGCCGTAGATGTCGGCCGGATTGGTGGCGAGGTGGCGTACGAGCCGCTGGTAGTCGGTCTTTCCGGTGGTGTCCGTGTAGTGGGTGGCGAGGCGCGCGAAGGCGCCGTAGGCGCGCGGGTGCGGGTGCTGGCCCTGGTAAATACCGTCCGAGCCGGCGGCGTGGCGGGGATGGGTGATGATTGCCTGCAGATGAGCGTCGGTGAAGGCAGGACGGTTGAGGTTCGCGCCGACCTGCAGGCCGGTGTCGATGAGGAGATCGAGTACCCAGGTGCCGGCGGGCTGATCATGCTTGGTCGCGGCCTGGGCGATGGTCTGGCCAGCGAGGTGGGCGAGGTGATCAGGCAGTAGGGCCAGGTAGACCTGGGAAAGTTCGTTGTCCTGGAACGCGCGACTAGCGAGGAGGTCGGCGCGGACAGCCGGGTCGGTCAGGCGGTTCAGGGTGGTGTCCTGGCCGCCGGCCTGCAGGCTCGGCGGGAGCAGCAGCATGGCGAGGATTGTGCTGGAGCGGATGTAGGGATACATGTCGAAGGTCATCTCGATGCCGCGGACATCGGCGTCGGCGAGCGCTGCGTCGATGTCGGCGGGGTCGCCCCACAGGTGGCTTGCGTGGACGGCGGTGTTGGCGGTCGCGCCGACGTGGGTGAGTTCGGCGAGGCCCTCGCGGACGGCCGCTCCATAGGCGCGCAGGTGGGAGACATAGGGCCGGCCCGTGCCGGCGAGCGGCGCGGCGAGCGCGGCGATCTCGTCCGGTGAGGAATGCCGGCTGGGTAGGTAGTCCAGGCCGCTGGACAGGCCGACGGCCCCGGCCGCCAGTTCGGTTTCCAGGTCGGCGCGGGCGGCGGCGACCTGTTCGGCGGTCAGCGGCGTGTCGGCCGCGCCGATGGTGTTGTGGCGGATGCTGCCCTGGGAGGCTAGGACGGCGACGTTCTGGTCGAGCCTGCCGGTGACGAGGCTCGTGTAGTCGGCGAGCCGGCACGGGCCGGGGTAAGGGAAGAGGCCGTTGACAGGGCCGAAGTAGCGGTTGAGGTAGGCGATTGTGCCGGCGTTGGCGCCGATCCAGGAGGAGCCATCCTGGCCGACGACCAATGTGGTGACCCCCTGTGCGAGCGCGCCCGGGACGACGCCGTCGTCGAGGAGCGGGCCTTCGGCGTGGACGTGGGCGTCGATGAACCCGGGGCAGACGACGCTACCCGCCGCCAGGTCGATAACCTGCGCGTCCGCCTCGCCGAGGCCGGTCCCGATCGCCTCGACCCGGCCGTCAGCGACAAGAACGTCGGCGCGTACGACGTCGGCGCCGATCCCGTCGGCGACCAGACCACCGCGCAGGACCAGGCGTCGTGCGCTCACAGGTTGATCTCCCAGCCGTCGCGGTTCGCGAGGTGCTCCTCGGCGTAGGCCCAGAACTCGGCGAGCTGGCGGCGACGTCCGCCGTTGTACCAGGGTGCCCGGGGCAGTTCCTCGGCGAGCTGCGCCTGAGCCTGGCAGAACAGGCCGGACAGCTCGCCGCGTCCTCGGCCACGCCGCGACGGCCCGGGGTAGGGGCACAGCCCGAACGGGCAGTGCGCCGGGCACCCTTGGCGCATGTCGCGTTCACGGGCGGCCGGGTGGCGGATGCAGTCGGGCAGTTCGTCGGCGTCGGCGAGCAGCGGCCACAGCGCGTCCGGCCAGGGCTCGGCGCAGTAGACGAGGTTGAGCAGCAGACTGACGTCACCGAGCAGGCGTGACGGCCGGTTGTCGAGCTGTGAGTTGGATCGGGCCATGTCCGTCTCGGCCAGCCACACGAACGACTCCGCCGGCCGGCCGGCGGCCAAGCCGTCCAGAACCAACCGGGCGGCTTCGCGGACCAACGGGTGGCGGTCTTCGCTGGCGGCATGGCGCAGCGCCGCCCACGCTCGTGCCCGTAGTTCGGCGTCGCCACGGGTGGCGTCGTCTGGCGTGGTGAGGCGGATCCCAAGGGCGTGGACGAGGGAGATCCGCGAGTACCAGAACCGGGGCCGCGCCGCGAGCAGATCAAGCAGAGCGCCATCAAACGCATGATCGGGATAGACCCAGGCGGTGAGTTTGAAGCCGCGACACAGTGACGTCTCGAACATCAGCGGGTTCGCGTCGGACGCGGTCGCGAGCCGCAGCCCGCGCTCGTAAAGCTGGCCGCCGCGGCCGGTCGGGTCGACCTCCCGCAGGTAGGGGCAGAACCACAGTGCGAGCCCCAGCTGGTGCTGGATCCCATTCGCGGTCGGCGACTCGGCGGCGGCGATCCACTCCTCGACGCTGTCGAGCAGGGCTGCGGGCTCCCGGCGGCGCAGCAGCGCAAGCCCGGCAGCGAGCCGGACCTGGAAACTCGATGAGTGCAACGCGCCCAGCAGGTAGCGCTCCGGTTCGCGGACCACATGCAGGTCCAGTGTTGTCACCGCATCACGCAGCCCGGCCAGTCCCAGCACCAGGCCGCCGGCGCCGGACGCCCGATCAGCCAGAGTGACCGTCAGCCTGCGCGCCAGCGTTGCCTCCTGTGCCGCGTCGAGATCGGCGGCCGGGCGGTGACGCAGCGCCAGGATCAACCCGGCCGCCGTCGCGGCGGCTGACACGTCGCCATCCAGTGCATCCACGAGCGCGGCATGCACCCGGCCGGCCTCGGCGTCCAGCCGCAGCGCGTCGGCGACCGTCTCCCGAGCAGCGGAGCTCGTCGCCAACTGCTCGACGAGTTCGCCGACCCGTGCCGGCTGCTCGACAAGAAAGCCCGCGGCCAACGTTGCTTGCACCTCCGGTGAGGACAACCGCAGCAGCCGCCGGTTCGAGCCCGGATCAAGAAACCCGCCGGCGACGTAGGAACGTACCTCGGCATCGTTCGGACCCGACGACCGTAACCGCCCACCAGCCCGCGCGGCGAGCCTTCCTGCCGTCCGCCACTGCCCGGAATCCGGGACCGCGACCTCGAGGCGGCCTTCACGCAACAGCACGAAGGCGAGAATCCGCAGTTCACGGGCCGGGATCGCCGCGTCCGGTACCACATGCTCGGTCAGCAGCTGGTCCCACAGCACCAGGCCGCGGGCCTCAGGCCGCGCCTGCCCCACCGCCGCGAGCACCCCGTCACCGCCACGTCGCAACAGCCAGACCAGCCGCTCGACCATCGACGGCGTCGCGAGCGCCCCCACCACCGCGCCGGCCAACGCAGCGTCCGCGGTCTCGGGAAGACGAGCGCCCCGCACGAGCACACCACGTGCCACCACGTCCGGCAGCCGCGGCAACTCCACCATCAGCCCCGGCGTCGACTCGGCCAGCCCTGGTCGCCCGCTCCCGAACAGTGGCACCCGCAATCGCTGCACCGACGAGAACAACCGGTGTACGACCAGCTCCCGCTCGGYCGACGACGTCGCCGGCGCGATCTCCTCCAGATCAGCGGCGACGAGCAACAGCCGGCTGCACCGCAGCAGGCTCCGCCACAGCGCGTCGACAAGATCTCCGTTCGCGTTCACACCCAGGAGGACAAGGTCGAACTGCCGTCGCGCCGCATCCAGCAGATCATCCGGATGCCCCGATGTCACCTCGCCGACCAGAACCGGCACGTTCCAACGCCACCGTCCCGCAAGCGCCGCCACCGCCCGGGCGAACACCTCATCTCTTCCCGAGCCGGCCGAGCCCGTCAGCAGCGTCACCCGTGGCGGACTGCGCCACCGACCGAAAGCGGCGGCCACCTGTCGGGCGGCTGTGTCCTCGACGAGCGCCGCGTCCGCGTCGAGGCTCGGTGCGCCGACCTGTTCACGCAGCAGACGCCGGTAGCGGCGCAGCAACACGTCCCGGCGCAGGCCGTAGTACCAATAGGTCGACACTCCGCCGATGGCCACCACGCCGACGAGGTTCGTCTCGATCGCACAGGTGTAGGCGTTGTCGTTGCACCACGTCTCACCGTCATCGGCATAGACAGCCACGCCGACCGCGCACGCCATCAGCGCCGCCACCAGCGGAAGCAACGCCGAGTACCATCGTGCGACCCGCCGGACCGGCCGACCGGGAAGACCCGTCATACCACCGCCCGGCATGTAGGGCCATCACCCGCCGCTATTCGCTCACTACCGTAGCGAACAACGACATCGGCTGTCCGGCGGTTCACTTACACATGCCAGTAACGAGGCACCGCGCAACCCTGTCATGCTGCAGGCAGAGTCCAGACAGATTCTCCGAAGATCTGCCGTTCCGGCGTGCGGTCATGGACAGCGAGATTGCCCGCGACTTCGCCTGGAAGCCGTTGCACCAACGCGCTCTCGTTCGCATGCGTCAACAGCCGTGGTCCCTCGATCCGTCAGCGCACACGAAGCGGGCGCCGGTGTCAGCCGTTGAACTCGCCGTCGCGGGCGCCGGCGAGGAAAGCGGCCCACTCGGCGGCAGTGAACCGCAGGACGGAGCCCCCAGGGTCCTTGGAGTCGCGGACGGCGCGGCCGCCGTCGGGGAGGACGGCGACCTCGACGCAGTTGCCGCCGGTGCCTCCCGAGTAGCTGCTCTTACGCCAGAAGAGCTCGTCCGAGGGGTTGTTTTCTGCGTCCATTCACATCTCCTTGCGGGCGGCGTCTAGTAGGACGCGGGTGCCGTCAGGGTCGCGGGCGAGGCCGCGGAGCTGGTTCATCCAGGCGTCGTAGCGGCGGACCTCGGCGGGCTTCTCCAGGTAGAGGCTGCCGGTGGGGGCCTCAATGTAGACGGTCTCGGGGGCGCCGTCGGTGTCCGGGAAGCCCAGCAGCGTGAAGTTGGAGATCATGCCGGCGTGGGCGCCCGCCGCGAACGGCACCACCTGGATAGTGATGCCTGGCTGTTCGGACAGGGCGATCAATCGGTCGAGCTGGCGGCGCATGGTGTCGGGACCGCCGACGTGGCGCCGGATGGCCGCCTCGTCCATGATCGCCCAGAGGTCCAGGGGCGGGTCGTTGGTCAGCACCTTTTGACGGGTGAGACGGAGCTCGACGGCGCGGTCGATCTCGGCGGCGGGCATCGCGGGGGAGGCTGCGCGGATGACGGCGCGGGCGTAGTCGGCGGTCTGCAGCAGGCCTGGGACCARCAGACTTTCGAACGTGGCGACTGTCGATGCCTCGGCCTCCAAGCCAATGTAGATCTGGAACCAGCGAGGCACGATATCGCCGTAGGAGTGCCACCAGGCCGGCTTGCGGCTTTCTTTGGCGAGCGCGAGCAGCGCTTGGCGCTGGTCTTCGTCGGTGACGCCGTAGAGGTCGAGCAGTTCGGCGACGTTGCGAGGCACGAACCGGAACTGGCCGGCCTCCATCCGGCTGATCGTCGGACCGGACCGGTGGATGTGGTCCCCGGCCTCGTCGACGGTCAGCTCGACGGCTTCGCGCAGCCTGCGTAGCTCGGCGCCCAGCCGGCGGCGCCGCACGGTCGGGCCCGGCGTACTCGGCATCGTCCCCCTTCCGCCGTCGTCGTAGCCGTCTGGGCGAAGTCTGCCAGCCCAGTCCTTCCCTCGCAGATCACTCTTCCACGTATCGGCGTACGTACTTGCGTACATCTCATACGTGGGACATCCTAGGCGGGTCGCCATCGATCAGCCCGGCCTGCGGGGCCGGGCTGCGCACTACGCCTCCGCCGCCGAAATTGAGGTGAGCCCGATGGGCACACACCTGCCCGTCGTCCGGGATCCAGACGACCGCCCATCAGCTGCGTTCCACGACGTCAGCACTGCACCACCGGTCACGTCGTGATCACCGGCCAGATGTCGGGCCAGGTCGCGACGATCCTGCTTCCCGCCGATCCGATTGCCTGCCCGCTGGGCCGGTCGTTCGTACGTGGGCTGCTGGGACAGTGGCGACTCGGCCACACCGTCGAGGTCGCCGAGCTTCTCTCCGCCGAGCTCGTCACGAACGCTGGTGCCGCGAGCGTGTCGTCGGGCAGGACGTCAAATTGGCCTGTTGGTGTTGAGCTGCGGCTGACCGTCATGGACGACCGGCTGCTGATCGAGGTCACCGATCCCGATCCCGGGCCGCCGGTGCCGCGTGACGCCGAGCCGGACGACGAGAACGGCCGGGGTCTCCTGCTGGTCGAGGCGCTTGCCGACCGGTGGGGCCACCTGATCCTGACCCGTGCCGACGCGGCTGTAGGGAAGGTCGTGTGGTGCCAGGTGGGGCTGCGCACGCCGACGACGCCCGCCGGGCTTCCCCTTCGCTTCGTCGACCCGCCGGCCGTGCCCGGTCGAGGTCGGCGCGGTTCCGCGGAACCGGATCTGGCGGTGCTGCGCCGGGTCCGTGACCGACTCCAGACGCTGTAGGTGCCCGACCCGGTCGGGCCCACGGGGAGTCGTGGGGCTGGCCGGCCGTTCTCAGGAGGCCTCCTGTGCCCGTCCTCCCGAAGCAGGATGATCGATCCGATCCGGCCGTGCGGGTGTGGCCGGCTGGTCGGGTGGCGGTGACATGAGGCCGCCCGCGAACGTCCGGCCGCTGGTCGGGCGGTCATCGTCCGATGAGGCCTTGGAGAGCTGGATCGCGGTCGCGGCGGCGCTGAACGTGCGGATGGCGGTCAGCCGCGTCAGCCAACGTGAACTTGCCGAACGCTCCGGAGTGTCGGTCGCGACGCTGCGGATCCTGCAGCGCGGCACGGGTAGCCGCCGCGCGCACAACAGCACGCTGACCGCGGTGTCTCGCGCGCTCGGCTGGCCCGACGACCACCTGATCCAGGTTCTGCTCGCCGAACCGGCCGGCACCCCCGCGCAGTCGGCGGGTCCCTCCGGCTCCCCGGGCTGGACGGGTCCGGCGGCGAGAGAAATGCCGTCCGAGGCCCCGGCGTCGCCGGAGGYGGTGGAGGCGCTGAAGGCATTGGCCGAGGTTCTGCAGGTCCTGGGTCGCATCGACCGCAACCTCGCCGCCGTCGCCCGTACGGTGGCCTCAGTCGATCATTTCGAAGGTCGGTGAGATCTCGAAGCGGTTGAAAATCATCCAGGCGACCTCGATCTGTTTCCCGAGACAAGGGCTGTCGGCGGGGAACTGGACCCTGACGTCGATATCGCCCTCCTCCTCGGCCCGGGAGACGGCGATCTCCACCGTAGTTCGGCCGACGAGCGGATAGGTGAACCACTCGTCGTCATCCGGCCCGACCTCCAGGCCGGTCTCGACGGCACCCCAGTCAAGCTCGCCGAACCGATAGCCGACTATTTCTGACAGCGCGACCAGGAATCCTTTCAGATTCACGAGTCTCAGCCACCCGTCGAGCTGCTCCACCACGTCACCAACCCGTCATCCGCCAGCGGTTCTCACCCTCCGGGAGCGAGCGTCAACCACTCGGACGAGAGTGCTCCGGCTGGGCGGCGCGCCCGTTCGACCGACTATACGGCCGACGGTTTGGCGTGACGCGCGCCGCGGTGCGGATAGCCGCCGCCCCGGCCTCCCGTTCCCGCGCGCCGGGGACCACAATGAGGTCCAGGCGGTTATGGCCCAGCGCCCGGCGAAGGGCCAGAACGCGCGGTCGGGCACCAGGTAGGCGGCACGCGGACGACGCGACGGCCGCGGATACGCGGAAGGACAGCGGACCACAGGATGCGAAGGCCACGACAGCAGGCGGCGCCGGCGGCGAGCGCGCCGCCGTCGCCCCCGCCCGCGCCTCCGCCGTCGCCCCCGGCGGGGTCCGCCGGATGGCCGGAGCCGTCCCCGTTCGGCCCGCCACCCGGTCCCGGTCCTGGGCCCAGGCACGGGCCGCTGGCCGCCGCGCTCGCGGCGGCGGTGCCGGGCCAGACCGTGACGCTCCCGCCTGGCCGCTACGCCGAGACCCTCGTGGTCGACAAGGCGGTCACACTCGCCGCGGCCGCCGGTGGCGGCACCGTGTGGCTCGCGGGCGGCGGGCCGCTCGTCCTGCGCGGGTCGGTGGTGCTGTCCGGGCTGGTCATCGTGGGCGCCGACCCGTCGCTGCCCGCGGTCGTCATCGAGGCGGGCGCGCCGACCCTGCGAGGATGCGAGATCGTCGGCGGCCGGGTGGAGATCGTCGGGGACGCCTCGCCGACGCTGCGCGACTGCCGGATCAGCGGCGCCCAACTGGCCGGCGCGCATGCCGCCGGCACCGGCGGGCCCACCCTGGAGGCCTGCGTCGTCACCGACGTGGACGGCACCGGGGTCGTCGCCAGCGCCGGCGCGACGGTCACCCTGCGGGGCTGCCGGATCTCCCGGACCACCGGCTCCGGCCTGCGCGCCCGCGGCCAGGCCACCGCGAGCGCCGACGGCTGCGAGATCACCGGGACCGGCCGCAGCGGCGTGCTCGTCGAGGACACGGCGACGGTCCGGCTGCGCGGCTGCGCCGTGCGCGGCGCCGGTACCGAAGGCGTCCGTGTCCTCGGCTCGTCGCCGGCGTCCCCCGGCGTCCCCGGCCTGGGCACGGCGGCGGGCGCGAGCGCCGCGGCCGCCGCACCCGGCCCGGCCACGGGCGGGACCGGCTCGGAAAGCGCTGACGGCCGGCGGGACGCGGACGGCCCGGGAGGCGCGGACGGCACCGCCGACCGACCTGGGCCCGAGGTGGTCGCCGACGACTGTGAGCTGGAGTCCGCCGGCACGGACGGGCTGCTCGTCGAGGGCGCCGCGACGGTGACGCTGTCCGGCTGCCGGCTGCGCTCGCCCGCCCGCGCCGGCGTCGTCGCGGCCGGGGCGTCCGCCGTGACGCTCACCGGCTGCGTGCTGGAGCGGGTCGGCACCTCCGCCGTGGTCGCGCGCGGATCGGCGGTCATCACGGTCGACGGCGGCCGGGTGTTCCGGCCGGCGGCCAACGGGGTGTTCGTCGCCGACGCGGGCCTCGCCACCCTTCGCGACGTGGCCATCGAGGAGGCCGGCTACAGCGCGGTCCACGCGGCCGGCGCCGCGTCGGTCACGCTCGTCGACGTGACGCTGCGGGCCACCCCCGAGCACGGGGTGCACGCGGTCGGCCGGGCCGCCGTCCGGGTGGAGGGCGGCCGGGTCAGCGGCGCCGCCATGTCCGCGCTGCACGCCGAGCAGGACGCCACGCTGACGGCGCACGGCTGCGAGCTGGCCGGCAACGGCATCGGGATCAGCGCGAACGCGACGGCGTCCGCCACCGCGACCGGCTGCGTCGTCACCGACAGCGCCGACGTGGGCATCCGGGTCGGCTCGGACGCGAAGGCGACGCTCACCGGGTGCCGGGTCGAGCGCACCGGCGCCGCCGGCGTGGTGGTCGCCGAGCGCGGCGAGGCCCAGATCACCGACTGCCGGATCGCGGACGCGACGGGTTCCGGCCTGGTCGTCTGGCGTGCGGCCGCCCCGGCCGTCAGCGGCCTGCTGGTGGCACGCACCGGCAAGAACGGCGTCTTCGTCGGCGACGACGCCGGCGGCGCGTTCGACGGTGGCGAGATCACGGCGGCCGCGTTCCCCGCGCTGCACGTCGGCGCCCGGGCCACGCCCCGCATCGCCGGCCTGCGTATCCGCGACACGGAGACCGACCTGAGTCTCGCCGACGGCGGCGCGCCGAGGTTCGAGCGCTGCACGGTCACCCGGGTGCGGACCGTCAACATTCCCGCGTCCGGTCGGGACGGCGCGGCCGACGGCCCCGGCGGGACGGTGCCGGGGACGGCCGCGCCGGATGGCCGGGACGGCGGCACCGGGGCCGACGGCGAGGCGGACGACCGGCCGGAGGCACCCCCGGTCGAGTCGCTCGACGACCTGCTGGCGGAGCTCGCCGGCCTGGTCGGTCTGGACCGGGTGAAGCGCGATGTCGGCGCGCAGGTGAAGCTCATGCAGACGGTGCGCCGCCGGCAGGAGGCCGGGCTCGCCGCCCCGCCGCTGTCCCGCAACCTGATCTTCGCGGGCAACCCGGGCACCGGCAAGACGACCGTCGCCCGCCTCTACGGCCGGCTGCTGACCGCGCTCGGGATGCTGGAGCGTGGCCACCTCGTCGAGGCCGACCGGTCCGCGATGGTCGGCGAGTACATCGGCCACACGGCACCGAAGACGACGGCGGTGTTCCGCCGGGCCCTCGGCGGGGTGCTGTTCATCGACGAGGCCTACGCCCTGGTCCCGCCGGGCGTGGGCAACGACTTCGGCCAGGAGGCGGTCGCGACCCTGGTGAAGCTGATGGAGGACAACCGGGACAGGGCGGTGGTCATCGTCGCCGGCTACCCCGGCGAGATGTCCCGGTTCATCGACTCGAACCCGGGCCTGGCCTCGCGGTTCACCCGCACGATCACCTTCGACGACTATGCCGACGACGAGCTGGCCGACATCGTCGAGGCGCAGTGCGCCCAGCACGAGTACGAGCTCACCGAGCCGGCGCGCGCGGCGCTGGCCGGGTACTTCTCCGGAGTCCCGCGGGTCCGCGGCTTCGGCAACGGCCGGCTCGCCAGGCAGGTGTTCCAGCGGATGACCGAGATCCAGGCCCAGCGGGTCGCGGACCTGACGGACCCGAGCACCGACGACCTGCTGCGGCTCGTCCCCGACGACGTGCCGTCAAGCTGACGGCCGCCCAACTGACCGGCTGACCGGCCCTCTTTTGGCCGACAGGTAAACATTCGCCGTAACAGCTTCAAATCCCTCTCAAATCGGTCCGCGCTCGGTGGGGTGACCGTAGCCTGACGTGGCGTCAGCTCGGCCACCGTTGACACCGGACGCCCGGCGGAGGGACTGCCCATGACGAGCGTGCCCGCGCCCGCTCCAGAACGGGCCGACGCGGCCCGGCGGCGGCACTTCGGCGACCATCTGGTCCGTGACTGCGGCCCGGCCCTGGAGCGCTATGTGTCCCGGCTGCTGCCGGGTGACCCGGGGCGCACCGAGGACATCGTCCAGGAGACGTTCCTGCGCGCCTGGCGGCACGCCGACCTGCTCACTGGCCTGACCTGCGACGAGGAACTGCGGCGCTGGCTGTTCCGCGTCGCCCACAACGTGGCCGTCGACTGGCTGCGCAGGCGAGCGACCCGCCCGCTGGAGCTGACCGACAACCTGCCCGTCGTGGCGGACCCGGCCGGGCAGGACCAGCTCGAGGCGGTGCTGCTGCGCCACGTCCTCGCCACCGCGCTCGAGACGCTGTCCGCGCCGCACCGGGCGACCCTGGTACACCTGCACTGGCTCGACCGCTCCCACGCCGAGGTCGCCGCCGCGCTCGGCATCCCGGCCGGCACGGTCAAGTCGCGCCACCACGTCGCCGTCCGCGAGCTGCGTACCGCCCTGACCGCCCGGGGTGTCACCGGCGCTCGCCCCGCGGCCCCGCGGACCGACTGATCCCCGGGGCGGCCGCGGGGCACCGACAGAAGGCCAGGGCACCAGCATGCGCACGAGGCTGCTCACGATCCTGCTCGCGTTCATGACGGCGACGCTGGCGGCGCTGGGTGTGCCGCTCGGGCGCAGCGTCGCGCAGAGCCAGCAGCAGCAGATGTTCGTCGACCGTCTCGCGGACACCTCGCGGTTCGCGGGTATCGCCGGCCAGGCGCCCCTGGGCGACGGCGACCAGGAGCTGCGCGAGGAGCTGGCCCACTACGAGCAGCTGTACGGGATCGTCGCAGTGGTCGTCGACCTGAACGAGGACGTGCGCGCCGCGTCCAGCGCGGGGGTCGACGCGCGCGTGGAGGAGCTGCGCCCCGCGCTGCAGGGCGCCCTGCGGGGCCGCCGGTCCAGCGACCCCGGTCAGATCTGGCCCTGGCAGGACCGCCCGCTGGTGGTCGCCGAACCGGTCGTCTCCGGCCGGGACGTCGTCGGCGCGGCGGTGACGATCTCGCCGACGGGCCGGCTCTCCGACCGGATCCTGCGCTGGTGGCTGTGGCTGCTGGCCGCGGCCGTCGTCGTCACCTGCCTGTGGGTGGGGGCCGCCGTGCGGCTGACGCGCTGGGTGCTGCGCCCGGTCCACGACCTGGGCCTGGTCACTCACGAGATCGCGACGGGCCGGCTCTCGGCCCGGGTGCTGGGCCGCGCCGGGCCGCCGGAGCTGCGCCGGCTGACCCTGTCGTTCAACGAGATGGCCGGCCACGTGGAGGACGCCGTCGAGGCGCAGCGCGCGTTCGTCGCGGACGCCTCCCACCAGCTGCGCAACCCGCTGTCGGCGCTGCTGCTGCGGATCGAGAACCTCGTGATGGACCTGCCGGACCAGTGGCAGGAGGAGGTGGGGGAGACCCGGGTGGAGGCGCGCCGGCTGGTCCGGGTCCTCGACGAGATGCTCGCGCTGGCCAGGGCGGAGCACCACGTGGCGCGCCCGGAGAAGATCGACGTCCGTGCCGTCGTCGACGAGCGGGTCGCGGCGTGGCGGCCGATGGGCGACGCCCGCGGCGTCAGCGTCGACGTGACCGGGCTGACCAGCGTGTCGGCGGTGACCGACGTCGACGCCCTCGAGGGCGCGCTGGACGCGGTGATCGACAACGCGCTGAAGTTCTCCCCGCTGGACTCGACCGTCACGGTGACCGTGAGCCTGGGCCCCGACCGCCCCGACCGCCCCGACCGCCCCGACCGCCCCGACCGCCCCGAGGAGCCGGGCGGCCCGGGGGGTCCGGGCGCCGCCGACGACGTGCCCGGCCCGGACGCCGCGCGCGACGACGGTGGCCAGACCGCCCGCGACGCCCCGCGTCTCGCCGCCCGACTCGCCACCGTCGACACCATCCGCCCCATGGCCCGTCACGCGGGCGCTCCGGCGGGCGACGTGCTCATCCGGGTGAGCGACCAGGGACCGGGGGTCACCGTCGACGAGCTGGCGAGCATCGGGCGCCGTTTCTGGCGCAGCCGGCGCAACGTCAACATCGGCGGCTCCGGCCTCGGGCTGAGCATCGCGACGACCCTGCTGGCCGCCTCGGGCGGCGACATCCGCTACGCGCTCGGCGAGCCGGCCGGCCTCGTGGTGACGCTGCGACTGCCCTCGGCCGGTTCAAACTCGCCGGCGCCCGGGGCGGCGGCGACGTAGCTCGCGCCACCGCCCGTCCGGCCCGTTCGCGCGGGCGGGCCAGAAGGGCCGGACGTCAGCCGCCGAGGTCGAGGAGCTGTTCGTAGAAGCCCCCGAAGCCGCGCTCCGGGTCCACCAGGTGGATCTCCAGGATCCAGTGGCAGCGTCGCCCGGCCCGGTCGGCGCGGCGCATCGGCCGGTCGTTGCCGTCGGCGATGTAGTTCTCGATCTGGGCGCCGTCGACCGTCGCGTGCGGGAACTCGCCGACGAGATGCCCAGCGTGCGGGCCGCCGTACACCCAGCCGGCCCCGGCGGTCAGCCGCTCGACGGTGGCGAACAGCTGCGCGCCGGTGACGTCCGGGCTTTCCTCGAAGAAGCGCTGGCCGGCCTCGAAGACGGCGGGCAGGTCGGCGACGAGGCGGTGCTTGACCGGGTCGTCGCCGAGCACGAAGGTCCGGCCGAAGTCGGCCTCCCAGCCCTCGAAGATCGGGCCGAAGTCACAGAACACGATGTCGTCGGCGTCGATGATCCGGTCCGGCGGGTTCTGCCGGTAGGGCTGCAGGGTGTTGGGCCCGGCGCGGACGATCCGCTTGTGCCAGTGGCGGTCGGCCCCGAACAGGTCGTGGGCCAGGTCACGGATGTCGTCGCTGACCGCGCGCTCGCCGCGCCCGGGAGCGATCAGGCCGCGCCGGTCCACCTCGGTGAACAGCTCGGCCGCCTGTGCCTGCGCGGCCAGGAGGCGAGCGGCGCGTTCCGTTTCACCGTCCACTTCACCGTCCACGTGGCGCTCCCATGCCCCGATGGTAGGAGAGCGATGCCGACCGCCCTGGTTCGGGCGCCTGGCCGGTGGGTCACGGATCAGTTCGGTCACGGATCAGCTCGGTCAGAGATCAGCTCGGTCAGATCAGTAGACGTCGCGCTGGTAGCGGCCGTCGGCGGCCAGCCGGCGGACGTGGTCGGCGGTCTGGTCGGGGTCCAGGCGGCCGTGAGTCGCGATGATCTCGCGGAGCGTTTGGTCGACGTCGGCGGCCATCCGGGTGGCGTCGCCGCAGACGTAGAGGTGGGCGCCGTCCTGGAGCCATGACCACAGCCGGGCGCCGTGCTCACGCATCCGGTCCTGGACGTAGATCTTGGCGCGCTGGTCGCGGGAGAAGGCCGTGTCGAGGCGGGTCAGCACACCGGCGGCCTGGAACGCGGCGAGTTCGTCGGCGTAGTAGAAGTCGGTGGACTGGCGTTGCTCGCCGAACAGCAGCCAGGTGCGGCCGGTGGCGGCCCGCGCCTGCCGGTCCTGAAGGAACCCGAGGAACGGGGCGATACCGGTGCCGGGCCCGATCATCACCATCGGGGTGTCCAGGTCCGCCGGGGGCCGGAAGGTGGACGAGGCCTGTACGTAGGCGGAGACGGGGGTGTCCGGGTCGGCGTCGGCGAGGTAGCTGGAGCAGACGCCCTTGCGGGGCAGTCCGGCGTGGCTGTCGTAGCGGACGACGGAGACGGTCAGGTGGATCTGGTCGGGATGGGCGAGCGGACTGGAGGAGATCGAGTACAGCCGGGGCCGCAGGCGCCCGAGCACGTCGACCCACTCCTGCGCCGGCGCCCGGACCGCGGACTCGCTGACGACGTCGACCGCCTGCCGGCCCCACAGCCATTTCGCGAGCTCGCCGGAGTTGCCCGGGCGGCGCAGCGTGCGCAGGGCCCGGTCACCGCCACGCTCGGCGAGGAAGGCGAGCAGTCCTGGGCTGGTCCCGGTGATGTCGAGGTGGCGGTGCAGCGCCCGCGCGAACGGGACGTCGCCGAGGCCGGGAAGGGCGACCGGCGCGGCCGGGTCGGCGCCGGTGACGGCCAGCCATTCGCCGACGAGAGCGGGACAGTTGACGGGCCAGACACCGAGGGCGTCGCCGGGCTGGTAGGAGAGCGCACAGCCGGCGATGTCGAAGCGGAACTGGCGGACCTCCTTGGCCGAGCCGGCCAGGCTCAGCAGGCGGTTGCCGACCAGGCGGGTGGTGGCGGGCGCGGACCTGGTCGGACGCGGGGAAACCACGGGAGCCGAGGAAGCCGAGGAAGCCGAGGAAGCTGGGGGAGCTGGGGGAGCCACGGAAACCGGGGGAGCCGGGGGAGTCACGCGGTCGGCCGGGTCGGCGGTCGCCGTCGGCGGGTGCGTGGGTGGGCCGGCCAACGCGGTGAGGACGGTGTCGAGCCACCGGGTGGCGTCGGCGTCGTAGTCGGGTTCGCAGTCGACGCGGGGCGCCAGCCGGGTCGCGCCGAGCTCGGCGAGGCGCTCGTCGAGCCGGCGGCCGTGGCCGCAGAAGTCGTTGTAGCTGGAGTCGCCGAACGCCAGGACGGCGTAGCGCAGCTGGTCGAGGCGCGGGGCGTCCGGGCCGGTCAGCGACGTCCAGAAGCCGGCGCCGTTGTCGGGAGCGTCCCCGTCGCCGAAGGTGCTGGTGACCAGCAGCAGGTCGCCTGGTTCGCGCAGCAGCCGGGGCGGGCAGTCGGTCATCGCGTGCACGGCGGGCGGCCGGCCCTCGCCGGCGAGACGGCCGGCGAGCGTCGCGGCGAAGTCCTCCGCGGTGCCGGTCTGCGAGGCCCAGAGCACCGTGACCGGGCGGGTGGCCCCGGCTTCGGGACCAGGCGCCGGCGGCTGGTGCTCGTCCGCGCCGCGCTGGGCGGGCACCGCGCCGGCGGCGGGCCTGGCCCGGGAGAACGTTCCGGCGAGCACGCCGTTGAGCCAGGTCGCGTGCTCCGGGGCGAAGGGCGCGCTGGGCGGCAGGACCGGAACGGCCGCGGCGCCCGCCGGTGGCAGGGCGGTGAGGCCGGCGACGAAGCCGGCGAGGTAGCGCCGCTGACCACCGTCGAACTGGGGCGGGACGATGGCGCCGACGCCGAGGAGGCCGGCGAGGGCGGTGATCGGCGCGGCGTCGTCCCGGCGGTCGCCGAGGCCGGCCGAGGGCTCGCCTCCCGTGACCGCCTCCGGCCGGCCCGCCGCCGCCAGCGCGTGTGGCGGCTTAGGCACGCCGGCACCGTCCGGAGCACCGGCCAGGTCGGGGGCTTCGGTCATGGTCGTGACCCTGGTCAGGGAGACCGCGCAGACCTTGAACTCCGGCTGGAACGAGATCGGGTCGACGGCGTCGTTGGTGACGGCGTTGACGCTGAGGTACTCGCCGAACAGGTCGTTCCAGTGGAACGGGGCGAAGCAGGTGCCTGGCAGCACCCGGTCGGTGACCACCGCCGGCAGGACCGCCCGGCCGCGGCGGGAGGCGGCCTCGACGGGATCGCCGTCGGTCACGCCGAGCGCCGCGGCGTCGGCCGGGTGGATCTCGACGAACGGGCGCGGGTTGAGCCGGCCCAGCTTCGCGATCTTGCCGGTCTTGGTCAGGGTGTGCCACTGGTGCTGGAGGCGGCCCGTGTTGAGGACGAACGGGTAGTCGTCGTCGGGCAGCTCGGCGGCGGGCAGGTGCGGGCGCGGGTAGAACACCGCCCGGCCGCTCGGCGTCGGGAACACGAGCCGCGGCCGGCTTCCGTCCGGCCGCTCGGCGAGGGCCTGGCTGACTCCGTCGTTGCGGTAGCGCACCGGGTTGCGGCCGGCGCCGTCGGGATGGGCGGCGGGCCACTGCACCGGCTCGCGGCGCAGCCGCTCGTAGCTGACGCCGCGCAGGTCGTAGCCGGTCGCCGGGTTCGAGAACCCCTTGATCTCCTCGAAGATCTCCTCGGCGCCGGCGTAGTCGAACGCCTCGGCGTAACCCATCTCGGCGGCGACCCTGGCGATGATCAGCCAGTCCGGCAGCGCGTCGCCCGGCGGGTCGACGGCCTGCTGGGCCAGCGTCAGGTTCCGCTCGGAGCTGACCATGACGCCGGTGGTCTCCGCCCACATCGCGGCCGGCAGGACCACGTCCGCGTAGGCGTTCGTCTCGGTGTCGGCGAACACGTCCTGGGCGACGACGAACTCGGCGGCCTCCAGGCCCCTGATGACGGTCCCGCGGTTGGCGACCGACGCCACCGGGTTCGTGCAGATGATCCAGCAGGCCCTGATGTCACCGGCGGCCATCTTCTCGAACATCTCGATCGTGCCCTTGCCGACGTCGGTGCGCAGGGCGCCGGCCGGGAGGCCCCACCGCGTCTCGGTGAAGGTCCGGTCGGCCTCGACGAGCACCGAGCGCTGCCCGGGCAGGCCGGGGCCCATGTAGCCCATCTCCCGGCCGCCCATCGCGTTCGGCTGGCCGGTGAGCGAGAACGGGCCGGCGCCGGGACGGCAGATCGCCCCGGTCGCCAGGTGCAGGTTGACCAGCGCGTTGGTGTTCCAGGTCCCGTGCGTCGACTGGTTGAGCCCCATCGTCCAGCAGCTCATCCACGCGCCGGCCGCGCCGATCAGCTCGGCGGCGCGACGGATGTCGTCCGCCGGGATGCCGGTGATCTCCGCGGCCCGCTCCGGCGGGTAGTCGGCGAGGAAGGCCGGCATCGCCTCCCAGCCCTCGGTGTGCTCGGCGATGAACGTCTCGTCGAGGTTCCCGTCGGCCGCGAGCAGGTGCAGCAGCGCGTTGAGCAGCGCCAGGTCGGTGCCGGGCCGGATCTGGAGGAACAGGTCGGCCTTGTCTGCGGTGGCGGTGCGGCGGGGGTCGACGACGATGAGCGTCGCGCCGGCCTTGACCCGGTCCATCATCCGCAGGAACAGGATCGGATGGCAGTCGGCCATGTTCGAGCCGATGACGAGGAACACGTCGGCGTGGTCGAAGTCCTCGTACGAGCCGGGCGGGCCGTCGGCGCCGAGGGAGAGCTTGTAGCCGCTGCCGGCGCTGGCCATGCACAGCCGCGAGTTCGACTCGATCTGGCTGGTCCCGATGTAGCCCTTGGCCAGCTTGTTCGCCAGGTACTGGGCCTCCATCGTCATCTGCCCGGAGACGTAGAGGGCGATCGCGTCCGGGCCGTGGGTGTCCAGCACCCGCCGAAGCTCCCGCGCCGTGCGGCTGATCGCCTCGTCCACGCCACCGGCCACCGGCGCGGACTCCCGGTCGGCCCGGACCAGCGCCGTCGCCAGCCGGCCGGGCGCGGCGAGCAGCTCGGCGCTGGTCGAGCCCTTGGTGCACAGCCGGCCGGCGTTCGCGGGATGGGAGCGGTCACCGGAGGCCTTCACCGCCCGCCGGCGGCCCTCGGCGTCGGTCACGACGTCGAGCACCAACCCGCAGCCGACACCGCAGTACGAGCAGACCGTCCGCACCTGTCGGGTCGCGGGCAGGGCGGCCGCGGCTGGCGCGGTCACAGGCGTCCCCTTCCAACGCGGCGACCCATCGGCGCCGCCGGGTCACCCCAGCGGGCCGCCGGCGCCGGGCGGGCACCGGGGATCTTCCGGTCCCACGCTAGGAGTCGCCGGTTACCGTCCGGTCGCTGAACAGGTGGCCCCCGGTAACGGCACTCTCACGCCCAGCGCGGCGGGTGCGTGAGCGACGGCGGAATCCGGGCCGTACGATCGGCGAGGCCGCTGGCTGTCGTCGCGTTCACCGTGCCGCGCCAGGAGGGCTTCGCGAGACGGGCGAGCGTCCCGGCCCCGGCGCGGACGTCACATCCGCTACGTCCGTGGGCGCGTGGGGAGATCATCCTGGGCCGACGGCGCCGCCGCACGCGGCTGGCCGCCGCCTCGCGAGGGGGATGTCCGTCGACAGCGGACGAGAAAGGGAAGGAGAGCGCACACTCCTTGCCACTATCAACGTATAGCGCACCGGGGGGCTTGCCGCAAGACCCCGGTCCCGCCATAGAGTCGCCGGCCGAGGCCAGGACCTGCGGAAATCGGAGTCGGTACGTGCGCGAGTTGTCGTCGATGTATGGGTCGCGCGGGGACGTCGATCCGCTGGTGAGGCCCGCGGCACGGCCCGGGCTGAGGGCGCTTGGCGCCCAGGCACGGAGGTGCGCGCCGCCGGACAGGGGACTCGCGCGGCGGACGGCCGGTGTCGGTGTCCGCGTGCCGCTGATGCCCGTCGGCTCGTCGGTGCCGCCATAACCCGAAGGAGAACCCGCGAACCTGATATCGGTTAGCCGTTGCGAGGGGCATGTGTCAACTCAGGGATACGAAGAGGAACTGCGGTCCGAGCAGAGCTACGTGGCCGAGCTCTACACGCGGCTTGACGTCAAGCGCGCGCAGCTGAAGGGTGACTTCAAGGCGGCGTTGCGGGGCAACGGCGGTACACCCATGGAACGGGATGTCGAGGTGCGCGCGATCGCCAAAGAGGTGCGGCGGGTGGACATCGCGGACAACGGGCTGTGTTTCGGCCGGCTGGACACCGTTTCGGGCGAACATTCATATATCGGCCGGATCGGTCTCTTCGACGAGGAGAACGACTACATACCGGTCCTGCTCGACTGGCGGGCTCCGGCGTCGCGCGCGTTCTACGTCGCGACCGCCGCGACCCCGGAGAACATGCGCCGGCGCCGCCAGTTCCACACCCGCGGGCGCCAGATAGTCGACTTCACCGACGAGGTGCTCGGCCGCCCCGGCGGCGGCGAGCGCGGGGACGCGGCCCTGCTCGCGGCGGTCAACGCGCCGCGCGGCGGCGAGATGCGCGACATCGTCGCGACGATCCAGGCCGAACAGGACGAGATCATCCGGCTCGACCACCCGGGGATACTGGTGATCGAGGGTGGCCCGGGCACCGGGAAGACCGTGGTGGCGCTGCACCGCGTCGCGTACCTGCTCTACACCCAGCGGGAGCGGATGGAACGTCAGGGCGTGCTCGTGATCGGGCCCAACCCGGCGTTCCTGCACCACATCGGCCGGGTCCTGCCGTCGCTCGGCGAGTCCGCCGTGGTGTTCATGACCACCGGGGACATCGTGCCCGGCCTGCGCGTCACCGCGCAGGACGCCCCGGAGGCCGCCCGGCTCAAGGGCTCGCTGAGGATGGTGGACGTGCTCGCGGCGGCGGTCGCCGACCGGCAGCGGCTGCCCGAGCAGCCACTGCCGATCAGGCTGGGGGACGTCACGGCGCGGATCGACGCCGAGACGGCGGAATGGGCCAGAGAGGAAGCGCGGGCGAGCGGGCTGCCGCACAACGAGGCCCGCGCGGTGTTCAGCGAGATCGTCACCTGGGTGCTCACCGAGCGGGCGATAGCCCGGATCGGCCGGGGCTGGCTGACCCCTGAGGACCGCAAGGCCTGGGAGCACCTGCGCGCGGAGCTGCGCAGGGAGCTCGCGGACGACGACGCGTTCACCGCCGCGCTCGACGAGCTCTGGCCGATACTGACGCCGGAGGCGCTGCTCGCGGCGCTGTACACGTCCCCCGAGCGGCTGCGGGCGGCGGGCGCCGACGAGACGCTGCTGCGCGCCGACGGCGACGCCTGGACCGTATCGGACGTGCCACTGATCGACGAGCTGATCGACCTGCTGGGCCGCGACAAGGCCGCCGACCGGGCCGCCGAGCTGGCCGCCGAGCGGGAACGGAAGGCCGAGGCCGAGTACGCCGCCAGCGTGCTGGGCTCCCTCACGGAGCGCCCGGACATGATGGACGACGAGGACCACCTGCTCGCCCAGGACCTGCTCTACGCCGAGGACCTGGCGGACCGCTTCGTCGAGCATGACACCCGTGAGCTCGTCGAACGCGCCGCCGCGGACCGGGACTGGGCCTACCGGCACATCGTGGTCGACGAGGCCCAGGAACTGTCCGAGATGGACTGGCGGGCGCTGATGCGGCGCTGCCCAGGCCGGTCCTTCACCGTGGTCGGCGATCTGGCCCAACGCCGGTCGGTCGCCGGCGCGACCTCGTGGGACGCGATGCTGGCGCCGTACGCGGCCGGGCGCTGGGTCTACCGGTCGTTGTCGGTGAACTACCGCACCCCGGCGGAGATCATGAACGTCGCGGCGGCGCTGCTCGCCGAGTTCGCCCCCGGGGTCCAGCCGCCGGAGTCCGTCCGCGCCTGCGGCGTCCAGCCCTGGTCCAGGCAGGTCACCGAGGACGAGCTGGCCGCCGCCATCGAGGAGTTCGCGCGAGACGAGGCCGGCCGTGAGGGGACCAGCGTCGTGATCGGGCCGCCCGGGGTGCCGGGCACGGTGACGGCGTCGGAGACGAAGGGCCTGGAGTTCGACGCCGTCCTCGTCGTGGAACCGGAACGGATCCTGGCCGACGGCCCGCGCGGCGCCGCCGACCTCTACGTCGCCCTCACCCGCGCCACCCAACGCCTCGGCGTCCTGCACCAGGGCCCGTTGCCGCCGGCCCTGACCGGACTCGCCGAGGCCGGGACCCCCGCTCACCAGGCGGGCTGACCGACAACGACTTCCGGGGATCGGCGTCCGCCGATCCCCGGAAGTCGCGCGCGGCCTCGCGCCGCCTCGAAGCCTGTGACCCGGAAGCCTGTGACCCGGAAGCCTGTGACCCGGAAGCCTGTGGCCCGGAAGCCAGTCGCTTCGGAGCCCGCCCGCGTTCCGCTCAGCGGGTCGGCTCGTAGTCGGTGGTCACCCGGCGGCGGAACCGCGTGGTGCGGGCCGCCGGGACGTTGTCGTAGACCTCGACGTCGGGCCGCTGGTCCTGGTAGACGACGTCCGGGCGCTGGTCCTGGTACGTGACGCGCCGCCGCCGACGCGGGGCGAACAGGAAGATGTCGAGAATAAGCCCGGCCGCCCCGGCCAGCATCAGCACCACACCGATCACGGCGATGTCGAGACCGGAAATCGAGACGTCGACGGCGAACGTGAGGATCGCGCCGACTGCTATCAGGAAAATGCCGGCACCGATGCCCATCGGGTGCTCCCTTCGGCCGTACCTCCCGGCTGGGAGGCRCTCCGTCTCGGCGTACCCGGGGAGACCGGTGGTATTCGGCGGATACCGCATTGATTGAGCATCTGGACCCTGGGCGTGGTCCCCACTACCCCTTTCGGGGCGCTGACCTGCGAATTTGGAGCCGTGTCGAAGTGCAATCCGCCGACTTCGACACATCGTAGGGGAGAGTCGTCGCCCGGCTTCGGACGCGAAACGACCGGCCGGGTGCGTGTGCACCCGGCCGGTCGGTCGTGCCGGGCCGCCGTGGGGCGGCGGATGTCACCTCGTCAGCGGCGGCGCGGTCAGAAGCGGCGCGGCGGCGTGGAGTCGACGCCGGGCATCTCCTCCAGCCGGCCAGCGGTGGCCTCCGAGGCCGTCTCCTCGTTCATCGACGCGGGGAAGCCGGTGACGGGCGTCGACGAGGTGGACGACGGGCGACCGGGCATCCCGGCCTCGGTTGCGGCCGGGGTCCCCGTGCTGGCGGTCACCGGCGGCGTCAACGGCGGCGTCGTGGTCGGCATCGGCGTCGAGCGGGTCAGGTCCTCGTCGCGTGCGCCGCCCGCCAGCGCGTCCGCCTTGCCCTGCTGGCTGGAGCCGGACAGGTACTTGCGGGCCGCGACGGTCGCCGCCGCGCCACCACCCAGCAGCAGCATCGTGGCCGTGCCGCGACGGCGGCGCCGGTGCACCCGGGCCAGCTTCCGCTCGGCCTTCGCGAGCCGGTTCTCCAGCACCAGCTGGGCCTTGTCGGCCCGCTGCCTGGCCTTGCGCTCGGACCGGATGGCACGGCCGGAACGGGCCTTCTCGACCTTCAGTTCCGTGGTCGCGCGGGCGCGCTCGGCCGAGAGTTCCGCGGCGCCCCGCGCCTTCTCGATCCGCCGGCCGGTGCGACCGGAGACAGCCGCGGCCGTGGATGCCGTCCTGGCCGCGGTCCGGGCTGGGACCTTCGCCGCCTTGCCGGCCTGCCGGCCTGCCGCGCCGGCGCCGGCGCTCGACGTGTCGGCGACCTTGCTGGCGAACGCGCTGCCGGCGTCCCGGGTGGCCGCCGCGGCGGTGTGCCCCGCCTGCGCGACCCCGTGGCCGGCCTTGGCGGTGGCGTCGGCGACGGCGTGTCCGGCCCGGTCGGCGGCATGCCCGGCGCGGTCGGCGGCGGTGCGGGCCGCGTCGGGAATCCCGCTCACCGGCACGGCCTCGGTGGCGTGCGAGAGCCGGTCCTTGATCGTGTTACTCATCGGTCTCCCTTCGTGGCGTGCCCCGAGCGGTGGGGCCGGCACGGGGTCGGGGCGGATGGTCCCGCCGCTGGCCCTCCAAGATCTGACGACCTTGCCCTACCCCGCGTCGCGGCCCACCAACATTTCCACCCTCCGCAACCTCGAGACCACTCTTTGGCGCGATGGTCGTCTCGCCGGGCTCGGTGTCAGACCTTGGTCGCCCGGTAGTAGCTGGCCGCCCCGTCGTGCAGCGGCACCGGACCGGTCGCGACGGCGCTGCGCGGGTCCAGCGCGTAGGCGACCGGCACCACCCGGGCGATCGTCTCCCGCGCGTCGAAGAGAATCCGGGTCACCTCGCGCACCAGGCCCGCGTCGGTGTCGGCGCTGGTGACGAGCAGGTCGGCCATCGCCACGGTCGGGGTCGCGCCGACGCCCGCGTAGGCGCCGGCGGGGATGACGCCGCGCCGGTACTCGGCGCCCCACTCCTGAACCTTGTCCAGCCTGCCCACCAGCCCGTCGAGAGGGACGAACCAGACGGGGAACCGGCTGGCCAGGTCCGCGACCGTGCTGGTGGGCAGCCCGCCCTGCCAGAAGAACGCGTCGATGGTGCCGTCGGCCAGCGCCTTCGCCGACTCGTCGATGCCGAGCTTCAGCTGGGTAACGTCGGCCAGGCCGATCGCCGGGTCGACGGTGAACAGCCGGGTCGCGACCAGCTCGGTGCCCGAGTCGGGGGCGCCCGTCGAGACCCGCCGGCCACGCAGGTCCGCGAGGGTCCTGACGGGGGAGTCGCGCGGGACGACGAGGTGGATGTACTCGTCGTAGATCCGGGCGACCGCCCGGACAGGCAGGGCGGCCCTGAACGGGTCCTGCCCGCGCACCGCGGCCGTCGCCGCGTCCATCGTCGAGAAGCYGAAGGTGTTCGGCGCGGCGGCGACCCGCCGCAGGTTGTCCACCGCGGCGCCCGTGATCGTGGTGGTCGCCCGCACGCCGCTCAGCGAACTGTTGATCGACGCGGACAGGGCCTTTCCGTAGCGGTAGTAGATGCCCCCGGTACCGCCGGTGAAGACCGTCACGGCGCCGCGCCGATACGGCTGGCCATCGCCGTCGAACCGAATCCAGGCGAGCACCCCGGCCGTCACCAGAACAACCGCCGGAACGACGGCGAGCACGACCAGCCGGCGCCATTGCGGCAGGCCGGCCAGGCGTGCCCGGCCCACGGTGACCTTCATGCTTATCCTCGCACGCCCACATCCGGGACCCAGAGCACGACGTCCGTGCGAGGACCGCGACGCGTCGAGAAGGCCGGCCGGCGGCCTGGGAGTCAGCCGGCGGCCTTCGCGCTCAGCCGGTATCCGATACCGCGGACGGTTTCGATGACCCCGGGCAGCCCCAGCTTCGCGCGCAGTGACGCGATATGAACCTCCAAGGTGTGCGAGGCGCCTTCCGAGCTGTATCCCCACACCTCGGCGAATATCTGCTCGCGCCGGAACACCACGCCCGGGGCACCCGCGAGCTGGGCGAGCAGGTTGAACTCCTTGCGGGTGAGCGCGGTCTCCCGCCCGCAGACGGTGACCTCCCGCGCCCGCAGGTCTATCGAGATCCTCCCAACCGACAGCACCTGGTCAGCGTCGCTCCCGAGCGGGCCCGGCGCGTACTGGCGGCGCCCGTACTGGCCAGGTCTCGCGGGCGCCGGCGCCGGTGGTGACCAGGCGCGGGCCCGGTCGGGCCCTGGCCCGCCGCGCACCGGTTCCGGGTGGGGCCCGGACGCGTCGCCGCCGCGTTGGTGGGAACGTCTGGTCACCACGTGAATGCGCGCGATTAGCTCGAGGACGTCGAAAGGCTTGACGACGTAGTCGTCCGCCCCGGTGTAGAGACCGCGCAGCCGGTCGGCCTGCTCCGCCCGGGCGGTCACCATGATGATCGGCACCCCGGATATCAGCCGGATACGGGTGCAGATGTCGAAACCGTCGCGGTCCGGAAGCCCCAGGTCGAGCAGCACCAGATCGGGCTGGGCRCTGTTCAGCATGTCCAGCGCGAGAGTGCCCGTTCGGGCGCGGACCACGTCGAACCCGTGCCGGCGAAGACTGCCCGCCAGCGCGCCCGCCACCCGGTCGTCGTCCTCCACTACCAGTAACAGCATCGCTGCCTCCGCCAGTCGGCGCCGCCCGAGCTTCCCCGTACCCCCGTCGCGCGATTCATGAAAATCACCTGTCCGGCAGAACGTAGCACTGGGAGAAAGGAAGAGATCGACGGCGACTCCGGCTCGGCGCTGGAGTATTCCGCGGTTCCGCGCTGGCGGGTGTGGACGCCGGTGCCGGCCGTGCTGGTCTCGCTGTTCGTGTTTCGCGCGGCCGAGACAGGGGCTGGGAGCGAGTCTCGTGCCTGGCTCAAGCGGCCGGCGTACTGAGGTTGGCGCCGACGACCAGCGGGTTCAGCGCGATCGACGCCTCGGCGGGCACCCGCGCACCGGGCCGCCGCTGCCTGGCCTCGAGCCGTCGCGCCAGGTAGGACAGGCTGGCGTTCACCGCGATGTAGACCACCGCCACGACGACATAGGCCTGCAGGACGGACTGCGCGTACTGCCCGGTGGTCTGCCCGCGGCGGAACAGCTCGGGGTAGGGCAGGACGAAGCCCAACGAGCTGTCCTTGAGCAACACCACGTACTGACTGACCAGGGACGGCACCATCCGGCGGATGGCCTGCGGCAGTAGAACGAGCCGCATCGTCTGCCAGAAGCCAAGGCCGAGCGCCGCCGCCGCCTCCCGCTGACCGGAGTGCAGCGAGACGACGCCGGTCCGGAAGATCTCGGCGAAGACGGCGCTGTTGTAAAGGGTCAGGCCTAGGACTAGGAACCAGAAGACGGGCAGGTCCAAGCCCATCGTCGGCAGCCCGAGCCCGATGAAGTAGATCAGCAGCAGGACCGGGATGGACAGCCAGAAGTGCGTGTACGTCGCCGCGGCAACTCGCAGCACCGCCGCCGGAGCCAGCCGGCAGACCGCGAGCAGGCAGCCGATCGTCAGCGAGAGCGCGCCGGCGACAGCGGCCACCTTCAGGGTGTTGAGCAGTCCGAACGCCAGGAACCGCAGGATGGTGGGGTCGGTGACGAAGGTCCAGTGGGCGCGGTCGAGCTGGTGGTGTGAGGACAGCCGAACGACCGCGACGGCGATCAGCAGGCCGACGAGCCCGAGGCCGACGACGGTGCCCACCGCGATCCAGACTCGTGCCCGCGGCCCCGGCTCGTCATAGAGAACAGTGGCGCTCACGGCGGCGTCCTTTCCTGGCGTGGGTCGTCGCGGTGGAGGCGGTGGCCCGGCAGACCGAGTGCCGCGGCCGCTTCCGGCGCGGTGAGAGCCCGTCCGCGGCGGTCACCGTGCCACCGCCACGCGGCGTTCGACGAGGCGGGTGACCGCGCCGAGAGGCAGGGTCACGACCATGTATGCCGCGGCGGCCGCGAGGTAGATCCAGACGGGGTTTGGGTCGGTGGTGTTGAGCTGGCCCGCCCGAGCGGTGAGTTCCAACACGCCGATCGGGGCGGCCAGGGATGTGTTGCGGACCAGCGCGGACAGCAGCGCGCCCAGCGGCGGTATGACCGTGCGAAATGCCTGCGGCAGCACGACGTACCGCAGCGTCTTGGTGAAGGTCAGGCCGAGCGAGCGGGCCGCCTCGGCCTGGCCGATGGGTACCGCGCTGATCCCGGAACGCAGCGCCTCGGCGACGAAGGCGCCGGTGTAGCCGCCCAGCACGAGGACAGCCGAGATGAACAGCGAGTACTTGACGCCCGTCTTCGGTAGTCCGTACACGAACAGGAAGAGCAGGACGAGTGGGGGCGTGTTGCGGACGGTTTCGACGTAGGCCAGCCCGGCCGCCCGGAGGGGGGCGGCCGGGCTGACCCGCGCCGTCGCGACGACCACACCGATGCCCAGCGCGAGCAGGAAGGACAGCGCGGTGAGCTTGAGGGTGGTCCACAGCCCCGACCCGAACACGTCGAGGTTGTCGAGGACGACGTTCACGGTGGGCTCCGAACGGGCCGGGTGCGGTGGTTAGGCGGTGTAGCGGTCGAGGGTTGGTGTGGTGGGGACGGTGGGTGCGACCTTGCCGACGGTGGACTGGAAGGCCTTGGCCCAGTCGCCGTTCTGGTAGGTCTCTTGGAGGGTGTCGTTGACGAAGGTGCGGAAGGCGTCGTCGCCCTTGGTCAGGCCGATGCCGTAGGGCTCGGTGGTGAAGGTCTTGCCGACGAGTTTGAGGTCGTCCTTGTGTTGTGAGATGAGGCCGAGCAGGACGACGTTGTCGGTGGTCTCGGCGTCGACCCTGCCGTCAAGGAGCTGTTCGGCGCAGGAGCTGTAGGTGTCGACGAGGACGACCTCGGCGGTTGGGGCCTGGGCTCGCAGGTTCTTCTCGGAGGTGGAGCCTTCGACGGTGCAGACTTTCTTGCCGTTGAGGTCGGTGACGCTCTTGATGGTGGTGTTGTCGGATTTGACCATGATGTCCTGGCCGGCGGTGTAGTAGGGGCCGGCGAAGTCGACGAGCTTTTTGCGTGCGTCGTTGATCGTGTAGGTGGCGATGACGACGTCTACCTTGCCCTGCTGGATGAACGGTTCGCGGTTCTTGGAGACGGTCTCGGTGAACTTGACCTTGTCGGGGCTGCCGAAGATCCGGATCGAGAGGAGTCGTGCGATCTCGGTGTCGAAGCCTTCGATCTTCGAGTTGGTCGGGTTCTGGAGGCCGAACAGTGGCTGGTCGTACTTGGTGCCGACGAGGATCTGTCCGCGCTTGCGGATCTTGTCGAGCGTCGGGCTGGCCGGGATGTCCGTGGCCTGGGTCAGCTTGTAACCGCCGGCCGAGGTGGCACCGCCGGCGGGGGCCGCACCCGGGCCACCACCGTCGTCACTGTCACCGCAGGCGGCGAGCGTCAGCGTGAGCGCGGCGGCCACGCCGACCGCGACGGCCGACAGGCGTGTCGAGATACGGGATCTTCCAAGCATTCTCTTCCTCCCTGATAGTTCCCCGCGCGGACGTCCGGCGGGGTGGAGAAACTGCGGGTGACTCTTTTCCGAACTACGGGTCAAATTTCTGGCCGACGAGTTCAGTGGTCGGCGTCGTTTCCGGTGGAGATGCCGATTCCGGTGCCGAGGAGGGGCCGAGCACCGGAGAGCGTCACCCGGGGCCGGTCAGTGGCTGAGAACCTTGCCGAGGAAATCCCTGGCGCGTTCCGATTTCGGGTTCGCGAAGAACTCCTCCGGCGGCGCCGTCTCGACGATGCGGCCGCCGTCCATGAAGACCACCCGGTTGGCGACGGTGCGGGCGAATCCCATCTCATGGGTGACCACGACCATCGTCATTCCCGACGCCGCGAGCTCGCGCATCACGTCGAGAACCTCGTTGATCATCTCGGGGTCGAGGGCTGACGTGGGCTCGTCGAAGAGCATGACCTTGGGCTCCATCGCCAGTGCCCGGGCGATCGCGGCCCGCTGCTGCTGGCCGCCACTCAGCTGGGCCGGCAACTGGTCGGCCTTGTCCCCGATACCCACCCGGTCGAGGAGCTCGCGGGCCGTCGCCTCGGCCTGCTTGCGCGGGATTCCCCGGACCTTGATCGGTGCCAGGGTGACGTTGTCCAGCACGTTGCGGTGGCTGAACAGGTTGAAGGACTGGAAGACCATGCCCACCTGCGCCCGTAGCCGGGCCAGCGCCCGGCCCTCCTGGGGCAGCGGGACCCCGTCGAGGGTGATGCTGCCCGAGCTGGCGACCTCCATCCGGTTGATGCAGCGGCACAGCGTCGACTTCCCGGACCCGGACGGCCCGATGACCACCACGACCTCGCCGCGGTCAACCGTCAGGTCGATGTCGTGGAGAACCTCGTGGGAACCGAACGACTTGCAGACCTTGTCCAGCACTATCAGCGGCTGACTTGTCGAGGCCGGCGGAGCCGATGCCTGCGGTGCCAGGGACATGGCTGTCCTGACCTCCTTTCCGAATGACGTCCGAGGGCATGCGAAAACAGATGTTCACGGCATGGTCGAGTCGTTTGCGTGGCCGTCGGGAACGGCCCGCGAGAGTAGCCTTCCCGTCGTCCTCCCGGCGATGGTCCGGAACCTCGTCCCCAGGTGAGACGGAAAGGATCCGGCGGCCGCGGTGTTGTTGTGGAGACCATAGGGAACCCCGTGCCCAGCGGTCCCGTTGCCTGAGAAAAAATTGAGGAAGCCGGACCGTGACTTAACCTGGCCGCTGGTGGCCCGCCTGGACGCACCTGGCCCACCCGGCCCACCTCACCCACGTAGGCCAGCCCGGTCGCCCCCTGCGGGCGACCAGGCTGGCCTACGTCGAGACCGCGGTCAGGCGGTGTAGCGGTCGAGGGTTGGTGTGGTGGGGACGGTGGGTGCGACCTTGCCGACGGTGGACTGGAAGGCCTTGGCCCAGTCGCCGTTCTGGTAGGTCTCTTGGAGGGTGTCGTTGACGAAGGTGCGGAAGGCGTCGTCGCCCTTGGTCAGGCCGATGCCGTAGGGCTCGGTGGTGAAGGTCTTGCCGACGAGTTTGAGGTCGTCCTTGTGTTGTGAGATGAGGCCGAGCAGGACGACGTTGTCGGTGGTCTCGGCGTCGACCCTGCCGTCAAGGAGCTGTTCGGCGCAGGAGCTGTAGGTGTCGACGAGGACGACCTCGGCGGTTGGGGCCTGGGCTCGCAGGTTCTTCTCGGAGGTGGAGCCTTCGACGGTGCAGACTTTCTTGCCGTTGAGGTCGGTGACGCTCTTGATGGTGGTGTTGTCGGATTTGACCATGATGTCCTGGCCGGCGGTGTAGTAGGGGCCGGCGAAGTCGACGAGCTTTTTGCGTGCGTCGTTGATCGTGTAGGTGGCGATGACGACGTCTACCTTGCCCTGCTGGATGAACGGTTCGCGGTTCTTGGAGACGGTCTCGGTGAACTTGACCTTGTCGGGGCTGCCGAAGATCCGGATCGAGAGGAGTCGTGCGATCTCGGTGTCGAAGCCTTCGATCTTCGAGTTGGTCGGGTTCTGGAGGCCGAACAGTGGCTGGTCGTACTTGGTGCCGACGAGGATCTGTCCGCGCTTGCGGATCTTGTCGAGCGTCGGGCTGGCCGGGATGTCCGTGGCCTGGGTCAGCTTGTAGCCACCGGCCGCCGCGGCGGTCCCGACAGCCGCCGGCCCGGGGTCCCCACCGCTGCCGCCGCATGCGGCGAGCGCCAGCGCGGCGGCCAGGCCGACCGCGACGGATGACACGCGCGCCGAGAGGCGGGATGGTCTGAACATGGGGTTCCCTTCCTGCTGTTTCCCCGCGCGGGGCCGCGGCGGGTGAAAATTCGCGAGCCTTCCAGCTCGCCGGACCGGGGCTACGCGCCCGGCGCCCTGAGGGCGATGGCGCGTGCGGCCAGTGGCTGAATGGCGTTCGAGGGCGCGAAAACGGGATTTCCCGGGCAGGGCGCAGCCGTGGGTCGCGATTTCCCGAAAAAAAGCCCGCGCGAGTGCCCTTACCCGTCGTCCTCTTTGAAGGTTTGTTTGAGATCTTCGAGCTTCGCCCAAGATAGGTGACGCCACCGCCGACCGCTGTCCAGATCGCGACAGATCCTTGTTTCTTTACTGCTCCCTTACTCCTCTTTTACTTCTTCGGGCGGCCCTGCTCCAGCCGCCGACGGCCCCGCCACTGAATGCTGTCCGGTTCGCGACAGATCTGCGGCTATTTCGCGAAGAATCGCGTTCAGGAAAGGTGTGCGCGAAAGCGGGAACCGCGGAACGCGGACGCCGGTGCTGACATGGGCGCGCGGCGTCGGACGCCGCGGCTCACCGAACTCGCCGTCGCCGTGTCGCCGTCGCGGTCGACGCCGGCCCGCTGGAACCAGCCGCCCGGGCCCGACGTCCGCCCTGCCGTGAAACGCACAGTCCGCACCGGCGGACGACCTCCGGTGCGGACTGAATGGAGCGGACTGAGCGGTGCGGACTGAAGGGTGCGGACTGTTGAAACGCACAGTCCGCACCGGCGGACGACCTCCGGTGCGGACTGTGCGGTGCGGACTGTGCTGTGGCGAAGGGCTAGTCGGTTACCTCGGACGGGCTGGCCTCACCCCGTGGCTCGGGGACCGCCACGGCGTCGGTGTCGGCAGCCCCGGCACCCGCGCCCGCGGTGGCGGTGGCGGTGGCGGTGGCCGGGACGACCGGGCGTGAGGGCGGTACGCGAAGCACCTTGGCCGCCCAGTCGGGCAGCCACCAGTTCCACTGGCCGAACAACGACACGAGCGCGGGCACCAGCACCGACCGAACGATGGTCGCGTCGAGCAGGATGCCGAAGCCCAACGCCGTCGCGAACGTCTTCAGGTCGGTGCCCGGCCCGGTGGCGAGCGCGATGAACGCCAGGAACAGGATCAGCGCGGCACTGGTCACCAGCCGGCCGGTGCGCCCGATTCCCTCGACGACGGCGCCGTTCGTGTCTCCCGTCCGGTCGTACTCCTCCCGGACGCGGGACAGGATGAACACCTCGTAGTCCATCGACAGGCCGAACAGGAACGCGAAGACCATCAGCGGGATCCAGAAGGTCACCGCTCCAGTGGCGTGCACGCCGAAGATCGCGCTGGATCCGTACCCGTTCTGCCAGAACAGCACCATGAAGCCGAGAGTCGCGCCCAGGGTGAGCAGGTTGAGGAGAACCGCCTTGATCGGGAGCAGGATCGATCGGAAGGCGCGGGCGAGAAGCACGAACGTCAGCAGCGCGATGATCGTGATCATCAGTGGGAAGTTGCCGTAGACGGCCTTCAGGAAGTCGATCTGGTCCGCGCCGATCCCGGCGACGCCGACGACGCCGGGCAGATCGGCGACAGCCGTCTTGACCTTGCGCACCGGTCCGATCGACGACGAGTTGACGGTCTCCGCCTCCGGGATCACGACCACGATGCTGTGCCCGGCGGCGGTCTGTCCGGCACCGGTCGCCACCACGGCCCGATCGACGCCGGGCACGTCACCCACGGCCTTGGCGACCGACTGCGCCTGTGGCGTGTCGACCAGCACCTCCATCGGCGTCAGGACACCGGTCGGCACGCCGCCGTCCTTCAGCGTCTGGAGAGCCGTGTAGGCCGGGCCGTTCTTGGCCAGGGACTCGGACGAGGCAAGGCCGATCTTGATGCCGGCGAACGCGGCGATGAGCAGGCCGAGGGCCAGCAGGGCCGCCCCCGCCGCGATGATCCTGCGCCGCACCACGGCCTTGGCCCACCGGGTCCAGGCCCGCCCGGCTCGGTTCTCGTGCCGGATCTTGGGCCAGTCGACCTTGGGGCCGATCCCGCCGAGAATCGCCGGCGTCAGCGTCAGCGTCGTGAACACGCTGGCCAGGGGGATCAGCGCGCCGCCCAGTCCGATGCTGCGCATGAACGGTACGGGGAGCACCACCAGCGCCAGCAGCCCGATCGCCACCGTGATGCCGCTGAACATCACCGCGTGACCGGCCGTCTGCATGGCGACCACGACGGCATCGTGGTTGTCGCGGCCGCGGTCCCGCTCCTCGCGCCAGCGGGTGACCAGGATGAGCGAGTAGTCGATCGCGACGCCGAGACCGATGAGGGCGACCAGGAACTCGACGATGAACGAGACATCGGTGAGGTAGGTCAACGGCAGCAGCAGGATGAAGGTGGTCAGGATCGAGGCGGCCGCCACGACCAGCGGCAGGAACGCCAGGAACGACGCGAAGACGAAGGCGAGCACCGCCAGCGCGCCGACGGCGCCGAGCAGGACCTCGGCGAACACGCCGGCGCCGCCACCGTCCGAGTCGCCGACGGCCAGGGCGTCCTGGCCGGTCACGCCGACCGTCGCGCCCGGGGGAGCCGCGTCCGTCAGCGCCGTCCTGATCGCGTCCGTCGGAAACGTCGCCGTCGGGTCGTGCAGGAACCGATAGAAGACGAGGGCATAGGAGGTGCGGTCATCCTTGGTGCGGAAGGCCTTGTCTCCGGTGTTCGCCTCGTCGACCACCCGGGTCTCCGGCACCTGCCGCTGCACCGCGGCGAACGCCTGCCCGACGGAGTCCTCCCGCCCGGTGACGACCTGGCCCTCGGGCATGGTGACGGTGACGATGTAGGGCGACGTCTTGCCGCCGGAGGTGAACTCCTTGTCGATCTGGTTCGCCGTCTCGGTGCCTGGTTGTCCCGGCAACGAAAAGTCAATGACAAGGCGATCGTTGGCCGGGCCGGTCAGCGCGATGCCGGCGACCACGATGAGAAGCCATCCGACCAATACAAGTCTGCGATGGTGAAGCACGAACTCTGCGATCCGGCGCACGAAACTCCCCTGCCTTGGAAGATCACGTCAAGCGGCTGAACACTAGCAAGGAGGACCGACAATCCAGCCGCGACTCATCGATCCGGGCGGGAAAGATGTCGGCCGCCGGGTGTGCCGTCGGTTACGTCGGACCGGTGATGCGGACTGGCCGGCAGGCATGACCGCGCTCCGTCGAAGACTTCACCGTACATCGTCAGGATCGCCGACCGGCTACGGCCCTGGCTTCTTCTTGTCTGGCATCCAGATGTCGGATCGCCGACACCTTTAGGTCGGATTCCGGCCATCAATGCGCGTGGGCGTGACGGCGACCGGAGGATAACCTTCCGGATCGTCGACGAGTCGCGTGGCGCGGCGAAGCCACGGAGTATGACCAACCCGCATCTCGGCAGGTGGCCAGTCGAGACCTCAAGGTAGTTCGGAGGCCAGATCGACGCGGCCGATGATCGCCCCAGTGGACGTGATCATGATCGTCGGTTCGCCCCATGGGAGCTGCCGGGCTGACCATCGGCAGCACGCCGCCGGGCCCGTCGGTGTCGCGGCCCGCAGCCGCGGCCGCGGCCGCGGCTGCGGCTGCGCCGACGGGCAGCCCATGCTGTGGCTCGCTGAGCGGGCCATCGCCCGCGCGCGGTGGCGTGGCCGCGGGGGCGGAGTCGGGTCCGCGGCGACGACCTGGGGGCCGACCGCGGTGAGCAGGCTGATGAACTGGCCGTCCGCGCGGTCAGGAGCCGCGCCGGCGGTCCGGAACTCGGCATTCCCCCTCGACAACCCCGCATTCCGCTTTTGACAACGCCGCATATGGACCGCTGTCCGTGTTTCGCCGTCGTGATGAGGAAAATCCTCCCACGTCAACCTTGGCGAGCCTTAAAGCGACGACACGCGGCACATTGCGCTCAGTCCGACCTGACCGCGAGGTCGGAGATCTTTTAACTACTCTCCGGAGTCGTCACGCCGGCGTGATCACTCCAGGGAGGAACGAGTGCGTTATCGCAAGACGCTTGTCTCACTGCTGGCCGGGGGGCTGCTTTTCGGCACGGCGGGTATGGCCTCGGCCGCGGTCGATACAGCGGGCGCGGCGCCGGTCGCGGAGGAGACGTCGGACGGGGCGTTGGCCGCGGAGGGCACGGCGGACGGGGTGCCGGTCGCGGTCGACGACCTCCGGTCGCTGATCGATCCCTTCGACCAGTGTTCGGCGGCGTCGTACCAGAACGATCCTCGTCTTGGGCCGGCGAAGCTCCCGTTCTTCGGCGAGGTCGGCGAACAGGTCAGTGACTACTCCAGAACCGGCGATGAGCCGACGCGCCAGTTCCTGGCGACCTGGTGGGACCCCTCGGCGAGCTTCTCCCCGTACCCGGCCACCCCGGGGAACTGGATGTACCCGCCGCAGAACGGCTTCTACCTCAACACCGACGGCTCGCCGATCCGCTCCGTGCAGTCGCTGGCCCCGGGCCAGCAGATCGACCGCTTCGGCCGGCCGACCGGCAGCTTTCTCGCCCCGCGCGGAACGGACTACGAGGACCGGTCCCTCCCACCGACCAACCTGAACGACCCCGCGAACCCGGGCGGGTGCAACTACCACGTCTACCAGGTGGTACGCCCGTTCTCCGTCTACGGAGGGGCGATTCGCCCGTGGTTCGACCAGTCCGGTGACGGCGTGCAGTACCAGTTGGTCTGCTCGCTGATTCCGGGATCGGAGGGCTCACCTCAGTGCGACCCGGCGACCGGGAACCTCCAGACCCAGTACCTGCTCTCCAACAACTACCTCACCGAAGTACCCGTGGACGACGACGGGATCTAGTGCCGCATTAGGCGACGCCGGCCCCGTCTTGGCATGGGAAGATCGCCGTTTTGGTCCTCGACGGGTGGTAATCGTGGCGGGTTCGCGACCATTTCAGGGCCCAAACAGCGGTCAGGTCGGCGGGCCGATCTTGGCGGACCCGGCACCAGCAGAAGGCTCGGGCGCCCGGATTCCTGACGGCGCCGGTATCAGGCTCCACTCGGCCAGCGAGCCACCAGGCCGCCGAACCGCCGAGCCACCTGATACCGGCGCCCCGCCCGAGGCCCGTCAGCTGGAGTTCTCCGCCGGCCGCGGTCTGCCCGGTGGCTGGCGTACCCGGTTCCACCACAGAGAAAGCGCGATGGCGGCGGCGATGAGCAGGCCGCCGATGCCGGCGAACAGGGCGGCGATGTCCTTGTGCCGATGGGTCACGGTGATGTTGTGGGGGAGGGCGGACAGCGCGTCCTGAAGCTGGCCCGCGTTCTGCGCCCGGTAGTAGGTGCCGCCGGTGGCGCCGGCGACCTGCCGCAGCGCGTCCTCGTCGATGATCCGCGGGTTGCGGTCGCCGAACCGACCGCCCCCGCCGCCGAAGCCGCCCCCGCCGCCGAAGCCCCCGCCGAAGCCGCCGCCGAACGGGCTGTCGCCGGCCTGCGAGCTGCTGCACACCAACGTCGACGGTGTCGTCGTGCCGAAACCGATCGTGTAGACGCGCAGGCGGCGCGCCGCGGCCTCCTTCGCCGCGGTCGCCGGGTCGACGCCCTGGGTGTTCGCGCCGTCGGTGAGCACGACGATGACGTCGGCCGCGTACGCCGCGCCGGCGCCGCCGCCGCCGTCGAGGTTCACCCCGGTCGGGGGGACCGACGGGTCGACGTCGGCGATCGCGTCGATGGACGCGAGGATTCCCTGGCCGATGGCGGTGCCACGCGACGTCGTCAGGGTCTTCAGTGCCGCCAGCAGCTTGCCGGTGTCGTCGGTCGGCGGGACGAGTAGTCCCGCGACGCCCGCGAAGGTGACCAGGCCGATGCGGGAGCCACCCGGCTGTGCCCTGATGAAGTCGGCGGCCGCCTTCTCGGCGGCGGTGAGCCGGTTCGGGGACACGTCCGTGGAGCACATCGAGCCGGAGACGTCCAGCGCCAGCAGGATCGTCGTCGAGTTGGACGTGACCGGCACGGTCGCCTGCGGGCGGGCCGCGCCGAGGCCGAGCGCGGCCAGCCCGACGAGCAGCAGGGCGACGGGAACGCGTCGCCGCCACAGCGTCCGGCCCGGCAGGGCGACGCGGACCAGCGCCACCGACGTGACGCGCACCGCGGCGCGCCGGCGCCGCCGCCGCGCCCACCAGGCGACCGCCGGCAGCAGCGGTATGGCCAGCAGCGTCAGCAGCGCCCATGGCCAGGTGAAGGACATCAGACGAGCCTTCCGGTGCGCGTCACGGTGAGGACTCCGCCGGCGGCCAGCAGAAGGACCGCGAACGCGGTGAACGCCCCGGCCAGCGGAAGGTCCTCGTTGTGGGTGGTCAGCCGCAGGTCGATGGTCGACGCGACGCCGTCGAGCTGGGGTGCGTCCGACGCGGGGTGGTAGGTGCCACCGGTCGTCTGGGCGATGGCCTTCAACGTGTCCTCGTCCAGCGCGGTGTGCAGCCGGTAGCCGTCGACGGTGACGACGCCGCCGTCCGCGGTGCCGACGCCGACCGTCTCGACGTGCACGCCCGCGGCCTCGGCGGCGCTCGCGGCGGCCTCGGTGGCGTCGGCGTCGCCGCGGTCCTCGCCGTCGGAGAACAGCACGATGGTCGCCGAGCTCCAGTAGCCGATGTCGGGCACGGTGCCGTCCCGTCCCAGCCGGACGGTCCTGCCTGTGATCGCCGAGAGCGAGGTGAGCAGCGCGTCGGCGAGCGACGTGCCGCCGGTGACGCTCAGGCGGTCGATCGCGGCCTCGGCCTCCCCGTGCTCGGCGCTGGGGAGATGGGTGGTGATCCCGCCGTTCTGGAAGGCGACGACGCCGACGTTGACGCTGCCGGGCTGGGCGTCGACGAACGCGGTCGCGGCCTTCTTCGCCGCGTCCAGCCGGGTCGGTTCGACGTCGGTCGCGGACATGCTGTTCGACACGTCCATGGCGACGATCACCGTTCCCGCGGCGCGGGAGACCGGGACGGACGCCGCCGGCCCCGCCGCCGCGACCGACAGCACCGCGATGCCCGCGAGGCTCAGCCAGAGGCCGAGCTGGGGAGCGCGCCGTCCCGCGGCGGTGGCCACGCCCGCCGCCGCGAGCGCCGCCCGCCGCCGACGGGACGCCTTCACGGTGGCGACGGCCAGCGCCGCGACGACGAGCCCGCCGAGGACAAGCAGCCAGGGAACGGCAAGGCTCACGCACGCCTCCACTGGGTGCTGGCGACGACCCCGACCAGGGAGGTGAGCAGGTCCCGGTCGGTGTCGATCCGGTGCAGCGGCACCCCGGCCCGGCGCATGCGGCCCGCCATCTCGGCCTCACGCTCCTCCACCGCGTCGCGCAACCGGGCCCGGAACAGCGGGTCGCTGGAGTCGACGAGCATCTGCTCGCCGGTCTCCGCGTCCTCGACGAGGACGAGCCCGGCCTCCGGCAGGTCGTCGTCGGCCGCGTCCACGACGCGCAGCGCCACGACGTCGTGCCGGTGCGCGAGGCGCAGCAGCGGCCGCTCCCACGCACCGGTGCCGATGAAGTCGGAGACGACGATGATCAGCGACCGGCGCCGCGCGAGCGACGCGACGGCCGCCAGCATCGCGGCGAAGTCGGTGGGGGCCGCCGTCGGAGGCGCGGTGGCCGTGCGGTCCAGCTCGTGGCCGATGCGCAGCACGTGGCCGCGCCCGGTGCCCGGCGGCACGACCCGCGTCGCGACGCCGTCGTGCAGCAGCGCGCCGACCCGGTTGCCGCCGCGGCCGAACAGCCTGGCCAGGGTCATCGCGAGGTCGGCCAGCACGTCATGCTTCGCGCGGCCCGGGGTGCCCACCGTCATCGACGCCGACCGGTCGAGGACGAGCCACAGGGTCAGCTCGCGGTCCTCGGTGAACTCGCGCACCTGCGGCTCGTCGAGCCGGGCGGTCGCGTTCCAGTCGATGCGGCGGGCGTCGTCCTCCTCGACGTAGGCGCGCAGGCCGGCGAAGTCGAGGCCCGCGCCGCGGTACGCCGTCCGGTAGGAGCCCAGCACCCGCCCGTCGAGGCGGCGGATCACCCGCCACTCCAGGCGCAGCAGCAGCCGGTCAGGCGCGCTCGTCATCGCGCGGCTCACCGGTCCCGCAGCGGGACCTCGGGCATCGACACGGCCGCGAGGACGCCGGCGATGACCGTGTCGGGATCGACGTCGTCCGCCAGCGCCTCGTACGACAGCACGACGCGGTGGCGCAGCACGTCGGGGGCGAGCTCGCGCAGGTCGTGCGGCACGGCGTAGTCCCTGCCCCGCAGGTACGCCAGCGCCCGGGCGCCCAGCACCAGGTTGATCGACGCGCGCGGGCTGGCGCCGTAGCTGACGTAGCGCTCCAGCTGGCCGAGCCCCACCGTTCCCGGCGAGCGGGTGGCCGTGACCAGCCGCACCGCGTAGTCGACGATGGCCGGGTCGACGTACACGGCCTGGACGCCCGCCCGCATCCGCACCAGGTCCTCGGGGGAGAGGATCGCCTGGGACGCCTCGGGCGRCCGCAGCGCCCGGTCGACGATGGCGTTCTCCTCCACCGCCGTCGGGTAACGCACGACGACCTTCATCATGAAACGGTCGACCTGGGCCTCCGGCAGCGGATAGGTGCCCTCGGACTCGATCGGGTTCTGGGTCGCCATCACCAGGAACGGGTCGGGGACGTGGAAGGTGTCGCGCCCGATGGTCACCTGACGCTCCTGCATCACCTCCAGCAGCGCGCTCTGTACCTTCGCCGGGGCCCGGTTGATCTCGTCGGCCAGCAGCAGGTTGGTGAAGACCGGGCCGAGCGAGGTCTCGAACTCGCCGGTGTGCTGCCGGTAGACCCGGGTGCCCACCAGGTCGGCGGGCAGCAGGTCCGGCGTGAACTGGATGCGCTGGAACTGCCCACCGATCGCACCGGCCAGCGACTTCACCGCCAGCGTCTTGGCCAGTCCCGGCACGCCCTCGACGAGTAGGTGACCGCCGGAGAGCAGGCCGATCGCCATCCGCTCCAGCAGCACGTCCTGCCCGACGATCGTGCGCTTGACCTCGAACAGCACCTGCTCGAGCGGGCTCGCGGAGGAGATCACGGCGGTCGCGGCAGCTGGCGTGGCGGGTGCCGCCATGCGGGCCGTCKCGCCCGTCGCGCTCGTCGCGCCCGTCGCGCCCGTCGCGCCCGTCGGCGTGGGCGCCACGGGTGCGGTGTTCCCGTTGTTCCCGTCGGCCGGTTTCTGGGCGCCGTCGTTCTTGGACCCCATCAGGCTCAGGTACCGCCGCTCGACCTCGTCCTGGTTCGACATCGTTATCTTTCGATACCTTCCGTGATGTCAGATCTGCGGTCCGCGACCGTCGCCGGGCCCGTTGCCGCCGCCGAGCGCGCTGCCGATGGGCACGGCGAAGCCGATCCCGGCGAACGCGTCGTCATGGCCCGGGTCCGCGATGGAGACGACGATTCCGACGACCAGGCCGTTCGCGTCGAGGAGCGGGCCGCCGGAGCTGCCCGGATTCACCGAGGCGTCGAACTGGATGAGGCCGGTGAACGTGCCACTGTCCGTGGGGGCGGTGCGGTCCACACCGGAGATGACGCCGGAGGAGACGCTGTAGTCCAGCCCCAGGGGGTTACCGACCGCGACGACCTCCCCGCCGACCTCGACCTGGCCGCCGAGCGTCGCCGGTACCACGGGCTGCGGCAGGGTCGCCGGGGTGAGCGTCGCGATGTCGTTCTTCGGGTCCGCCGACGCCACCGTGGCGGCGGAGGTGGTGCCATCGGCGAAGCGGAGGCTGATGGCGCCGCCGTCGGCGATGACATGGTTCGCGGTGAGGACCGTGCCGTCATCGGCGGCGATCACGCCCGAGCCGAGCGATCCGTCGGCCATCTGGATGACAACCACCGACGGCCCGATCCGCTGGTAGATGTCCGCGACGCTGGGAGTCCTGTTCGCGGTGGGGCTCGCCGAGACGGCCGGGCTKGGGAGCGCCTCCGAGTTGTCACCCGGCCGCAGCGCGAGCGCGACGACCGCGACGACCAGAGCGACGACGAGAACACCGCAGGCGGCCAGCACGCCGAGGGTGCCGCGCGGCCCCAATACCGTCCGAGGGCCGGACCAACGCGCCATACCGCGACAGTGCGGGCCATACCTTAGCCGTACCTGAACAAACGCTGTGGCCGACGCGAAATACTCAGGATTGGCCACCGCCGGTGACGCGGAAATCCGTCCCGGATTGGCGCACATCTCCGTGGCCGGTACCGGTCAATGGCCCCTGCCTGGGTCCTGGGTGTCGACCGAGCGGATGGCGGTCGGCCCGTCCAGCGCTGGGCCGACCGCCAAGATCGCCTCAACCGCTCGGAGTGAGGTCTCCGACCGCGGCCCGCACCGCCAGATCGTCAACGTGGCGTCGGCCCGCTCCGGTGCGGTGCCGCGGCAGCGAAGATCGTCCCCCGGTCGCGACGATTCATGATCGCCCTAACCGTGTTGTCGCGGTCGTGATCTGACCCGATTCTCGACCACGGCAACACGGTGGCGATGATCAACCGAGGCCGTCTGGCATCTCAGGGCCAGGGTGATGCCGACGGTCCTGTGAGAGAACGGCCGGTTCATGATCCGGTGGGATTTTCGGAGTCCTGACCCTCAAAAGTCCACCAGATCACTCGCGTCACTCGCGCGGGCGTCCGTGCCCTGCCCGTGCAAGGCTGGTCGGCCACGAGCGGCCTTTCGTCGCCCAGACGGCTGGCCGAATCCCGGTCCGGAAGGTGACGGCTTCGACCAAGCCGGGAGCCCGCCGGGGCGGCATGCCAGGCCGGCGCCATTGTGTCGCGTCGTCATAGGGGGCAGGCGGGGCGGCGCGGGTCGGGCCCAGGGCAGGCGCGGTCAGTCCTGTGCTGGTACGGCCATTTCGCCGAGCTGGGACCAGTCGTCCTGCGGAACGGACGCGTTGATGATGCGCGGGGTTTCGGCCAGGTGCTGGGGCAGCATCTGCTGGGCGGCCCGGAAGTGCGCGGACTGGACGTGGGCGGCGGCCGCGTCGTCCCGGAACGCCTCGACGAGAACGTATTCCGTGGGGTCCTCGATGCTGCGTGACCAGTCGAACCAGAGGCAGCCCGGCTCGCTCCGAGTGGCCCGGGTGAAATCCTCGACAATGGCCGGCCACCGGTCCGCGTCCTCCGGCCGGACGCGGAATTTGGCGGTGATGAAGATCATCGGACTCCCTCTCGGATTTCCTTGTCGACCACCGACCCGGCCACGTGCGCTGGCGCGTTCGGCGTGCCTGGCCTCGCCAGTCCGGGCGCGCGATTGCTGGACGCCGGTGCCGCGCTGAGACCCTACGCGACGACCTGACGCCGGGCGCGGCACGGCGCCGAGGCGCCGCTGGCTGGCCGGTGCCAGGCATGCCGTGGCCGCCGGTCGCCGTCTTCTACGCGCGCCGGCCGAGGGTCATGCCCGCGGCGCGGAGCGGGTGATGCGGAATGTCGGGTGGTCGGCCGGGTCGGGCAGGGCGCGGAACGACGCGCCGACGGTGGGCATCCGGCCGTAGTTCGCGAGATAGGCGTCGATCAGCGGCGGCCGGGCCGGCACAGGGACGTCGGCGACCTCGATGTCCTCGGTGCGGCCGCCGTGGTCGAGCTGGCCGCGGCCGGCGGCCGACAGGTTCAGTGACCAGTCGGTCTGGCCGCGGGCGGAGATGAGGTACCGATCGCCGTCGTGGTCCAGGACGGCGACGGGGGTCCGTTGCCGGCGGCCGCTCTGCCAGCCGTCGACCGAGAGCTGCCAGACGACGTCGGGGCGGAAGCGGGCCGCCATCCGGTTGCCCACGACACGGGCGAACCACGGCGGCTTCAGGTAGTGGCGGGGCGTCTCGGCGGGGTGTGCGCTCATGGCGACAACCGTAGGCATCTAAGGTTTAGATGTCAAAGCATTAGACATCGAAGTGTGAGTATGCTGGGCCCGTGATCCCGTCGCGCTCTCCCATCGGCCTCCACCTGGCGCGGACGGCCCGGATGGTCAGCCGCGCGTTCGACGAGGCGCTGGCGGCCGGCGGGGGGTCCATGCCGCTGTGGCTGGTGCTGCTGAACCTCAAGACGGGGGGCGCCCTGGCCAATCAGCGCGAGCTGGCCCGGGCCGTGGGCATCCGGGAGGCGACCCTCACCCACCACCTCAACGCGATCGAAGGCCAGGGCCTGGTCGTCCGGCGGCGTGACCCGGCGAACCGCCGGGTTCAGACCGTCGAGCTGACCGCGGCGGGGGAGGAGGCCTTCCTGCGGCTACGCGAGATCGTCGTCGACTTCGACCGTCGCCTCCGCGAAGGCTTCGCCGACCAGGAGATCGTCGATCTCGAGCGGCAGCTCGACCGGCTCGTGAACAACGTCGCGGGCACCTGACCGAGGCGATCCCGGCGGCGGTCGACGCGGTGTCGCGGCGCCCGCCCCGCGGCCGGCCTCGTGGAGTGCGGTCTACCAGCGAAGCGGTCTACCAGCGGAAGCGGACTACCAGCAGGCGCGGACTACCGGCGGGAGGCGGGTCCCTCGACCGCGGCGCGGAGATCCGCCGACCAGCCGAGTTCGCCTACCTGCTCGCCGCCGCCGGTGACCGGGACCGCTCGCCACCGCTCGACGGCCTGGCCTTCGCGACGCCAGTAGCTCAGCGCCGCGGCCAGCATTGGTCCGAGCCCGCGTGCGGCGCCGTCGTCGAGCTTGGCGGCGAAGGACCGCCCATCGGGCAGCGAAGCGGCGACCACGGCCTCGGCGCCGTCCTTGGCGAGCAGACCCGGCACGTCCGCGAGGAGGTGCGTGATGGGCCGGTCGGTTCCCCCAACGTGTACGGGATGTTCCCTCATCGCCGAGGACACGAGGACGGCGGATGATCCGTCTGCTCCGTCCGCGGCCCGGCTCAGCGAGGCGAAGGACCGCGCCAGCCCGATCAGACTGATCGCGTGCGCGGGCGCGCCACACCCGTCGACGGCCGTCGCGGCGACCGGCTCCCCGGCGTACCGCGCCACCTCCTCACAGATGAGGACCTGCAGCGGATGCGTCGGCAGCCGGTAGGTGTTCGTGTCCCATCCGGCCGCGCGACACGTCGCGAGCATCGCGGCGTGCTTGCCCGAGCAGTTATGGCAGATCGGCGACGCCTCGCCACCATGCCTGACCCACTGGAGGCGGGCCTCCTCGTTGCCGGGCCACGCCGGCGGGCAGAGCAGCGCCTCCTCGTCCAGGCCCGCGGACGTCAGGATCGCCCTGACCGTCTGCCGATGTACGGGCTCGCCGTCATGGCTGGCCGCGGCGAGGGCCAGCTGCTCGCCCCGCCCCGGGTAGCCGGCGTCGACCATGGCGGCCGCCTGGATCGGCTTGAGAGCCGAACGGGCGAAGACGGGCCGCTCCGGCGAACCGAAAGAGACCTCGACCGCGCCGTCGACGTCGAGCAGAACCAGCGCGCCGCGGTGCCAGGACTCGACGGTTCCCGACCGCGTCGTCGCAAGCAGGACCGGGTTCGCGACGCTATCCATGCCCGTACCGCCGGCCCGTCCAGGCACGCACACGAGCATCGGCACCCGCGGTACCCGCCACGCTCGACACCGTCACGAAGCCGAGTCTGGCCGCCACTCCCGTGCCTGTGCGTTTCCGTGTCGCCGGAACCACTGATCCGGCGAGCACGGCAACGTCCAGAATCGGCTCAGACCGTGATCCGGGATTGGGCGGGTCTGAAGGGACCTGTCTGGCCGATCTTGGCGGGTCATTCGGTCACCGGACTGGGGGGAGGAGGGGGAGAGTGCTCATGCGGAGCTGGGGCAGCGATCATGGTAATCACAGCGGCACCGGGCGCGAATGGACGGGCCCGCCGCCGAGCCCGTCCGTCACCCGTCAGGGTGGGTCCATGTCGGAGCGAAGTGCCGATGGTGTAAGAACTGTGGTGATCCACGCAAGGTGGACATCTGATCACTGTGCGGGTCGCTCGGCGGCCGGGACTCGACGACGGGGATGGCCTGGATGACCGACCAGCAGCAGGAGTCCGGCGCCGTCGGCGCGCTGGCGGAGCCAGCCGAGATCGACGTGACCAGGCCGAGCATCGCCCGGGTGTACGACGCCGTCCTCGGCGGCAAGGACAACTTCGAGGTCGACCGGGCCATCGCCGATGAGGCGCTGCGGATCGTGCCCGAGATCGGCGACGTCGGCCGGTACAACCRGGCGATCCTCCGCCGGGCCGTGACCTTCCTGACCAGGGAGGCCGGAATCCGCCAGTTCATCGACCTCGGCTCGGGCCTRCCGACCGTCGAGAACACCCATCAGGTGGCCCAGCGCCAGACGCCGGACGCCCAGGTCGTGTACGTCGACAACGACCGTTGCAAGTCGGGTTGTACACACGCGCTTGGGGGTCTGGCGTGGGGTAACGGGTAACCCTGGCTCGGGTCCATCGTAGCCGTCGTAGGGCCGGTTTCGGGGCCATCCTCGCCGCCCTGGTTACCTGTTACACCTTCGCATCGTCCCAGCTCATGGCCCATAAGACCGTAACCGGCGGTGTAACTCTGGAGTTACACCCCCGCCGTGTGGTTACACCCGAAGTGCTTGCAAGAACGCTTGCTGGCGCTTGTGGGAGCAAGCGCCCGAGGGTCCCCGGAGCGATCTGGGGTCTTCGCCGTATCTGCCCGCCGTGGCCCCTGAGGGCACGTAAGCGCGTCGAAACGTCTTCCCCACGGGAGGGGGGCCCGGACTCAGTGCCGGAGTCTGAGCACTCGGCCGGCGGCCTCGCTGGTGGCGGGGACGTAGTGGTCGGCGGTCGTGATGGTGGTCTGGTAGTAGGCGGTGACGGATCGGGCTACCGCGTCGCTGGTGGGCTCGGTACCGAGCATGATCGACCATTTGTCGATGCTCGTGGTCACGTGAACGGTGAACTCAATCGTCACCGTCTCGTCCTGCCTCATGGTCGGGGAACCTCGGTCGTGCGGGGGGCGGGGGGATTGGTGATCAGACAGGGGGGACAATTTTCGGACCTTCCATCAAGGCCGAATACGACGGACCGGCAGAGTGGCCGGATTCAAAGTCCGACCGTCGTGGCGGCACCGGCTCGCCGCTCATCCGGTCGCCCACGATCGCAGATAGACCGGCGTCCAGATCCAAGATGAGTGCCACGTCAGCCAAAATATCCGSGTGCGCGTTTTCTAGGAGCCGGTCCACATCGAGCGCGGGCTCAACCCGCGTGGCGTCTGCCGACGGCTCGTCGGTGACGCTGAGCGCGTCTTCCCAGACCCGAACCCTGATGACGCCAGCCATCATCTCCAGAACTCCGGCGGCCACCTCCGCCGGAGTCATTTCCCCGGGCGTGGGAATGGTGGCCCGGGCCTCCACACCTAGACCGTAGCTAAGTCTTAGGATCATCGCCGTCCTGTCTCCCGGGCACGTCCGCGTCATGCTGACCTGCGCTAGCAGAATGCTTGCAAAAGGAAGCACCGAAGCAAGCGCGCCCGGCCACTGCTGCGGCATCGGGCGGCGCGACAACCATGGTTGTCGCTCGGGTGTGCCGTGGGTGTAGCGGGTAGCGGCCCGCCGGGGCAGTCGCAGGCCCTGTGAGCCGGTTTCAGGGCCATCCACGCCCCCGCCGCTACCCGCTACATCCCCGCATCGTCCCAGCTCAAAGGCCGCGACACGGGTAGCGCGTGGGGTCGCGCCGCCGCTACACCCCCGCCACGCCCCTACACCCCCGCCACGCTTGCAGGACTGCTTGCAAACGCTCACTGGAGCAAGCAGACCCGGCATGGCCCGATCGCAAAGAGCCGTCAGTGCAGCTCCGCGTTGATAAGCCGCGCCCACGCCTGTTCTGCCTCGGCGCGATTCTCCGCGAACAACACGAGCCGGTCCTGCATCGGCATCGGATAGACCTCGGCAACAAGACCGTACGCCAAAAGGTGTTGGGACGCGCTCTCCGCACGGCTATGCGACGTGAAAACCCCCCCGATTCTCGCATCATCATCATCTGTCTCCGCGATCACGATCCACTGCTGAATAGCTTCCATTATTCCCGATCTTCCCCGCTGTTCAAGGTGTGCCCGGCTTCGCGCGTGCCCCGTGTTCGCTGATGTGAGCGGTGGTCTCAGTGCGCCGTGATGTTGACCTGTGGGAACATGTCGGCGAAAGGTGATCGCCGCTTTCTGGTCTTGCCAGACGGTAGTGCTCGACGTTGCGTCTCATACTGCTGAGTGATCAGGAAGTGCGCCCACTGTCGTTCGCTCGGGGGCAGCCGGTCTGACTCGTCCGCAGATGGCGCGTATGCCCGTCCCTCGTCGCTGGTCGCTTCCATGGCCTAAACGGGCGGGTACTTGCGGGTGGCGCGCCCGCGCAGGACATCGCGGGTGGGCACRCTGGCCCTTCCCCGCGTCAACCACGCGGGCGCGCCGGTCTGGGTGTCGGCGTGATCACTGGCCAGCAGGATAGCGGTAGCGATATCCAAAACCAGTTCGGTAGGTGACGGGACATTCTCCGCTTTGGGTGGTCTGGCCACGGCGTCCGGCTTGTCCCGGAAGGATCTCCCGTTAACCCAGATCTCGATGCAGGCCGCACCCGGAAGGACGTCCAGCAGGCACCACGCGAGCACCTGAGGGTTACCCACCTGATCGGCCATCCTCGCGGGGACGCTCGCATATGTGTCGGTTCCGTTGCCGAGTTCGTACCTCACGATCATGAATCCACCTTGCTCGCAGTCAGCCGCTCCCGGTGGGATGACGATCTTCCGGTCCTGCCCTGTCGCTGAGCCTGTCCGTTGGGTTGGGCACCGTGAATCGACGGACGGCCCCACCCTCGCGGGCAGCTCCCTCAGGGCTGATCGACAGCCATACCGTCAAGCGGGAGCCCGTACCTGGCCTCCCATGCTGGTCAGCGAACAGCACTCTGCACTGTTGTCGGCACCGCGTAACCGGGGCGTTGYGGGGCGTACCATTGGACGGCCAACGTCCCGCAACGTCCCAGGCGGAGAAGGGTGGGGTCGCATGCCCAATGAACGACTACGCGCCACACTTGTAGGCAGCGACTACGACGAACGCTCGCTCGCGGACGAACTTGGTCTCGACCCCAAGAGCGTTCAGCGCTGGATCATGAGAGACATCACGCCCCGCCGCACCACCGCATACCGTGCCGCCAAGATTCTCGGTGTTCCGCCCGCGTGGCTGTGGCCAGAGTTCGAAGCGGAACGCGAATCGGTTTCTCAGGCGGAGATCGTGACACTCTACCCGCATCGTTCCGACGTTCCTCGTCACCYATGGCTAGACCTTATGGCAACGGCGACGCAGAGAATCTGGCTCTATGCGAACGCAAGCCTTTTTCTGCCAGAAGGCAACCCGGAATCAATCGACCTCATCAGGCGCAAGGCTGAGAACGGTACGCAGGTAAGAATACTTATGGCGGACCCGGACAGCCCGCAGTGCATCACGCGAGGTATCGAGGAAAGACTGTTCGACGCCATACCCGCGCGCGTCCRCATGGCGCTTTCTTACTATGCGCCGCTGGCGGGAGTGCCCGGGGTAGAGTTCTTGCTTCATAAGGAGACGCTGTACAATTCAATATTCGTGTACGACGACGAGATGCTGGTAAACCAGCACGTTTACGGGATGTACGGCTACATGGCCCCTATCCTTCACCTGCGGCGAATGGAAGGTGGGGATTTTTTTGACATGTACACCCGGAGTTTTGAGCGCGTCCAAGAAGTTTCGCTGCCAGTCGAACAATCGAACTTCTGGCGACAGAGAGCCGCCGCAATCAGCGCCGCGGTCGCGAAAGTCAACAAGTAGCTATAGTCATCTGAGAAGAATCAGGTGCGAAAGGTCGAGACCGCATCTACAGCGGCGGCAGTGTTCCGAAGATCCGGCAGCACGATGTCCGCACCCTCGGCCCGCAATGCGTCCATGGTGTCAGAGCCGGTCGCAACAGCTATCACGTGCGCGCCACCAATCCGACCTGCGTGCACGTCGCGGGGCGTGTCCCCGATCAAGACCGTATTCGCCTTGTGGAACCTAACGCCGTATTTAGCTGTTGCCCGCTCCTGTGCGACGCCGACTAGATTTGCCCTTACGTCGTCGTCTGAACCGTACCCACCGACCTCGAAATCGATAAATCCGTCGAGCTTGAAGGTAGACAGCTTTATGACGGCGTTGGGCCTGWTGTTTCCGGTCAAGACGGACTGAACTACGCCCRGCGAAGCTTGGAGTGCAGTGAGCACGTCGCGTGCGCCGGGYAGTTCGTGACCACGGTCGCGCAATTCGTTTGCCTTCGACGACGTGGCGGATTCTAGGACTGCCGACACGCGRGAAACGTAGTCAAGAGTCGACTCTACTCCATGTGCAAGCAACATATTCCGCATGATCTCTGGCTGGGTGCGCCCGTCCGTTCGCGCAGGATGTTCCGCGCGCTGGCCCGTTAGCATCTCAAAAGCAAGCGCGTAGATCTTCTTATTGACACCATGATTTTCGGTCAGGGTGTGATCGATGTCCCACAACACGAGAAGCGGACGCATGGCAGCCGAGTCTAGCGCTATCGGCAGCACCCCCATACGTGCCTCGCACCAGCCGACGTGCCCACGCAGGGATCGGGACATGGAAGCGGAGGGTGCGCCAGGGAGGCGCAAGTGGTCAACCGTTCCCCATGACAAGGCTCGGCGCGCGACGTCACCGCGCGCACGATCAGCACCCAACTCCGATGGGCTGCCGCTTGCGTTTGCAAGCGCCTTGCTAGCGCTGGTCAGGGCTGTGGTGGTGTGCGTCGGTGTGTCCGGAGGGATCGGCTGAAGGTGATCTGAGGGTGGTTGCCACGGCTGAAACGGCGACGGCGGCCGGTACCCGAGAAGGGTGCCGGCCGCCGTGGCGGATCGGTCGGGTGGTCAGTGTCGGGCGCGTCGTTCGCGTAGCAGGTCCGCAAGGACCATGACCGTTTCCGGGGGCAGCCGCCAGACGAGGCCCGCCATCCGGGCGCCTGAGGCGCTGTCGGGTGCCGCCGCGAGCAGCTCCCACAGCGCGCACTGGTACGGCGTGATCCCACGGTCAGGCACCGCGCCGACATCGGGCACCCAGCCCGACAGGTCGCCTGGCACCGTCAACGCGTCTGCCGCCGCGTCGGGAGGCGGAACGGTCGGGGTGCGCCACGGCGAGGAGCCCGCGACGCCCACGGCGCTGTCCCGGAAGACCAGATCCACCGCCGCGCCGCCGGGTGTGACCGGCCGGTGGGTGACGTAGAACGCCGAGGGCAGCATCCCGGCCAGCGTCGCCAGCTCCCGCGCCGGGGCGCCCGCGTGCAGCCGCAGCGCCACATCACCATCGGGAAGCGGCACGATCCGCGCTGGCTGCCACCGCCCGGGCCAGCCGGCGCGCTCGTGTGGAGGAAGATTGGACATGGGTTGCCGTCCTGTCTGTGCACAGGTCTGTGATCAAGGTTCCGGTGTGGGTGCGGGAACACCCCGCCGGAACCGCCTACACCTCCAATATAGAACGCCACGTTCTAGATTTCTCGTGATCGAGGGAGAAAGCCCCCACCATGCCCGACGATGACCCGCTGCTTGGCTATCGCGAGATGGCCGAGCGAGCCGGCATCAAGCCCGTCACGCTCCGGTCCTACCGGAACCAGGGCCGGCTACCCCCGCCGGACGACGAGTCCGTACCCGACCGCCCACGCTGGCGCCTCTCGACCTTCGAAGCGTGGATGCGAGCCAGACCCGGCCACGGCGGACGACCCCCCAAGGCCAAGCCCGACCCCGACACGACAACTTGAGTTGTCGGTGCCATTCGGGACGCCGACACCGCCACGCCCGCCCGACACGACAACCCCCGTTGTCGACCGAGGGACGGGTACCACCCAGAGCGACAGCGACCAGCCCGCACCCGGCGACATCCGGACAGACCACGCCGTCACCGCCGGCGACGCGGTCTGACTGGGCGACGCGGTCTGGCTGTCGGTCTCACCCACCGCACGGCTATCGGTCTGACCCCCCGTCCTAGAGACGGGGGGTCAGACCGATACCAGCCATGCCGTGTTGACGCAGGTCAGCGCGACTGCCAGCAACCCCCCGCCTTGCCCCGACTTGGGTGCTGGAGGCACGTTATTTCTGCGTCGTCGGCCCGGCCGCCGGGGTCGGGAGCGTTGATCCGATGGCCTTGCTCGGCGGGCTCACGCTTCGCGGTCTCGCCCCTGGTTCGACGTCCTGGACGAGCCGCCGCGTCCTGACCGCCAGCCGGGTCGCGGAAGCTGCTCTGCCCGAGTGTCGAGCGCGCCCAGCGACGCCTGACCGCGTTGACCCAGCGCGGCGCGTTCGGACGTTCCGCGCGATCTGCTTGCTGGAGATAGCGGAAGCAAGCGTTTCCGCAAGCACCTTGGGGGTGTAGCGGCGTGGCGGGGGTGTAGCGGTGGCGCTACCGTCGACGCTACCGGCATTGTGGGCTGTAAGCAGGGCTGATGCGGGGGTGTAGCGGGTAGCGGCGGGTGCGGGTGTAGCCCGGAAACGGGCTCTACGGGGCTGCGGCGGCCTCGGGCGGGCGCTACCCGCTACCCGGGAACGCCCCGGCCCGGGTCGTTGCCGGTCACACGGCGGGGCGCCTTCTGGCCTACCGCGCCTAAGCAGCGTCGCTGTGACGCTGGGCAGAACCGCCAGCGCACAGCGATCTTGTGCGACAACCGGGGTTGTCGGGCTGGCGTGCGCCAGCGGGCTCGGTGGGCACGGGTGCGGCGACGGTGCACCCGTGGGGTTCTCGCGCTACCGGACATCGACAACCAAGGTTGTCGACTGTGTCTGACAGCGGCACCGGGCGTGGATGCCAGCGGGCGCGCCGGGAATCCCTTTTCGCTGTGATTTGGCACACATGCGTTTGCCGTATTTGCCGGAAATGCGCGGATTGTCGGTTGTCCTGTCCGATGCCCTATTGGGGGGCCTAACRGGGGGCCTGACGGAGGGCCTGCTTAGTAGGTACACCCAGGGTGGCGCGTTGGTGCAGCGTGGCGGGTGTGTGGGGGGTACCTGAGTAGGCCAAGACTTAGTGCCGTACTCGGCATCTTATCTAATCGTGGTGCTGGCCGGGTGCGGCCGGTGGAACGCGCGGGGTTGGCGGTCGCGGATGGTGTGGTTAGCGTTTGTCTGCCGAATTCCCCTGCCTGTTCTGTGAGGTGTCGTGGTCGATCCGCCTTGTGTCCGCCGTCCCGTCCGCCTCCACGCGCGAGCCGCATTCAGGACCAGGCCGCCCGCCGACCGAGAGGGCCGACGCGGACACGGACGGCCGCGCGGCCTGAGAGCGTCACCGCGCCGTAACCCCGAACCGATGGCCGTCCGGCCAAACCGATGGCCGTCCGGCCGCGCTGGGCCGTCTGCGTGGACGCTGGGCGGCTTCACGGGGCATCGCTTCGGAGGGCATCGGGTAAGCCATCGGCTCGTGGGCGTGCGACGGCAGGACACAGCCGCTACCCGCTACCTCCCGATAGGCGCGTTTGCCTGTGTTTGCCTGCATCTGGAATAGGACGCTGACGTTTGACGTTGTACCGCTGGTAAGGGCCTGTTTCGCCGTGTCCCCGCACCGCGCGTCCCGACCGGTACCCACCTACCGGCTCGGGGCGCCCTTGTCGCGTGAGGTGCCGTGGTCGATCCGTCCCCCGTCCGCCGTCCCAGCTCCACCGCACCACCCGCCGCAGCGATCCCCGAGCAACGCCCACCGGCCGAACCGCACGGCGAACCGCCACCGCCGCACGGTGACCCGACCGAGGCACCGCCAGAGGCGACCGTGGTGGTCCTCGCGGCCCGCGACGTCCGGCTACCGGACGTGCTGCGCCACCTCGAAGCCGGAAGAACGGTTCTTGTCGTTTCCGCGCCGCCCGACGAACCGTCGGGCGGCGCGGATACCTAGGCCGGGCTTTGTAGCGGCTTTATCGCGTCGCGTGCGTGCTTTCTCGGCGGAAGCACAGCCCGTTACCTAGGTCCACCACATCCGCGCCACCTGCGCCGGTGAATCCCGTACCCATTGTGATTCCCCAGTGGCCGCCGTGCTCGGACAGCGCCAACCCCCAGGATTCCTTGATAGCGCGGACCATTCCGCGCTTCACGTCGGTGTCACCGGCCGCCCACATCGCACCGACGGTCTGCCCAGTCTCCGCGTAGTCGTACACGTCCGGGACCACCACAAACCCGTCGATCGCCGCTTTGAGGTCCTTCCGCTTCGCGACCAGCTTGTCGAGATCGTCATCATTCTCGGTCACGGATAGGCGGCTTTGAATCCTGGCGAGTTCCGCCCGCATCTCGTCCCGTTCGTGCGCGTTCCCCGCCACCCGCGCAAACGCCAGCACCGGTGTGACATCACCGGACAGCATCGCATCAATCACGTCGATCACCGGCCCGGCGTCACAGCCGGTGAAAACACCACACGCCTGACGCTGCTTCGCGTGGCCACCACACCGAAGCTTCGGCGCGCGCGGGTTCCCCGCCGGAGTCTGGCCGCCGTGGACGTGCAGCTTCGCGCCGCACGACGGGCACCCCAGAACACCGCTCAGCCAGTTAGCGGGCCGCGCCACCGGACGGCCACCCTTGTTCCCCCGTCCGTCCGTCATGTTCGTGGCGAGCACGTTGTTCGCGCGCCACCACAACGGCGACTCGACCACCGGGGCAACCCGATGCCCCCACACCTCGGTCGCACCCTCATACGTATACCGGCATTCCACCACCCCCGTGTGATTCGCGGGAAACCGCACAAGGTTCTTCACCGACGCCGGATACAGATCATAAGCGCGAGCGACCGACGACAGGGACTCACGGCCGGCGACACGCCGGTAAATATCCCTCACCGCGTCCGGGTCAACACAGTAAGCCTGCTTCGCGTAACGATCCCCACGGGTCTCCCAGAACGCCGGCAACGGACCATGATGCCCACCGTTCGCGACAATCATCGAGATCCCCCGGTACGTCGTCCGCCGCACCGTCTTCGACTTCTCCGAATTCGCGTGCTGCGCCACCAACGTCACAACACGGCCCGCGAAATCCGTCCTACCGAACTGAGGCTCAGCGATCGACACGACGTCACCACCCGCCGACCGAATACCCAACAGAATCTCCGCCTGCGCATCCAGATCATCACGCCGGTCCAGCCGGGAGGACTCCGTCACCATGAGAACAGAATAGTCGCCACGCGCAATCTCGGCGATCGCCTCCCGCAACGCCGGCTCCTGCGCCCCCTGAGCCGAGTACCCATGCAGCCGAAACCACCGAACGATCGTGATACCCCGCTGCGCGGCCTCCTCCGTAAGGATCTTGACCTGCGACGTCTCATCCTGGCTGCCTGTCGACACCCGGACCCAACCCGCGCCCAGCACGCCCACTGTGACCCACCCTAGGTGTCGGTGTCRCTGCCGATCCCTGACACCGTGCACACTACCCGACACCATACGACCCGATCGTCCTTGCGCACGGACGTGCTCTGCTGGCCGAGAACGACAACACGAGCGTGGTCACCGCCGACCTGYGCGATCCGGCCGACGTTCTCGCCCGCCCCGAGGTCTCCAAGCACATCGACCTGTCCGAGCCGGTGGGTGTGCTCCTTATCGGCGTCATTCACCATCTTGGYGATGATGAGGACCCCGACGGGATCGTGRCCGCCTACCTGGACGCCGTTCCGTCAGGCAGCTATCTCTTCCTGACTCATTTCTGCGCGTCGAGCCCGGACGCCGTGGCGCTTGAGGACGCCATGCTCCGGGATCTCGGCACCGGGCGGTTCCGCACCCTGGAGGAGATAACCGGGTATTTCCGCGGACTGGAACTGCTGGACCCGGGCGTCGTCTACCTGCCCGAATGGCGGCCTGACGAGCCGGTGAGCCACCCGTTGACGGTCGGGCAGCGCCTCATGGCCGGCGGAATCGGCCGCAAGCCGTAGCCGCGCGAGGCGCGTCGATCGCCGGCCGGCCGTCGACTGGCTGGCTGGCACGGCGCGCTTTCGGCGGCGTTCCGGCCGCCCGCCGGGGTCGTGTTGACTCTCCTGTTGCCGGAGGGTCGAAGCTCGACCCATGTTCGAACCGGACCCCGTCGTGCCGATCGGTGAGTTCTCCCGACTCACCTACCTGAGCGTCAAGACGCTGCGGCACTATCACGACGTCGGCCTGCTGGAGCCGGCCTCGATCGACCCGTCGACCGGCTACCGGCGCTATTCGCTGGATCAGGTCCCGCGGGCGCACCTGATCCGCCGGCTACGGGATCTGGACATGCCGGTGCCGGAGGTGCGCGCCGTTCTGCGGGCGCCCGATGACGGGGCACGTGACGCGACCATCCGGTCCCATCTGGAGCGGATGGAGGCCGAGCTCGCCAGAACGCGGGGTGTCGTCGCCTCGCTGCGTGAGCTTCTCTCGCCCGTGCCGGCCGCGCCGCTGGCCGTGGCGTTCCTGGACGTGCCGGCGCGGCCGGTCTTCGCGGTGCGGGCGATTGTCTCCGCGGCCGACGCCGGTGGCTGGTACGCGGACGCGCGGCTGCTGCTCGACTCCGCGCTCGCCCACGTCGACGTACGCGCGGCCGGGCCGCATGGGGCGACCTGGTCGCACGAGTACTTCGAGGACGAGCGTGGCGAGGTCGCCGCGTTCGTGCCGGTCCCGCGCGGTGCCGCGCCTCGGCCGCGGGATGTCGTCGCGGGCGTCGAGGGCATCGAACTGGCCAGCGGGCGGTTCGCCGTGGCCGAGCACCTCGGCGGGTTCGACGACTTCGACCGTACGTACGGCGCGCTCGGCAGCCATGTCGTCCGCCACGCGGTCGGCCTCCCGGACGCGATCCGCGAGGTCTATCGCATCGAGCCGGGCGGCGGCGGCGACGCTTCCGCCGCTCGCACCGACGTCTACTGGCCCGTCCGGTCCGCCGCCTGAGAACTGGCGCCGCCTGGCCAGGCCCCACTGAAGCAGGGCCGAGGCGTCCGTCTGACCGACCCGGCCGCCCCGATCGACCTCACCGCCTGACCAACCCAACCAACCCGACCGACCAGCCCGACCGGCTGATCAGCCCAACCGACCCGACTGACCGACCGACCCAACCAATCCGACCGAAGGGAATCTCTGATGTCTCTCGCCATTGCCAGCGTGGTCGTCGACAGCACCGACACGCTCACGCTCGCGCGGTTCTGGTCCGACCTGCTCGGCGCGCCGATCGCCGATGGCGCGACCGCCGACTGGGCGACCGTCACCAGCGCGCCGCCGCTCTCCTTCGCGCTCGTCCCGGACAAGAACCCTGGCAAGAACGTGCTGCACGTCGACCTGGCGACCACCGACCCGGCCGCCGAGGTCGACCGGGCGGTCGGCCTCGGCGCGAAGCGCGTCACCGACCACGACGGCTGGACGACCCTCGCCGACCCGGAGGGCAACCTGTTCGACATCGCTGGCCTCTGACCACGCCGCGGGGGCATGGCTGAGCATTCAGCCGCAGCCGCAGCCGCAGCCGCAGCCGCAGCCGCCGTCGTCGTCGACTGCGTCGGCGAACACTCTCGCCCGGCACACCAGCCCCTCGGTGATCGCTGTCTGTGCCCTGCCATGGTTGTCGGCGGGGCCAGATCGGGACCACCGGAGGGCTGGCGTGTCGTCGCTGTATACCGGGTATGCTACTGGGTATACCGCAGAAGGGACGGGTGCCCATGAGCGTGCGACATGCCCTGCTGGCTCTGCTGAGCGAAGGGCCGAAGTACGGGCTCCAGCTGCGCCAGGAGTTCGAGGCGCGCACCGGCGAGGTCTGGCCGCTCAACGTCGGCCAGGTCTACACGACCGTGGCACGCCTGGAGCGGGACGGCCTGGTCGCGTCCGACGACGGCGACGAACCGGGTCCGCAGAAGGCCTACCGGATCACGCCGGCGGGCGGCGATGAGCTGGCCACCTGGCTGCGGACCCCGCCCGCCGCCGAGGCGCCGCCCCGCGAGGAGCTGGTCATCAAGATCCTCGTGGCGGCGCGGCTGCCCGGCGCCGACGTCGTGCAGATCATCCAGGCGCACCGGCGCCACCTGGTCGAGACGATGAGCCGGTTCACCCGGCTGAAGCAGGACGCCGCCGAGGACGATCTCGGCCTGCTCCTGGTCGCGGACGCAGAGATCTTCCGCCTGGAGGCCTTCGTCCGGTGGCTGGACTCCGCGGACGCGCGCCTGCGCCACCACACGCCGGCGGCCGTTCCCCCGGCCGTCCCGTCGACGGCCGCGAACGATGCCGCCGCGACGGCCGCGAACGATGCTGCCGCGACGGCCGCGAACGATGCCGCCGCGACGGCCGCGTCGTCGGCGCCGACGACGCGGCGCGGCACGGGCACGGGCGCGAGGGCGGCCCGATGACGACCGCCATCCTCGAACTGCGCGGCGTCACGAAGGTGTACGGCTCGGGCGCGACCGAGGTGCACGCGCTGACCGACGTGGACCTGTCGGTCCGGGCCGGCGAGATGGTCGCCGTGATGGGGCCGAGCGGTTCCGGCAAGTCCACCCTGCTCACGATCGCGGGAAGCCTGGAGCAGCCGACCAGCGGCGAGGTCCTGGTCGAGGGCACCTCGTTCGCAGGCATGTCGGCGGGCGACCGGGCGCGGATGCGACGCCGCCACGTCGGCTACGTCTTCCAGGACTACAACCTGCTCCCCGGCCTGACCGCCGTCGAGAACATCGCGCTTCCGCTGGAGCTGGACGGGACGCGGGCCGGGAAGGCGTCCGCGGCCGCGCGGCGGGTCCTGGCCGATCTGGATCTCGCGGACGAGGCGGCCCGTTTTCCCGACGAGCTGTCGGGCGGGCAGCGCCAGCGGGTCGCGATCGCCCGCGCGCTCGTCGGCGATCGCCGGCTGCTGCTGGCGGACGAGCCCAGCGGCGCGCTGGACACCCAGACCGGCGAGGTTGTCATGCGGCTGCTGCGCAGGGCGTGCAAGGCGGGCGTGGCCGCGGTGCTGGCGACCCACGACGCCCAGCTGGCCGCGTGGGCCGACCGGGTCGTGTTCGTCCGCGACGGCGTGACGATGGACCAGACCGGGCCGGCGGCCGGCCCGGAGTCGCTGCTCACCGCGGACACGCCGCGATGAGCGTGCAGGCGCCACCACGACCGCCGGCCCCGGTGCCGGCTCCCGGTCCCGGCCCGGCGCCGGACGGGCCGGCCCGCCGCGTCCCGGCGGCGGGTGGGCTCCCGGCCTGGCGGGCGATGGCGCGGTGGGCGTGGCGGATGCTGCGCCGCGAGTGGCGCTCCCAGGTCCTGGTGACGCTCCTGCTCCTGCTCGCCGTGGCCGTCGCCGTGTGCGGCGGGACGGCCCTCTCCAACGTCCCGCCGCCGGCCGACGGGACGCTGGGCACGGCCCGCGACGTCTACGTCCTGAAGGCGCGGGAAGATTCCCGGGCGCTCGCCGCCGACCTTGCCACCCTGCGCGCCCGGTACGGGAGGATCGACGTCGTCGGCCACACCCCGCGGCCCGCCCCAGGCCTCGCGCTCCCGGTCGACTACCGCGCGCAGCTGCCGCACGGGACGTATACCGAGAAGCTCCTGGGCCTCACCCGCGGCCGCTACCCGTCCGGAGCTGGCGAGGCGGCCGTCACCACGGGGATGGCCAAACTGCTAGACCTGCGGCTCGGCGGCGGCGTCGGGCTGGACGGGCGCCTACGGACGATCGTCGGCATCGTCGAGAACCCGAGCGACCTGAAGGACGACTTCGTCCTGGTCGCGCCCGTCGGGGGACCGCTGCCGAGCACGGTGTCGGTGTTCGCCGGCGCTGAGATACAGCACTCCGACGACCAGCGTCTCACGACGATCGCCCAGCGCGTCGGTCAGGGGCCCGACAACCAGCGGGTCGTGATCGTGACCCTGGTCCTGGCAGCGACCGCGATCCTGCTGCTGCTGGTCGCGTTCATCGCCGCGGCGGGGTTCGGCACCCTCGCCCACCGTCGGCTGCGCCAGCTCGGCATGGTCGCCGCCGTCGGCGCGACGGCCCGCCACGTCCGGCTGGTGATGATCGTGACCGGCCTGCTGGTCGGCCTGGCCGGGGCGGTCGCCGGCACCGCGGCGGGGCTCGCGTTCTGGCCGGTGGCGGCGGGCTGGCTGGAGCCGGCCACCGGACATCGGGTGGACCGGCTCGCCGTCCCGTGGTTCCTGGTCGGCGCCATCGCGGTGCTGGCGGTGGCGATGTCGGCCGTGGCGGCGTGGTGGCCGGCCCGGGCGATCTCCCGGCTCCCGATCACCCTCGCGCTCGCCGGCCGGCCGCCCGCGCCGCGGTCCACCCGCCGGCCGGCGGTGCTCGCCGCGATCCTTCTCGCCGGCGGGCTTGGCTGCCTTGCCGCCGGGGAGAAGGACAACCCGGCGCTGGTCGTCGCGGGCACGCTGGCGACGGCGCTGTCTATCCCGTTCGCGGCGCCGCTCGCGGTCAGGCTGCTCGGCTGGGCCGGCACCCGCGCTCCGGTCGCGGTCCGGCTGGCCTTGCGCGACCTGGCCCGCCACCAGGCACGGGCCGGGGCGGCACTGGCCGCGATCAGCCTGGCGCTCGGCGTCCCCGTGGCCATCGTCATCGTCACCACGGACATCCAGGCGACCCCGACGACCGGCAACTTGAGCGACCGCCAGTTGATTGTCCGGGTCGCCCGTGCCAGCGACCCGCCGTCCATCATCCCCATCAAGACCGAACCACAGGCCGCGAGGCTCGCGGCTGCGGTCGGCCGGATGGCGGCCGGGCTGTCCAGCCCGACGGTGCTCCCGCTGGACATGGCGTATGACCCCGACGCGCCGATCGAGCGCGGGATCGCGAGCGGCGAGCGCAGCCGGCACGCCGTGGAGCTCAACATCCCGAAGCACGGGAACATCTACGGGGCCGCCCTGACCTATGTCGCCACGCCGGAGCTGCTACGGCTGCTGGGAGCCGACCCGGCCGGTATTCCGGTGACCGCCGAGGCGGTCACCACCCACAGCGACCACCTTGTCCTGTTCGGGCCCAATCGCGACCCGACGGAGCCGCCCATCGCCCGGATCCGCGGCAGTGGTTACGCCTCGCTCCCGAACACGTTCCTCACTGTCGGCGCGGTGCACCGGCTGAGGCTCGTACCCGTTCGGGCCGGCTGGCTGGTCGAGTCCACCCAACCGCTCACGGCGTCCCAGGTGGCTGTGGTCCGCCGCGTCGCCGCTGGGGCCGGGCTGACCATCGAGGTCAGGAACAGGCAGCAGAGCGTTCGGACGGTGCGGGCCGGCGCCGCCGCTGGCGGGCTGCTCGTCGCGCTCGCGGTGCTGGCCATGGCCGTCGGTCTGATCCGCGGCGAGGGCGCCGCCGACCTGCGCACCCTGACGGCGACCGGCGCGACCGCCGGGATCCGGCGCACCCTCACGGCGGCGACGGCGGCCAGCCTCGCCCTGCTCGGGGTGCTGCTGGGAACGGCCTGCGCCGGACTCGCCCTGCTGGCGGTGTACCGGCACGACCTCGCCGTGTTCGGCCGCATACCGCCGGTCTACCCGCTGCTCTTCCTCATCGGCGTACCGCTGGCCGCGGCCGTCGGTGGCTGGCTTGTCGCCGGAAAGGAGCCCACGGAGATCGCGCGCCGCCGGRCGGACTGACCGCATGCCGACACCCGGCCGGAATCCGGTCGGCCGGGTCGGCCAGTTCGGCCGATGGTGGATGAGCCGCTGGCCGGGTGACTCGCCGGGTGAACGGTCCGCCGGTCGGGCCGATTTCAGCGGACTCCACCTGGGCAGACTCTGCGTGGGTCGGCCGCGCCCGCACCGTGATTTCTCAGGTGCGGTCGGTTCACGGAGGTGTGCGATATGCGCAGACGAAACGGGCAATGATGGCCGGCGGCCACTTAATGCCGCGATATTTTGTGTCGGCAAGCCTGGCTTATCTGGTTTTCGTGACTTTGTGCACAGTTGTGCCTCCATCACGCCTAGCTGCCGAAGTCGCCGGTCTCGCGACCCTCGTGGTGAGTCTGGCGACGGTGGGCGCGCTGGCGTGGACCGCCCGGCGTGCCCGGGGCGCCGACCGGCGCTGGCGGCTGCTCATCGAACTGGCGATGGTCCCATCGTCTGTCGCGCTGGTCTGGCACGTCTACTGGGCGTTCGCGCACGGTTCGGCGCTCACGACACGCATGTTCGGCGCGGCTCAGGCCTTTCTGGTGATCGTCGTGCTGGCTCTGGCCGGTGTGCTGAGCTTTCCCACCGACCCACTCGACGCCGCGGACCGCCGCATCGGCGCGGGCCGAGCCGGGCGCCGGTGGTATGCGATCACCACTCTGGACTGCCTGGTGGTGGTCGGCTCGGTCGTCCTGCTTGTGTGGTCGGTATTGCTGGAGCCGCTGATCCGGGCGCGACACGTCGATACCGCCGGATTGCTGTCCGGGGTGATGTCGGCCACCAGCTTCTTGATTCTGGTGGCTGGCATCCTGCTCCTGGCGACGTTCCGGCGGCCTCGGTCGGGGCTCGCGCTGGCGCTGCTGGGCGCCGGCCTGAGCGCCATGCTGGGGTACACGACGATCTACCTGATCGCGATCGTCGAGAAAGGCCGCAGCACCTCGCCGGCCGTGGAGGTCCTCGCCGTCGCGGGCTGGTTGTCGATCCTGCTGGCCTGCCTGGTCCCGATGCCGAGTTCGGCGGCGCCGAGCCGGCGCCGCGACCGGCGGACACTGTGGGTGCAGGCCGCGCTGCCCTATCTGGCTCTCGGTGTTGTCGGCGGGCTGTCGGTTGGCGAGCTGATCGCCGACGGAGCCGTCGGCCCTGTCGAGACATACGGTCTGCTCGCCCTGCTGTTGGTGGTTCTGGTCCGGCAGATGCTGATGCTCGGCGAGAACACCCGGCTGCTCGTCTCGGTTCAGGCGAGCCGGCAGGAACTGCATCACCAGGCGTTTCACGATCCTCTTACCGGGCTGGGGAACCGGGCGCTGTTCGCCGACCGGCTGGACCACGCGCTCGCGTCCCGGGCCGGCCGGCCGTTCGCGCTGGTGTTCTGCGACCTGGACGACTTCAAACGGGTCAACGACACACTGGGCCACGGCGCCGGAGACGAGCTGCTTCAGATCACCGCGGCCCGGCTTCGCGGCGCCGTCCGGTCCGGCGACACCGTCGCCCGGCTCGGCGGTGACGAGTTCGCGCTGCTCCTCGAGGACGGCCATGACGACCCGGAGACGGCGTGCCGCCGGCTGGCCACGACGATCCGGGCCCCCTGCCAGCTGGCGGGCCGTTCCCGGCCGATCGGTGCCAGTCTCGGTCTTGTTCTGGCCGACCCGGCTCGTCACCCGGTGGCCGACTCCCTGCTTCGGGACGCGGACCTGGCCATGTACGCGGCGAAGCGCCAGGGCAAGGGCGGGCTGGTCGTCTACCGGCCGGACCTGTCCACGCCCGAGTCAGCCCCGCAGATCCGTGCCCATCTGGACCAGGCGCTGCGCGGCGACGATCCCGCCAGCGTCCTCGGAGTCCACTACCTACCGGTGGTCGATCTGCGCTCCTCGCGGACGGTTGCTCTCGACGCCGCGCCCTGCTGGACCCGTCCGCGGACGGGGCAGTTCTCGTCCGAGCCGCTGTACCGGCTCGCGGACGAGGCCGGGCTGACCCTGCCCCTGCTCGACGTCGTCCTACGGCAGACCTGCCGGGACCTGGCGGCGCGGGGGGCGCGCCGCATCGGCGTGCCCGCCTTCGTCACCATCCCGATGAACCGTGATCTGGAGGAGACGCCGATCGCCGGCGTCGCGGACCTCCTCGTCGACCATGACCTGCCCCCACAGGCGATCATCCTGACGCTCACCGGCACCTGCGGCCTGGCCGCCGCGGCCCCCTTTCTGCGCCGCCTCGCCGCCCGCGGCGTCCGCTTCGCCCTCGACGGGGTCGGCGGTGAGGCGAGCAGCTTCGCGGCCTGGCATGCCCTGCCCATCGAGATCATCAAGCTCGACCGGAGTCTCACCCGAGCCGGCGACGCATCGGCCCACGGGCGCACCGTGCTGGTCCGGGACGCCATCCTCGCCGCCGCGGCCCGGCTCGACCTGACCGTGATCGCCACCAACCTCGACGACTCAGCCCAGGCCCGCGAGCTCGCCGCCGCCGGCTGCCACCTCGGCACGGGGCCTCTCTACGGCTCACCCCACCCGATGAACGAGGTACCTACCGGCGCCCACCCCGCCCACCCCGCCGAGCCCGCCGACGCGCGAACGCGCGACCCACGTCAGCCGGTGGGTACGGGCCGCGGCGGCGGCGGCCCGACGTAGCGGGCCGCGGGGCGGATTATCTTGCTGTCCGTCGCCTGCTCCAGGATGTTCGCGCTCCAGCCGACGGTGCGCGCGGCGGCGAAGGTCGGCGTGAACATCTCACGCGGCAGCCCACACAGCTCCATGACGACGCCGGCGTAGAACTCGACGTTGGTGTGCAGCTCGCGGCCGGGCTTCAGCTCGGCGAGGATCGCCACGACCTGCTTCTCCGTGGTGACCGCCAGGTCGACCAGGGCGCCGCCCATGCCCTCGGCGATCTCCCGCAGCAGGCGGGAGCGGGGGTCCTCCATCCGGTAGACGGCGTGCCCGAATCCCATGATCCGGTCGCCGGCGAGGACGCGCTCGCGGATCCAGCCGTCGATGCGGTCGGGAGTGCCGATGGCGTCCAGGGTGTCCAGCGCCCGGCTCGGCGCTCCGCCGTGCAGCGGCCCGGACAGTGCCCCCAGACCACCCACCAGGCAGGCCACCAGATCGGCGCCGGTCGACGCGATCACCCGGGCGGTGAAGGTTGACGCGTTGAATCCGTGGTCAACCGTGGAGATGAGGTACTGCTCGATGGCGCGGGCCCGGTCGGCCGTGGGCTCGTCGCCGGTCAGCATGTAGAGATAGTTGGCCGCGTACGACAGGTCGTCCCTCGGCTCGACGGGTTCCAGCCCGTGCCGCAGGCGGTGGAGCGCGGTGAGCAGGGTGGGAACGAGCGCCGTGGCGAAAAGCGCGTCGTCCAGCCGTTCGCCGGGTGTCAGGTCATAGAGCGGGCGGATGCCGCGCGCGCCGGCCGCGGCGGACAACGCCGCGCCGAGAGAGGCGAGCGGCCTCGGGTCCGGCCCGGACTTCGCCAGGATGGGAAGCAGCTCGCGGAGCGAGCCGGGAAGGTGGCGAAGGGGCGCCGTCCTGGCCTGGAAATCGGCGCGTGCGGCCGCGTCGGGCAGGTGCCCGAAGAACAGCAGGTGCCACACGTCCTCGAACGTCCGCTTCCGCGCCAGCTCCACGGCCGAGTACTCACGGTAGTGATAGAARCCCTCGCGCCCACGTACGTCACCGAGCTCGGTGTCGGTGACGACGACTCCGCTGAGGCCGCGGGGCGCCGTGACCGCTGGCGTCTCCCGCACGGCGGCCGAGCCGCCCCGCTCTGTGGTGATCGACATCGTTATCTCCTCCGGTCGCCACTCTGCGATCGTTGATATACGTTGTCAACGTTGATTACAGTCAACGTGACTTGGGAGACGTCCGAGGCGATTCCAAGGTGGTTCCGAGGTGATGGAGCGTCAAGGGAGGAGACGGCGTGGCGGACGATCGCCCCCGCACGAGGGGCGGCCTGGGGCGCGCCGTCGCTGCGGTCGCCGCGGTCGACGCCGCGGGCGATGGCGGCGATGGCGGCGATGGCGGCGATGAGCGGCTGACGACCCGGCAGGTCGCCGACCTCCTCGGCGTGAAGACGCAGACGGTGTACGCCTACGCGAGCCGCGGCCTGCTGACCAGCGAGCCGGCGCCGAGCGGTCGCGGCAGCACCTTCGACGCCCGCCAGGTCGAGACCCTGGCCGGCCGGCGCTCGCGCGGCCGGCCGCGGCCCGCTGATCCGGCCGAGGAGCAGCTGACCGCGCATACCGGAATCACGCTGAGCGAGCGCGGCCGGCTGTTCTACCGCGGGCGCGACGCCGTCGAGCTGTCCACGCGGCAGAGCTTCGAGGCGGTGGTCGGCTGGCTGTGGAATCTCGGTCGCGGCACCGGCGACGGTCCTGACGGGAGCCCTGACGATGCGCGCGCCGTCGAGCTGCGCGCGCCGGGGGAGGTGGTCGCCGCCGTGACGCGCACCGGCGCGACGCTGCCGGCGCACGTCCGGCTGAACGATCGGCTGCGGGTAGCCGTCGCGGTCGCCGCCTCCGCCGACCCGCTGCGATTCGACCTTCGCCGGGAGAACGTGCTCGCGAGAGGCGCCGCGGTGATGTCGGTGATGGTGGAGTCGTTGCCGCTGCTGGGTACCCGGCCCGCCGCCGCCCCGCCCGACGGTTCGCTCGCCCAGCGGCTCTGGCCCAGGCTCGCGCCCGGTCCCGGCGGCGCGGACGCCGTCGCCTGCCTGGAGCAGGCGCTCGTGCTGCTCGCCGACCACGGCCTGGCCGCCTCGACGACGGCGGCGCGGGTCGCGGCGTCGGCCCGGGCCAACCCCTACGCGGTGGTGTCCGCGGGCCTCGGCGCGCTCGACGGCCCGCTGCACGGCGCCGCCAGCGGGCTCGCCTACCGGCTGCTGACGGACGTGCTGGCCAGCGGAAACGCGATCGGGGTCGTCTCCGACCACCTGCGGTCCGGGCTACCGATCCCCGGCGTGGGCATACGTCAGTATCCAGACGGTGATCCACGGGCCCGGGCGCTGCTGGAATCGACGCGCGGCCTCCCGGGGGCCGACGAGACCGTGGCCGCCGTCGACGCGGTGGTGCGGGCCGCGGCAGGCAACGGCGAGGCGCACGCCAACATCGACCTCGCCCTGGCCGCGTTCACCCTGCTCACCGGAATGCCCGCCGAGGCCGGAGAAGTGATCTTCGCCGTCGCCCGCACCGCCGGCTGGATCGCGCACGCCCTGGAGGAATACCAGGAACCGGCCCTACGACTGCGCCCCCACGATGTCTACACCGGCCCCCGTCCGGCCTTCTGACCCTTCTGATCCTCCGGCGTCGCTTTCACGACCGCCATCGCCAGCCGCGACGCGCGCATCCGCGGGTACGACGCCAGCAACAGCACGATGATCAGCGAGCCTGAGTCGACGGATGCCATGCCGACAACCAGGCCGCCGACGACCCCGACCCCGATCGCGACCGTGGGCAGCGGCCGCGCCCGAGGCCCGCGGGCGAACAGAAGTCGATCGGTGCGCTCCGGTGCTGCTACGGTTGGCAGCGGTGTGCCGGGAAGCCTGGTCGGCGAACGAGGATAGGTCTCCTTGTCGATCGGAGTGGCTGCCGTGGTGCTGGTGGTGGTTTTCGGGGTTGCGCTGTTCGTCGCGGTGTTGCTGTCGGGTCTGGCGGCGCGGTCGGTGCTGTCGACCTCCTTCCTTTTTCTCCTCGGTGGCGCGCTGGTCGGCGACGGCTGCCTGGGCCTCGTGCACATCGCATCTGGCAGCGAGATCGTCGGTGTGACGGCGGATCTGGCGCTGTTCGTCGTGCTGTTCACCGACGGCATGCATGTCTCGTTCCCGGCTCTGCGCGGGGCGTGGTGGAACCCGGCGCGGGCGCTGGGGCTGGGCATGCCGCTGGCTTTCGCGGGCATGGCGGTCCTGACTCACCTGCTGGTGGGTCTGGACTGGACGACGTCGTTCCTGGTCGGCGCGGTCCTGGCCCCGACCGATCCGGTGTTCGCCTCCGCGATCGTGGGGCGCAGGGAGGTGCCGGCCCGGTTGCGGCAGCTGCTGAATGTGGAGAGCGGCCTGAACGACGGGCTCGCGCTGCCGGTCGTGCTGCTGCTGATCGCGGCCGCGGGCCCAACCTCCGAGGCGGCCGGGGAGTCGTTGACGACGATCGCCCTGGAGTTGGTCAGCGGGCTGGCGCTGGGGATCGCGATGCCGCTGGTCGTCGCCTGGCTGGTGCGGTTCCGGCTGCTCGGCGCGGAGCCGAAGCTGCAGCCGCTGCTGGCGCTGGCGGTGGGGGTGATCCTGTACGCGACGTGCCATCTCACACACGCGAATCCCTACCTGGCCGCGTTCTCCGCGGGTGCGGTGTTCGCATCGGTGTCGCCGGAGCCGAAGCGCGCCTTCGAGCCGCTGGGGGAGGCGTTCGCGGAGCTGAGCAAGTTCGCGGCGCTGCTGGTGTTCGGAGCGTTGCTGACCCCGAGCCTGTTCGGCGATCTTTCCCTGGGCGGATACGTGGCGGTGGTGCTGGCGATCGTGCTGATACGGCCGGCGTCGCTGCTCATCTCGCTGGCCGGCAGCCGTTTCGGCAGGCGGGAGAAGCTGACCGCGGCCTGGTTCGGGCCGAAGGGATTCGCGTCGGTGGTCTACGGACTGCTGGTGCTCGAGTCCGGAATTCCGCAGGGCCACGCGGCCTACACGCTGATCGCGGTGTGCATCGCGTTCTCGATCGTGGCGCACAGCAGCACCGACGTTCCCATCGCGCGCATGTTCGACGTCGAGGACCTCGTCGGCGTTCCGGACGACGAGCACGGGAAAACCCCGTCCGCGATGGCGTCAGAGGTCCCTTCCGGTATTGAACGCCCGAGCGGCTACGAGCTCGGGGGTGAGGGCCGCCGCCTGCCGGCGGCCGTACAAGGCGAGGAGGCCGACAGTGCGAGCACGTGACCTGGCCGTTCCCTACACGTCGGTGACGCTGGACAGCGATGCCCTGGACGCGGCTCGTCTCCTAAGCGAGCAGCGGCTGCCCGGACTGCTGGTGCTGGACGACGACGGTGTGCCGCACGCGGTGCTGCCCGCCTCCCGGCTGGTCAAGATGCTCGTGCCCCCCTATGTGATCGAGGACCCGGCTCTGGCCGCGGTCGTCGACGAGCGGCACGCCGACCGGCTGTGCGCGGCGCTCGCCGGGCGTTCGGTGCGTGACTGCCTGCCAAAGGAACGGCGCGTTCCGCCGATCGCCGCGCCAGACGACACGGCCCTCGAGGTCGCGGCCCTGATGGCCCGGGAGGCGAGCCCGCTCGTCGCGGTCGTCGAGCGGGACGCGGCCGGCTCCCGTACCCTCGGCGTGATCACCGCGGCAGGTCTGCTGGACCGTCTGCTCGAGGCGCGATGAGCGGCTGGCACAGCTGGGCGGCCGTCATCGTCTTCGCCGCCACCTACGTCCTGATCATCAGCGAGCGGGTCCACCGCACGGCCGCCGCGCTGGCTGGCGCCGCGGCGATGCTCGCGATCAGCGCGACCGACGACAAGGCCGCGTTCTACGACGAGCACACAGGCATCGACTGGAACGTCATCTTCCTGCTGCTCGGCATGATGATTATCGTCGGGGTGCTGCGGCAGACCGGCGTCTTCGAGTACCTGGCCATCTGGTCGGTGAAACGTGCTCGCGGCAGACCGTTCCGGGTGATGGCGATGCTGGTGGTGATCACGGCGGTCGCCTCGGCACTGCTGGACAACGTCACCACCGTGCTCCTCGTCGCTCCGGTGACGCTGCTGGTATGTGAACGCCTCGCGCTGCGCGCGGCACCGTTTCTCATCGCCGAGGTGCTCGCCGCCAACGTCGGCGGTACCGCCACTCTCGTCGGAGATCCACCGAACATCATCATCGCCAGCCGGGCCGGGCTGAGCTTCAACGACTTCCTCGCCCACACACTCCCGATCGCCGCCGTTCTGACCGTCGTCCTCCTTGGCCTGTGCCGGATCATGTTCCGCGGCGAGTTCGTCTACGACGAGAACCTCACGAGTGAGATCATGGACCTGGAGGAGCGCGAGGCCATCCGCGACCCGAGGCTGCTCGTCCTGGGCCTCGCCGTGCTCACCCTGGTCGTCGCCGGGTTCGTCCTGCACCCGGTCCTGCGCCTCGCGCCCAGTGTGGTGGCCCTGCTCGGAGCCGGCCTGCTCGTCGCGGTCTCCAAGGTCGAGACCCGGCAGGTGCTGGCCGAGGTGGAATGGCCCACGCTCGCCTTCTTCGCCGGCCTGTTCATCATGGTCGGCGCACTGATCGAGACCGGGATCATCGGCGAGCTCTCCACCTCGCTTGCCAGCGCGACCGGCGGCCGCGAACTCGGCGCGACGATGCTGCTGTTGTTCGGGTCCGCGGTCCTCTCAGCCGTCGTCGACAACATTCCGTACGTCGCCACGATGGCGCCGATCACCGCCGACCTCGTGAAGGACATGGGCGGCGGTGCCGAAGGCCATCACGTCCTGTGGTGGGCGCTCGCCCTGGGCGCCGACCTCGGCGGCAACGCCACCGCGATCGGCGCCTCCGCCAACGTCGTGGTCCTCGGTATCGCGGAACGCAACCGTCAGCCCATCTCGTTCTGGCAGTTCACCAAGTACGGCCTCGTCGTCACCGCCGTCACCATCACCCTGTCCGCTGGATACCTATGGTTGCGCTACTTCGCACTCGCCAGCTGAGCCGGCTTCCTGGGGCCCGGTACGGGTATCCCCGGCGGCAGGCCAAAGAAGCGCGACAGATGTGGAGGCGAATATGACAACTACGGACATTCCGGCGCGCGCCCGGTCGCCGGTCGCCGTCCTGGCCGCAATTGTCGCAATCGCCGCCCCCATGTTCTTCTTCATCCCCGGGACCGGCGCGAGGGCATCGAGCGTTGACCGGGGGACGACGGCCTCCACCGCGGCCGCCGCCGGACTTCCCGAGGTGCCCGGGATCGTTCGGAAGGCCGAACCGTCCGTCGTGACGATCCTGATCGGTGAGCACCTCGGGAGCGGTGTGGTCTACAAGCGGGACGGGACCATCATCACGAACGAGCACGTCACCCGGGAGGCTTCCGACAAGAAGGTCACGGTCGCGTTCGCCGACGGACAGCGGATTCCGGGACAGGTGCGAGCGTCGGACGCCGTCAGCGACATCGCCGTGGTCACCGTCGACAGGCACAACCTGCCGGCGGCCACGTTCCAGAGAAACCTGCCGGAGGTAGGCGGCCTGGCCATCGCGATCGGCAGTCCCCTGGGATTCGAGAACAGCGTCACCGTCGGGGTCATCTCCGGACTCAACCGGACGCTCCCGATCAGCACCCAGCAGAACCAGGGCCAGCAGAACCAGGGCCA
>NZ_MOMC01000064.1 GCF_001983105.1 Pseudofrankia asymbiotica | reverse complement strand
CTCCGAGGGACCAGTTCCCGAAGGACGCCCGGCGGTCACCGGATCCGTCGCTGGATCCACCGTCGTGCCGGGCACTCCGTCCCCGCCGGCGGGTGAGCGGCCGGGAAAGGAGCGCGGATGCGTGAGGCGCCGGACGGCACCTACCCGGACGGCATCGACTGGGTGCTGTGGTCGGGAACGCTCGGCCTGAGCAGTCCCCTCGAGCATCGGATCGACGCCGCCGTGGCCGGCGGGTTCCACCGGATGTCGATCAGCCCGCTCGACGTGGCGCTGGCCGAGGAGGCGGGCACCAAGCCCCAGGACCTGGGCGGGCGGCTGCGCGACGCCGGTCTCGGCGTCGTCCTCGACGGGTTCATGAACTGGCACGAAGGCGAGCCGATACCGGCGGCCCGGTCCGTCGCCTTCACGGCCGACGAGGTGCTGCGCATGTGCGAGGCGCTGCCCGCCGAGGCACTGACGGTGTTCTCCCGGCCGACCTGCGACCTTCCGCTGGCCGAGGTCGCCGCGTCGTTCGGCCGGCTGTGTGACCGCGCGGCCGACCTCGGTACCCGCGTGCAGCTGGAATTCCTGGCGATGATGGCGATCAGCGACCTGCCGGGCGCCGCGGCCGTGACCGCGGCGGCCGACCGCGCCAACGGCGGCCTGGTCCTCGACACCTGGCACTTCTTCCGCGGCAATCCCGACTACGCGGCGCTGGAGGCGCTCCCGGGTGGGCGGATCTTCACCGTTCAGGTCTCCGACGGGGGAGCCGAGCCGCGGGGGAGCGTCGCCCAGGACACGTTTCACCGGCTGCTGCCCGGCGACGGCTGCTTCGACCTGCCCCGGCTGTTCCGTGCGCTCGACCGGATCGGCGCTCTCGGTTCGCTGGGGCCGGAGGTCATCTCGCCCGCGACGGCGGCCATGGCCCCGAACGAGGCCGCCCAGCTGGCGAGAGACCGGGTACAGGCTCTGATCAACGAGATGTCCGGGACCGCCACGGAAGTGGAGTGAGCAATGGGAGACGACCGCGGAGCCGCGGACTTACGGCACCGGCCCATGACCCCCGTCGCGGCGGGGATCGCATGATCGCGGCTCAGCTGCACGCCTGTGAGGACGTGCGGATCGAGGACGTTCCCGAGCCCGAGCCAGCCGCCGGCGAGGTCAAGATCGCCGTGGCCCACAACGGGCTGTGCGGTACGGACCTGAGCGAGTACTTCGCCGGCCCGCGGGCCTGCACCACCGTG
>NZ_MOMC01000063.1 GCF_001983105.1 Pseudofrankia asymbiotica | reverse complement strand
GCGAACGCATGCTCTAGGCTGTCGGGGCCGTCCGCCCGATTCAGCAGTATTCGTTCGTACTTGCTAGCGTCCACGGGCTCCCCCTACTAGGCATTCACCACTCGGCAAGGCATACCGCCTGGAGACCCGGCGGCACGTCGCATCGTTGACAGATGTCCGCGACCTGCTGGCGGAGATCCTGAGGGTCTTGGCCGCGCATCTCGTGAAGGCGTGCGAGCCCATCGAGAACTCGGGCCACCCACAGATCGTCGTGGAGGTCGGTAAAGATTCCTCGGCTTCGCTCGAAGTGTTCGCGCGCGGCGTCCCATCGTGCGCGGTCCCGGAAGAGCATCCCGAGTTCTCGAAGCGCGCGGGCTTCAGCGGGCCGGTCGTTGATGCCCTGGAAGTACTGGAGTGCGTTGCGTGCGTTCTCTTCGGCGGCGTCCCATTGACGTTGGTGGCGCTGTATGTCCGCGAGGCTCACGCGCGTACGTGCTGCCCAGCGCCCGTCGTCCAGCGCTGTGAACATCGGCAATGCCTGACGAAGGTCAGCTTCGGCCCTCTGATAGTCGCCGATGATCCGGAACGCATCGCCACGGTTCCTGAGGCTGATCGCAATAAACCGCCGGTCCAAGAGATCTTCGAAGATCGGAAGGCACCGATCGAAGCACTCGACTGCCTCAGTAACTTTGCCGTCATTCCGGAGGACGGTGCCGAGAAGCCGCACCGACTGCGCCTCTCCGCGTTTGTCTCCCAGCTCGGTAAATGAGGTGATTCCCTCCCTTAGGAGGGTCTCGGCCGGAGGGTGCCGCCAGCGGTCGCGGTAGACCATGGCGAGCATCATTTTGATGCGCGCCTCTTCGCCCCGGTCACCAATCTGGCTGTAGAGGTCCAGTGAACGGCGGAATCGAGACTCGGACTCTTCCCACCGGGACAGACCGCGGAGCGCGTCCGCCATCCCGCCAAGGGTTCCCGCGACGGACCTCTGATCGGCGTGACGCTCGAATACCTCCAAGGATGACTGGAACGAGGAGATCGCCTCATCCAGGAGACCTTTATATCGATAGGCGTCAGCAAGGTTACGTCGCGCCAGCGCCTCTCGGTGCTCATCACCAAGTTCGTTGAACGCCGTCACGGATGCATCGGTGAGGCTGATGGCCTCATCGAATCTTCCAAGCTCCCGGTACAGGAGTCCAAGATTGTTCCTAATGACGGCTTGTCCGACGGTGCTTCCGGCGCGGTCTGCCGCTCGAAGCGCGATTCGATGAGTGTCTTCCCAATCCCTCCAGTCCGCGCGCCAGTTGAACATGGCGATGAGCGGCTCGGCGAGCTGCCAGGTCTCGGCCCAGAGTTCCGCCTCGAATGCCTGTGTCACTAGCAGCACCAGGGCGCCTCGTTCGGAGGCGAACCATTCCCGCGCATTTCGGCGCACGGTTTCCGGCGTGACAGGCATGCTGTCCGGGGCGGGAACGTGCAGAGCCCCAGGTTGGAGCACGGCCGACGCCTCCCGTGCCATCGCCACGTAGATGTTGGCTATGCGACGCAGCGCCGATTTCTGCGCGTCGTCCGGCTCTTCGGCTGCGAGAAGTTCGCGTGCATAGTCGCGTAGAAGATCGTGAAATCGGTATCGGACCATACCTATTGAGTCGATGCCCGACACCTCAAGCAGCTCCGCATCGACAAGCCGCTCGGCCGTTTCCTCCGCATTGGCCGGGCTGGTCTCTGTCAGCACTGCAAGGTTCCAGGCCGGGAACGTGGCCGCCTTGAGAATACCCAGCATCCGGAACGCCTGTTTTTCTTCTACGCTCCGGCTGTTATAGCTTAGGGCCAGAGACGCGCGCACTTCCATATTTCCGACCTTGAGAAGGTTCAGGCGGTTCTGTTCATCGCCGAGCCTGTCGGCAAACCAGTCCAGGCGCCACGCCGGGCGTGACGCGAGCCGCGCCGCCACGATTCTTAGTGCAAGTGGCAGGAACCCGCAGAGCTTGGCTATTCGCCGGGYGGAGTCTTCCTGGCTAACGAGGCGGGCTGGCCCTATGACTTTCCGGAGGAGGTCGAGCGCCTGCTCGGGCTCCATCACGTCGACTGATTCTGCGTGACATCCGGAGAGACCGGCCAGACGCGAGCGACTCGTGATGATGACCCCGCATTCCGGCGTGCCTGGAATGAGGTCTTCCAYCTGGGTTTCGTTCAACGCATTGTCGAGGAACACGAGGATCCGTCGCGTACTGGCGCGTCCACGGAACATACGTGAGCGATCATCGAGGGATTCTGGGATGTCGTTGTTGTCCACACCCAGCCCACGGAGAAATCCAGCCAGAACAAGCGCCGGGTCCAAGACTTGGTCTTCCACGCCACGAAGGTCTATGTACAATTGTCCGTCGGGGTAGTGACGCGCCACTTTGTGCGCGACGTGAAGCGAAAGTGCGGTTTTTCCGATTCCGCCCTTGCCGGAGACGGCGACTACGGGAAGTGCCTCGCGAACGCCATGCGCCGGCGGCGTGAGTATGTCGGTCAGGCGAGCCACCAGTTCCTCGCGGCCGGTGAAGTCTGCGACATCTGGAGGTAGTTCCTTCAGCGTCGGTAGCCTGTCGCGCCTGTCCGACCCATTGGCGCTCTTCTCGATCAACTGCTCACGTGTCTGCCACGCCGCGAAGACGCCCGGCAGAATCGAGCCCAGGGTCGCGAGTAAGACTTGTCCAGGATTCGGTGAACTCAGGCTACTTGCGATCCCAGCGAAGACGCCCCCTGCTGTTACGAAGCCAGCAAGGGACGGAGCCCAGATCCGTGGCCACGAGCCCGCTGGATTGCCCTCCTGCCTGCGACCCGATTCTTCGTCATCGTCAGGCGGAGGATCGGGCAAGTCAGGTGGTCCGCCAGGGCGGCCGCGGCGTGGGTCGRCCATCATCATGCGTGTCTCCGGGGGCAAGCGGGCGACGGTGACCTAATTCGACCGGTAGACCAGATCGGCCGCACACAATGATAGGGCTATCTCTAGAGCTACTATCGCTAGAGATAGCGGGTGATCTCCGAATGATGCGTATTTGGCTGAGGACTGACTCCGGCCTAGGCGTCTGACCTGGTCAAACTCTGCGACAAAGGCGGCGGCGTTATGCAGATCGTTCGGTGATCTAGTCGCCCGGCGACCCGTCCGGCTGGTGCGACTCGTCCCCACGCCACCCAGGCCGATAACGGTCCAGCCACTCGACGATGTCCGAGTCCTCCCACATCCGCACCCGTACATGCCGCACTTTCGGCACAGGGAAGCTCGGCCGCCGAGACAGTTGATCGGCTCGGGTTCGCGAGACCCCGATCATCTCGGCGACTTCGTTGATCCCGACGAGGGCCATGGCTACAAAGCTAGGGCTGTCTCTAGAGAAACTGTCTTTAGACGTACTGCCCCAAACGCTTGCCCCGTTCGCCTTCGGCGGTGCAGGCCCGGGTCTAGGCGGCGGATATGACGAAGGCCCCCGGCTAGGCGGCCTAGGGCCCTTCTCGTGTTGGTGTGCGCTATCGAGGGTCGTTCATGTCTCGCCAGACGACGCGCACGCGCCGGGTCTCGTCGTCGTACCGGCCGTCTTCATCGGGGCCAGCGACGATGACCGCGTCGACAAGCTGTGTGAGGATCACCCGCTTTGCTGCGATGTCTTCGCCCAGGTCGTCCCAGCCTTCGGCGCCGTTCACGGGCAGCGTGGCGCGGCGTCGCGCGCTGGTGTGCATCCGGGCCTCGGCGTCGCGGATCTGCTTGGTGACGGCCCGGTGGGCGTCCTCGTAGGCGTCGTCGTCCATCCTCCCGGCTGCCCACCGGTCGGCCAGGGCCTTCTTACGGGCTTCCAGCGTCGCCAGCTCAGCCGTGGCGAGGTCCGCCGTTTCGACGGGCTGGAGGACGAGTTCGTCGAGGCGCTCCCGGACGGCGCGGGAGACCAGCATGATGAGGAAGCCTTCCCCGACCCGGACCGGAGCCGTACACCGGCCGTTGCGGCGCTGGCAGTAGAGCCGCTTCCCGCTCGCACCGTTTCCGGTCATCTTGTGGCCGCACGACGCGCAGTAGACGAAGCCGRCCAACACGCGCCGAACCCTCTGCGCGTTGGTGTTGGTCCGCCGCGCCGAGTCGGTCAGTACCGCCCGGACCTGCTCCCACGTGTCGACGTTTAGGACTGCGGGCCACTGCGCCTGCCCCATGACGGCGATCGTTCCCGTGCTGCGGCGGGTACTGCGGGTGTGGTAGCCGCGCATGCCGATCAGACGCGGGTTGACCATCATTTCTTTGATCGTGGTCGGGTTCCACGGACGACCGGTCACGGTCGCCACACCGTCGGTGTCGAGCTGACGCGCGATCGCCCCCAACGGCGTGCCTGCCAGGACGTCGGCAGCGACGCGACGGATGACCTCGGCCTCGTCCGGGACGAGGGCGTGGAAGTCCCGGATCGGCTCGCCGGTGTGGTCGGTGCCGACGATCGGACCGTAGCCGTAGGCGCGGCGTCCGCCGTGGTTACGGCCCTGCTCTGCCCGCTGCTGGGCAGCGCGAGACACCCGCTCCGCGGTGCGCTCGACCTCTCCCGCGTCGATAGAAAAGATGATGTCCGCCATCATCCGGCCGTCGGCGGAGGTGAAGTCCATGGTGTTGCCCTTGACCGGAATCAGCCGGACGTTGCGGGCCTTGAACAGCTCGATCACGCGCATCCGGTCGGGCCGGTTGCGCAGGAAGCGGTTCGAGGTCCACGCGATCACAGCGTCGATCTCGCCAGCCTGCGCCATCGCGATGATCCGTTCGAACTCCGGCCGGTAGTCCTTCGTGGCTGACAGGTCGTTGTCGGTCAAAACGTCGATCAGCTCGATGTCGTCGCGCCGCTCGGCGGTCTCACGGATGTCCTCGTCCTGGCGGGTGACCCCGGCTTCCAGTCCTTCGCGGTCATCGGAGATCCGGCGGTAACCGATCGTGCGCAGCTTGCGGACCACGCCCGAACCGTATGCGTTCAAAGAGTCAGACCATAGGGTGACATTGGCCCTCACGCCGTCACCCCCGGACGCGCAGCCAGGAGGGCAGCCAGCGCGGGACGAGGCACCATGATCGTAATGGGGCGGCGCGGCGGGACCTGGCATCGCCAACCGCTGTCGTGGTTGCCCACGTCGTCTGTGACGTCGTCCAGGACGATCTCTATCTCGGCACCGTCGTGGATCTCGATTTGGAGGATCTTGCCCTCGATGACGGCACCGTCGTCCGTGCTCATGCGGACGCGGTCACCGATCTTCACGGCAGCCGCGTGCGCGGGAACCTCGACCTCGACGGRCCCAACCGGGTGCGACCAGCAACCGCAGTCCGCGATGTCCTTGCGGCACCGCACGCACCGGTCATCAGCGTCGTAGTGCTCGACGGGAGCGGGCTCCTCGACGAGGACGCCCAAGGCGTCGCGGCCCGCGTCGGTCAGCTGGTACAGCCGGATACGAACCAGCCCCCCGCGCAGGTCGCGGAACCGGTCGGGATCCTCGACGATCAGGCCGTGCCTGACTAGGCTGTCGATGGTTCGGGCGTTGAGCTTGATCTCAGAGGCGCCACGCGCCGAGAAGTAGCCGTGACCGAAGCTGTCGGCCTGGTAGAAGACCGAGCCCTCGTGAACGAGGGTCAGCGCGCGGCGCTGAGGGTCCGACAGCCGCGGGGCCTTGCGGGTGTGTGCGTCCATGGGGTCGACGGGTCGTTGTCGGCGTAGGTGATTCTGACTGTCGGGTCGATCCGTGGGCGAGCTCGAGACGTTCGACGGCGTCGGGATCCGGGCGTCGATGTCGAGGAACTGATGGACGCCGGCATCGCCGCCGGCGTGGCGAGCGAAGGCGAGTGAGATCGACGTGGCTCAGGCGGTCGCCGGCTCGGCGTAGGTGTTGGTCAGGACGTACTTCTCCATGAACTGGAGCTGCCAGTCGTACGCGGTGATCGGCTCGAACCGGGGGCCTTCCGGGCCGACCATGGTGGGCACCGGGGTGACGACCGTGTCGACGTTCGGCAGGAAGAACGTGGCGATCGACTGTCGCTGGTTGGCTGGCGTCGGGCCGGCGACGACCCGGTGGACGGTGGCCGGGTAGCGCCCGTTGGTCCACCGGCTGAGCAGGTGGCCGATGTTGATGACGAAGGCGTCGGCGCGTACCGGCACCGTGGTCCACTCGCCGCTGAGGCCGCGGAGCTGCAGGCCCTCGTAGTCACCCCGCTGGTGCAGCACCGTCAGCCCGCCGGAGTCGGCGTGCGCCCTGAGCAGGACGTCCTCGTGGTCGGCGTCGACGGGCTGGGGCGGGTAGAAGTTCGCCGAGAACAGCGTGACGTCCTTGGCGAACGGCGCGGCGAAGTAGTCCGCCGGCAGCTCCAGCGCCATGGCGAACAGCGACATGAGTGTGCGCGCGAGCCGCCGCGTGGCCTCGGCGTACCGCAGCCAGGGGGCCCTGAAGCCGGGCAGCTGCTCGGGCCAGACGTTCGGCACGAAGTAGTCGGGGTGCCCGCCGACGGCGCCGTCGGCCTCGGCGGCGGCCAGGTCGTCGTAGGTGATGAACTGCAGTGCCCGGCTCAGCACGCGGCCCTGGTCGTCGATCCGCTCGAAGAGACCGCGCTGGCTGGCCCGTGGCCGGACCAGGGCACGCCGCTCGTCATCCGGCAGCGCGGCGACCTGGTCCATCGTGGCGTACGCGGCGTCGACGAGAACGGCGGGGACGCCATGCCCGACGACCTGCAGGAATCCGACGTCGGCGAGGGCCCGGCGCAGCTCCGCCACGACCGAGGCGGCTCCACCTCCAGCGTCAGCTCCAGTTCCAGCACCAGTGCTGGCGCCGGTCAGCGCCGGACTGAGGTTGACGACGGGGATCTGGCTCATGTGCCCTGCCTTTCGGAAGCCGGCCGGCGCCGCCCGCATCAGGCCGCGCCGCCGTTCGGGGTGATCGTCTCGGCGGTCACATGGTCGGCGTCGGGGGACAGCAGGTAGGCGACGGTGGCGGCGACGTCCTCGTCCCGGGGCAGGCCGAGCAGGAAGATGCCGGCGAGCGTCTCGCGGGTGGCGTCGTCGGCCGGTCCGCCGTTCATGTCGGTGAAGTGGATCCCCGGGGCGACGAGGTTCACCGTCATCCGTGGGGCGAGCTCCGCGGCGAGTGCCTGGGTGAACCCGACCAGCCCGGCCTTCGCGGTGACATAGTGCACGGCGCCGGTCTTGGCGCGGCCGGTGGCGGTGACGATCCCGCTGCCGATGTTCACGACCTTCGCGGCGATCCGCCGACCGGGCAGCGGATCGAGCGTCGACGTGCCGGCGCGCAGGCACTCGCGGGTGACGAGGAACGCCGAGCGCAGGTGGGAGGTCATCATCTCGTCCCAGCTGGCGACGTCCATCTCCTCGACCGAGGAGCGGCTCATGATCCCGGAGTTGTTGACCAGCAGTCGGACCGGGCCGGCGTCGAGAGCGATCCGCGCGACCATGTCCCGCACGGCCTCCTCGTCGGTCGTGTCGGCGCCGATCGCGAGGGCGCTGCCGCCGGCCGCGCGGATCCCGGCGACGACCTCGTCCGCGAGGTCCTCGCGGGCGCGGTAGTTGACGACGACGGTCGCCCCGTCGGCGGCGAGCCGGCGGGCGATGGTGGCGCCGAGCCCCCGGCTGGAGCCGGTGACCAGGGCGACGTGGTCAGACAGGACGGGCACGGCTGACTCCTCACGAAGGCCAGGCGCGCACGGCGGCGGGCCGGGCCAGCCCGTAGTGGCCGCGCAGCGTCGTGGCGGTGTACTCGGTCCGGTCGCCGTGCGAGGGGTCAGGCGYGCGGGTTGTGGCCGGCCTGCACGACCAGCGCACGGGCCGTGTGGCCCGCGCGGGCGCGCCAGCGGTGCCGGATCCCGCCGGAGAAGTAGAGGACGTCGCCGACGGCGAGCATGTGCGTGCCCTCCGCGTCCAGATCGACCTCCAGCTCGCCCGACAGAAGATAGATCATCTCCGCGGTCTCGTGCTCGAAGTACTCCTCGTAGCGGCCAGAGGTGACCGTGAACTCCACCGGGTACATCCCGCGGGTCCCCGACACCAGCGGCCGGGTGACCCCCAGGGCGTGCCGATGGACCTGCCCCTCCCCGCTGCGGCGCAGCGACACGCGCGGCGCCGTCGAGTCCTCCCCGGCGGCGGCGAGCAGGCCGGGAGCGGTGCTGCCGAGCGCCCGGGCGATCCGGTGCAGCGACTCCATGCTCGCCCTGGTCAGCCCGCGCTCGAGCTGGCTGAGGAACGGGTTCGACAGCTCGGAGAGCTCGGCGAGCTGGACGAGGGTCAGCCCCTGCTCGCGGCGCAGCCGCCGGATCACCGCCCCCAGCCGGATTCCGATGTCCCCGAAGGCATCCGCGGCGCCAGGCTGGTCGGGCTGGGGCTTCTGCACGGCGACTCACGCTATCTCCCGCGGGCACGCGATGCTCATGCCCCCGCACCGCCCGTGGCGCCGACGAGCGTGCTCACGGCCGCCGCCCGCGCCGGCTCGGACGCCGCGGCGGCGGTGGGCTGGCCGCTGAAGCGGAGCATCACGGCCTTCTCCAGCAGCCCGATGCCGATATAGAGGAGGGCGGACAGGCAGGTCACGACCACGACCTCCGACCACAGCGTGAGGTAGTCGGACTGGACGAGTGCCTGCACCGTGCCGTAGCCGAGGCCCTGGCCGGTGGCGAGCCACTCGGCGAGCAGCGCGCCGGTGATGGCGAGCGGGGCCGCGGTACGCAGCGAGACGAACAGCGCCGGCAGCGCGGTCGGCGCCTGCACCTTGCGCAGCGTCTGCCAACGGGACGCCCCGAGGGCACGCAGCACGGCGGTCGCGTCGCGGGACGACGTGGCCAGCGCGTCGCCGACGTTGACCAGCGTCGGGAAGAACGTGACGGTCCCGGCGATCACGGTGACGCCGAGCAGCCCGCGGCCGAAGATGAGGACGATCACCGGCGTCATCGCGACCAGCGGGATCGAGCGCATCGCCAGGGCGACGCCGATCAGGGACCGTTCGACGACCGGCCAGAGGTAGAACGCGACGGCGACGACGACCGCCACGCCGGCGCCGCCCGCCAGGCCGATGAGCGCGTCCTTGGCCGTGGTGCCGGCCTGGCCGAGGATGTCGCCGATCGGCGCGTTCTTGCCGGTGAGGTACTCCCAGACCTGCGGCGGCGTCTTGCCGATGAACGACGAGACGCCGAAGACGGCGAGGAACAGCCACCAGATCGCCAGCACCGCGACGAACGAGGCGACGGTCGTGCCCACGGAGCTGGCCGCCCGGGCGGCCAGGCCGCGCGGCTGTCCCGAGGTCGACGCGGTGGAGGCCTGCACGTCGCGCACGTTCAGCTCGCCCGCCCAGGGCAGCAGCCGGCGGCCGGCGAACCCGATCAGCCAGTAGAGGACGCCGGCGACGACGGTGGCGGTGACGGCGGTCGCCCAGGTCCGCTCCACGTTGAAGCCCTGCTGAGAGTTGATCATCAGGACGCCGAGGCCGTCGTCGGCGCCGATGTACTCGCCGATGATCGCGCCGAGCAGCGCCGCCGGGGCGGCGATCTGCAGGCCGAGGAACAGGCTCGGCAGGCCGGCGCGCAGCCGGACCTTCAGCAGCGTGGCGACCCGGCCGCCGCCGGAGGCGGAGACGACCGCGAGCCAGGTGCGGTCGACGCCGCGCAGCCCGGTGGCGAGGTTGATCAGGGTGGTGAAGAAGACCGCCATGCCGGCGAGCACGATCCGCGACGTGCCCGACGAGAACACGATCGCGAACACCGGGCCGATCGCGACGATCGGCAGGCAGTAGGACACCACGCCGATCTGCAGCAGCACCCGTTCGACGGGAGGAATGACCAGGGCCARCATGGCGGCGGCGACGGCGAGCAGGTTGCCCCACAGCCAGCCCTGCGCGGCCGCGCCCAGCGTCGACCGGGCCGAGTTCGCGTAGAGGCTCAGCCCGTCGGAGCCGAACTGCCGGGTGACCTGCACCGGGCCCGGCAGGCCGCTGTCACGGCCGACCACCACGCTGCCGAGAAGCTGCCAGACGGCCAGCACGACGACCGTGCCGGCCAGGCCGCTGGCCATCCGCCCCCATCGAGGTGTCACCGCTCGCTCATCTCCGTGAGGACGTCGTCGACGGGGAGGTCGGCCGGGGCGGCGGCCGGCCCGTCGGGTTCCGGCGGCGCGCCCATCGCGTCTCGGACGTACTGGCTCCACGGGGAGCCGGCCGGGTCGAGCTGGTTCTCGAGCCGGTAGCCGCCGGCCGCCCACCAGAACCGCTCGTCGCGGCCCATCCGCACGCCGCGGCGGGTGTGGTGGTCGACGTGCATGTCCTTGACCTCGACCCGCCGCTCGCCGCGCTCCGTGGTCGTCTTCGCCCAGAAGGCGAGCTCCATCGTGGTGCGGTCCTTCTTCGCGGCGGCCAGCAGGCGGACGGCGTGGACGGAGTACATGAACCGCTCGATGTCGACGGTCTGCCGGACCCGCTGGTCGTTCATCGCCGCCAGCAGCATGGGTGCCTCGGGCAGGCCCATGCCGACGTCCTCGACGGCGATGATCTCGAGGCGCCGCCACAGCAGCTCCTCGGTCTGCGGGCCGGTCTGGAACAGCTCCCACGCGGCGAGCACCGCCTCCTCGACCAGGCCGCGGCGGATCGACTTCTGCAGGACGGAGCGGATCTCGTCGACGCGGAAGCCGCCCACGGTGACCGCGCGGCTCCAGATGTCCTCGTGCTGGTCCGGGCTGGGCATGGTCAGCTCACCGTCGCCGCGCCGCCGAAGACCTCTTCGAGGACGGAGGTGTCGAACAGGTCCGGCTTCGCGGTGATGCCCGCGGCGGCCAGGGACTTGATCGTGCCGGAGATCAGCGCGTCACTCATCGTGCTCAGGCCGTGGGCCTTCGTGTCGTCGGTGACCATGATCGCGTTGGTGGACGCGGCGCACTCCTTCTGCTCCTCGAGCTCCAGGCCGTTGCCCTTGCCGTAGGTGTTCACGGTCAGGTCGGCGACGAGCCCCGGGTCGGCGACGGCGTCCTGCCAGCCCTTGAGGGCGCCCTTGAGGAAGCGCACGATCTGGTCGCGCTTGTCCTTGTCGGTCAGCGAGTCGGCGCGGACCGTGTAGGTCGCGGTCATCACCTCGTAGCCGTGGTCGGCCAGCAGCATGACGACCGGCTCGGTGCCCTGCTCCTTCATCCGGATCACGTCGTCGTTGACGTAGGCCCAGAAGCCGTCGACCTCGCCGGAGACCACCGGGGTGATGTCGAACTGGACGGGGACCTTGGTGAGCGTCGAGGGGTCGACGCCCGCGAGCTTGAGGAACGCGGCCCAGGCGACCTCGTTCGTCGCCTGGATGCCGATCTTCTTGCCGGCGAGGTCCGCGGGGGTGCGGATCGGCTTCTCGGGCCGGGACATGATGCAGAACGGGCTCTTCTGGTAGTTCGCCCCGATGATCTTCAGGTTGGCGCCCTTGGAGACGGCATTGGCGGTGAAGTCGGGCGAGCTCTGCCCGATGAGCGCCTTGCCGGACTGGAGGATCGGGTCGACGGCGATGTTCGGGCCGCCGGCGACCAGGTCGACCGCCAGGTTCTGCGCCTTGAAGTAACCCTTGCTGTCGGCGATGTACTCGCCGCCGAACTGGAAGTTCTTGATCCAGCTGAACTGGTAGCTGATCTTCGTGAGACCGCTCGAGGTGGTCGACGACGAGTCGTCGCCGCAGGCGGCCAGGAGTGGCCCGACGGCCGCGACACCGGCGGCGCCGAGCCCGGCACGAAGGAACGAACGGCGGTCCATGATGGCTTGCTCCCTGGAGGTCGAGGAGGAGGCCGGCCGGCCTCGTTCTTCGTGCCACGAAATTCTTCGTGACATGAAGATTCCAGGGCTCGGTTGCGTCGCGATTTCTCGGCAGTTGCACCGCCGTACCGGTCGAGACCGTGTCCGGTCACACATCGGCGGTCAGTAAAGGCGCAGGTCGGGACGGTCGCGGCGCCCCGCCGGGTCGCGGCACTCGCTCGGGGCGGGTCGCGTGGCCCGCCGGGTTCAGCGGGCGTGACCCTCGGCGTCCAGGTGGTCGCGCCAGGAGCGGCGCGGGTCCCAGCCGAACAGCTCCCGCGCCCGGGCGATCGAGTAGCCGGAGGCGTCCGGCCGTTCCAGCGCGCGGATCTGGACCGTCGGATAGAGCCGCGCGACCGCCGCCCGCAGGTCACGGCCGCCGATGTTGTCCGGCTGGGCGGCCAGCACCACCCGGTGGCCGGGCGAGCCTGACGTGGCGGCGAGCACGACCAGCTCCGCCAGGTCGTCCAGGTCGACGTAGGACCAGAACACCGGGCTCGGCAGGTCCGGGTCCCGCACGAACGGTCCGAGGTTGCGCTCGTAGGTGCCCGGTCCCTGCACCCACGCCGGCCGGATCGACACCGCCGTCACCGCTGACCGGGCGACGAGCGCGTCGCAGAGCTGCTCGGCGAAGTACTTCGCCTGCGCGTAGGGGTCGAGCGGCAGGTTCGGGTGCTCCTCGTCGATCGGGCAGTAGTCCGGGACCCGCGGCACGGGGGCGAAGGTGAACCCGGGGACGCTGTCGCTGGAGATGTTCACCAGCCGGGCCGCGCCGCCGCGGGCGCAGGCCTCGACCACGTGGAAGGCGGACGTGATGTTGTTCGCGAACACGGTGTGCGCCGGGTTCTGGCGCGGCTCGGGGATGGCCGCGGCGTGCACGACCGCGTCGAAGCCCCGGACCACGGCGAACGCGTCGCCGGCGTCGGTCAGGTCGGCCTGGACGTAGGGGAGCTCGCCGGGCAGGGCGCTGTCGTAGACGGGCGCGCCGCGGTCGGTGCCGACGACGTCGTGACCGGCCGCGGCCAGCGCCGCCGCCGACGCCCCGCCGACCTTGCCCCGCACGCCGGTGACGAGGACCCTCACGCCGCGCTCCCGACCAGCGAGGCCAGCGCCAGATCGATGTTGTAGCCGATGCCGAGGCCGGGGCGGTCGGGGATCGAGACCTGTCCGTCGACGATCAGGTCCAGGCCCGCCTCGAAGTCCGGGGAGAACGCGGCGAGCACCGGCGCCAGGTGGAACGGGAACTCGAGGATGTCCGCGGTCGGCGCCGCCCCGGCCAGCTGCAGGCAGGCGGCGAAGCCGACCGGGCCGTTGTGGTAGTGCAGCGCCACCCGCGCGCCGTAGTGCGGCCCCACCCGCGCGATCCGGTAGGCGTCCGCGAACCCGCAGATCGCCGGGTCGGGCTGGATCACCGACGCCTCGCCCGAGGTGAGCACGTCGAGGGCGTCATCCAGGCTGTACAGGTGCTCGCCGTAGGCGATCGGCACCGGCGACCGGCGGGCCACCCGCTGGATCGCGCCGTGGCGGCGCTGCGGCAGCGGCTCCTCGAGCCAGCGCACCCCGACCGCGGCGAGCGCGTCCGCGACGTAGGCCGACGTCGGGCCGTCCAGCCAGCCGCTCGTGTCGACGAGCAGCTCGTAGTCGTCGCCGAGCCGGTCACGCAGCTGGGCCATGACGGCCACCGCACGGCGCGGGTCCGGCCCGATGCGCATCTTCACCGAGCGCACTCCGCGCTCGACCATCGGCGCGAGCCGCTCCAGATGGAAGTCGACGTCGTGCGCGTCGAGAAACGGGCTGCTGCCCGCGTAGACCGGGATCCGGTCGCGCACCCGGCCGAACATGGTGGACAGCGACCGGCCGGTGCTCTGCCCGACGAGGTCCCACAGCGCCATCTCCACGGCGCCGCGCGCCTGCGCCGACGACMACGTCTCGCCCAGCTCGCGGCGTACCCCGGTGCGCAGCCCGTCGATCAGCGCGTCGATCCCGTCGACCTCCCGGCCGAGCAGGCGCGGCGCGAACGCGTCCTCGACGACGGCGGCCAGCACCCGCGGGTAGGAGACACCGAAGCAGTCACAGGCCTCCCCGTAGCCCACCAGCCCCTCGTCGGTCTCGACCCGGACCACGAAGAAGGTCATCTGGACGAACGCCGCGGGGTAGGTGAGCGGCAGCGGGACGATACGGGTGATCTTCACGGGCGCGGGTCACTCCCATACTCATGGCCATGTCGGCTGTCCATGTCGGCGCCGGCTGGCCGCCGGCGCGGGACGGGCCATGCGGCGGTCGGCCGCGCTCCGTGCCCGGGACTCCCCATCCGCAAGCTTCCAGCCGGTCGTGTCCCCGCGGTTTCCACGCCGTTGCGACCTGGCACCCCGGCCCGTCCCGGCGTAGGTCACAGTCCACGACCACGTCACGACTGGCGTTCCCACCACCGCCCAGCGGACACGACATGGGTGATGCGGGCTTTGTGTTCGAGGACCAGGGCGTAGGTCCTCGACCATGTCGTGTTCGTCGAGCCCGGCCACAAGGAGGGCCGGGCTCTGCTCGCCGACGTCCTGGAACAGCTCGGCGTTGGCTGTGAGAACGGTATCCGGCACGACCGAGCCGGCCCGGCCAGGCCCGGAGGACACGGACTGTGAAAGGCGCCGCTCGCAGGCGCGGCTCTGGCACCAGGTGGATCCATCAAGCCGCAGTGATGTCACCTGGCTTCCAGGTGTTGTCGAATGCTGCCTGCTTCGGTCCGTAGATGCGGAAGTAGCAGAACCAGCCCCGTCCCGGAACGGTCTGGATCCAGCGGTCCCGGGCGCCGGGCGGCTCCTCGGGGCCGAAGTACAGGTCGATGCTGTCCGCGCCGCCGGCGGTCAGATCGTCGAAGAGAGACCGCAGCGCTGCCCGGTCCTGCGCGGCCTGGATCTCGGAACGGGTCTGGGCGTCGTAGCAGGTGACCGACCAGAAGAAGGTCGCGGGCACGGGAAGCGGCACCGTGAGGCGATAGGGACGGGCGCCGTCGAGGTAGTCGCCCGCCGCGTCGCGGTGACCAAGCCAGTAGAGCGAGCCCTGCCCCTCGGCACGGGGAACATCGCCGGCGACGCGACGATCGCCTGGGCGAACCAGCGGTCCTTCGCCTCGACGTCGAGGGAGCCGTCGCGCTCGAAGTCGCCGTTCTCCGGACGCAGCCCCGCCCACTCCCAGGTGCGGTCCGGCCAGACGATCCGGTCGGGACGGCGGGACGCGAACGCGGCCACGAGCATCTCCTCGCGCCCGCGGCGGGCGGCGTCCGTGAGCAACCGCGTCATCCGGTCGTCCGGATTGAAGGGATCGCCGGCCTGTATGCCGAGCTCCGCGAGGGCGCCGAGCATCGGGCGCATCTCGGTGATCGCCGGCTCGGCGTCGATCACCGAGTGCAGGACCCGCCAGAACCGCAGGTTGTCCTCCCAGCCGAGCAACGTCAGGTCGACAGGGTTCTCGCTGTTGTCCACGAACGTGTAGGCCGGCGGGTCGTCGCGGTCGGCCAGCGGATAGATCCGCACCGAGGACAACAGCCGCACGGCCGCGCTGACGTCCCCGTCAAGAGGCAGGACGCGCAGCGCGCAGAACACCGTCCAGGTGTCGCACCGCGCGACGAGGTACCCAGCGGGGATGGGGCCGTCGAAGCCGGGCGGCACGATGAGATACCTGCCGCCGCGCCCGGCGTCCCGGCCCGGCACGCCCAGGTCCGAGACCCAGCGGTGATGATGGTCATCGACCAGGCCGACCAACGGACCCGGCGGAACCTCGATGACCATCGGCCCGCGTTCACGCAGATCCAGCACACCACCCGAATAGGGCGTGTCGGAATTCAGCGTGARTCCGACATGATGTGGCCGGGCAACGAACATCAGCGCGGACCTGTTGTCGACGCCACCGGCCGCACGGGTGCCCTCGATGATTCCTTCCGACGACACCGTCGGATAGAAGAACCGGTACGTCTCCAGCGCCCGGCGCAGATCCTCGCCCTCCTGCACCGACGCCGCGCAGTCCGTACTGGGAAACCCTCGTTCGAACACCATCGTCGCCGTCATCTTCGTCCCCCTGCCTCAGCCTCCACCGCCTCCGTGCAGGCGGCTCATGCCCACCTCGAGTCAGCTGACCAATACCTGCCCGCCAGGACCGTTCTCCGATCCCTCGGTATATGAAGACTCCGGCGGTGGGCGCGTCCAGATCCGTTCTCCCGCTCCGACCACGGGGCGAGAGCCGTGTGGTGCCCGGGCAGGGAATCGGATGATGACGCAAATGATCACATTGCTGGTGGGCGGCTGCTCCGTCGTGAGCGGGACGGCCGCGGCGGTGCTGCCGTCGGCGTGGTGAGCGCGGATCGGCGGATCGAGGACCTGCTGCGCGACGTCGCGCAGCAGGTCCTCGGCGCGCTGGTGCGGCGGCACGGCCAGTTCGACGCCTGCGAGGACGCGGTCCAGGAGGCGCTGCTCGCGGGTACGGGCGCGCCTGGCCGGGCTCGGCTTCTGCTTGGGCTCGGCGTGCGACTGATCGCTGCGGCGCTGAGCGTGGAGGAGCCGCGGCGGCGTGTCGCGATATGCCCTTGCCGGTGATCCGCCGCGTGATCAGTGCAGGTCGCGCAGCGCCGCGACGACCTCGTCCGGTCCGACGCGCCAGCGGTAGTCGCTGGACACGGAGGCGAAGCGGATCACCCCGGTCTGGTCGAGGACGAACGTCGCCGCCGCGGGTAGTTCCTGGCTGTCGTCGCCGTTGATCTGCTCGAGGTCGATCCCGAGTCGCCGCTGGATCGCGGTCGGCTCGTCTCCCTGGCGGATGACAAGGCCGTAGCTCCGAGCGACGGCGTTGTGGACGTCACTCAGGACGATGAACGGGAGCTGCTGCCGCTCGGCGAAGGACAGCGAGTTGTCGGGCGTCTGGGGTGAAATGGCGACCAGCGTCCCGCCGGCCTCCCGGATGTCGTCGTGGCGGTCCTTGAACGCGTTGAGCTGGAGGTTGCAGTACGGACACCAGGCGCCGCGGTAGAAGACGATGACGACCGGCCCGTCAGCCACCAGAGCACTCAGAGCGCGCTGCTCGCCGTGGACGTCGGGCAGAACGAAGGCGGGCGCTGTGGTGCCCACCGCTGGGACGGCGGCGAGCCTGAGCGCGGCGAGACGCTCGGCGTCCGCGTCGAAGGGATCCAGCACCTCACCGAGCTGGTCGCGAAGCTGCTCGCGCAGCGCGACGGTGGCGTTGGTCAAGGAGGTGGTGGCGGTGTGGGCGATTTGCATGTCCATCACGCTAGGCCGAGATCGCGGGCAGATGTATACCAGAAAATCTCGATTTCTTGTCCGATCGTCTAGGCCTCTGGGTGGAACGCTACGATTCGCTGGCGGACCCGTTGATGTGCTCGAACTCGAACTCGAACTCGGACGCGTGTCGGGAGCCGGTCGCCGTGGACCGTCGACGCGCTCGCCGCGCAGGCCCACGTCTCGCGCACGACCAACCACGAACCCGGTCGTGGTCATCGCCGCCGACCCGACGAGATCGTCGCTCGCGCCCCTGGTGGTCGTGGAGACGGCGGCTTCACCCCGGCCGCGATCGTCGATCGTCGCATTGCGCGACAGCACCCGGCTGGCGTTGATCGCTGCCTACCAGGTGGCGACACGGACGCCGAAGTCCCGCGTTCCCGCTAGGCAGGTGGATGGAGCCGGGCGGCACGGCGGATGAGGTAGCGCTGTTCGGGGAGGCTGGCGGTCATCTGGGCGGCGCTTAGGTAGGAAGCGTGGGCGGCGTCAGTGTCGCCGGCCTGTTCGAGGAGGTGTGCGCGGACGGCTTCGAGGCGGTGGTTGTGGGTCAGCCGGTCGTCGGCGTCGAGGGTGCCGAGGGCGGTGAGGCCGGCGGTGGGCCCGTGGACCATGGCCAGCGCGACGGCGCGGCTGAGGGTGACTACCGGTCCCGGCGCGATGTGGGTGAGCAGGTCGTAGAGGGCGAGGATCTGCGGCCAGTCGGTGTCCTCGGCGGTCGGCGCCTCGTCGTGCAGCGCCGCGATGGCGGCCTGGACCTGGTATTGGCCGACCGGTCCGGTGCCCAGCGTCCGGGTGAGCAACGTCTGGCCCGCGGTGATGGCTGCCTGGTCCCAGAGGTCTCTGCGCTGGTCGGCCAGGGGTACGAGGGAGCCGTCGTGGTCGGTGCGTGTGCCGCGGCGGGCGTCGGTGAGCAGCATCAGGGCCAGCAGGCCGGCGACCTCGGTCTCGGAGGGCAGCAGGCGATGCAGCAGGCGGGTGAGCCGGATCGCCTCGGCGGTCAGGTCGACCCTGGTCAGCGCCGGGCCCGAGGTGGCGGTGTATCCCTCGTTGAAGATCAGGTAGAGAACGTGCAGGACGACGGCGAGCCGGTTGGTGCGGTCGCGGGAGGTGGGCAGTTCGAACCGGACGCCGGTGTCGCGGATCAGCTGTTTGGCCCGGCTGATCCGCCGGGCCATGGTGTCCTCCGGCACGAGAAACGCGGCGGCGATCTGCGCGGTGGTCAGGCCGCCGACCGCGCGCAGGGTGAGGGCGAGCTGGGACGGCGCCGACAGGGCGGGGTGGCAGCACAGGAACAGCAGGACGAGCGTGTCGTCGGGGTCGGGGTCGGGGTCGGGGCCGGGGTCGGGCGGTTGGCGGGTCGGGTCGAGCGCGGCCGTTTCCTCGCGGCGGCGTCGGGCGCTGTCGCTGCGCCAGTGGTCGACCAGTGTTCGGGTGGCGACGGTGGTCAGCCACGCCCGGGGCCGGTCGGGGATGCCGTCGGTGGGCCACTGGACGGTGGCGGCGAGCATCGCTTCCTGGACGGCGTCCGCGCAGGCGTCGAACTGGCCGTGGCGGCGCGCGAGCGCGCTGAGGACCCGCGGCGCCAGGTCGCGCAGCAGGTCCTCGAACGGCTCGGTCGCGATCGGTGGCCTCACATCTGCTGGGGTGGCTCGTCCATGACCCGGCGGATCTCCATCGGGTACTCGGTGACCGCGACGACTCGCGAGGCGATCTCGACCGCGCGTTCGTGGCTGGCCTCGACGATCCAGTAGCCGGCGAGGGATTCCTTGATCTCGGCGAACGGCCCGTCGGTCGGCGTGGGAGCACCGTCACTGAACCGCACGGTCGCGGCCTGCGTCGGGTCGGTCAAATGCCGGCTCTCGACCACCTCACCGGACTCCCGCAGGTCACGGTCCATCCGCATCATCGTCGCCTGCATCTCCATGATCCACTCGGGGCTTCGGCTCGCCAACGAGTCACCCAGACCCCCGAACATCATGATCATGTACTTCACGGGTTCCCCTTCCGTCGCGCGCCCGGTCGCGAGCGCCGCCTCCCGGTCGGAGCAGGCCTTCCGGATCCGGACATCTCCGGGAGGATTTTCTCGCCGGAGCGGTCTGGACCGGCGCCAGACTCGATGGCTCCCGCGCGGGGTCGCAGGAATTCGACGGCGAGGTACGCCGCCCGGGGGCGGTGAGGCTCCAGCACTCTGCGCGCGTCTCGCGGGCCCACTTGCGGATGACATATGTTTGCGATAGATGTTAATTAACGACTATGTGAAGGACGGCCATGGCAACGGCTTCCGTTCTGGACCTGTACCGCCGGGCCGGCACCCACACCGCGACGATCATGGCAGGAGTTCGGCCGGAGCAGCTGACCGCGCCGACGCCGTGCGCGACATGGACCGTCCAGGACCTGGTTGACCACCTCGTCGGCGGCACTCACTACCTGCTGGCGGCAACGACCGGCGCCCAGTCGGGAGAACCGCCCACCCGATCCACCACCGACCGGTTCGCCGCCGGTTTCGCCGCCGTCCTCGACGCGGTGGCCCAGCCCGCCGCGACACGACGACGCTGCCTGTCGCCCCTCGGTTTCGAGTGGAGTGTCGGCGAGGCCCTGGCCGGCACGTTCATGGACGTCCTCGTCCACGGCTGGGACCTCGCCACCGCCACCAGCCAGGACCCCCGCCTCGACCCCGACCTGGTTCAGGCATGCTGGGACATGTTCATCCCCGACATGCCCGAACGAGGCCGCGGCGCAGGGCTGATCGGACCGGAGGTCGCGGTGCCCGCCGACGCACCGCTCCAGGACCGGCTACTCGGCGTGATGGGGCGGCACCCGTGAGCCAGACCGGCCCGCTCGACCGGGCCGACCCGGACGCGGACACCGGCCAGGTCGACGCCGCGTTGCGGGCGCTGGCCCACCCCCGGCGCCGGGCGATGCTCCGCCTCGTACTCGGCGGCGAACGCACCGCCGGCGAACTCGCCGAAGCGGCCGGAACGTCCGCTCCAGACGCCAGCCGCCATCTGAAAGTGCTGCGGGAGGCCGGCCTGCTCAGCGTGCGGGCCCAAAGGAGTAGCCGGCTCTACCGGCTCGACCCCACCCGGCTGGCCGAGGTCCGCGCCGTCCTCGACGAGTTCTGGGACGACCGCCTCGCCGCACTCAAGAACACGGCGGAGACCATGGCCGCCGAAYGGCACCCCCGGCGCGACACGGCGTGAAACTCGTCGTCAGGGAGATCACGATCGACGCACCCGTCGCCCTGGTCTACGAACTGCTCACCGACCCCGTCCTGCTGGTGCGCTGGCTCGCCGACGAAGCCGACATCGACCCTCGACCAGGCGGCCTGGTGCGCTGGAAACACGCCAACGGCGACGTCTGCACCGGCCAGGTCGTCGAGGCCGACCCTCCCCGGCGGCTGGTGTTCACCTACGGCTGGGAACGCGCCGAGGTACAGATCCCACCAGGATCGACGACCGTCGAGATCGACCTGGCTGTCATCCCGACCGGAACCCGGCTACGCCTCGTCCACCACGGTCTCGCCGGACCCATGGCTGACGCCCACAACGGCGGCTGGATCCACTACCTGACCCGGCTCACGACGGCCGCCACCGGCGCCGACCCGGGCCCAGACCCGTTCGCCGACCAGCGCGTGCCCACCCCAGCCGAGCTGGCGGGACGATGAGCACCGCCCGGACGACGCACGGTCCGCCGGGCCGCCGGGCTCGATTTGACGTGATGACTGCGTCAATCTATCATGCGGGCATGCTCTACCCCACGCCGTCGCTCGCGCCTGCCGATGAGCGCGTGCTCGACGAGATCGACGCCATGCGGCAGGCGCTGAGGTACCAGATACAGACCACGCCGTCGAAATGGACTGCCGGGCTCAGGAAGTTCCTGACCGCGGATGCGGTCGCGGCCTCGAACTCCATCGAGGGTTTCAAGGTATCCACGATCGACGTCGAGGACTTGATAGATGGCGAGCGGGATGTCGAGGTCTCGGACGAAAATCGCGAGGAGACCCTTGCTTACCAGCGGATGATGACGTATATCCAGACGCTGCACGATGCCCAGGATTTCTGCTATAGCAAGGGTCTCTTAAACGCGCTGCACTGGATGTTGCAGGGCCACCGGCATTCGGCGCGCAAGCCGGCCGGGCAGTGGCGTCGAGGTCCCGTCTACGTCACGGACCCCCGTGACCCCGGCATCGCGGCCTACACCGCCCCGGATGCCGAGGACGTCCCCACCCTGATGGAGGAACTCGTCGACTGGATTGGCACCGAGAATGGGCCCCACCTGCTGGTACGAGCGRCTATGGCGCATCTGCACCTCGTGTCCATCCACCCGTGGGCTGACGGGAACGGCCGGATGTCCCGGTCCCTGCAGACGCTCATGATCGCTCGTGAGGGTGTTCTCGCCCCGGAGTTCTCGTCCATCGAGGCGTGGCTTGGGCGCCCCGGCAACACCTGGGAGTACTACCGCGAACTCGCGGACCGGGGCCCACGGTACGTTCCCGACCAGGACGTCGCCAGCTGGATCCGCTTCAGCCTGACCGCCTATCACCAGCAGGCCCAGACTGTGCAGGGCCGACTCGACCGCTCCGGACGGGTATGGGGTGCACTCTCGGAGTTCGCCGGCGAGGCTGACCTCGACGAGCGCGTGGTGACCGCCCTCCATGACGTGGCCATGGCCGGACGTGTCCGCCGCTCACGTTACGAGCACGCGGAGGGGCTCAGCCTGCAACAGGCACAACGCGACCTCCGCGACCTGACTACCGCTCAAGTTCTGGTACCGGTCGGCCGAACCCGGGCCCGCTACTACACGGCAGGTCCCCGCTTTCCCGAGCTCGCACTCGACACCGCGCGCACCCCGATGACTCTGAGGAATCCCTACACCGACTGACCAGGCAGGGCAGGCGTGACAGAAGGCAATGCCTGCCGCCGGGCTGCCCGAGCGGGTCGCCGGCCGACGAGGCTGATCCACCTCGACCTCGTGGACCTGCGGGAACATCGAAAGCCGGCGTGGGGCGGGCAGGGCTCGAACCCGCGGCCGGAGGACCACGAGCCGCGAGCTCAGGAACCGCGGACGGCGAGCAGGCAGAGGTCGTCCTCGCGGGTCGCTGGGCCGGCGACGTCGGCGAGGACCCGGTCGCAGAGGGCGTCCAGGCCGGGGGTGTCGGTGCTCAGCCCCCGGGCCGCGGTCGCGGCGAGGGTCGCCAGCCGGTCGGTGAGGGAGGTGCCCCGGCGCTCCACCAGCCCGTCGCTGTAGAGCAGGAGGTTGCTCGCGGGAGGCAGGATCATGGTTCCCTGGCCGTAGTCGTACCCGGGTACGACGCCGAGCATGGGGCCGTGCACGTCGTCGAGGTAGCGGGCGCCGGTACCCGTGAGCAGGAGCGGCGGCGGGTGGCCGGCGCATGACCAGGTGAGACGGCCGGTGTTCAGATCGACCGTCGCGACGATCGCGGTGGCCAGAGTGTCATCCTGCGCGGCGAGGAGGAGGGCGGACAGCCGGGTGGTGATGGCGGCCGGGGTGCGCCCCTCGACCGCGTACGCGCGGGCGGCGTGGCGCAGCTCGGCCATGGCCGAGACGGCGGGCAGCCCGTGGCCGCCGACGTCGCCGACCACCAGGGTGACCGAGCCGTCCGGGCGGACGGCGGCGTCGTACCAGTCGCCGCCGACCTCCACGTCGCGGCCGGCGGGCAGGTATCGGGCGACGAGCTCCATCCCGGGCAGCTCGGGCAGCGTCCGCGGGAGGATCGCGCGCTGCAGCGTCTCGACGACGGAGCGTTGCCGTTCGTGCAGCCTGGCCCGCTCGATCGCCTGGGCATAGACGCCGGCGAGCGTGCACAGGTACGCGCGTTCCTCCTCGTCGAAGGAGCGCGGCGCGGACCAGGCGAGGGACAGGACCCCGATGATGCGGCCGGACACGGTGAGCGGCAGGGTCGCCGAGGCGTCGATGCCGATCGCGTCGAAGACCGCCCGGCGGTCCGGATAGTCGTTGAGGTAGCCCACGCGCGTCGGGTCGAAGCGCGGGCGCCTGGTCCGCACGACCTCATAGGCGGCGGCCGGGCCGGGGTTGCGGTCGCGTACCCAGATGTCGGTGAACACCGGCTCCGTCAGCCGGGGCGAGGCGAGGACGCGGGTGGGGGAGTCGTCGTCACCGAAGAGGACGAAGCCGGCGAAGGTGACCGCGGCGTCCGCCGCGGCGGTGCGGAAGGCCACGTCGGCCACGTCGTCGACGGTCAGGACCGTGCCGAGGGCGCTGGTGGCCGCCAGCAGCCGGCGGGACCGTACCAGTGCCTGCGACAGCGACGAGATCAGCTCGCCAGCGGTGGGTGGCCTCGCCCGAGTGGCGGGGGCGGCGGGGGTGTCGGCGTCGTTCCTGGGAGCCGCCACGCCGGCGACCGGCTCATCGGGTGCTGGCCGGTCGTCCGCCGCGGACCGCTTGGCCCGCCCCAGGTTCCCCATGACCCGCCTTCCTCGGCGCGAGCACGACACGGCCGCGGGCGACATCCCGCCCTACCGCCCGGAGGTGCCGGACCGAGGCCCATCGTAACAGTGTGTTACTAGACGTAGCCCACTGTCGACCGTGACGTCCTTTGTCGACCGTCACGCCCTTGTCCGGCTCCCTCCCGCGGCGGTGGCTACCTCACGATCAGGTCATCGAAGTCGGGCCTGCGCAGGCGGTGCCACATCTCGTTGCCGGGGAACGGGCAGTTCGTGACCGAACGGCCGTGGTCGTTGCGATAGTAGCTGTTCGCGCGCGGGTCCTTGTAGATCTTGAACTTCTCGCGCTCGTCCAGCTGGTCGTTGTACCGCCAGTACGCCTCTTCGGTGACCTCGACGGAGCGCTTCCCGGTGAGGAGGAGCTCCTTGACGCAGTCGAGCGGGAGCCGGGTCGCCATCTCCTGGTGGTTGACGACGCCCAGGCCGCCGTACGGGTTCATGTTCGGCCCGTAGATGAGGAAGAGGTTCGGGAACCCGGGCAGCATCGTGCCGAGATAGGCCCGCGGTCCGTCCTTCGACCACAGGTCGTGCACCGATCGGCCGGCGCGGCCGAGAACCTCCATGGGCCACAGGCACTCGTTCGCCCGGAACCCGGTCGCGTAGATGATGATGTCGACCTCGTGGTCGACCCCGTCGACGGTCCGCGGACCGGTCGGCGTGATCCGCTCGATGCCGTCGGTGATCAGGGTGACGTCGTCGCGCATGATCGCGTCGTACATGTTGTAGCTGTTGTCGACCTGCACCGGCCGCGCCGAGAACGGCGGGTGCGGCGGGATCATCTTCTCGACCAGGTCGGGCCGGCTCGCCAGCTTCTTCCTGATGAAGGCGACGCGCTCGTCGCGGATCTGCTTGTTGACCGCGCTGCGGGCGAACGGGTCCTCGAACTCGGGGTCGATCTCGCGCAGCGGCCCGGACAGGTACGGGCCGAGCAGCCAGTTGGTCCGAAACCGCATGAAGTGCGCGTGGTATGGAAGGTTCCGGTCCAGCCAGTGCACCTGGTCGGGGAACGGCGACAGGTAGCCGTCGTGCCCGAACAGCCACTGCGGCGTGCGCTGGAAGACCGTCACGTGGTCGGCGAGCTTCGCCAGCTCGGGCACCATCTGCACCCCTGAACAGCCGGTGCCGATCACGGCGACGCTCTTGCCGCTCACGTCGAGGCCGTCCGGCCACCGCGCGGTGTGGAACGACAGGCCCGCGAACTCGTCCATGCCCGCGATCGTCGGCAGGCTCGGCCGCGAGAGCAGCCCGACGGCGCTGATGACCGCGTTGGCCCGCAGGACCCGCCGGCCCTCCGGCCCCTTCGCCTCGACCTCCCAGGTCGCCGTGTCCTCGTGCCAGGTCACCGTGGTGACCTCGGTGTCGAACGCGATGTGCTCGCGCACGCCGAACCGGTCGGCGAACCAGTCGAAGTAGCGCTGGTTCTCGGCCTGCGAGCACCAGGGCGACGGGGTGTCGAACTCGACGCCGAGGATGTGCGTGTACGCCCGGCTCGGCGAGTCCACCCGCGCGCCGGGGTAGCGGTTCTCGAACCAGGTACCGCCGACGCCCGAGTTCTTCTCCAGCACCGTGAAGCTGATCCCGGCGTGCAGGAGCTGGGCCGCCGCGTTCAGGCCGCCCATTCCACCGCCGATCACGATGACCGAGAAATCCTCGAGCACCTCCGGCGCCGGCGGCTGCTCCCAGTTGAGCCCGCGCGCCCATGGGTCGAGGGAGAGCTCCTCGACCCAGAGCTCCACATCCTCCTCGGGGAGCTGCTCCATGCCACCGGCGAGCGCCAGGCTCCGCGGTATCCGGTCGAGCGGGCCGGGGCCGAGCGGTCCGGCGCCGGCGTCGCGGTGGGTCTTCAGGAAGGTGGCGGCCCGTGCGCGCAGCCACGCGATGTCGGCCGGGTCCGTCAGGCCGAAGGAGAGATTCCCGCCGACGTAGCCCGGCACCGCCTCGATCTTCGTGGCGGCGACGCTCTCGTCGCCGGTGAGCTGGTACAGCAGACCCCGAAGCGCCATCGGGTCCGCGTAGTTCACCGCGTCGTCGATCTGCTCGTCGGTGGCATCGAGCAACTCGGGGCGGCCGGACGCCTGCTCCGCGACCATGTTCTGCACCTTCGCTCTCGCCTTACGAATGTTGACTGGCCGGCTGGCCGGCTGGCCGTCAGCCGGCCGGCGGCGGTTCCGCCTGCATGTGGCCGAGCATCATCAGCGGCGTCACGGCCATCACTCCGCCGTCGACCGGGAGGACCACACCCGTGATCCACCGGGCCTCGTCGCTGGCCAGGAACGTGGCCGCCCACCCGACGTCCCAGCCGTCGCCGTTCGTGCCCAGCAGGTTCGAGGCGGCGGCCAGCCGCTGCCGGTACTCGGTCTCCGGGTTGACCCCGTTGACGGAGTACAGCAGCGGGGTCGTGATGTGGCCGGGGGCCAGGGCGTTGACCCGGATCCCCTGGCGGCCGTGCGAGAACGCCATGTCGACGGTCAGCGCGTTCACGCCGCCCTTCGCCGCGGCGTATCCGACGTAGTTCCCGCCGCGGGAGCCCGTGATCGACCCGATGTTGACGATCGCCCCGGCGCCTTTCGCCGCCATGACGGGCACCGCGCTCTTGCTGGCGAGGAACATCGTCTTGAGGCTGAGGCCGAGTATCCGGTCCCAGACGGCCTCGCTGGTGTCGACGACGTTTCCCGCGTGGGCGACCCCGATGTTGTTGATCAGGATGTCCACCGTGCCGAAGGCGTCGAGCGCGGCGCCGACCATGGCGTCGCAGTCGGCGGCGCTCGTCATGTCACCGGCGAAGACGGCGGCGGTGCCGCCCTCGCCTTCGATGATCTCCCGGGTCTCCTCCGCGCGTTCCCTTCTGATGTCGGCGAGCAGCACCTGGGCGCCCTCGCGCGCCAGCACGATCGCGCAGGCTCGCCCGGTGGCCATCCCGGGCCCGGGTGTCGAACCGGCCCCGGTCACGATCGCGACCTTGCCCTCAACCCGCCCTCGACGCTGCGCCATCACTCTCCCTGAACCCTCGCTGACCGGGGAGAACGGTAGCTGACGAGGCCAACGCCGACAAGTGAGCACTCACTACGCCTGGCTTTCGGCCAGGGAGGCTGACGTCGATCTGGCCCGCGGCACGGGTCAGGAAATGGTGGTGACCTCGACGCCGGCGGCCAGGAGCTCGCGGACCGGGGCGGCGGTCCGGGGAGCGTCGGTGATCAGCAGGCTGATCTGGTCGGGCGGGCAGATGCGGCCGAAGGTGACGTGACCGAGCTTGTCCGCGGTGGCGACGAGGAGAGTGCGCCGGGCGGCGCGGACGGCGGCGCGTTTCACCTGGACGTCGTCGAGGTCGTACGCGGTGGCGCCGGTGGTGGCGTCGACTCCGCAGCAGGACAGGATGAAGGTGTCGTAGCGCAGTTCCTCGAAGGTGCGCACGGTCAGCGCGCCGTGGAACGACAGCTCACCCCTGCGGACCTGGCCGCCGGGCATGAGCAGCTGGATGCCGTCGCACGCGCCGAGGCGCGTGGCGGCGTGCAGCGAGAGGGGCGTGACGGTCAGCTGCCGCTCGGCCATGGCCGCGGCGACGGCGACGGCGGTCGTCCCGGTGTCCAGCGCGACCGTCTCTCCGTCCCTGAGAAGTTCCACGACGGCCGCGGCGAGYCTGGCCTTGGTCTCGGCGCCCGCGAGGGCGCGCACGGCATAGGGCGGCTCGACCCCACTGAGTAGCGCGCTGACCGCGCCGCCGTGCACCCGGCGCAGCGCGCCCTGGGACTCGAGCTGCTCCAGGTCGCGCCGCACCGTCATCTCGGACGTCCCGGTGACCTTGGCCAGCTCCGCGACCGAGGCGCGGTTGCGCTCGGCCAGCACCGTCAGGACCAGCCGATGCCGCTCGGCAGCGTTCACGGCTCGATTCTGTACGGCCGGGGCCTGCCCCTGGCCGCTCGCGGGATCCGTCGCTCCCCACCATGCGCRACCGGGGCCGCTCGATGGGCCATCCGTTGACATATGAACACTCTATCTGTTCGTATGCTCGATGTGTATGTGAGATCTCACGTGACGACGTCCGATCCCGGTTTCGGTCCCGGTCCCGCGGGTGGCGCTGGTCCCGCGGGTGGCGCTGGTCCCGCGGGTGGCGCTGGGCCGCATGGCTCGTCGCGCCTGATCGACGTCGGGGAACGTCCGTGACCGTCCTGTCCTCCCGTAGGGCGGTGGAGCCGCCCGGCCTGGTCAGCGCGGCGGCGGTGGTCGCCTCCTGCGTCGGCTTCGTGGTGATCGGGGCGCTCCAGGCGCTCTACGGCCCCGCGATCCCCGAGATCCGGGTGAAGTACGGCGTGGCGTCGGGCGTGGCCGGGCTTGGCCTGTCCGCTCACTTCGTCGGGGCGCTGCTCGGTGTCCTGCTTTTCTTCCGCCTGCGTGCCCGGTTCGGCACCCGGCGTCTGCTTGGGATGTCCTATGGCCTCATGGCCGCCGGATCGCTGGCATTCGCGGCCGCGCACACCTGGCCGGTCGCCCTGACGGCGGCCACGGTTGTCGGTCTCGGCTTCGGGGGGATCGACTATGGGCTGAACCAGCTGTTCGCCACCGGGTTCGGACGGCGAAGCACCGCGATGCTCAATCTGCTCAACGCCCACTTCGGCATCGGCGCCGTCGCGGGGCCGGCGCTGGTCGGCTGGCTGGGCGCTCGGCATTACCCGTGGCTCTTCGTCGCCCTGGCGGTGCTCTGCCTGTTCCTTCTACCTGGCCTGCGCGGTGTGCGGTCCGGGGACGGCGAGGCGGTCAGCACGCCCGGATCCGCGGCCGCGCCGTCCAGGCTGGTACCCGTCGTCGCGGCGTTCATTGTCATCTACGTGCTGCACGTGGCGATCGAGACGGGAGTGGGTGGCTGGGAGCCCACCCAGCTGGCGGCCGTCGGCTACAGCGCCTCCGCCGCCGCGGTGGCCACCTCGGGGTACTGGCTCGCGATGACCGTGGGCCGTTTCCTGGCCGTGCCTCTCACCCTGCGATTCCCGGCGCCCCTGATCGTGACCGTGAGCTGTATCGGCATGGCGGCCTGTCTGATCATGGCGCCCGTGGCCGCTCTCGCTCCGTATGCCTACCTGGGAGTGGGCCTCTTCATCGCGCCGATCTTCCCCACCGCCCTGCCCTGGCTCAGCAGGGCGGCCCCGACCGTCGCCTCGGCCAGCGCGTTCGTCATCGCCGCCTCCATGATCGGTGGTGTGGCCTTCCCCCCGCTCCTCGGCGCGATGATCGACGAGGTCGGTGTCCGGGCGGTACCCGCTCTGCTGTTCGGGCTCGCCCTGGTGTGCGGCATGCTGAGCGTCTGGCTGCGACGAACCACCGCCGACCCGGCGGTCTCCCGCGCGGACCCGCCACTGGCCGCGCCACAGCCGGTCGGCGGCGACTGAACCCCATCGCCGGGCTCGACCACCGCCGGGAGGTGTTCTGGGAGGTGTTCACGGCAGGGTGGGTGCCGGTTTCCCGAGCAGGTATCCCTGGCCGTAGAAAATGCCCGCGCTGACGATGGCGTCGCATTCGGCGGGAGTCTCGACTCCCTCGGCGACAACCGTTCCGTCGATCTCGCGGGCCAGCTGGACCAGGCCGGCGGCGAGAGCGCGGCGGGCGGGGTCGCGGTTGAGGCCGCGGGTCAGGATGTGGTCCAGCTTGATGATGTCCGGGCGGAGCTGGACGAGCTGTTCCAGGCCGGAGTATCCCGTGCCGGTGTCGTCGATCGCGATCTGGATGCCGAGGTCGCGCAGGTGACGGATGGCCCGCATGGCATCCGGCTTGGCGAGCGAGTTCTCGTGTTCGGTGATCTCGATGGTCAGGCGGCCGTGGCCGGGCAGGTCGTGGACGAACTCGACCAGTTCCGCCGCGATCGTGCTGGGTGAGGCGTTGATCGCGAGCTTCATGTCACCGATGAGCTGGGGGAGCACGGCGACGGCACGCCTGATGGCGACCATTTCCAGATCCACGCTCAACCCGACCTGGTGGGCGTCGAGAAACCAGTCCTCCGTGCTGTGAGGCCGCCCGCAGCACCGGATGGGGAAACGCGCCAGCGCCTCGACCGCGGTGATGCGGCCCGTGTCGAGCCGGACGATGGGCTGGTACACGATTCTCGGGCCGCCGGCGTCGATGAGGTCGCTGATCGTCGACCACACCTGGCTGCGCGCCTCCCACATGCGCCGCAGGTCGAGCAGGGAGTCGCCGAGGAACGCGCCCGTCAGGCGCAGGAACTGGCTGTGGCGGTCCTGTAGCGCCGGCCGTGGCCGACGGGCCATGCAGAGCAGCATCCCGTAGCGGTCGCCAGCCGGGTCGGTCAGATCCGCCATCGCGTAGGCGCCGACCTTGAGGGAGGCGAGAATGGTCGCGTCCTCCAGCCGAGGGTCCTGGCGGACATCGGGGGACATGGGCGGGAAGGAACCGTTCGCGACTCGGTGGGAAAGGTCCCGGCAGTGCCGGATGGTGGTGCCGGGCGCCAGGCTGAACCGTTTTCCGTCGCCGGCGATGACCTGGACGACCAGCAGGTCGCCGTCCCACATGCCCAGGACCGCGACGTCCATGTCCATGTGCAGGCGCAGCACATCGAGCAGGTCGGTGACCTTCCTGTCCGGTGCGATCACCTTCGCGCGCGGCCCGAACGTCGTCGTCATCGCGTCACCATCGCGTCACCACCACGCCCCCGGTCAGGTCTGCCCGGACGGCGGTCGGCCAACCATCCGGCACCCGGGAGGCGGTGCGTCTCCAGCCGGCATCCGGGCCGCGACGAGCCCGGATGACCATCCGGGACCAGCGCTAGAAACCCAGATCGCTCAGTCCTGGATGGTCATCCGGGCGCCGGCCCAGCGGCCAGTGGTACCGCCGGGCCTCATCCGTGATCGGGAGGTCGTTGATGGAGGCGTGGCGAACGCGCATCAGCCCGTCGTCGTCGAACTCCCAGTTCTCGTTCCCGTAGGACCGGAACCAGTTGCCCGAATCGTCGTGGAACTCGTAGGCGAAGCGGACGGCGATGTGGTTCCCCCCGAACGCCCACAGCTCCTTGACGAGCCGATAGTCGAGTTCCCGGGCCCATTTCCGCGTGAGGAACGCGACGATCTCCTCACGGCCACGGATGAACTCCGCCCGGTTGCGCCACCGACTGTCGACGGTGTAGGCGAGCGCGACCCTGTCCGGGTCCCGGGTGTTCCAGGCGTCCTCCGCGAGGCGCACCTTCTCACGCGCACTGCCCGCACTGAAGGGAGGAACCGGAGGCTTTGCCGTCATATCTCCTCCAACCCGATCCGAATCTTTCTGACGCGCCGCCACCGGAACCGGCCCCGTCATCCTGTTTCCGGTCACTTTAGACCCTGTCCCGTGTGGCGGCGGCGAGAACGGCGCGGCGGCGAGAACGGCGCGGCGGCGCGGAGAAGCCGCGCGAAGAACCCGCGCGGCCGGTCGTGCCCGGTCCGCCGGCCGGCCGGCGGCGGCCCGCCCGCCGGCTGTGCGGGCATGGCCGCGCATCCCCGCCAAGGCCCCACTCGCCGCGGCCTCGTCGCCCGCCCGACAGCTCGCCAGGCCCGCGACCTGCGCGGACGCCGCCACCGGTCGCGACGGGGCCGCGCGTCGCGCGCCTCACCGACTTCTACAGCGGTGTCAAGGGGGGCACCCTGAAACCTGGAGACAGGCTGCCCGGAGGAATTCCGCCGACGTTGTTACTCACGCTCTTCCGTGTCCGGCAGATGACATTCCCGATATTGGCTCGGACGTCGATTCCTCGTGCATTGTGTGGTCATCGATAACAGGGGTTATCGCCGGCCGCGGGTGGCGGCTGGACCGAATTTCGGAGGTCGCTGTGCACAGCATCGGAGATGGGCGGCGGCTGCGCCGGGCGGTATGCGGCGGGCTGGTCGCGGCGGCCCTTGCCGTCGTCGGCACGGCATGTCAGGACGGCGCGGTGGTGGCCGACCCGGCCGTGACGTCCCCGGCGACGACCGCGCCGGCGAGCCCGTCGGCGCCGGCCACCACCGCGCCGGCCCGCCAGCTGCGCGCGGGCGACTACGTGCTCACCGCGGGCCCGGAGACCGAAGGATTCGAGAGCTCGGGCGGCGTCGAGGACGATGACCCGGGCGACAGCGCCATGCGGGCCAAGATCGCCGCGTGCGCGGGCGTGAACAACTTCAACCCGCCGGCGCCGTCCGACGAGACCAACGGCGACACGTTCRTCAGCACCGAGGAATCGGAGTTCCAGGCCTCCAGCCGGGCGAAGATCCTGCCCGCCGAGCAGATCCGGCAGAACGAGCAGGTCGTGACCAGCCCGCGGTTCGGCGACTGCTACCGCGCCGCCCTCGAGGAGTCGCTCGCGGGTGAGGACGCCAACGGCTTCACCTACGAGATCGTCGCGGTCGAGACGCCGGCCCCGCCGCGCGGCGCCACGGCGTTCGTCCGGACCTCGATGGGCGTCACCGACGCGAACGGCACCTACGGCTACGTCCTGGACACCGTGTACTTCTACGTCGGTCAGGTGGCCGTGGAGCTGCAGGTCACCAACGTCCAGGACGTCCCGCCRCCCACCACCGAGCAGGGCCTGATCGACCAGATCGCCGGCAAGCTCGCCGACCAGTAGCACCATCACCATCCACCGGACCGCCAGAAAGCCCGTGGCATCGCCTCCGCCGACGCCACGGGCCTTCGACGTTCGCCGTCCGGGCCGGCCGAGTGGCTGATCCCCGCCGCGGAGTCATCAGAAAGGCGACGATTCCGTGGACTCCGCCGGCCGTTCCCGCCGGGTTGGGAAGGTGAGCGCGATGTCGGTCGTGTTCAGCGGCTCGCCGACGTCGTGCGTTCCGTCGGGCACATTGGCCAGGTTCTTGGCGACGTTGGGGCTGAGGCCCTCGGGCCAGGAGACGAGTTTCTCCAGGACCCAGTAGACGCCCGAGAGCAGAATCACCGCCACGGTCACATGCAGCAGCACCGCCATCCCGATGCCGGTGATGGCGGCGGCCCGCCAGAAACGCCCCCAGAGGGCCGACAGCACCAACGGCGCCGCGACCGCCGCCACCGCGCCGAAGAGCAGCTCCTCCCACCACGGACGGTTCCCCATCCAGGGCAGCACGTTCCAGACGTCGAACAGGTCCAGCGTCGCGAGGCTGCCGAGCGCGACCACGGCGGTGAGCGTGAGCACGGCCAGAATCCGCCACCACCAGCGATGCCGCCGGGTGACCCACACCGTCCCCAGCTCGGCCCCGGTCCAGATGAGCCAGCGCCGGATGACCGGCGTGCCGAGCTCCTTCATGGCGTCGCGGAGAATCCGGTCGGCCTCCGCGCGGGTGACCGGAGGGCCGAGATGCGTGGGAGGCTCGCCGCGGGCTACGACCAGGCCGTCGTGCAGCAGGACCGCTGGCAGGTGGGAACCCAGGCCGGGCACGAGCCAGGCGAACACCGAGGGGATCGAGGCGAGGTCGGTCAGGAACGTCTCCGGGTCGGCGGGCACGACGAACGGCTCGTCGTACTTCCGGTCCCGGTAGCCGAACCGACGGATTACCTGGAACTCGTTCCCGTAGCGCCGCAGCACCAGCACCATCTCGCCGCCGGTCTCCACGTCGAAGAATCCCACCCGCCCGGCCACCTGACGCTCCCCCCGACGAACCAGACGCCGATTTCCTGACATCCCGGCGATCGTGTCACGCTCCACCGACGCGCGCGGCCCGTCCTCGGCGGCCGGCTCCGCTCGGCACAAAGACTCCGGTCGGCACAAAGACCGTGCGCCGGAGGCGTTCACTGTGGTTCGCTGCTGGACGGTGTCGAGCCTCGGATCGCCGGGGCGCGACGAAGCGGGCCGGAGCCGAAGGCCGCGCGGTGACGGCGGGGCCTCGCGCCCGGAGCACTGTCCAGACATCGGGAGAGTGGTCGCATGGTGTCATCGGAGCCGCTGCCGCGGCCGACCATTCCCGAGCTGCTCGGACGCGCGGTGCGCGAGTTCGGCGACACGCCGTACGTCGTCACGCCGACCGACCGGCTCACCTACGCCGAGGCGGACCGGCGTTCCGCGCTCGCCGCCCGCTGGCTGCTCGCCGCGGGGATGGGCAAGGGCTCGCGGGTCGGCCTGTTCTTCACCAACGACACCGAGTGGGTCACCTGGTGGCTCGCCGCCTCCCGCGTCGGCGCGGTCGCCGTGCCGCTCAGCACGCTGTACACCCCCGCCGAGATCGGCAAGGTGCTGCGCCTGGCCGACGTCGGCCTGCTGGTCGCGCCCACCCAGGTGCTCAGGATCGACGTGGTCGAACGGCTCGAGGCGGCGCTTCCCGGCCTCTCCGGGCAGGAGGCCGGGTGCCTTCAACTGCCCTCGGCGCCATACCTGCGTCGTATCGTGCTCACCTCGGCGTCCGACCGGCCGTGGGCGGACGCCCGGGACGCGGACTCCTGGGGTGAGCAGGGCCCGGCCCTGGTCGGCCCCGAGATTCTCGCGGCCGTCGAGGACGAGATCACCCCCGCCGACCTGGCCGTCATGATGCACACCTCGGGCTCGACCGCGGACCCGAAGGGCGTCCTGCACACCCACGGCACGGTCGTCCGCCAGACGTCCACCTGGCCCGCGGCCATTCATCACCTCACCGGCATCGACCGGGCGCCGAAAATCCTCTGCGCGATGCCGTTCTTCTGGATCGGCGGCCTGCTCGCCGCGACCGGCGCGCTGCATGAGCCGGCCACGCTGCTGGTGCTCCCACGGCTGGAAGCCGGCGCGGCACTCGACCTGGCCGAACGCGAACGGGCGAACGGAATCGTCGGCTGGCCAGCTTTCACCCAGCAGCTGCGCGAGCACCCCACGTTCCCGGACCGGGACCTGAGCAGCGCCCCCATGCTGGTCAGCGGCCCGCTGGACCTGGCGATGAACAACGTCCCGGACGGTTTCCCGACCCACCGCAGCCTCACCGAGACCGCCGGCAGCTTCGCGTTCACCGACACCCGCATCGTCGACGACGACGGGAGCCCGGTGCCGGCGGGCACCATCGGCGAGCTGCTCATCCGCGGCATCGGCGTGATGGCCGGCTACAACAAGCGCGAACGCGCCGACGTCTTCGACGCGGACGGCTGGTACCACACCGGCGACAAGGTCTACCGCAAGGAAGGCGACCCGCGCCTGTTCTACGTCGGCCGGACAAGTGAGCTCATCAAGGCCGCCGGCGCCAACGTCTCGCCGCTGGAGGTCCAGGCGGTGGTCGAGACATTCGACGACGTGGCGCAGTGCGTCGTCCTCGGGGTCGATCACCCGTTCCGCGGCGAGGAGGTGTGCGCCATCGTCGTCCCGGCGTCCGAGGCCGTCGACGTCGACGTCGAGTCGCTCGCGGCCCGTGCCCGCGAGCAACTCTCCAGCTACAAGGTCCCCACCCGCTGGATCCTCGCCACCAGCGCCGACATCCCCACCCTGCCCTCGGGCAAGCTCAACCGCCGCGGCCTACACGCCCTGATCACCGACGGAACCCTGAAATAGCCCCACCGGCCAGCCTGCTCCTGGCGCGACGCCAGGTGGTGCTGGTCCGATAGATAGCTACCGGCAGCCATCTATCGGACCGGTCGTCAGGTCTTGGCCGCCGTCGAGGCTGAGGATGACGCGGAAGACTCGGGGCCTGGCAGCGGGGACGGGTCGCCCTTGCAGGCTGTGATCTCTCCGCTTCGGCCCGCGGGGTTACGGGTGGCAATTGTTATCCTGGACAGCAAGGCGTGAGGATTGTTGGCCCAGCCTTTGTAGCTGGTACCAGTGGCAATGAACTGGCCATTGGTAGCTGCTACCGGGTAGCCGGAGTCCATGTAGTAGATCCCTATGACGTAGTCGACGACCACAGATGGGCCACCCGTTTCCGTGGGTGGGCTCCAACTCATGGAGAAGCTGCCATCTGTGYCGCGGGTGCACGAAATGTTGCGCGGTGCTGATGGGTCGATGCAGCCGATGGCGGTTGACGTCGCGGTCGGGGACGGGCCAGCGGCGTTGCTGGCACTGGCCCTAACGGTCGTCTGGGCACAACCGTCGACCTGGATGGTGACTGTCCCAGGGGACGACAGCGACTTAGTGCCGCCTGGGTCGGCGGTGACGGCATAGGTCGTCGGCGCGCCGCCGCTGGTGGGCGCCGTGATCGTCACCTGCACACCGCCGGACACCGACACGACTCGCATCCCCGGGGTGCCGGGCGGTTGCAGCGTGGGGCCATTGCCCTGCGGATTGCCCTGCGGACCGGTGCTCGTGCCGCCCGTGGTCCCGCCGGCCGGCTGGACGCCGTTCGGCTGTCCTGAGCCGTCTGGCTGGCCCGTGCCTCCGCCCGAGGACGAGCCGCCGCCTTGGCCCGAGGTGGTCCCGCCGGCCGGCCGGCCTGGGCCCGAGCGCACCTGGCCTCGCCCGGCGGGGCCGACCGCGCCCACACCAACCGGCGACGACAGGTCGCCGCCTCCGGTAGTTCCCGCGCCGCCCCCGACGTTCCCGTCCTTGCCTGGCGGCGCCTCCACGGTCGCGCCGCCGGTGAGGTCCTGCCCGCCGGACGTCAGGTAGGTGTGGCGGTCGGCGGCGCGCAGGGCGAGCGGGACGGTGACGCCGGCCAGTGCCACCATCGCGACGAGCGCGACGATTGCCGGCGTCAGGCGCTTCGACCGGTCCGTCCGCCGGGTGGTCTTCCGGCCTGGCAGGATGCGCGACCCACGCCGTCCTGTGAGCGACGGCGACTTTCCACCGTCGGACGGCGTGATGACCGACTCCAGTCCGGACAGGTCGCCGGCCGGATCGTCGCTCGGCGCCGCGGCGCCAGACATGCCAGCGGTGCCGGACGCCGCGGACCCGGCGAACAACGTCGGATAGTCGGACATGGTCGCGCCCGTGCCGACGGCGGCCGGCGCGCCGGCCGAGACCGGCTGCAGCGCGGCCCGCGGACCCGTCGCGGTCTTCGTCAGATGTATGGCCCCAGGCGCGGCCGCGGAGGAGTCGGCGCCCATCGCCGTCGCGGTGTCACCAGAGCCGGCCACGCTCTGGCCGACGCCGACGCCGACGCCGACGCCGACGCCGACGCCGACGCCGCCCGCGGTGCCGGCGCCCGCGGTGCCGGCGCGCCAGCCGTCGAGGGCGCGGGCTACGGCCGGGCGCTGGTCGGCCATGGGTTCCGGGCCGCCGAGCAGGCGCAGCAGCAGGCCGGTCGCGGTGGGGCGTTCGTCGGGGTTCTTGCGGAACGCCTGACGCACCACGTCGACGATGCCGTCCGGCACGCCGGTCAGGTCCGGGTCGTCATGGATGACCCGGTAGAGCAGTGCGAGCGGCTCGGCCTCGCCGAACGGGGGCCGGCCGGTGGCGGCGTGGAGCATCACGCCGGCCCACGCGAAGATGTCGGCGGCCGCTCCCACATTGCCGCCGCGGATCTGCTCGGGGGCCATGTAGGCGGGTGTGCCGATCCGGGCGATGTCCTGGCTGACCATCGTCGTCGCGCCGAGTGCCGAGGCGATGCCGAAGTCGATGACGCGCGGGCCCGACGCCCCGAGCAGCACGTTCGACGGCTTGAGGTCGCGGTGCGCGATGCCGGCGGCGTGGATCGCGGTCAGGGCCGCGGCCATGCCGACGCCGAGGCGCGCCAGGTCGCCTTCGGCGAGCGGGCCGCCCGCGGCGATGGCCTCGCCCAGCGTCGGCCCGGGGATGAACTCGGTGACGAGATAGGGGAGTTCCGCGTCCGGGTCGGCGTCGACCACCTCGGCGGTGCAGAACTTCGCCACCTGCCGGACGTGTGTCGTCTCCCGGCCGAACCGGGCTCGGAACTCCGGCACCCGCGCGTAGTCGGAACGGATCACCTTCACCGCGACCCGGCGTCCCTCGGGCGACTCGGCCAGGAAGACGGACCCCATTCCGCCCTCGCCGAGCAGCCGTAGAACGCGGTACCCGCCAATCAGCTCCGGATCCCCGCCGCGCAGCGGAAACCCGGGCTCGGCGGGGGCCTCGGCGCTGTCGACGGCAGGACCGGCGCTGTCCGCGGGGACTGGTTCCGCCGCCGCGGCGGCTGCCTTCTCGGGAACCGTGCCTGACAGGACCTCGCCCGTGTCGGCGGTTTCCCCCTTCGCGGAGGCGGAAACCGTCTTGACGGAGGCGGCATCCGTCTTGACGGCGTCCGCGCCCGCGGTGGCGCTGACACCCGCGGCGGCGTCCGTGCTTGTCGCGGCTTCGGACTGGATCTCGTTCATCGTGCCCCCCGTGTAACCAGACCGCCGGCTCCATGTGGCGCCTCCTGCGCGCGCTGCCACCGGCACTGGCGAAGTACGTTTTCGGACGAAGAATGCGGCGTCCGRCAAACACGACCCCCGTCGCCCCGTCTCCGGCCAGGATGCTCTCCGCGTCCTGGCGCGCCCGGGTTTCAGTGTTCAGTGTGCAGCACGGAATGGCGCACGATTGGCGCACCATGAGGCGTTCATGACCATGATGGCAACACGGCGACAACAATCCAAGAAAACGGCAACCCGAGACGGGTTTTCACCCGTGTTCAGGTCGACGGCCGCCGGCGGCCGCCACCGGGCCGGTGACGGTCCCGGTCCGCGCTGGCTCCGCGACAGCGGCGCCGGTCCTGGGTGATCACAACGGACCGGGCGTTCGGTATCTCAGACTTCGGACGGGTTCGGAGTCAGGGGCGTCACGGGGGTGTCGTCCGTGGGGCCGCTGCCGCGGTAGACGACCACCTCGGCGCTCTGGCCGGCGGGATTGCGTGCCGCGACGGTGATCTTGACGTACGGGTCGCGTCCGGACGCGTTGCTCCGCAGATAGCTGGTACCCGTCACCGCGTAGCTGCTCACGGAGACGACGTTCTCCTTCGATATGTAGACCCGGACGATGTAGTCGACCGCCACACCCGTACCGCCCGTCTCCGCCGGAGAGGTCCAGGTCACCAGGTTGTGCCCGGTGGGATCGCTCGCCTGCGGTGGCTGCTTGATCAGGGTGACGTCGCGAGGCACGGAGGGCGCGACGCAGGCATCGAGCGTGCGACTGGCCGCGGCCGACGTGCCGGCGGCATTGTCGGCGCGTGCGCTGACGGTCGTCCGCGCGCAGCCGTCGACGCGAATGGTGACCGTGCCCGGAGCTGACAGCGATGCGGTGCCGCCAGGGGCGGCCGTGACGACGTAGTTCGTCGCGGCCCCGCCGCCCGCCGGCGCGGTGATCGTCACCTCGACACCGCCCGACACCGGGCGGGCCTCGATCCCCGGCGCGCCCGGCACCTGCGGCGCCGGAACATTGGCGTCGCTCTGGGGATCGGCACCCACGCCCGAGCCGCCACCGTTGCCGGACTGCTGGGTACCCGGACCGCCCGTCTGACGCGTGCCTCCACCGGACGGTGAGGTGCTGTGTCCTCCGGCGCCGGTCCCAGCGCCTGACTGGTCCTGGCCGGGCTGCGCGGAGCCCTGCCCTGGGACGGCGGCCGGCCCGCCGGCCGCGTCCTCGGACAGCGGGACCACGCTGACCGGAGAGCCTCCCGCGGCGTTGGCGGCCTGGCCCGGCGAAGCTCCCACGGTCACGCCGTCATCGGTGACGCCGGTTTCGCTCGACGTCAGGAAGGCGTTCCGGTGAGTGGCGCGCAGGGCGACGGGAACCGTGACACCGGCCAGTACCACCAGCACGACAAGCGCTGTGATCGCCGGCATCGGCACGACGAGGCGCGTCGACCGGCCGGACGCGGACCGTGCGGTGCCGCGACGCGGGCGGCGCCACCTGGTGATGGCCGGGGGGGACCCACCGTCGTGCGTCCCGCCGATCGGCTCGACCGGCGCGTCGATCGGCTCGATCGGCTCCAGCCCGGACAGGTCGGTGGCCGAGTCCTCGCTGCGCGTCGGAGCTTCGTCGCCATCGCCAGAAGGACTGGCCGCGTCCGTGGGGCCAGGCGTCTCCTGGACGGCGTCCTGACCTGTGGAAGCGGAGTCGGCATCCGCGGCGGCGGCGTCCACGATCGCCGTGGCCTCGGACCGGGTCTCGCTCATCCTGCCCCCTATGCGACCAGGCCGCTGGCTCTCGCGTGGCGCGGTCCGCGTGCGCGGCGCCCATCGGCGCCGGCAGAAGTTTCGTACGGATGAAGAATGCCACGTCCGAGGTGCGCGGTACCGCCGACCCTCGTTTCTGGTCAGGATAGCGTTCACCATCACCGCGCGCTGGTCCTGGCGTGTAGCGCGAAACGTGTTGCGACAGGCGCGTCTCAAATCCATCGGAGCTGTTCTGGCAACGGGAAAACAACATTTCAGGAAAGCGCGGCTCACGATGGCTGTTCGGTCGCCATGGAAACGGCCACCGGTCGCTCGTGGGCCGGCCGCGGCGCCGTGACCAGGCGAACATCGCGTACTCGACTCTTGTGATCGGCCTCCCGCGCCGCGGGCCGGTCGGGAACGCGATGGGTGGTCGCGACAGGATCCGCGTCAGAACCACCGCCTGGGGTCGCCCGCGCTGGCTGGAGCTGGCCCGTCCGCCTGGAGCGTGCCGCCATCCAGGTAGACGATCAAGAAGATGGCCTGGTGGGAGCGCTGGGTAGGATGGATGGCCGCGGGGTCCTCCGCGACGCCGCGGGTGGCAGGCCAGCGCGATGTGTGACGACACGGCTGAGTGTGATGACACGGCTGGGTGTGACGACACAGCCGGGCAACCCTCGACGAACGGCGGATATGAAGACCTACGCGGACATCGCGGCGCTCACTGGTCCCGGTCGGCGACGGTTGCTCGCCCGGCTGCGAGCCGTCGAGCCGGCCGTCGCGGACGTGGCCGCCGAGTACGTGCACTTCGTGGACCTCGCCGAGGGCGTTGGCGGGATCGCCGAGGGCACCGGCGGGAACGGCGCGGGCGACGGGCTCACGGCCGAGGACGAGACGCGGCTGCGGGGTCTGCTCACCTACGGTGAGCCGTTCACGGGAGAGCGGGCTGGCGCCGCCCGGACCCTGGTCGTGCTGCCCCGCCTGGGGACCATCTCGCCGTGGTCGTCGAAGGCGTCGGACATCGCCGCCGCCGCGGGGCTCGCCGCGGTCCGCCGGGTCGAGCGGGGCACCGTCTACTACCTGTACGGCCCCGGCGCGCTCGACGAGAGCGCTGTCGCGCCGCTGCTGCACGACCGGATGACCGAGATCGTGGCGGGCTCCCTCGAGGCCGCCGGCGCGCTGTTCGCGGCGGGGCGGCCCCGGCCGCAGGCCGACGTCGACCTGCTCGGCGCGGGCCTCGCCGCGCTCGAGGAGGCGAACCGGGAGTTCGGCCTCGCGCTCACCTCGGAGGACATGGCCTATCTCACCGAGCAGTACCGCGGGCTCGGGCGCAACCCGACCGACGTCGAGCTGATGATGTTCGCGCAGGTCAACAGCGAGCACTGCCGGCACAAGGTCTTCAACGCGAGCTGGGTGATCGACGGCGAGCCGCGCCCGAAGAGCCTCTTCTCGATGATCAAAAACACGCACGAGAAGTCCGGCGAGAACGTGCTGTCGGCCTACTCCGACAACTCCGCCGTGCTGCGCGGCGCCGTCACCCCCTGGTTCTTTCCCGACCCCGAGACGCACGAGTACCGGCGGCACGAGGAATCCGCGCACATTCTCGTGAAGGTCGAGACGCACAACCACCCCACGGCGATCGCGCCCGGCCCCGGCTCGGCGACGGGCGTCGGCGGCGAGATCCGCGACGAGGGCGCCACCGGCCGCGGCGCCACCCCCAAGATGGGCCTGGCCGGCTACACCGTCTCCAACCTGCGCATCCCCGGGGAGGAACTGCCCTGGGAGGGCCCGGAGCGGCGCCCCGGCCGCATCTCCTCCCCCCTGGAGATCATGATCGAGGCGCCGCTCGGCGCCGCCGGCTACAACAACGAGTTCGGCCGGCCGAACCTTGTCGGCTACTTCCGCGCGCACGAGACGGAAGGCGGCCCGGGCGGCCGCTGGGGCTACCACAAGCCGATCATGATCGCGGGCGGGGTCGGCAACGTCCGCGACGCGCTGGTGCTCAAGAACCGGCTCGAGCCCGGTGACCTGGTCATCGTCCTCGGCGGCCCGGCGATGCTCATCGGTCTCGGCGGCGGCGCGGCCTCCAGCGTGCAGACCGGCGCCGGCGACGAGGACCTCGACTTCGCCTCCGTGCAGCGCGGCAACGCCGAGATGCAGCGGCGCGCCCAGGAGGTCATCAACGCCTGCTGGGCGCGCGGCGACGCCAACCCGATCATCTCCATCCACGACGTCGGTGCCGGCGGCTGGTCGAACGCGCTACCGGAGCTGGTCCACGACGCGGGCCGGGGCGCCGTCTTCGAGCTGCGCGACCTGCCGAACGCCGACGCCGGCATGTCGAGCCTGGAGATCTGGTGCAACGAGGCGCAGGAACGCTACGTCCTCGGGATCGCCGCCGCTGACCTGGACGCGTTCCGCGAGCTCTGCGAGCGCGAGCGCTGCCCGTTCGCCGTCGTCGGCAGGGTGACCGACGAGCCGCGGCTCGTCGTGGGCGACCAGCGGTTCGACTGCGCGCCCGTCGACGTCCCGATGTCGCTGCTGTTCGGCGAGGCGTCCCGGCAGACCCGCGAGGCGCACAGCCGCCCCGTCGCCGCGGCGACGTTCGACGAGACCGGCATCGACGTCGCCGAGGCCGTCGACCGTGTCCTGCGGGTCCCGGCCGTGGGCAGCAAGAAGTTCCTCATCACGATCGGCGACCGCACCGTCGGCGGCCACACCGTGCGCGACCAGCTGGTCGGCCCGTGGCAGGTCCCGGTCAGCGACCTCGCCGTCACCGCCTCCGCGTACGGCAGCCGCACCGGCGAGGCGCTCGCGATGGGCGAGCGCACCCCCCTGGCCACGGTGAGCGCGCCGGCGGCGGCCCGGATGGCCGTCGGCGAGGCGGTCACCAACGTCGCCGGCGCCGCCGTCGCCGACCTGTCGGACGTGGCGCTGTCGGCCAACTGGATGGCGGCCGTCCAGGTAGACGACCAGCAGGCCGCGCTGTTCGACGCGGTCCACGCGCTGGGGGAGGAGTTCTGCCCGGCGCTCGGCGTGCCGATCCCGGTCGGCAAGGACTCGACGAGCATGCGCACCGTCTGGTCGGACGGCGACGGCGAGGCGGCGGTCACCTCGCCGGTGTCGCTGATCATCACCGCCGCGGCGCCGGTCGCCGACGTCTCCCGGGTGCTCACCCCGGCGCTCGCGCGGGACGAGGCCAGCTCGCTGGTGTTCGTCGACCTGTCCGGCGGCCAGGCCCGGCTCGGCGGCTCGGCGCTCGCCCTGGCCTACGGCCGGGCCGGCGACGCCGCCGCCGTCCCGGACGCGGACGCGGCCCGGCTGCGGGCCTTCTTCGCCGCCACCCGGTCGCTGGTCCGCGACCCCGCCGTTCTCGCCTACCACGACCGGTCCGACGGCGGCCTGCTCACGACCCTCGCCGAGATGGCGTTCGCCGGCAGGGCGGGCGTCGACGTCGACGTGGCGGCGCTACCCGGGACCCTGCTCGGCAAGCTGTTCAACGAGGAGCTGGGCGCCGTCCTGCAGGTCGCGGGCGGGGCGGTGGGGCGCGTGGTGGCGGGCCTCGCCGCGGCGGTCGGCGCCGGGAACGTGCACGTGCTCGGCGGGGTGACCCGGCGTCAGCGCGTCGTCCTGCGCGACGGCGGCGCCATGGTCCTCGACCGCGGCCGGGCCGAGCTGGAGCGCACCTGGGCGACGACCAGCTACCTGATCCAGCGCCTGCGCGACAACCCGGACGCGGCCGACCAGGAGTTCGACGCGATCCTGGACGACGACGACCCCGGTGTGTCGGAGCGGTTCACCTTCGCCCTCGCGCGCCCGGCATACCCGACCAGGCCGCGGGTCGCCGTGGTGCGCGACGAGGGCGTCAACGGCCAGGTGGAGATGGCCGCGGCGTTCGACGCCGCCGGCTTCGACGCGTTCGACGTCCACATGACCGACCTGCTCACCGGGCGGGTGACGCTGGACGGCTTCTCGGTGCTCGCCGCCTGCGGCGGCTTCTCCTACGGCGACGTGCTCGGCGCGGGCGCCGGCTGGGCGAAGTCGATCCTCGCGCACGCCGAGCTCGCCGCCGCCTTCCGCGCGTTCTTCCACCGGCCGGACACGCTGACGCTCGGCGTCTGCAACGGCTGCCAGATGGTCGCGGGCCTCGGCTCGCTCATCCCCGGGGCGACGGGCTGGCCGGCGTTGCTGCCGAACGCGTCCGAGCGGTTCGAGGCCCGGGTGTCGAGCGTGCTCATCGAGGACTCGCCGTCGGTGCTGCTCGCCGGCATGGCGGGCTCGGTGCTCGCCGTGCCCGTCGCGCACGCGGAGGGCCGGATGGAGTTCGGCCCGTCCGGCCCTGGCGCGGTCGTCGCCCGCTACGTCGACAACCATGGCAAGCCGACACAGGACTACCCGGCCAACCCGAACGGCACCGCGGGCGCCGTCGCCGCCCTCACCTCCGACGACGGCCGGGTGACGCTGATGATGCCGCACCCGGAGCGCGCGTTCCTGACCCAGCAGCGTTCCTGGCTGCCTGTCGATGCCGGCGGGGCGGGCGGCCGTACTCCCGGCAGATCGCTTCGCGATCAGTCGGGTCCCCCGGGCGAGCACGGCCCGTGGCTGCGCCTCTTCCAGAACGCCCGCGCCTGGCTCGGCTAACCGGGCCGGGCGCCGTTCCCGCGGTTTGTCGTCCGTGGACGACGGGGCCGTTGTTAGCTATAAGCAGGTCATAGCTACAAGTAGGCCCTAGCGAAGCGTCGCTTCCGCACGGGAGGTCGGCCTGATGCACTGCTCCGCGCCGTCGTTCATGGCGCTGTTCGTCGTTGGAGCGCGGCCGTGACGGCCGTGACGACCKCGCAGGTCGCCCCCCGGCTGCCCGTCTCCCGACGGCCGCGCTGGATCCGGTCGCCTGGCTACGACCTGACCGTCGCGGCGCTGTGGGTGCCGTTCGCGCTCGCCGCGTGGGCGGTCTCCGGCGACGCGCCGGCCGTGCGCTGGCTGGTCGCGGCGACGCTGATGTTCTCGGTCATGCACCAGCCGCTGACGCTCCTGCTGGTCTACGGCGACCGCCGGCAGTTCGCCACCCGGCGGGCCGTGTTCGTCGTCAGCCCGTTCGTCCTCGCCGGACTGGTGCTGTTCGGGATGTACGTCAGCCTGGCGCTCCTCGCCGTCGTCGCGGCGACGTGGAACGCCGTGCACACCCTGCAGCAGCGCTACGGCCTCACCCGGATCTACGGCCGCAAGGCGGGCGACAGCCACGGCAAGCTCGAACGCGCGGTGCTGTACAGCGCCCTGGTGACCGCCGTCCTCGCCGCGGCCGCCGCCGACGGGACCGCGGACAAGATCGCCACCGTCGACCTGGGCGGCTCCAACCGGCGCGCCCTGGACCTGCTCACCGACGCGGCGCCCGTCGCCCGCGTCCTGCTGCCGGTCGCCGCGTTGTTCGCGCTGGTCGCGCTCGCGCGCTGGGTCCTCGCCGAGCGCCGCCACGCCACCGCCAACCCGGCGAAGTGGATCTATGTAGGCTCGACCCTCGCGCTGATCGCGCTCATCGCCGTCAACCCGCTGCTCGGCTTCGTCGCCTACGTCGGCGCGCACGCGGCCGAGTACTTCCTGATCGTCCACCACCACCTGGAGGGCCGTTACCGGCCTCGGGCCAAGCCCGGCGCACCCGCACCGGTCCCCGATTCCGCGGACGCGGATCTGCGCACCGGGCCCGTCTCAGCGGTGGTGCGGTCCAGGGCCGGCCGCACCGGCTTCCTGGCCGTCTACCTGGCGGGCATCGGCGCGGTCCTGGCCGGCCTGACCTCGGTCGGCTACCCGTACTTCACGCTGTTCGTGCTCGTCGCCGGCGGGCTGCACCTGTTCTACGACGGCCTGATCTGGAAGCTGCGCCGCCCCGACGTCGGCCGTGGCTTCGGCCTGCCCGGCGGCACGCCTGGGGCCGCGCCTTCCCCCACGGCGGGTGCCGGGCCCGCCTGACCGGGCCTGCCTGACGCGCTGTTTCTCGACGCCAAGCGACCTGAACGGTTTGAGCACGGGCTTTCCCGGAAATCGTGGCGAGGCCAACCCATAAACCCTTTTGTCAGGCCGCTCATCCGTCACCTCGACCTGTCCGCGTCAATCGGTGGTCAATCAGCCACGCACCGCGCCGACTGCCTCACCGGTCCCCCGCTGGATGTGCCGGCCTGGTCAACGGGTCATGGGCGGTCGCCAGGCAGCCGTCGGGGCGCTGGCGCCGTCGGTTCAGCTGTTCGAAGTCGTCGTGTTCGGAGGCGTCATGACCGCGAGATCGCGGCCCCCTGTCCTTGTGCTGATGGGTGTGTCAGGCAGCGGCAAATCCACGGTGGCCGCGCTGCTGGCCGCCGGGCTCGGCTGGCCTTTCGCGGAGGGTGACGATCTGCATCCGGCCGCGAACATCAAGAAGATGGCGGCCGGGAATCCCCTGACCGACGCCGACCGCTGGCCGTGGCTCGCCGCGGTGCGGTCCTGGATCCACGAGCGGATCGACGCCGGCGAGCCGGGCGTCATCACCTGCTCGGCGCTGCGGCGCAGTTACCGCGACGCGCTGCGCGGCGACGCGGTCGCGGGCTCGGGGCTCGCCGCGGACGCCGAGGTCATCGCCGGTGCGGGCGGCGGCGCCGAGGTGTTCGTCTACCTGCGCGGATCCCGTGAGGCCATCGGACACCGGCTGGCGGCCCGACACGGCCACTTCATGCCCGCCGGCCTGCTCGACTCGCAGTTCTCGACCCTCGAGGAGCCGGGCCCGGACGAGAACGCGCTCACGGTCGACCTCGGCCCGGCGCCGGCGGTCATAGCCCAGACGATCGTCGACAAGCTCGGCCTCGCCGATGCGGGCTCCTGGCGGCCGGCGGTGGGCCGGTGAACGCCACCATCCTGACAGCCGCGGGCCAGGCCGCCGAGAAGACCGCCTGGGACAGCCACGACACCCGCCTGATCGTCGTCGCGCTCATCGGCATCGGCCTGATCGTCGCCCTGATCGTCTGGGCGAAGCTGCACCCGTTCCTGGCGCTCGTCCTCGGCTCGGCCTTCGTCGGCCTCGCCGGCGGCGTCGGACTCGACAGCGTGATCAAGAACTTCGAGACGGGTGTCGGCAGCACCCTGCAGGAGGTCGGGCTGCTCATCGCGCTGGGCGCGATGCTCGGCAAGCTGCTCGCCGACTCCGGCGGCGCCAACCGTGTGATCGACACGCTGCTCGCCCGTGCCTCCGGCCGCGCGATCCCGTGGATGATGGCCCTGGTCGCGGTGATCATTGGGCTGCCGATGTTCTTCGAGATCGGGCTCGTGCTCCTGCTGCCCGTCATCGTGCTGGTCACCCAGCGGTCCGGGTTGAAGCTGATGCGGGTGGCGATCCCCGCGCTCGCCGGCCTCTCCGCCCTGCACGGGCTGGTCCCGCCGCACCCCGGGCCGCTGCTCGCGATCTCGGCCGTCAACGCCGAGCTGGGTACGACGCTCGCGCTCGGCGTCGCGGTCGCCGTGCCCACCGTCGTGATCTGCGGCCCGCTGTTCTCCCTGCTCGCGGCCCGCTGGGTGCCGGTCGGGCCGCCGGCCGCCGCCGGCGGCGTCGACACCGACGACGCGGTCGCGCCCGCGAGGCTCCCGGCGCCGAGGCAGCCAGCCGCGACGCCCGCCACCGCGTCCGCCGCACCCGCGTCCGCCGCACCCGCGTCCGCCGCACCCGCGTCCGCCGCACCCGCGTCCGCCGCACCCGCGTCCGCCTCGACCGAGACGACCACGACCACATCGACGGCCACCGCGGCGTCCGGCGTGCCGTCCGCCACGCCGGAGGCTGGGCCGACCGCCGGGCCGACCTCCAGGTCCGCGGCCGAGACGGCGAGCGCGCCCGCGCCCGCGCCCGAGACCCACCGGCAGCCGTCGTTCGGGGTGACGCTCGCGACGATCCTGTTCCCCGTCGCGCTCATGCTGGGCAAGGCGCTCGCGGACATCATCGACACGGACGCCAAGAACCCGTCCCAGGCGCGGATGGTGTTCGACTTCATCGGCGAGCCGCTGGCCGCGCTGACCCTTGCCGTGCTGCTCGCGATGGTGACCTTCGGCTACGCGGTCGGGTTCAACGGCAAGGACCTGTCGTCCAAGATCGGTGCCAGCGTGGGCCCGGTCGCCGCGGTGATCCTCATCGTCGGCGCGGGCGGCGGCTTCAAGCAGTCACTCATCGGCGCCGGCGTCGGCGACACGGTCGCGAAGTGGGCCAACAGCGCCCATATCTCGGTGCTGATCCTGGGGTACCTCGTCGCGGTCGCGCTGCGGCTCGCGACCGGTTCGGCGACCGTCGCCACGGTCACCGCGGCGGGCATCGTCGCGCCGCTGGCCGTGGGCCTGAGCCCCACCCACGCCGCCCTGGTCGCGCTCGCGATCGGCACCGGCTCGCTGTTCTTCTCCCACGTCAACGACGCCGGCTTCTGGCTCGTCAAGGAGCTGTTCGGCCTCACCGTCCAGCAGACCATCAAGACCTGGTCGGTCATGGAGACCCTGGTCTCCGCCGTCGGCTTCGGCTTCGTCGCCCTCCTCTACGCGGTCACCTGACCAAACGGTCACCTGACGCGACCACCCTCAAACCTGGGTGTGGCTCCGCGTGCCGGTCGGCGACACGGCGGAAGGGGGCGCGCGGAGCCAGTGCTGGGCCGCGGCCGCGCGGCGGCTGCGCGGCGGACGGCGACTACCGACCGCTTGCGCGGCGATGCGCCGGGTACATGGGCTGCGATGGACGAAGGGCCGGACACGCGGACGTTCCAGGCGGGCCAGGGTGCCGTCGGCTGGGACACCGTCGAGCTGGACGCCGCCCGGCTGTACCGGGCTGTGTCGGGTGTCGGGATCGGGCTGTGGGACTGGGAGGTCGCCAGCGGGCGCGTGCTCGTCGACCGCGCCGCCGCCCGGCTGCTCGGCCTGGACAGGGACGCGGGGCCGATCTCGATGGACGACCTCGTGGCGAGGGTGCATCCCGACGAGCGGGCGACGGTTCTGCGTGCTCGAGAGGTCGCGCTACGCACCAGGAGCACCTTTCTGGAGGAGTACCGGGTGATACACCCGGATGGCGCGGTGACCTGGGTGCAGACCCGCGCCGGCATCCTCGTCGACGCGGCGGACGGCACGCTGCGCGTCATCGGTTTCACGACCGAACGGACCTCGGCGCGCACGGTGCGGGAACGGGTCGCCCGGGCGCTCGACCACGTGAGCGACATCGTGCTCGTGCTCGACGAGGACGACACGATCGTCTACGCGAACATCGAGGCGGTGCGGCAGTTCGGCCTGGCCCGTCAGGACATCGTCGGCCGGCCCGCCGCGGACGTGCTCCTGTCCCCGATCCGCGACCAGGTGGCGGAGCTGCGGCGCCGCCGCGCCGACCCGGCCATGCCGGAGGGGCCGAGCTCGGCCACGGTCCTGGAGATCGAGGAGACCGACCCGGTCGGCATGTGGTGGGCGGTACGCATGTTCACGATCCCCGACGGCCTGGTAGTCACGATGCGCAACGCCGACGCGCGCCACCGCGCCGACGCCGAGCGGGCGGAGCTGATCGGGTCGCTGTCGTCCGCCCTGCGCCGGGGCCGGCAGCTGCTCGACGTCACGGTCGAGCTCGGCCAGGCCCTGACGGTGGACGAGCTGTGTGACGTCGCCGCCCGGACGAGCACGTCCAACCTCGGCGTGCACTTCACCGGCGTCGTGCTGCTGGAGGATGAAGGCCCACCACGGGTCATCACCCGGCCGCACTCGGACTTTCTCACCCGGGCCTGGGCGCGGATGCCCGATTTCGGCCCGGCGTCCACCGCCCAGGTGCTGCGTACCGGCCAGCCTCGGTTCGACGAGAGCCGGGCGGGCTACCTGCGCGAGTTCCCGGACCGGGCGCCGAACGTCGACGCGATGAGCATTGACGCGATGGCCACCCTGCCGCTGATCGTGTCCGGGCGCCCGATCGGCGTGATACTGCTGGGCTGGCCGACGCCGCGGGTCTTCGACGAGGACGAGCGCCGTTTCATGCTCACCCTCGTCGGCCCGTTCGCCCAGGCGATCGAACGGGCCCGCCTCTACGAACGGCAGATGTCCACCGTCGAGTCGCTGCAGCGCGCCGTCCTGCCGCGGACGCTTCCCGACCTTGACCACGTCCGACTGGCCGCCCGCTACCTGCCGGCCGCCCGCGACATCGGGATCGGCGGCGACTGGTACGACGCGACCGTGCTCTCCAACGGAACGGTCAGCCTCGTGGTCGGCGACGTCGGTGGCCACGGCCTGCTGGCGGTCTCGACCATGGCCGAGCTGCGGCACGCCGCCCGGGCCTACGCGCTGCAGCTGCAGCCACCGGCGGACATCACCACCCAGCTGTCGGCCAACCTCGGCGAACGGCCGGACGAGGCGCTCGCGACCGCCGTCGTCGCCCAGCTGGACCCCGCGACCGGCTGGCTGACCTGGTCCTGCGCCGGGCACCCGCCACCGCTTCTCCTCGGCGCCGAACCCGCGGCGAACGAGGCGAAAGGAGTCGGGACGACGCGGTACCTGGAGGACGTGCACGGCCCGATCCTCGGCGTCGACGCCTCCGCCGCCTACGGTCAGAGCAGCGTGCGGCTCCCGCCGGGAGCGGGGCTCCTGCTCTACAGCGACGGCCTGGTCGAGCGCCGGGGCCGGTCGCTGACCGATCAGCTGGCGGCGCTCGCCGTGGCCGCCGAGGCCGGGCTGCGGCCTCCTGAGGATCCTGGCCACCTCTGCGACTACATCCTGCGCGCGATCGCCCCGCCGGAGCGTGAGGACGACCTGTGCCTGCTCATCGTCGCCACGAGCTGAGCCCGGCGGTAACGGTTCGGCTGTGGCCTCAGYGGCGGCGGCGGGTGACGCGGGGATCGAGGCGGCGCAGGAGGAGGCCGGTGACGATGATGCTCAGCACGGCGATGCCGGCCATGCCCGCGAGGTCGGTGAAGTAGACCGAGGAGCTGTGCCGCCAGATCGGGTCCGCGACGGTGCCGGGGTTGGCCTTGGGGTCGCCGATCATCTGGATGCGGATGATGTCCACGACCGAGCCGACCGCGGCATATCCCCACCGGGCGGGCGTGAGGTCGCTGATCTGCTCGAGCCCGATCTTGCCCTTCACCGGGAGGAAGGCGCCGGTGAACACCAGCTGCGACATCGTTATCAGCACGAGCAGCGGCATCGTCTTGTCGGCGTTGTCGACCAGCGCCGAGACCACCAGGCCCATCATCGCCGACGTGACCGCCGCGACGGCGACCACCAGCATCATCTCCAGCAGCGGGAAGTCCGAGAACACGCCCGTGGGCGGGGTGCGCCAGGCGACGCCCGCCACAGTGAACGCGACGCTCTGCGCCGCGATGACGACCGTCAGGACGCAGACCTTGGAGCCGAGATACGCGATGGTGGACAGACCGATGGCGCGTTCTCGGCGGTAGATCTCGCGTTCCTTGACGATCTCGCGTACCGAGCTGGACGCGCCCATGAAGATCCCGCACAGGACGAGCACCAGCAGCACGAGCGGGGCGTTCCGGTTCGGCTCGCCCGGGTGCAGCATGACGAGTTTTCGTGGGAAGTCGATGATCCGCGGGATCAGGCCGAGCACGAACGGATAGGCGATGAGCAGCCGCAGGTAGGACCGGTCGGAGACGATGACCCGCAGGTAGCGGCGGGACAGCGTGAGCATCTGTGACAGCACGGACTGCTGGCGGATACCGGGCAGCGGCGGTGGTGCCGGCCGCGCGGTCGGCACCCTGGTCGCCTTGACGTGGTATTCCGACTCACGGTACCGACGCGCGAGCACGGCCGCGCCGCGGTCGGACCGCAGGACGCGGAAGGCCTGCGACCAGCTGGCCGCACCCAGGAACGACAGGGCGTGTTGTGGTGGGCCGAAGTAGGCGACGTGGCCGCCTTTGGCGAGGACGAGGACGTAGTCGCAGAGTTCGAGTTGGGCGACGCTGTGGGTGACGACGACGACGGTTCGGCCGCCGTCGGCGAGCCGTCGCAGCGACTCCATCACCTCGTAGTCCAGGCCGGGGTCCAGCCCGGAAGTCGGTTCGTCGAGGTAGAGCAGGGTCGGCTGGGTGAGCAGCTCCAGGGCGACGCTGGTGCGCTTGCGCTGGCCGCCCGACAGCGTCGAGACCTGCCGGTCGACGAGGTCGACGGCGTGCCCCTTCGCCCGGCCGCCGTTGCCATTGCCGCCGCCGTTACCGCCAGCGTCGGCGCCGTTTCCGTTTCCGCTGACGGCCGCCGGTCCGCCCGGCTGCCCATCCGCGTATTCCGGACCGAGAAACAGATCGAGCCCGAGGTCACCGCTGCCGGTGAGGCCGAGCTCATGAAGAACCGCGTCGACGCGTGCCCTGCGCTCCTCCCTGGTGGTCTCGGCGGGAAAGCGCAGCTCGGCACCGTACTCGAGGGCCTGCCGGACGGTGAGGGCGGTGTGCAGGATGTCGTCCTGCGGTACGTAGCCGATCCGGCGGCGCAGCTCGTCGTACTCGTCGTACAGGTCCCGGCCGGTGTAGCGGACGCTGCCGACGTCCGCCGGGCGGAAACCAGTGAGCGCGTTCAGCAGCGTCGACTTGCCCGCGCCGCTGGGGCCGATGACGGCGAGCAGCGCGCGGCCGGGCAGCTGGAAGGTCACGTCGTGCAGCAGCCGGGTGTCGCCGATGTCGACCGAGAGGCCCTCGACCTCGAAGGTGACGTCGCCCGAGTCGAGGTACTCGACCAGCTGTGTCTCGGTGACGCGGAAGAGGTGATGCCCGATCCCGACCGTGTCGCCGAGGGCCAGCACCCGGCGGTCGATCCGCTGGCCGTTGACGAACGTGCCGTTCGCCGAGCCGAGGTCGACGACCTGCAGGCCGCTGCGGCCGACGAACAGCTCGGCGTGCTCCCGGGAGGCCAGCAGGTCGCCGACGACGATGTCGTTGGTCAGCGCCCGCCCGATTCCCATCCGCCCCGGGCGCAGCGGGTGGGCGCGCCCGTCGGCGCCGGGTGCCGTCGGCGGGCGTCCGGGCGAGCCCTCCTGGGCACCGGGCGGGAGCAACGGGCCGGTCCCCGGCCAGCGGTCTCCCATGTTCAGGGTCGGCATCTGGTAGTGCTCGTCCGTCCCGAGCACGTCGGCACCGCCCGATGCCTCGGCGGGAACGGCGGCCTCCTTGTGCGCCCACGCGACGTGGGGTTCCAGCACGACACCGGGTCCCTGGACGGCGGCGGGTGGAGCGGCGCCCGGGAACGGGACGGGCAGGACCGCGTCGCTGGACTCCGCCGGCCGCGCCTTGGCGGCAGGGCGGACGGGTGCCGGCGCGCCTGGCGCGGACTGCTGCTGGCTCGGCATCTGCTGGACCGGTGCCGGTGCCGGCGGCGCCGCACCTGGTGCGGCTTGAGCCGGCGCGGCCTGACCAGACGACGGCCGGCCCGGCAGCGACTGGGCGGGCGCTGGCTGGTCCACTGGCTGGCGGGCGGCCGGCTGGCCGGGAGCGGCGGCCTGGGCCGGGGTTGGCTGGGCGGGCGCTGGCCGGCGTTCGGCCGGCTGGCCCGGAGCGGCGGCGTGAGCCGGCGCCGTGCCGGTCGCCCCGTCGTGCACCAGCGTGATCCGCGGGCCGTCCGCCGCGCCGAGGTTGAGTTCGGCCGTCCGCGGCAGCTGGACGCGGCGGGGCATCCGGCGGCCCTCGGACCAGGAGCCGTTGGTGCTGATGTCCACCGCGGCCCAGCCGCCCTCGGACGGTTCGATCATCAGGTGCCGCCGCGACACCCGCCCGTCGCGCACAGTCAGGTCGGACTCGTTGGACCGACCGATCACGAACGGCCGGTCCGGGGGCACATTGACGACGCCTGTGCCGTAGTGGACTTTCAGCCCAGCAGCCACGCCCGCCCTTCCCGCCACGATAGGACGGTTATCGGTTAGGAAGGCTATTAGGAGAACGAGACCCGCGGACAGGGCTGTACGAAATGAGCGGCGAGATGTCGGATATGCGACGCGTGATCGGCCGTGCGGTAGCCCCACGGTCGAGCGCGCGGCCGAAACGGGGAGTCAGCGCTCCCAGGACGGGACGGCGTACCTCGGCTTGAAGCCGAACTTGGCGGCGCGGTTCAGGAAGTCGGGTGAGTACGACAGGCTCGTGACCGCCAGGCGATCGATGTGGCGCTGGACCGTGCGGTCATGCACGTCGGCGTACATGTCGACGACCAGCTTGGCCACCCCGAGAACCTCGGCCGGGATCGACGTCAGCTCCCGGCAGAACGCGTAGACGTCCTCCATGAACGTCTCGGCCGGGAAGACGTCGTGCACCAGGCCGATCTGCTTGGCCTGCTCGGCGCCGACCCRCTTGCCGGCCATCGCCATCCACTTTCCCCACCCGGGGCCGACCAGCCTGGTCAGCCGGCTGGTGCCGCCGCTGCCGGCGATGGTCCCGATGTGCACCTCGGGGACGCCGAACTCTGCCTGCGGCGTGCAGAACCGGAAGTCGCAGGACACCGCCATCTCCACGCCGGCGCCAAGGCAGATCCCGTTCGCGGCCACGATGATGGGCTTCTCGATCGCCTCGAACTCGTCGTAGAGCAGGTGGTGACTGCGGTAGTCGCGCCGGAGGTTCCAGCCCGGGTGCTGGTGCTGGGTGTCCGGATTCCCCGGGCGGTTGCCCACCGGCTGGGACAGGTCCATGCCGGCGGTGAAGTACGGGCCGACCCCGGTGATGACCAGGCAGCGCAGGTCGTCACGGTCCGCGAGCATGTCCCCGGCCCGCCACAGCAGCTCGGTGACCCGCGTGCTGATCGCGTTGCGCTTGCGCTGCCGGTCGATGGTCAGGGTGAGAATGCCGTCCTGCTCCGTAAGCCGGGCGTCCYCCTCCTCGCCGGGCGTGGGCTGGTCCTGGGTCTGGCTGTCCTGGCGGCTCACGGTTCTCCCTGGCGGCACTCGGTGATGACGGGCTGGACGCCCCATGGGTTTCGTAGCGCGCCGGCCCGCATCGCATCAAGTATTCGGTATACAAAGTAGCCCGATGTCGGACCGGCCGTGACCGGCGGCTAACTCGCCGAGACTGGGCCCGCCAGGGTCGTGAGCGTGTCCTGAGCCAGTGCCGTGACCGCCGCGGGCGCGTCCGCCCCGCGGGCGGCGGCGACCTCGAGGGTGAGCCGGACGTCCTTGCGCAGCAGCGGCTCGGCCCCACGCAGCCCGGTGGTGTTGAAGCCGGACGCGGCGAGGATCGCCGCGGCCCGTGACCCGCCGGTGCCGCTCGCCAGCACGGCCGCCGCGGCGGCACGGTCGATCCCGAGGCGGTCGGCGAACGCGAACGTGTCGAGCGCCAGGCCCACCTGCGCGGTGAACACGAAGTTGTTCAGCAGCTTGGCCACCTGCCCGGCGCCGAGCGGGCCCAGGTGCAGGAGCGGGTTCGCGAACGTCTCCAGCACCGGGCGGGCGCGCGCGACGTCCTCGTCGGCGCCGCCGGCCATGACGAGCAGCCGTCGCTCGGCCGCGGCGGGGCCCCCACCGCTGACCGGCGCGTCGATGACCGCGACGCCGCGGGCGGCGGCGGTCTCGGCGATCCGCTGGCAGGTGACCGGATGGACCGTCGAGTGGATCATGATCAGTCCGCTCGGCGCCATGCCCGCGAGCACCCCGTCCGGGCGCAGCAGCACGTCGGTGACGTCGTCGTCCGAGACCACGCAGATCCCGACGACGTCGCTCGCCGCACCCAGCTCGGCCGGCGTCCCCGCCACCGTGGTCGCCGTGCCCGCGAACGGCTCCACGGACGACGCACGCCTGGCCCAGACGGTCAGCGGGAAGCCCCCGTCCACGATGCGCCGTGCCATCGGCCCGCCCTGGCTGCCCAGCCCGACAAACCCGACCCTCGTCACCGGCCACATCCTTTCGGTCCTGGAGCTGTTCGCCGAGCTCCGCGCCCGTCGGCTCGCCACGGCGCGCGCTCTCCTGAGCCTGCCTACCTCTCCCGCGCCTCGTCGCGCATCCGATGGTCGCGCCGTGACGGCTTCATCAGCGGGTCGGTGGCGGTCCGGCCGCCCGGCGGTCCGGCCGCCTGGCGGTCAGCCGCCGCTGAGGATCCGGCGGACGGTCTCGAGCAGGACGCCTTCGGTGAACGGCTTCTTCAGCAGGATGACGTCCGCGTCGAGCCGCCCGCGCGAGGCCAGCACGGGGTGGGCGTAGCCGGATATGTAGACGACGCGGACCGTCGGCAGCAGCGCGCGGATGAGGCCGGCCAGCTCGCCGCCGTGCATACCCGGCATGATCACGTCGGTGATCAGCAGGTCGATGTCATCCCGTGCCTCGTCCCCGCCGCCGACCAGGGCGATCGCCTCGGCGGCCCCGGCGGCGGTCAGCACCTGGTATCCGTTGCGGGCCAGGATGCGCTGCGTCACCTCGCGCATCGCGTCCTCGTCCTCGACGAGCAGGATCGTCTCGCCACCACCCGCGTGGCCGTCCGGGCTTTCCGTCGCCGTCGCTGTCCTCTCTGGCGCCGTCTCCGTGCTCTTGGAGGCTGTCTCCGTGCTCTTCGGGGTCTTCGGGGCGGTCTCCGCGCTCTTCGGGGCAGTCGCCGTGCTCATCAGCACCGGCACGGTGCTCTCCAGCACCGCCACGAGCGGGCCGGTCTCGGCCGCCTCGGAGTCCGCCTCGGGCAGCAGGCAGGTGACGGTCGTCCCGAGCCCCTCCTCGGAGGCGACCTCGGTGTGCCCGCCGAACTGGCTGATGACGCCGTAGACGGTCGCGAGCCCGAGGCCGGAGCCTTCACCCTTCACCTTGGTGGTGAAGAACGGCTCGAAGACCAGACCGAGAGCATCCTCCGGAATGCCGACACCGTTGTCGCTGACCCGCAGCCGGGCGTGCGGCCCCGGCCGCAGGCCGACCCGGGCGGCCACGGCGTCCTCGTCGAGGTCCACATTCGCCGTGTCGATGCTGAGCACCCCGCCGTCGGGCATCGCCTCGCGCGCGTTCGCCACCAGGTTGACGAGCACCTGCTCCAGCTGGTCATGGTCGGCGAACACCGATCCCGCGTCGGGGTGCAGCGAGATCGTCAGCCGCACCTGTTCGCCGACCATGTCGCGCAGCGCCTGCTCCAGGCCGGCGACCACCTGGTTGAGGCTCAGCACCCGCGGCTTTATGGCCTCGCGGCGGCCGAACGCGAGCAGCTGGCGAGTCAGGGCGGTCGCGCGCTCGGCCGCGCGCTGGATCTGCCCGATGTCGTTGAGAACGGACTTCCACCGGTCGTCGCCGGATTCGGCGGCGACCGCGGCGATCTCCTCGGTGACGAACGAGGCGTAGTTCGTGACAACGGCGAGGAGGTTGTTGAAGTCATGCGCAATTCCGCCGGCGAGCTTGCCGAGGCTTTCCAGCCGCCGTGCCTCGTGCCGCCGCGCCTCCCGCGACCGCACCTCGAGCCGGCGTCGCTCCGCGTCGGCCGATAACTGTTCGTCCTCGGCCTGCGTGGCGACCGGTTCCTGCGTCTGAGTCATGCGTCTTCGCTGGGCCACGCTACGCATTTCTCCCGCCGTCGGTTGTGCCGCCCCTTCGGCCTCTTGGCTGGGAACCAGACGGCCGCGACAACGAGGGGTGRCGAAATATCCACCGAACCCGCGCGAATCCGGCGCGGATCGGCCCGATCATAGTGGGGCGCTTCGGATGGCACCGAGGTGCCCACCGCCAGTGACACCCGCCGCGCCGCCCGTCCGGCTCGGCGCCGCCGGCCCGTCCGATTGGGATGGTTCGTCGCCGTTTCGCCATTTCCCTGGACCGCCCGCACAGCCGATGATGGACTTGCCGAGACGTCGATCGACAGGTGCGCCGTGTCCGAGCCCAACTGGCCTCACTCTGAATCACACCCGCAGCCCCCGGAGCAGCCGGAGTGGCCGCGGTCATCTCCGCCGCCCGAAGCGGATGACGAGTTCGACGACGACGTGACTGTCGTGTTGCCGCCGCCGGCCGCGCCACCACCGTCGACGGCCCAGCCGCCGCCAACGCCATGGCCCGGACAGGAACGGGCGGCAGCGACGCCATGGCCCGCGTCGGCGACCGATCCGACGACACCGGCTGCTCCCGCGACCCCGTGGCCGTCTGCCCCTTCTGCTCCCGCGACCCCGTGGCCGGCTGCCCCGGCTGCCCCGGCTGCCCCGGCGACATCGTGGCCGGCGCCGCCGGCCGCGCCGGCGACGCCATGGCCAGGGCCGGCGGCTGCCCCGGCGGCCCCGTCTGCTCCCGCGACCCCGTGGCCGGCGAACCCGGCCGCGCCGGCTACATCGTGGCCGGCGAACCCGGCCGCGCCGGCTACATCGTGGCCGGCGTCGCCGGCCGCGCCGCCGCCCGCGCCCGGGGCGCCGCCGCCGTTCCAGCCGTGGGCCCAGCCACCCGCGCCCCCGATGACACCCGGCCCGCCGACCGGGCCGGTGCCCGTCGCCGGTCCGCCGCGGATGGCGCCTGCCCAGGGCTTCGGGCCGGCGCAGGGGCCCGTGCCGTCGCCGGAGCGCGGCCGGGGAATCCAGACGCTGCCGGTGTTCGACCAGATCATCGTCGGCGTGTCCTGCGTGCTGATCCTCACCGCGGTCGTCCTGACGGCGCTCGCGCCGGTCTACCCCAGCCGCGGGAAGACGGCCAAGGAGTTCGCCACCCGGTACCCGGTTCCGGCCGGTGCCGCCGGCTCGCCGGCGCCGGGAGCGCCGTCGGCGCCGGGAACCCCCGCTCCGAGCCTCGTGCCGTCAGCCGGAGCGGGGCAGCTTCCGGCGGGCATGCGGGGCACCTGGTCCGGCACCGTGGTGCAGCGGTCCACCCAGAGCAACAGCACTTCTTACGCTGTCACCATCACCCTGACAGGCGGGGCCACCGGCAGCGTCGTCGGCACCTCGAGCTACCCGACGAGTCCCTGTTCCGGCGACCTGACGCTCAACGTCGTCGGGACGACGGTAGAGGTGTTCGAGCACATCACCGCCGGTATGACCCACTGCTTCGACACGACGCTGTTCCTCACACTCGGCGGGAACGACAGCCTGACCTACCACTTCGACGACGTCGGCTACGGCACCGGCGACGCGACCCTCACCAGACAGGGCTGACGCACCGTCACCCGGCGACCTGATCGGTGTTCGCGCCCTCCGGTGGTCACGATCTGGCCCCGCTGACACCATGGCACGGCACAACACCGATCTCCGGGGGGTTGGCGTGACGGGAAGTCCGGTCGGTTACCTGTGGATTCCGGCGGTCGACCTGTCTGCCGCCGCCGCGTTCTACCGGGACGTGTTCGGCTGGGAGGTCGACGAGCCTGGCCAGGGCGCGGGCGCGGTCGGCTTCCGCGCGCTGGGCCTCATCGGCCAGCTGACCACCGAGCTGCCGGTCGGGCCCGGCGGGCCGTTGCTGTGGCTGCTGGCCGACGACCTCTCCAAGGCGCTGCGCCTGGTCGAGCTGCGTGGCGGCCGGGTACTCGGGCGGCCGCGGCGGCAGGGTGGCGTCCGCTACCTGATCCAGGTCAGCGACCCGGCCGGCAACCGGCTGGGCATCGCGGTGCCGGCCGGGCCGCCGCGGCCGCAGCCGCTGGTCGTCGCGCGCGACGTCGAGGCGTCCAGTCGCTGGTACCAGGAGCTGCTCGGACTGCGCTCCGACCACGGCGGCAAGGACTACGAGCGGCTCGTCACCGCCGACGGCACGCTCGTCCTACAACTGCACCGCTGGGACGTCGAGCACGGCCACGGCCAGCTCGCCGACCCGGACCAGCGGTTCGGCAACGGCGCGGTGCTGTGGTTCGGCGACGTCGCCGACTTCGACGGCGCCGTCGAGCGGGCCGGGCGGCTCGGCGCGGCGGTGGTGCACCCGCCCATGCGCAACCCGCCCAGTGGGGAGGGAAACGGCCCGGGGCACCGCGAGATCTGGCTGAAGGATCCCGACGGCTACACCGTCGTGATCGCCAGCCCGGACGGCGAAGACCATGAGCCAAGCTGAGCGTCCATGYCGGCCCCACATCGCCCGCCCGTGACTCCGTGGGCTGACGTGGCCCGCGGCGGCGATCGTGATCCGGCTGGTTCGTCGCCTCGTGGTGCACTGAGGACGCGCGTCCGTGAAATGGTCTCCRGAGCGTCAGAGGTCGCGGGTCATCCAGACGGAGGTCTCGTCCTGGAAACCGTGACGACGGTAGAAGCGGTGGGTTCGCTCGTTGGGCGAACAGCGATCAAGCCGTGGGCTTGACCACCTGGTCATGTGGGCTGGTGCGGTGGTCCTGTGGTGCGTCGGTTAGCGCCGGCGGGCGGCGCGTGGCGTGGCGCGGCGCAGGATGCGAGGGTCCAGGCGCCGCAGCAGCAGGGCGGTGATGACCGCGTAGACGACGCCGAGGGCCACGGTGCCGCCGAGAGCGACCAGGAACGCCGTGGGCGTGTGCTGCCACAGCGGGTCGAGGACGGACTCCGGGTTGAACCGGGGGTCGTCCAGCTTCTCGACGTCGACGAGGTCCGTCGCCGACGCGAGCCCGGCGAAGCCCCAGCGGGCGGGGAACACGTAACTGACCTGTTCCAGCCCGATCCGGCCAGTGACGCGCATCAGCACGCCGGCGAAGACGATCTGCGCCATCGACACCAGCACCAGCAGCGGCATCGTCTTGTCGGCGTCGTCGACGAGCGCCGAGATCATCAGGCCGAGCATCGTCGACGCGAGCGCGGTCGCCGTCACCACCACGAGCAGCTCGAGCAACGGATAGCCGGACACCACACCGTCCGGCGACGTGCGACCGGCCAGTCCGATCGCCGTCACGATGGCGCTCTGCACGGCCGTGACGAGTGCTAGCACACAGATCTTGGAGCCGAGGTAGGCGGTGGTGGACAGGCCGATCCCGCGCTCTCGGCGGTAGATCTCGCGTTCCTTGACGATTTCCCGGACCGCGTTGGCGGCGCCCATGAAGCAGATACACAGGACGAGGACCAGGAGGATCGGCTCCACCTGTCGGTTCGGCATGCCGGTCGGCCTAGCCGTGAGCCCGAACGGCGCGTCCATCACCCGCGGGATCAGACCGAGTACGAACGGGTAGGCGATGACGAGCCGCAGGTAGGACCGGTCGGAGGCGATCACCCGCAGGTAGCGGCGTGACAGCGTGTTCAGCTGGCAGAACACCGACTGCTGACGGATGCTCGGCAGCGCGACGGGCCGTGGCCGCGCGGTCGGTACGACCGTCGCGCCCTGGATGAAATGGCTGGACGCGCGGTAGCGGCGCACGACGTCCGTCGAGCCCTCGGTCGTCTGCAGGGCGCGGAAGGCGTCCGCCCAGTCCGCCTCGCCGAGGAACGGCAGGGCGTGTTGTGGTGGGCCGAAGTAGGCGACGTGGCCGCCTTTGGCGAGGACGAGGACGTAGTCGCAGAGTTCGAGTTGGGCGACGCTGTGGGTGACGACGACGACGGTTCGGCCGCCGTCGGCGAGCCGGCGCAGCGACTCCATCACCTCCTTGTCGAGGCCGGGGTCGAGGCCTGAGGTTGGTTCGTCGAGGTAGAGCAGGGTCGGTTGGGTGAGTAGTTCGAGGGCGACGCTGGTGCGCTTGCGCTGGCCGCCCGACAGCTTGGCCACCTGCCGGTCGGCGAGCCCGCCGGTCAGGCCGAGCTCGGCCAGCACCGCGTCGACCCGGGCGCCGCGTTCCTGTCTTGTGGTCTCGGCGGGGAAACGCAGCTGCGCGCCGTATTCGAGCGCCTGGCGGACCGTCAGCGAGGTGTGCAGGATGTCGTCCTGCGGTACGCAGCCGATCCGGCGGCGCAGCTCGTCGTACTCGTCGTACAGGTCACGACCGCCGTAGCGCACCGCGCCGAGGTTCGCCGGGCGGAACCCCGTGAGCGCGCCGAGCAGCGTCGACTTCCCCGCGCCGCTGGGCCCGATGACGGCGAGCAGCGAGCGGCCCGGCAGCCGGAACGAGACGTCGTGCAACAGCCGCGTGTCACCGACGTCGACGCTCAGGTCGTCGACCTCGAACGCCACGTCGCCGGTGTCGAGGTACTCGACGAGCTCGCCGTCGCCGGCGCGCAGGATGTGGTGGCCGATGGCGACGACGTCGCCGAGGGCGAGCAGCCTGCGCTCGACCCGCTGGCCGTTGACGAAGGTGCCGTTCGCCGAGCCGAGGTCGACGACCTCGACGCCGCCGCGGCCGACGAGCACCTCCGCGTGCTGCCGGGAGGCCAGCAGGTCACCGACCACGATGTCGTTGTCCAGGGCCCGCCCGATCGACGTCGCGCCCTGGGTGAGCCGGTGGACGCGCCCCTCGCCCGGCCCGGCGGCCTCGGGCCCGCCTCGGCCGGGGCGCGGCAGCAGCGGGCCGGCCAGCCGGTCCAGGTCGTCGCGCATCAGGGTACGCAGCGTGTGGTGGCTGTCCGCGGGATCGTCGGGCTCGTCGAAGTCCGCCCCGGCGGCGGCCTTGGCCTCCGCCTCGATCAGTGCCTCGATGGCGTCCCCCTCGAGGCTGTCCTCGGCGTCGGCGAGGTTCAGCCCCGGGTCGGCGCTCTGGTCCGCGCTGTCGCTGTCGTCGCGACTGCTGACCTCGTCGCCCCCATCGGTGGCGACGACATCCTGGGCGGGCTCGGCGACGACGGGAGCGGGCGGGGCGGCTCTCCGGATGGCCGAAGCCGGCGGGATCGACGTGATGGGCACCCGTTCGGTGGGCGGGGTGGGGACGGTGGCCGCTCCCGGCCCGGCGGTCAGCCCGCCGACGCCGACGCGCGGCGGGGGCCCGGCCCGCGGCCCGGCCCGGGGCCCGCCGCGTGGCGCCGTCGGGGGAAAGCGGCTCGCGACGGGCGGCGCCTCAGGGACCTGGGGGAGCGGCAGGTCGGGTGGCTCCACCGTGAGGCGGGCCGCGGGTGATCTCCGCCCGGCCCGCGGTCCGTCCCGGCCGGGGACCGGTTCCGGGAGCAGGGTGACCTCCGGCCCGTCCGCCGTGCCGAGCCGCAGGCTGACCTCCCCTCGCAGCTCGACCCTGCGTACCCGCTTCCCGTCGTGCCAGGTGCCGTTGCTGCTGAGGTCGACGACGGCCCAGCCGTCGTGCGCCGGTTCGATCAACAGGTGGCGCCGCGACACGCGGCTGTCGGCCAGGACGAGGTCCGACGCGACGGAGCGGCCCACCACGAATGGCCGGTCGGGAGGCAGCACCACCACGTTCGGYCCGCTACGGATACTCAGCGTGGTCGCCATCGCGCCCCCATCGAGAAACGCCCGCCGGCGGCAGCACCGATGGGTTCGTCTGGTCGACGGGACGGTAGAAAGGCGACCTTCCCCGGAGTTTCCACGCGGGTGTCGTTCACGGGACAACGACTTTCCCGGACTTCCGGACTCCCTGGGACTCCCGGACTCCCCGGCCTGGCCGAGGGTCAGGCTCCGAAGGTGATCACTCCTCGCAGATTACGGCCCGCGCGCAGATCGGCATAGCCGTCGTTGATGGTGTCCAAGGTATAACGGTTGGTGATGAGTTCGTCGAGCTTCAGCCGACCCTGCCGGTAGAGGGCGAGCATCGCCGGGATGTCCTTCGACGGGCTGGCGGCGCCGAACAGCGAGCCCTGGATCCGCTTCTGGTACAGCACGATGTGCCGGATCGACACCGGCAGGCCGACGTCGTCGGCGGCGCGGCCCATCCCGACCAGCACGCACGTCCCGGCCTTGCGAATCGCCTCCAGGCCCTCGCCGACGTGCTCAGGCCTGGTCACGCCCACGCAGAGGATCGCGGAGTCCGCGCCCTGACCGTTCGTGAAGCCTCGCGCGAGGTCGGTCGCCTCGGCCATGGCGGCGACCGCGTGCGTCGCCCCGAACGTGAGCGCCGCCGTCCGCTTCATCTCGACCGGGTCGACGGCGATGACGACCGAGGCGTCCGCGTGGGCCGCTCCCTGCACCGCGTTCATGCCGATGCCGCCGACGCCCATCACGATGACGACGTCACCCGGCTTCACCTCGGCGGAGCGGACGGCCGCGCCCCATCCGGTGCTCACCCCGCAGCTGGTCAGGCAGGCGGCCTCCAGCGGGACGTCGTCCGGGCAGCGCACCGCCGACTGCACCGAAACCGTGGTGAACTCGCTGAACGTCGAGACACCGGCGGCCTGGCTCACGGCACGGCCGTCGATCCGCATGCGGCGGCTGCCATCGGCGCGCACCCCGGACAGCACCCGGGAGCCGTTGTCGCAGAGGTTCTGCAACCCGGAGGCACACCACCGGCACAGCCCGCACATCGGCAGGAACGACAGGACGACGCGGTCACCGACCCGCCACCCCGGCGTGTGCGGGCCGACCGCCTCGACGACGCCGGCGCCCTCGTGGCCGCCCGCCATCGGCAGCGACCCCTCCGCGACCGGCAGGTCGCCGGTCCCGATGTGGTCGTCCGAATGGCACAGGCCCGCCGCCGCCATCCGGATCAGCAGCTCGTCCTGCCGCGGCGGCTCGAGCTCCACCTCGGTGGTCTCCCACTTGCCCGGCTGGTCGAACAGCACAGCCGCTCTCGTCCGCACGGTGACTCCCTCCCTTTCCGCTTCCGCCCGTTTCCCGCCCGCGGGTTCGTCTGTCTCCGGGCGGCCGGTCGCCGGTTCCCGGCCGCGCCCGGTGCGGTGCTCAGTAGTCGTCGGTCGGTTCGAAGAGGCCCTCGAACTCGAGCTTCCCGTCGCGGACCCGGCCGTAGTGCAGCCAGTCACCCTTGAACAGCTGGTGGTCGAACGGACCGCCGGCGATGTGGGTGTTCGGGCCGCCGGTGACCGCCGGCATGAACCGGATCCGCTCGATGCCCTGCTTCACGCCCGGGCCGGTGAGAACGGTCGCGCGGTGCAGCCCCTCGACGATCGTCGCGGCGATGTCGTAGGCGAGGCCCGGAATGGCGTTCGGCCACATCCACGGGTCCTCGCCGTAGCGGGCGACGAACCGCTGGTGGAACGTGTGCATCCGCGGGTTCTGGGGGCACCACTGGTCGATGCCGACCCAGCCCTCGAGCTGCTCGAAGCCCCAGATGTACTGCATGAACGCCGTGGTCATGATCCGCGGCGGGTCCCAGTCGACCTTCTCCAGCGCGGACCGCACCGCCCCGGAGACGACGAGACCGCCGTAGCCCAGCCAGGCCAGGGCGTCCGCGTTCGCCGCCCGCAGCACGTCGAACTTCGCCGCCAGCTCGTCGACGGTCGTGGTGTTGGTGATGTGCTCGACCGCGGCGATCGAGATCTTCAAGCGCCGGCATTCCTGCAGGAAGAAGCGGAAGTACTCCTCGGAGATCGGCGACCACGGGGCGACGACGGCGACCCGCTTGTGACCCTGGCGCTTGAGCCAGTTGACCATCAGGCCCGGGTCGATGCCGACGTCGCCGTTGCCCAGGCGGAAGCAGTACTCGCCGTGGAACATATCGGTCCCGCACATGCTGACCAGCGGCACCTGGGCGGCGTTCGCGTGGTCCGCGAGCGCTATCGCCGAGTCGGTGTAGTTGGCGCCGCCGATGGCCAGGCAGCCGGCGTCGACGAGCCGGTGGAACGCGTCGACACCGCCCTTCGCCGTCCCCTGGGGCAGGCCGGCGTCCTGCTCGAACAGGAACTCGTAGCGGCGGTCGAGCACGCCGCGCTCGATCCCCTCGTCGAACGCCATCCGGATCTCACGCTCGAAGCGCTCCCATTCCATGCCCAGCCAGCCGATCTTTATGGGGGCCAGCCGCAGCCAGCGGTCCTCGATCGAGGGCGTCGCCGCGTTCGTGGTCGTCATCGCTACTCCTTGTCGTTGTGGCTGCCGCCGCCGTGGTCGCTCAGCAGACGTCGAGGGCGTCGAGGGCGTCGTGGTCGGCCGCCGCGGTCCCGAGGCGGGCCAGCAGCGTGCCGGTGATCGCCGGATCGACCTTCAGCGTGATGCCCCACAGGAACAGGCCGTGGACGAAGCCGCGGCGCACGCCGAGCCAGGCCTCGTCCGGGGACGGCGCGTCGACGCCGCCGGCGCGCAGCTCGTCCAGGTAGTGACCCACCAGGTCCCGCTCGGTGCGGCGCCGGTCATCGATCGTCAGCGCGGACGCGATGTGATAGCCGACGTCGAGGTACCACGGCCCGCGCTGCACCAGCTGCCAGTCGAGGAAAGACGGGCGGCCGTCCGCGTCCAGGTACACGTTGCCGACGTGCGGGTCGCCGTGGACCAGCGACCAGGGCGTGGCGGAGGCGGCCTCGGCGGCCAGCCGCCGGTAGGCGGCGACGAGCCGGTCGGCGTCGCGGATCTCGGCCGGCACGCCGGCCCCGATCGGGCCGTCGTAGTTCATCCGGATCTCGTCGGCCCCGCGCTGCACGAGGTAGCTCGACAGCCGGGGCGCGGCCCAGCGGGCGTCGGCGAGCGCCGGGTCGCACCAGGTCGCGGCGTGCAGCCTGGCGAGCTGGGTCAGGCTCTCAGCCGTCTGGTCCGGGGTGTAGGCGGTGAGGGCGTCGAGGAACGCGGCGCCCTCAGGGACGACATCCTCGGTGAGGACGACGCCGTAGTGGGTCGACGGGTCGAAGTCGGYGTACACGGAGCGCAGCGTGCGGACACCGGCCGCGGCGGCCACGTCCCGATAGAAACATGCCTCCGGTTCGCCAGCCTGCCGGAAGGCACGGCCGGCGTCGGTGAAGTAGCCCTTGCCACACAGATGGGGCGACAACCCTGCTGGAGCGGTGCCGTCCGCGCAGGTGATCAGGAAGCGGGCGTTCGTGGCGACGCGGCTGATGACCGGCCCGGGCGTGACCGCCGTGACCGCGATGCCGGGGAACCGGCTGCCGAGCGCGGCGGTCAGCCAGGCCGGCGACAGCATCTCCTCGAGGGTGTCGGGCACCCGGGGCATGGTGGCCGTGCCCACGGCTGCCACGGCCACGGCCACGGCCGCGGGCGCGGCGTCCTCGGCGCCCGTGGCGTGGTCGCCGGCGGCGGTCACCGCGCGGCTCCGGTGCCGGCGGATGACGACGCGGCGCCGGTCGCGGGCCACGGCCGGCCCGCGCGCCACGGGCCACCCGCGCGTGACCGGGGCGCGATATCGGTCGGAACCTGCGGGAGCATGTCGTCCTCTCCGTCAGTTGTTCGGGAAGAGCGGCGTGCAGGCGAGCTTCACGGTCTGCTCGTACTTGCCGCCGGTCAGCTGGACCACAGAGGCGCACGGCGCCGACGTGCTGTGGTTGACCGGCCACTGGGTCTCGCCGACCGCACCCGGGACGTGGTAGCTGTAGCCGCCGCCGTTCAGCGTCTTGAGCAGGTTGGCGAGGGTGAGGTCGCGCCCGGTCTTCTTGAGCGCGTCGACGAAGAAGTCCGCCGTCCAGTAGCCGGCCATCGCGGTGAGGCCGATCGCCTGGTCGGGGGCGTACCTGGCGAAGTCCGCCTTGAGCTGGTCGTCGGCGGCCGAGCCGCTCTCCGCGGGTGCCCACTGGATCAGCGTGTAGGTCCCGTCGAGGTCCTTGAGACCGGCCAGCCGTGGGTCGTAGCCGAGCGGTGTGAGGATCTTGCCCTGGTAGCCGGCGGCGCGCAGCGCGTCGATGAGCTTGAGTGCCGGGGCGAAGTCCACGATCGTCACGATCAGGTCCGGCGGGGCACCCTTGTCGGAGCGCATCAGGTCGCCGACGAGCGCCGTCGGGTCGGTGAGCCCGGAGGCCGGCACCGGGTTCTTGGAATAGGGGACGGAGAACCCGGCCTCCTTGACACCCTTCGCCGCGAGGTTGATGCCGTTCTTCGCGGAGTCGATGTCGACGCCGACGAATGCCACGCTCTTGCCCGCGCTGCCGCCGAGAATGCCGCTCGCGGCCATCGCCCACGTCGTGGTGAGTGCCGGCGAGTCCGCCTCGGCCACCAGGCAGCCGGTCACCCCGAAGCCGATGGCGCTGTCGCAGTAAGGCGCGGCCACACCCCAGCCGAAGTACGGCGTCCCGGACTTGCAGAACGAGTCGAGGAAGTTGCCGGTGCGGACGACGGCGGGCACGGCCGCGAAGACGCCGTCGGCGGCGAGGGACTCGGCCTGGGTCAACGTCCGGGCGGCGTCGGAGCCGTCGTCACGCGTGCCGATGTAGGTGACCTTGCGTCCGTTGACGCCGCCCTCGTCGTTCGCGCGGCTGAACCGGACCTTCGCGCCGACGTCCATCCCGGTGTTCACCGGCCCGCTCGTGCTGGACTGGCTGATCAGGCCGCCGACCTTGATCTCGGTGTCGGTCACGCCCCGGGCCGGCTGGCCGCCCGGGGCGGTGCAGTCGAGCTTGGCCGCGTCGACGCTGACACCGTTGTTCTTCCAGCCCGAGTCCGGCCCCGGCTTGAACGCGTCGGGGCTGACCGCCTGCGCCGACGCTGTGGGCTTCGCGCCGCTGTCGCCGTCGCCGTCATCGCCGCCGCCGCACGCGGCGGCGGCGAATAAGAGGGCCGCGATGGCGATTGTGGGAGCGAGTCTTCGGGTGTTGCGCATGTTGAACCTCCGTTGTCCCGCCGACCTGGCCGGATGGGATCACGCGTGCCGGCTGAGAATCGCCAGCCGAGCGGATCCGGCCGAGGCCGCGCGGTTCCTGACATGGTGACGAGATGGGAATACGGGTAAGGAATTTGGAATACAGTGCCGATCCCGGTTCCGCGAAAGTCCCTGAGCCGAACGGAATATGGGCGGGGGAATGTGGACGGGTCAGGGTCCTGTGGGTGTGACGTCTCGCGAGGACGACGCTCCCGCGACTGGCTGTCTTGTTTCGGATGGGCGCGGCCCGAAGGTGGCGACGGAGAATGGTGGGTGTCTTCGGCGGCGACCGTCGATCTTTTTCACAGAACGGCGCCGGATTCCTTGAAACTCATGATCTCGTCCCAGGTGAAGCCGTGCTCCAGCAGGACCGCGTCGGTGTGCTCGCCGTGCGCCGGGGCCGGCGTCAGGGCCGGCGGCGTGTCGTCGAACTGCGCGGGGCTCGCCACGAGCGGGTACTGCTGGGAGCCCTTCTGGACGGTCGTCACGAAGTTGTTCGACCGGGCCTGGGGGTCGTTCGCCGCCTCCTTGGCGGTCTGCACCAGCGACCACGGTGTCGCGAGCCGCCCGAGCAGCTCGGCCCAGTACGGCAGGTCACGGCTCGCGAAGATCTCGTCGAGGACCGCGATGCAGGCCGCCGCGTTCTCGGCGCGGGCCGCCGCCGTCGCGAACCGCGGGTCGGCGAGCAGGTCCGCCCGCCCCGCCGCGCGGAAGAACTCCTCGACGTGCTTCTCCGTCTGGATACCCGACAGGTAGACGAGCCGGCTGTCGCCCGTCAGGTAGGCGGCGACGAAAGGGTTCGGCAGGTGGTGGTGGCGGTTGCGCGGRATCGCGTCGACGTCGTACAGCTGGCTCGCGACGACGCCGGGCGAGAACATCCACATCCCGGACGACAGGAGCGAGACGTCGACCACCGCGCCCTGGCCGGTCCGCTCCCGGCGGAACAGCGCGGCCGCGATGCCGCCGGCGAGGAAGGCGCCGGAGGCGAGATCGCCGAGCGCCGGGCCCGGCTGCGGCACGAACTCGTCGCTGACCTGACTTGCCGCGTGCGCCATGCCGGTGCGGGCCCAGAAGTCTGTGTGGTCGAAACCGCCCGCGTCGCATTCCGGTCCGCGCGGGCCGTGCCCGCTGGCCCTGGCGTAGACGAGATCCGGCTTGACGGCGGTGAGGTCGCCGACGTCGACCCGGAAACGGCGCCGCGCGCTGGGGAGCAGGTTGGTGATGAAGACGTCGGCCGAACCGACCAGCGCGGCCATCACCCGTTGGCCCCCGTCGGTGCGCTGGTCGATGCCGACACACCGCTTTCCCCGATTGGTGATCTCCCACATGAACGCGACGCCGACCTCGCGGTCGGGCAGCCCGGCGACGGGATTTCCGTTCATCGGGTCCAGCGTCCCGGGTGGCACGACCTTGATGACGTCGGCGCCCCAGTCGGCGAGCACCGCCCCGGCCGACGGCGCGAAGGCATACATCGACGCCTCGACGACGCGTACTCCGGCGAGCAGGTTGTAGGGCATGGCACTCCCTGACAGGCGGGTAGATGTCTATAGCACTGGGCATAGCCCCGCGGATTTAGATCCGCTGGGGCGGATCGAAATCCGCGGGACCCGACGCATCCGTTTCACGAGGTCTCGACGTCGAGGTGGACGTCAGGCGCGGAGCAGGGCGCGGAGGTTCGTCTCCGCGATCTTCAGTGCGTCGCCGTCCGGGACGTCGGCCAGCGTCTTCTCCAGGTAGGCGCGGTTGTTCGGCCACAGGCCGTCGCCGTGCGGGTAGTCGCCCTCGAAAAGCAGGTTGTCGACGGGCACGTCACCCAGGTTCCGCAGCGCGAACCGCTCGTCGACGAGGCAGGCGTACATGTGTCGGGCGAAGACCTCGCGGGGCGGGCGGGAATCCTTCACACCCGCCTGGCCGATGGTGACGTCCGTGCTGATCCGATTGTCGTGGAACGCCTTCTCGGCGCGCTCCAGGATGTAGGGCACCCAGCCCGCGCCGCCCTCGGAGAGCATCACCTTCAGCCGGGGGAAACGCTCCAGGATCCCGCTGAAAAGCCAGTCGACGCAGGTCATCATCGAGTTCACCCCGATGAGCGCGACCAGCACCGACGGCGGAGCGTCCGCGGACGTCGTCATCAGCCGCGACGAGCTGCCGATGTGCATGCACACCGGGATCTCCGCGTCGTTCGCGACCGCCCACAGCGGGTCCCAGTGGTCGGTGTGCACCGACGGCAGGCCGAGCACGGTGGGGTTCTCGGAGAAGGCGATCGTCCGGGCGCCCTTCGCGAGTACCCGCCTCAGCTCCGCGACCGCCGCGTCGAGGTCGTGCAGCGGCAGGATCGCCGCGCCGAAGAGCCGGTCCCGGTCGGCCGCGCACCATTCGTCGAGCAGGTAGTCGTTGTAGGTGCGCAGGCAGGCGAGCGCCAGCTCCGGGTCGGACACGTTCAGGAAGAACCGGTGGCCGGCGAAGCGGGCGTAGTTCGGGAAGCACAGCTGCCCCCACACGCCGTCGACGTCCATGTCCTTCAGCCGCTCGTCCGGGTCGTAGCAGCCGGGCCGGATCTCGTCGTAGCGGGCGGTGCCCGGCGCCGGCGGGTAGCCGGACTCGGAGAAGCCGGGCAGCGCCCGGCAGGAGCCCATCGGGATGTAGGTGAGCTCACCCTCGTAGAGCCAGGCCTGGCGGCCGTCGACCTCGACGATGCGTGGGCAGGCGTCGCGGAACCGGGCAGGCACCCGCTCGACCCAGAGGTGCGCCGGCTCGATCATGTGATCGTCAGCCGACATGATCTTCGTGGACTCGGGCAACATCAGCGTTCCTCCTGTCGGGTGACGGCTCGGGCAAGGGCCTGGGCAGCGGCTCGGGAGCTGGCGGGCGGGACGGCGGCGGTTCGGATGGCGGTCATCGGGGCGCGCCGAGGAGCAGCGAGGAGGTGAACTGCTCGGCACCGCTCGTCACGACGGCCACCTGGGGACCGGAATCCAGCTGGTGAGCGCCGGCCTCGCCGCGTAGCTGCAGGCACGCCTCGAGCAGGCCGCCGTACCCGTGCATCCGACCGCCCGAGAGTTGCCCGCCGCCGGTGTTCAGCGGCAGCTCGCCGCCCGCCGCGATCCGGGTGCCACCGTCGACGAAGTCCGTGCCCTCGTAGGCGCCGCAGAAGCCGAGCGCCTCCAGCCAGCGGATCGCGTACACGGTGAAACCGTCGTAGACCTGCGCGACGTCGACGTCCGTCGGCTTGAGGTCGGTACGCGCCCACATCATCGCCGCCRCCTCGTCGAAGCCGGAGGCGCTGCCCAGTCCCTCGAAGGTGACCGCGCGGGCCGGGTCGGGCGCGTCCGTGGCACGGGAGACGATGAACGCCACCGAGCCGTCCACCGGGACGTCGCAGTCGTACATGCAGACCGGATCGGAGATCATCCGGGCGTCCAGGTAGGTCTCGAGCGTGAGCGGTTCGCGATACACCGCGGACTCGTTGCGTGCCGCGTGGCGCCGGCTGACGAGCGCGACCTGGGCGAACTGCTCCCGCGTCGCCCCGGCCAGCTCCATGCGCCGCCGCATGTCCAGCGCGGCATGGCACGGGTAGCCGATCCCGAACGGGGTGGTCCACTGCGTGAGCTCCCGCCCGAACCGGACCGGCCGGCCGTCCGCGCCCCCACCGTCCAGCAAGGTCGAGGCCCTGCCCCCGAAACCCTGCTGCGCGGTGGACTCCCACACCGTCCGAAAGCAGAGGACATGGGTCGCGAACCCGGCGGCGACGGCCAGGACCGCGTTGACCACCGACCCCAGCTGGCCCGCGACCTCGCCGCCGCCGGCGTGCCAGCGCAACCGCAGCCCGAGCATCGCCCGCACGTCGTCGACACCGGCACCGGTGATCCCCGGCGTCGACCAGAACGCCCCCGGATAGGTCGACACCCCGTCGATGTCGTCGGCGGTCAGCCCGGCATCGGCGAGCGCGGCGAGCGCCGCGTCCGCGGTCAGAACCCAGGGGTCGATCCCAAGCCGCCGCCCGATCCGCGAGCGCCCGACGCCGCCGATGACCGCCCGGCTCTCAGCCCGCTCCATCGTCGGCCCCTGACCCCACCCCGGCCTCGGTCTCCGGCCGACCGTGCCGCTGTCCGGTCTCCGGCCGACCGTGCCGCTGTCCGGTCTCCGGCCGACTGCGCAGAATGCCGGCCTCCGGCCGGAAGAGCGGCACGTACGCGTCGCCGGCCTTGCTGAAGCAGACACGTACCGGCAGGCCGACGCGCATCGCGTCGGGCGGGCAGTCGAGGATGTTGGTGAGCAGCCGCAGGCCGGGCTGCTCGACGAGTTCGACGTCGGCGACCACGTAGGGCGGCGGCATCGACGGCACCCAGCCGTAGCGGTTCAGCGTCCACGACCACACCGTGCCGCGGCCCGAGACCGGCGCGAACCCGACGTCGCGCCCCCGGCAGGCCGGGCAGGTTGGTCGCGGCGGGTGCTGGTAGCGACCGCAGCCGTGGCAGCGGGCGATCCGCAGCACGCCGTCCGCGCCGGAGGTCCAGAACGCGGCGGTCCGCTCGGTCAGCGGCGGCGCCACCCGGTCGAACGCCTCGACGACCAGCGTCGGCGTCCTCGGAGTCTCCTCGGTCGTGGCTTCGTTGGTCACCGTGGTCACCGTTTCGTCGGTCATCGGGTTTCCCACACCACCGGCACGGACGTCGGGCCGCGCTCGTACATCCCGACGATCCGTGGCTGCTCGGCGGCCTCGTCGAGGCGCAGGCCGGGCAGGCGGTCGAGCAGCGCGTCGATGGCGGTGTGGAGCTCCGCGCGAGCGACATGCATGCCCAGGCAGATGTGCGGGCCGCCACCGAAGCCGAGGTGGGCGCCCAGCGGGCGGGAGGGGTCGAACTCGTCCGGGCGTTCCCAGCGGGCCGGGTCGCGGTTCGCCGCGGCGAAGCACAGGTGCACCACCGAGCCGGCCGGGATCGCGACCCCGCCGAGCTCGGTGTCCCGGACCGCGTAGCGGGAGAACATCGGGTCGGTGGGCAGCCAGCGCAGGGACTCCTCGATCGCCGGGCGCAGCAGCGCCCGGTCGGCGCGGACGGCCTCCAGCCAGTGCGGGTGGGTCAGCAGCGCGAGCAGGGTGATGCCCATCTGCTTCCAGGTCGTGCCGGAGCCCGCGGCCAGCAGAAGGAGGGCGAAACCGAGGATGTCGGTGTCGGACAGGGCCTGGCGGACGCCGTCCTCGGTGATCTCGGCCTGGACGAGGACGCTGATGATGTCGTCCTGGGGCTGGCCACGCCGCGCGCTGATGATGGGCAGGAGGATCTCGGCGAGCACGGCCCGGTCGCGGCCGGCGGAGGTCGCCGCCTCGCGGATGCGCAGCGCGTCCTCGACGCCCACGCCGAAGCTGCCGCAGATCGTCAGCAGGGGGATCGCGGCGCAGAACTCGACGTTGAGATCCGCCCGCCCGTTGCCCTGGAACGTGTCGATGAGGGCGTGCACCGTTGTCCGGATCCAGCGCTCGGTCCACCAGGCGCCGCGCTTGGGCACGAACGACCCCTGGACCAGCGCCCGGTAGCGGCGATGCCGGTCGCCGTCGAAATAGAGCATGACCGAGTCGGCCATGTCGAGCTCGGGGCCGGGGGCCGTCGGCCGGGAGACGAACGTGTGGCCGTCGCGCAGGACGTCCTGACAGGTGGCGTAGTCGAAGACCGAGAAATGTGGCAGCTCGGGAAAGGGAAGCCCCTGGAAGAACCCCTCGCCGTGGTAGCCGACGAGCGGCCCGAGGACGCCGGGGTGCACCGGGCCCGTCTCGCGCAGCCGGTGGAAGTCCGGGTACGGATTCTTCTCGAAGGAACCRCCGCGGCTCGCGTACACGTCGCTTCGCAGGTCGAACAGCTCGCGGATACGCCGAGGGTCCAGCGTCACGATGTCGCTCATCTCATGCCAGCCCTTGTCGTGGTCAAGTTCCGGTTCCTGTCAGGCCGAAGGCGTTTTGCCGGAGATCGACCGATACCGATCTCCGGGCCGGCGGCGACGGMGAGGCCTCGCGCGCCCGGAGGACGTGTCGGGTGTCGGGTGCCGGGTGTCAGGTGCGCTCCAGGACGACGACGGGAATGTGCCGCGACGTGCGTCTCGCGTACTCGTCGTAGTTCGGCCAGAGCTCGGCCATGATCTTCCAGAGCCGCTCGCGCTCCTCGCCCTCGGCGGTGCGCGCCCGCGCCTGGAACCGGTCCGCCAGCACCTGCGCCTCGACCCGTGGCTCGGCGACGATGTTGTGGTACCAGCCCGGGTGGGCGGGCGCCCCGCCCTGGGAGGCGATGACGAGATAGTGGTCGCCGTCGCGGCCGTAGATGAGCGGTGTCACGCGGCGCTGACCGGTTCGCCGGCCGACGGTCCACAGGACGAGGCAGGTGACGCCGTTCCAGGTGTGCCCGGCGGTGCCGCCGGTCTCCAGGTAACGCCGGACGTGCTCCTCGCCCAGCAGGGTCAGAYCGGGCGGCGCATAGCCTGGCGAGCCCTCGCCATTCCTCTCGCTCTCGCCTTTGCCCGCGTCCCAGGGCCCCGGCAAGTTTGCTGAGGTGCCGGCGATCGGCGCTGCCTGGGGTTTCTGGTGGGGCTGTGTAGCGAGGGACTGACGCCTGGTCGGGGC
>NZ_MOMC01000062.1 GCF_001983105.1 Pseudofrankia asymbiotica | reverse complement strand
CTCGGCGACCCGGACGAGTACGCCGCGCTGGTCGAGCACATCGTCGCCAACCCGATGCTCAACGGCGAGGTCATCCGCCTCGACGGCGCCATCCGGATGGCCCCGCGCTGACCTGGCTGTCCCGCCAGAGGCAGTGCGCGTCGAACTGACGGCGCTGTCGGGCTGATGGCAAGGCGCGGGGAGGAGGGTCTCGCTGGAGACCCTCCTCCCCGCGCCGGCCTGTCCCGTGAGCCTCGCTAGTCGAGCACCGTGGCGTCGGGCGCCGGTTCGCTGGCCGACCGTGGGGCGGGCGGCAACGACGACGGCTTCTGCCCGTTCCCGTTCGCCTGCCCGTTCGCCTCGATCTCGACGATCTCCGGCGTGCCCGCCGTCACGCTGGACGCGGCGGTCACGATCTCGACGCCATCCTCGGATACGGACACGGCCGCGCCGACACCGGCGGCCTCGGTCGTCGCCGAGGGCCCGGCCGTGGCGGCCTCGGCACCGGCGAGGCGCCTGGGCAGGAGGAAGGCCGCCGGCACCGAGATCACCGTGAAGATCAGTGGCAGCCAGAACGTCGTCCCGAACGCGTCGGCGACCCAGCTGGGGATCGGCCCGTCCCCCGAGCCGCCCGCCGCCGTGATCGAGGCGCCGGCGCCGGCGTGCCCGCGGATCTGGGTCGCGAGGACGACGGCGAGCACCGCGGTCCCGATCGAGCCGCCGATCTGCTGCAGGATCCGCGACGCCGTGGTCGCCCGCGGGATCTGGTCGTGGCGCAGCCCGTGGTAGGTCGCGGTCATCACCGGGATCATCATCAGGGCCATGCCGAGGCCCCGGATCGCCAGCGAGAACCCGAGCAGCCATTCGCTCGGGCCGTGGCCGACCTGGGTGTAGGCGACGGAGGCGAGCACGGTCAGTACCAGGCCGATGACCACCAGCACGCGCGGGGAGATCCTGTTCGCCCGCGGGGCGACCACGATCATCCCGAGTCCCATGCCGAGGCCCTGCGGCGCGAGCAGCAGTCCGGCGCCGGTCGCGTCCCGGCCGCGGGCGACCTGCTCGAACAGCGGCGTCAGGAACATGACGCCGTACAGCGACATGCCGAACAGGAACATCAGGATGGTCGAGCCGAGGAACGCCGGGTTGCGCAGCAGCCGCAGGTCGATGATCGGCTCGACCTTGGTGCGCAGCGCGTGCACGGCGAAGGCGGCGAGCAGCGCCAGGCCGATCAGCATCGGGACCAGCACGTGCGCGTTGCCGAAGTTGCCCTTGCTGCCAGCCTCCGAGAACCCGTAGACGGCGATGGCCAGACCTGGTGAGAGCAGTGCCAGGCCCACGAGGTCGAGCGGATGGCGTTCGCCGGCACGGGTTGCCGCGGGCAGGACCCGCCGCGCGAGGTAGATCGCGATGACGCAGACCGGGATGTTGACGAAGAAGATCCAGCGCCAGCTGATGTTGTCGACGATCACGCCGCCGAGGACCGGGCCGAGCACCGGGATCACGACCCCCGGGATGGAGATCGCCGCCATCACCCTCGGCAGCTGGGCGGGGCCGGCCGCCTGGGCCAGGATCGTCTGCATCAGCGGCAGCAGCATGCCACCGCCCAGGCCCTGCAGCACCCGGAACCCGATCAGGCTGCTCGCCGACCAGGCGACGCCGCACAGCGCCGAGCCGGCCAGGAACATGCCCAGCGACAGGATCCACATCCGCTTGCCGCCGAACCGCTCGACCGACCAGCCGGTCAGCGGGATCACCATCGCCAGCGCCAGCAGGTAGCCGGTGGAGACCCACTGGATCGTCGAGACGCCGACGTCGAACTCCTTGCCGAGCGTCTGGATGGCGACGGAGATGATCGTCGCGTCCAGCTGCACGGCGACGACGCCGACCAGGATGACGAGCGCGAGCCGGAGCAGCGCCGGGTCGAGTTTCTCGCCCATCGCGCTGGTGCCGGCGCCGCCGCCAGCGCCGGCAGCGGCCGGGGAGGCCTGCCGGGGGGTCTGGGGCGCCGCGGGGGATGACGAGCTCATCGGCCTCTCCGTTGGGGCAAGTGGGTGCCCTGGGTCATCGACGGAGGGCCCCGTGCGGGTGATGGTCGTCGTAGCTGGTTGCCTGTGGTCAGTCGCCCGTGGTCAGTCGTCGGTAGTCAGCTGCCGGTGTTGGCGGCGCGCCGTCGGTGTTTCGTCCTCGACTCAGGGTTCGCGCCGGGCGAGAGTGCGGCGGTGGCGGGTCTCCGGCGGTGGAGCGTGGAACGCGTCGGGATGCCAGCCCTGAGAAGGCGACCACAGCTGGCCGATACAGCGTATCGCTTTTGATACGGCGTATCGACCGCGGGCTTCGGGCGCGGCTTCCGGCCCGCGTTCCGCGCTCTGGCGCCAGGCGCGGCCAGTCGGTGACCAGACGATCTCAGATTCCGGACAGGGTCCCATCAGCTCCGTATCCTTGGGCGATGCGAGGCCACGCGGACACGCCCCGCACGCCGCACGCCGCCGCCACCGGGCCCAGGCCACCTGGCGGCGCGGCCTCGTCCGGCTCCGGCTCCGGCTCCGATCCTGGTTCGGGTTCGGGTTCTGGACCCGGCGACCCCGAGCACGATATGCCCTCCGGTCGCCCCGGAGCCGCCGCGCCGGTTGGCCCGCTGGAAGGGCGTCGCGCGGGCGCGGGGGATGCCTTCGGCCTGTTGGGCTGGCGAGGCCGCCCCCGGCGCGGGACAGCGACCCCAGATGCCCCCGGCTACCCCGCCGGACCGGCGGCTCCGCCGGGATCTGACCGTGCGGACCCGGCGTCCGCTGACGATCCCGAAGCGCTGGAGGCGCTGTGGCTGCGTCCCCGCCGCGCCGAACGGTCGTCGGCGCTGACCAGGGAGGCGATCGTCGCCGCCGCCATGGCGATCGCGGACACCGAGGGCATCGGCGCGGTGTCCATCCGGCGGGTGGCGGCAGCGCTGCAGGCCCGGCCGATGAGCCTGTACTCGCATTTCTCCCGCAAACAGGACCTGATCGACCTCATGGTCAACGAGGCCGCGGGGGCGTCCCTGATCCCCGGAGACCTGCCGGCGGACTGGCGGGAGGCGCTGCGGATGATCGCTTACCGCAGCCGCGCCGCGGCACGGCGCTATCCATGGACGCTGTCGGTGATTCCGAAGCACGCCGCGATCGGTCCGAACGCGCTGCGTCACTTCGACCAGTCGCTCGCCGCCCTCTCCGGGCTGGACATCGACCGGGAGCAGAAGATCGCGATCATGATGGCCGTGGACACCTACACGGTCGGCCAGGTCGTCCGCGAGCTGGCCTTTCTGTCGACGTCCCATGCCGAGGAGACGGGCGGCGGCGTGGGGACGGCTGAAGAGGCGGGGACGGTCGGCGGTGCGGGAGCGGCCGGTGGTGGGGCGACTGYCGGCGGCGCGGGTACGGCCGGCGAGGGCGCGGCGACGACCGGTGCCGCGGGAACGGCCGGCGGCGTCGGAGCTGGGCCCGTCTCGCGGCTCCGGGCGGCCGAGGGTTACCTGCGCCGGCTGGTCGAGACGGGCGAGTACCCGCACATCGCCGACTTCGGGATCGACTCGGTGATCCGCGCCCACGAGGCCGAGACCGCCGCCGCCGACCGTCGTTTCGCCGACGGCCTGAACTGGCTCATCGACGGCATCGCGGCCTCCCTCGCCACCAGACGGAACGGCGACGCTGACAGGGGCGGCCGCGCTGGTGGCGGCGGCCCGGCTGACGACGACGACCCGACTGGCGGCGGCCCGGTTGACGGCGGCTCGGCTGGCGTGTGACGTCGACACCTGACCGCACACGCTGTCCGGTGGTGGCTTCCAGCCGACCGAGGTGTGCCTGGCGGTCATCGGCCGCCCTACCGCGCGGAGTGGTCAGCCCGTACCGGGGTACTGACTGCCGACTGTCAGGCCGGAACGGTCTCCTCGCCGGTGACGAGGGCCGCCGCTCGTTCGGCGATGGCGAGCACGGCCGCGTTGGTGTTTCCGGAGACCAGGGTCGGCATGACCGAGGCGTCAGCGACCCGTAGGCACTCGATGCCCCGTACCCGAAGCTCCGGATCCACGACCGCGAGCTGGCCCCTTCCCAGCGCGCAGGTGCCGACGGGATGGAAGTAGCTCGTGACGGTTCTCCGGAGGTAGGCGTGGGCCGCGGTGTCGGAGGCACCGGGCTCGACGTCGGGGCCCGGGAAGAGCTCCTGGTCGCGGAGGTCGGCGAGGGCATGCGCTCCGCCGACCTCGCGGGCGGCGCGCAGGCCGGCGATCATTCGGCTGACGTCGGCCGGGTTGGCCAGGTAGTTCGGGTCGATGAGTGGTGCCCTGGTCGGGTCGGCCGAGGCCAGCCGGACTGTGCCCCGACTCGCCGGGGTCATCAGCGAGAAGATGACCGAGTATCCGTCCTCCGGGCCCGGCACCCACCGGGGATGGACGGGAAGGTCGATGAAGATCATCTGCAGGTCGGGCGCGGCCGCGGGGTCGCCGCGCAGCAGGACGTGCGGCTTTCGGGCGTACCGACCGGTGCGCACGGTCCGCGTGGCGGTGTAGGCGATCTGCGACTTCGGATGGTCCTGAAGATTGCCGCCGACCCCGGGAAGGTCGGCCCGCACGTCGATGCCCAGGTCACGCAGGTGCCGGGCCGGGCCGATACCGGAGAGCATGAGCAGCTCCGGCGAGCCGATCGCGCCGGCGGTGAGGATCACCTCCCGGTCGGCGAACGCCGTCCGGGTCTCCCCGCCGACCCGGTATTCCACGCCGTGGCAGATGCCGCCGTCGAGGATCAGCCGCCGGGCGTGCGCCTTCGTGACCACCGTCAGGTTGGGCCGGCCAGCCGTGGCGCCCAGGTAGGCATCCGCCGAGCTCTGTCGCCGCCCGTCGACGACGTTCATGTCGTTCCACGAGGTTCCTTCGGCGGTCTTGCCGTTGCCGTTGCCGTCGTCATTGCGGGAGTGGCCCGCCTCCGTCGCCGCCTCGAAACAGGCCTCCCACAACGGGTCACCGGCCGGACCGGGCCCGACCCGCATCGGGCCGTCCTTGCCCCGGTAGGCCGGATCACCCGCCTCGGACGCCTCGCTTCGCTTCAGGAAAGGCAGCATGGTGTTGTAGTTCCAGTCCGAGGCCCCAGTGGCCGCCCAGGCGTCATATCCCGCCCGGTCTCCCCGGATATGCATCATGCCGTTGATCCCGCTGGATCCGCCGAGCACCTTTCCCCGCGGCCACGAGATCACCGCATTGTCGGTACCGCGCTGCGGCACGGTCGCGTAGTTCCAGTCGACCGAGGTGCCGGCCAGCCGGGGCCAGGCCAGCGGATCGGCCATTCCCGCGGACGGCTCGGCCGCGCCGGCCTCCAGGAGCAGTACCCGAGTCGAGGGGTCCTCGGACAGGCGCGCGGCCAGAACGCAACCCGCCGTACCGCCGCCCACCAGGATGAATTCGAACGTCGCCATAATGATGATTCTTGGCCGGGCCTGCGCACGGACGATACCGTCATTCGACGTCGTTGGCTACGAGAAGCCGAGGGGTCCGAAATAACGTCGGCCGGGGAGGATGACGTGTTCGGCGTTCGTCGTCAGGTGACGGCGGCGGCCACACCCGGCGCTGGACCATGATGCATCCGTACGCTTTTGGAGTGAGGGGAGTGACGATGGTGTCGTCCGACAGTGCGGCGCGCATCACGGCCGAGGTGCTGCGGCGGTTGGCGGCCACGCCCGATGCCCGGCTACGAGAGATCATGACGGCGCTGGTCACGCACGCGCACGGCTTCACGCGGGAGACAGGTCTCACGGAGGAGGAATGGTCGCGCGCCGTCCAGTTCCTCACCCGCGCCGGCCAGATCTCGACCGGCGGCCGCCAGGAATTCGTCCTGTTGTCCGACACACTTGGCCTGTCGATGTTGGTCGATGCGATCAATCATCACGTCGCACCGGCCGGATCCCGGGCGGTGAACCACGGCTCGGCCGCGACCCCGGATATCGGCGGCCAACTCCCGGTGACCGAATCCACCGTGCTGGGTCCCTTCTACGTTCCCGGCAGCCCACGGCGTGATTTCGGCGCGAGCACCGCGCTGCGCCCGGCCGGYGATCCGGCCTGGTTCACCGGGCGGGTCACCGACCCCGCCGGCCGGCCGATCGCCGGCGCCGAGATCGACGTCTGGCAGAACGGCGACAACATGCTCTACGACGTCCAGGACCCGATCGCGCCGCCCGGCCACCTGCGCGGGCTGTTCCACAGCCGCGACGACGGCGGCTATGCCCTGCTGGGCGTGCGGCCGGTGGACTATCCGATCCCGCACGACGGGCCGGCCGGTGAGCTGCTGACGGCGACCGGACGGCACCCGTGGCGGCCCGCGCACCTGCACATGTCGGTGCGCGCACCCGGGTTCCGCCCGGTCACTACGCACGTCTTCGACGACGCCAGCCGCTACCTCGACAGCGACGCCGTCTTCGGCGTCAAGCGGTCCCTGGTTCGCCACTTCGACCGCCACGAGCCCGGCTCGCCGGGCCGCCCGGCCGGCGTCGCCGATGACCAGGCCTGGTACTCGGTCACGTTCGACGTCGTCCTGGCCCCCAGCGGTACGCCGGCCCCCTGACGACCCATGCCCCCTGACGGCCCCGGCTCGCGGACGTGCTCAGAGGCCGGCGACCCGCACGGCGAGCTGGCCGGTACTGTTCCCGGCCATCAGGTCCACCATCGCCGCCGCCGCGCTGCCAAGGCCGTCCCGGACGTCCTCCAGGACCGTCAGCTGGCCGCCCTCGGCCCACTGGTCGAGCCGCGTGAGCGCCTCGCTCCAGTCGGCCTGGAAGTCATGCACGAGGAACCCCTCGATCCGCAGGCTCTTGACGATGGCCAGCAGGGGGAATCCCCGCGGTCCCCGGTCCGGCGGCTGGTCGGCGTCGTACTGCGCCGTGGCACCGCAGCACACGACGCGGCCGTGCCCGGCCATGAGCGGGAGGACCGTCTCGAGCATCGGGCCGCCGACGGTGTCGAAGTAGGCGTCGACACCGTCCGGACAGGCCGCTCGCAGGTCGTCGCCGAAGGAGTCCGAGTGCCGGTTGACGGTCGCGGCGAAGCCGAGCTCCTTCTCGAGAACGGCGTTCTTGCGATCCGACCCGGTGATCCCCACCACCCGGGCCCCGACGAGCCGGGCCACCTGGCCGGCGACGTGTCCGACCCCGCCCGCGGCACCCGAGACGACGACGGTCTCCTCGGCTCGCACCCGGGCTACGCCGACGACACCGAAGTAGCCGGTGAGGCCGTTCAGGCCGTAGAGACTCAGATGGCGGACCAGCGGCCCGCGCAGGTCGAGCGGAAGCTCCCGGACCGCCGTGGCGGGCACGGCGGTGTAGTTCGCCCAGCCGCCGAACAGCGTCGCCACGAGGGTGCCGGGCGGCGGCCCGGCCGGCGGCCCGGCCACCACCTCGGCGACGACCCCGGCGGGAATGACCTCCCCCTCGGTGAGCTGTGGGCGGTACGTGGGGCCCTGCATCGCCGCCCGGGCGGCGGGCGAGACCGAGGCGAAGATGTTCCGGAGCAGCACCTCGTCGGCGCCCCGAGAAGGCACGGGCGCCGTCTCGAGCCGGAAGTCGTCCAGCGCCACCGGGCCGGCCGGCCGGCGGGCCAGGACGACCTGGTGGTTGGCGGCCGGGTGATCGGGATTGACTGACACAGCGGTCTCCTCGGTGAGCGTTCCAACGGAGATGAAGGGCGGCCACCTCCGACTCTTCGCATCCGACGGCCCGCTCACCAGCGTCAATTGACGGGCCGGGCGTCGGAATCGGCCGGCGGCCGGAGGGGGCGCGCCGGGCGGCATCGCGCCCGCTCGGCGGCCCGGCCCGGCCCGGCCCGGGGCGGCGGGCGCCCGCGTCGGACACGTACGTAATTTGACGCAAGCGCTCGCCAGCCGCGCTGGACCACTATTGGGCGCGAGATGGTTGCTGACTCAACACTTCGCGACGAGCTCCAGCCCGGCGATGGCACCGGGAGCGGGCTGGGCGACGTCATCGAGCCCGTGGCCAGCCCCGCGCCGCGGGGCGCCGCCCCGGCCGAGCTGGTCGGGCGGGCCCGGGAGCTCGAGATAGTCGAGGAGCTGCTCGACGACCTCGTGGTGGACGGGCGGCCGGTCCTCTTCCTGGGCGAGGCGGGGATCGGCAAGTCGGCCCTGCTCGAGCACGCCGCCCGCGAGGCCCGCGCCCGGGGCTACACCGTGCTGCGCGCCGACGGCGTCGAGTTCGAGAGCGACATCGGCTACTCCTCGCTCAACCAGGGGCTCCTGCCCATACGGCGGTACATCGACGGCCTCGACCCGGCGCACGTTCACGCGCTCGGGGTCGTCCTCGGCATGCGCAGCGGCGACCAGCCCGACCGCCTCGTCGTCTCGACCGCGACCCTTCATCTCCTGCAGGCCGCCGCGGCCCGGGCGCCGGTGCTGTTCCTCGGCGACGACCTGCAGTGGGCCGACCCGCGCAGCCAGGAGGTTTTCTTCTTCCTGACCCGGCGGTTGTCGGGCACCCGCATCGGCATGCTGGGCACGGCGCGGCCCGGCTACGGCGGGGCGATGACCCTGGGCCGGGTCGAGCACCACCTGGGCCCGCTGGAACCCGCCGACGCCGACCGCCTCCTTCGACAGCGCTTCCCGACGCTGGCTCCCCGGATCCGGGGCCGTCTGTTGTCCGAGGCGCGCGGAAACCCCCTCGCGCTCCTGGAGCTGCCGCCGGCGCTGAGCCCGCCCATCCAGGCCGGCCGGATGAGCGCCCCGCCGACGCTGCCGTTGAGCTCTCGGCTGCAGTCGGTGTTCGCGGCGCGGATCTCCTCGCTGCCCGCCGACGTCCAGGACCTGCTGCTCCTTGCCGCCCTCGACGGCACCGGCGACCTGGGAGTCCTGCGGGCGGCGGGCGGCGGCGACGAGATCGGCGGGCTCGACGACGCCGAACGGTCGGGCCTGGTGCAGGTGAACCTCGCCGATCGCCGCCTCGTGTTCCGGCACCCGCTGACCCGGTCCGCGGTCGTCGAGTCGGCCACCGAGAGCCGCCGGCGCCAGGCGCACACCCGGCTGGCCGCGGCCTGGGCGCACGACCTTGACAAGCAGGCCTGGCATCTCGGCGAGGCCGCGCTGGGATCGGACGAGAGCCTGGCCGCGCTGCTGGAAGCCCGGGGTCGGCGCGCGCTGGCTCGCGGCGACTTCGGTGGCCTCCCGTCGCTCCTCCGGTCGGCGGAGCTCAGCCCGGACCCGGCGCAACGCAGCCGCCGGATCGCCGAGGCGGCCTTCGTCGCCGCGCACAAGTCGGGGGCGCCCGCGCACCTGGCCCGGTCCATCGCCGACCTGCGCGAGGCCGAGCCGGGCACCGAGACGGCCCTGTTCCTCGCCGCCACGACGGCCTGGCTCATCGTCGACTCCGGCGAGGACCTCGAGAACGGGTTCCGCATCCTCACCGCGGCCATCGAGGCGATCCGGCCCGAGGTGGACCGGTCCGGGCCGGCGATGCGCACCAGCCTGCGGGTGCTCAGCCTGGTCTGTGTCTATGCCGCCCGGCCCGATCTCGCCCAGCAGGTGCTGGAGCTTCTCCGAAAGGTCGGCGTCGCGGACGCGGTCCGGGACCGGCTGACCAGCGTCCTCGACCCGGCGGGGACGCCGCCCGAGGTTCTCGCGGCGATCGACCAGGACCTCGCGGATCTGCGGAGCACCGACGATCCCGTCGAGGTGGTTCGCCTGGGCAGCCAGGTGGACTTCCTCGACCGGCTGTCGAGGTGCCGGCCGACGCTGGAGCGGCTCCTCGTCGTGGAGAGCGGCGGCGTCCAGCTGACCGAGGAGGTCGACGTCCGCCGCCTGCTCGCCGAGGAGGCCTGGTTCTCGGGCCGCTGGGAGCGGGGCCTCGCCCTGTGCGAGGAGATCGAGGCGATGGCGGACACGTTCCACCTGCGGCGCCCGAAGGTCGGCGTGTACGTGGTCCGCGGCCTGATCTCGGCGGCGACTGGCAGCTGGGGCGCCATGCGGCAGTGCGCGGACCAGCTTCGGGCCTGGACGCTGGGTGGCGGTGGCCGGCTGACCCAGCTCATCGGTCATCTGATCCTCGCCCAGCACGCCGCCGCCATCGGCGACTTCGAGGAGGCCTTCGCCCGGGCCTCGACCCTCATGGGTGACGGCGGCGGTCCTTCGTCGTTCATGCCGATCGCGCTCTGGGCGTTGTTGGACTTCGCCGAGGCCGCGACCAGGTCCGGGCGGATCGACGTCGCCCGCCGGTTCGCCGCGACCCTGCGGCAGCGGGGGCTCGGCCGGCTCTCACCCCGCTACGCGATGATCACGGACGCCGCCGGGGCGCTCGTGGCGTCCGACGGTGCCGAGGCGGCCGCCGCGTTCGCCCGGGCGCTCGGCCGTCCCGGCGCTGACGCCTGGGTCTTCGATCATTCCCGGGTGGCCCTGCTCGCGACGGAACGGCTGGCCGTCGACGGGGCGTCGGACCTGGCGGCCAGCTGGGCGGGCGTCGCCTCCGAGGGCTTCACGGCGCTGTCGGCCCGGCCCTGGCTCGAACGACTGGGGAAGGCGCACGAGACCATCGCGGGCATTCCCAGCCAGCCGACGGCTCCGGCCGGCCTGACGCCCACCGAGTACAAGATCGTCTCGCTGGCCGCCGAGGGGCTGACCAACAAGGAGATCGGGCGGCGGCTGTACCTGTCGCCGCGGACCGTGAGCACCTATCTCTACAAGGCGTTCCCGAAGCTCGACGTCACGACCAGGGCCGGGCTGCGGGACGCGCTCGGCCGAGCCGAGCTCCCCCGCCGAGGGTCCTCGGCGGGGGAGCCACGTCCGACCGGTCACCGAGCCGCGGACTGACCTCTGGAATCGCGGCTGTTCCGCGTGCATCGGAAACGGGCTCAGGTCAGTTGATCGGAGCGATCATCCCGCCATTGACGAATACCGTCTGCGCGGTGACCCAGCGGGCGTCCGGCGCGGCCAGGAAACGCATGACCGGCACGACGTCGACCGGGTCGCCCAGCTGCCCGCTGATGGTCTGGCCGGCCAGCCACGCGAGGGTCTCCTTGGTCTCCGCTCCGTAGAGGAAGCTCGTCTTCTGCGGTCCCGGCGCGATGCAGTTCACCGTGACGCCGCGCGGGCCGATCTCCTTGGCGAACGCCTTCGTGAAGTGCTCGACCGGCGCCTTGCTGCCGGCATAGGCCGAGTACGTCGCCGCCGTCACGGCCACCTGCGTCGTGATGATGTTGATGATCCGGCCGTTGTCGGCCATCTTCGTGAATGCCTCGGCCATGAGGAAGTACGGAATCTTGGCGTTGATGGCGAACGAGGCGTCGTACTCGGCCTCGGTCGTCTCGCCCAGTGGCTTCCGCACGATGATGCCGGCCGTGTTCACCAGGATGTCCCAGCGGCCGAAGCGGGCGATGGTCGCGTCGACCAGACGGGTGATCTCGACGTTGTCGGTGAGATCACCCTGATGGGAGATCGCCTCGACGCCCGCCGCCTCCAGCTCGGCGACCACGTTCTTCGCCTCGCCGTCGCGTTCGGGGCTGTTGTAGTGCACGACCACGTTCGCGCCGTCGGCGGCGAGCGCCGTCGCGAAGAGCTTTCCGATATTCGCCGTTGCGCCGGTCACGATCGCGACCCGTCCGGCCTGGATTCCCGCCATGTCGTTCCCTTCTCGGGGTGTCTCGCTCGCATTACCGATGATCCGCTTCGGGCAGGCTGGCCGATAGCGTCAGATGACGGCTCCGACGGTCGGCCGATGGAGTCGTCGAGCGTCGCGAATCGGTCCGCCGCCGAAAATATGGCGAACCAGGCCGTTCACTGATTGATGATGACGAACAACGTCGGAACCGAAGTGGCGTACGAATGCCGTACTGACGGGTGACGGGACTATTCGCCCGTCGGCCCCGCACCGCGCGCCCGCTCGGCGGCGACCATGGACCGCAGGGCCGGCGCGACCTCCGCGGCGAAGCGCCGGATCACGTCCGCGTCGTCGGCCCGGTACAGCAGGAAGACGCTCACGCCCTGGGTGAGAGCCAGCTCCGTCAGCTGCTCGGCCCACATCCTGGGCGGCCCCTGGAGGAAGCCGTGGCCCTCGGGCGTGAACTCGCCCGCGATGTTGTAGATGCGGCGGATGTCGGCCGGCGAGCGGCCGGCCGCGACCGCGGCGTCGTCGATGATCCGGTTGGCGGCCGACAGCTGCTCGGGCGGCAGGAACGGCGAGCTCGGCACGAAGCCGTCCGCGACCCGCCCGACGAGCCGCAGCAACCTGGGCTGGTAGGCGCCGAGCCAGATCTCCATGTCGTGGGCCGGTACCGGCCCCGGCCTGGCGCCGTCCAGGCGGTAGTACCGGCCCTCGAACCGCACGTCGGGGCCGGCGGACCAGAGCGCGCGGATGATCTGAACCGCCTCGTCCAGGGCCTCGATCGACTCGCCGGCGTCCCGCCGCGGCCCGCCCTCCGCGACGATCTGCGCCCACATCTGCTGGGCGCCGGCTCCCAGGCCCAGCTCGAACCGGCCGCCGCTGAGGATGTCGAGCGTCGCCGCCGTCCGGGCGAGCACGGCCGGAGGCCGCAGCGGAAGGTTGAACAGGTTGGACGCCACCCGCACCCGGGTGGTCCGGGCCGCGATCGCCGCCAGCAGCGCCACGGTGTCCAGCCGCTCCGGCCAGTAGGGGTGGTCGGAGAGGCTGACCAGGTCGAGGCCGACCCGCTCGGTCAGCTCGGCGAGCGCGACGAGCTCCCGCGCGCCCGTGGCCGGCGGCTCCAGCAGGGTTCCGATGACCAGGTCGTGGCCGTGGTCGGACATCTGTGCTCCCTGGGCCGGCCGGGTCACAGCTCGGTGCTTCGCGGCGGGGTGACGGTCCCGTGGACGAGCCGCGCGTGCTCGGCGAAGGCGCGCGGCGCCGCCCGCCGGATGACGTCGCGCACCGGCGCCGGCATGTTGGCGATCGCCGCGTCGATCACCTCAGGGTCACCCTCGTACATCAACATGCCGAACCCGAGCGGAAGCTCGTCCGGGTTGGCGCCGGCCGCCCCCATCTCGACGATCCTGTTCCACTCCGCCATCGTGATGGCCTTCTCCATCAGCGGCACGACCTGCTCCTCCTCGGCGGCCAGGTGCGCCCACAGCGCGGAGCGGAGCTCTCCGAGGATGTGGGCGAAGGTCTCGCGGGCGACGGCGGTCGGCTCCTCGAGCCAGCGGTCCGCCGCCGCGTCGGCCGCGCGGCCGAGCCGCGTGACCTCCCGGTGCTGGCTCTCCATGAGATCGACCAGCGGTGTCGCCTGGTCGGTCAGGCGGTCGACCAGCAGCGGCCAGACGTAGGCGTCCTCGGCGCCGTGGTGGTGGTGCAGGACGGTGCTGACCAGCGCGATGTGGTCGACCAGGACGCGAGCCCGGGCCGGGTCGCCGTCGGACGCGCCGTGGACGAGCCCGGGACCGAGCCCGAACTCCCGGCGGAGCATGGTGTGCACCAGATACATTTCGCGGCCGTCGAAGGGCGCGCTCTGCGTTGCCATGCCCCGCACCTTGCCCGCGACCGCACCCGGGCCACAGCCGTCATTCGACGGGCGAGGGTGACGTCATCTCGACCGCGCCGGGCTCCGCCTCGGCGCCGTCGCCGGGCCGGGTCGCCGCCGCGAGCGCGTCGCGCAGCGCCGCCCGCGTGGTGACGCCGAGCTTCGGGAACAGCCGGTACAGGTGCGTGCTGACGGTCCGGTGGGACAGGAAGAGCCGTTCGCCGATCTGTTTGTTCGTCAGCCCGGCCGCCGCCAGCGCGGCGATCTCGTACTCCTGGACGGTGAGCCCAGCCACCGAGGCGACCCGCTGGTTCCCGCCGGCCGAGCGCAGCTCCGCGCGGGCACGGGCGGCCCAGGGCGCGGCACCGAGGCGTTCGAAGGTCTCCGCGGCCGCCCAGAGGTGCGGACGGGCGGCCATGGTGGCGTGCGCGCGGCGCAGCCGCTCCCCGTAGGCGAGCTGGACCCGGGCGACGTCGAACGGCCACCGCCAGGTGTCCGGCATGCCGAGCGCGCTGTCGAAGAGCTCGGCGGCGGCGGAGTCGTGCGCGGCGATCGCCGCGCACGACCGCGTCACGAAGTCGAGCCGCGAGGAGATCGCGGCGAGGTCCGCCGCCCGCATCGCCTCGGCGTGGGCCCTCGCCTCGCCGGTCCGGCCGGTACGCACCGCGGCCTCGACCACCTCCAGGCACACCCACAGCGCGGTCTGGTTGTACGGCGGCAACGTCCCGGGCGGGGAGATCGCCGTCGCCTTCCGGTAGGCCTCCTCGAAGTCCCCGCGGCCGATCGCGTCCAGGGCCAGCACGTGGCCCGCCCAGAAACCCATCAGCCGGGCGCCGCGAGGGCCTCCCCACGCGACGAGCTCCGCCGCCAGCTCCTGGGCCCGGCTGTGATCGCCGCGGAGGGCGGCCAACAGCCCGCCGTGGTAGTTGAAGCTCTGGACGAACATGACGTTCCCGGTGGTCGCGCAGGTTTCCAGGGCCTCCCGCAGCAGGTCCTCGCCCTCCGCCCACCGGCCGGCGAAGAAGGCGTCCACCAACATCTGCATGCGCGCGCCGAGCGCCTGGGTGACCGCGCCACCCGCGGTCTCGCCGCGGACGAGGCGCCGCAGCGGCTCCCGGCAGGCCGGCAGCCGGTCGACGTAGGCGGCCGCGGACGTCACCCGCCCGAGCTCCTCGGGGTCGAGGGCGCCCCGCAGGCTCGTGATGGCCGCGTCGAGCTCGGCCAGCACCGCCGGCCGTACCCGGGCCGGGTCGGGAAAGACGTAGCTGAGCAGGTAGTTCGCGCGCGGAGCCCTGGGCGTCAGCCGTCCGACGGCGGCGAGGTACGGCCGCCACATCTCGGCCCGGCCGCTGTAGTGGCAGGCCAGGAACAACGTGTCGATCACCGCGATGAGCGCCTTGTTGTCCGCGGCGAAGTCGCCGCCGTGTTCGTCGATCGCGGCCACCAGGACGCGGTGGGCCGCGTCCACCTCGTCGTCGCCGTTGAGCATGGTGTAGGCGTCCGCGGCGGCGGCGTGCAGCGCGCCGTCGGCGTCCAGCGGCGCCTCCCGGACCCTCGCCAGCAACGACGGCACCCCGCCCAGCTCCCAGCTCATCGTGCCGCCGATGTAGGCGGCCGCCRCGAGCCGGCGGCCGCGGTCGGCCGGGTCGGGGCTGAGATCGGCGGCCCGGGTCAGCATGGCCGCGGCGTTGAACGGGTCACCGCGGCTGACGATGCGCTCCGCGCTGCGCTCGACCAGTGCCGCCACCTCCTCGTCCGGGACGACCGTGGCCTCGGCGAGATGCCAGGCCCGCCGGTCGGGCCGGTCCACCGAGGCGTCGGCGAGCCGGCGGTGCGCGGCCCGGCGCTCCTCGGCCGTGGACAGGCCGATCACGGCGGAGCGGGTGAGCGGGTGCCGGAAGACCATCTGACGGGTCCGGTCGTCGGCATGGACGAGACCGGCCCGTTCGGCTGGCGCGAGGTCGGTCAGCAGCCGGCCGCCGCTCGCGGCGTCGAGGACGGCGAAGTCGCCGGCGCCATAGAGCACCGCCAGCAGGAGCAGCTCGCGGCTCGCGGCGGGCAGGTGGCTCACCCGCGACGCGAACAGCGCCCGTATCCGGTCGCTCAGTGGCAGCAGGGCTGGCAGGCCCGACCACGACTCGCGCTGCCGGTCGGACAGCGCGGCCGGCAGCTCGAGCAGCGCCAGCGGGTTGCCCTGGGCCTCGTCGAGGAGCCGGCGCCGGACCCGGGGCACGAGAGCCGGGAAGCGCTCCCGCAGCAGCTGGCTCGCCGCGTCGTCCGGCAGCGCGCCGAGTTCGAGCCGGGGCAGGCTGGCCGGCTCGAAGGCGGTCGGCGCGCCGGACCGGGTCGCGGCCAGAAAGGCGATCCGGCTGCCGGCGAGCCGGCGTACGACATAACTCAGCACGTCGGCGCTGTAGCGGTCGACCCAGTGCAGATCGTCGAAGACGAGCAGGAGCGGGAGCTCGCCGGCGACCGTCCGGACCAGGCTGAGAGTGGCGTGCGCCACCCGGGTCCGGTCGGCCGGCTCGCCGCCGGCGAGGCCGAGCACCACCGCAAGCGTGTCGCGGTGGGCCGGGACCAGCCCGTCCAGGCCGCCAGCCAGCGGAAGCAGGATCTGGTTCAGCCCCGAGCAGATGGTGGTCGCCTCGAACTCGACGCCCTCGGCCCGGACGGCTCTCGTCCTGGCGGCGGCCGCGCGGTCGGCCGCCGCGTTCAGCAGCGCGGTCTTGCCCACGCCCGGCTCGCCCTCGACCAGTAACGCGCCGCCGGTGACGGCGGCGTCGTCCAGGAACCGCGCGACCCGCGTCAGCTCGGAGTCGCGCCCCACCAGGGACCGAGCCGTGGCGTCGACTGTCATCATCTCCCCGGCCAGGGCCGCGACGGCGAGCGCGCGGGCACCGCCCGCCCAGCGAGCCGCCGACGCGGCCCCCAGCTGGCTGGGCCAGCTGGGGGGCCGGTCCAGCGGACGTCGAGACGGCACCATCGTACCGTCCGACGCAGGCAAAACGGTCACGCGTGCGCCCTTCGGGAAGCGCGGACCGTCGCGTGGAAAGGGCCTCGGTCGAGCCGCCTGGCGGTGGGCGCCCGGCCGGGCTCGACCGGTCACGGACCGGGGGTCCGCCTCCCACGGTCCCGGCTCCGCCGACGGCCGCCTGTCCTTCTCCTTTCCGTGCTCTCGCTCCTTTCCGTGTTCTCGGCATTCTCGGCCGAGGGTTCCGGCCCTCAGCCGCGCAGGAAGTCGACGAGGGCGCTGTTCACTTCGGCTGGATGTGTCCAGGCGATGTGGTGCGGGCCGCCCTGGACCGGCAGGAACGTCACCTTGTCGACGAGAGCGGGCAGCCGGGCGGCCGTCGCGCCGATGGGGAGGATCCGGTCCTCGACGCCGTGCATCACGAGGGTCGGCACGTCGAACTTCCGCAGGTCCGGCCGGAAGTCGGTGAGCCACGCCTCCACGCAGGCATACATGGCGAAAGCCGACGCGCCGACACCCATGACGAAGCTGGCGTGCCAGGCCTGGTCGCTCACCCGGTCACCGCCGAGTACATCCATGTTGTAGAGATCGTTCAGGAAACTCTCGAGATAGGCATAACGGTCTTCCTGGATGGCGGCMTTCATGCCGTCGAAGACCGCGCGGTCCACCCCCTCGGGATTCTCGGGCGTCCTGAGAAGACAGGGCGGCAYGGCGCCGAGGAGAACGACCCGCCGGATGCGGGCCGACCCGTAGGCGCCGAGGTAGCGGGTCACCTCGCCGGTGCCCATCGAAAAGCCGACGAGGCTCACGTCGGTCAGGTCGAGATGCTCGACGAGCGCGTGCAGATCCGCGGCGAGGGTGTCGTAGTCGTAGCCGACCGTGGGTTTGCTCGACTGGCCGAAACCGCGGCGATCGTACGTGATGACCCGGTAGCCCGCCGCCACCAGCGCGCAATGCTGGCGTTCCCAGGAGTAACAGCTGAACGGGTAGCCGTGGACGAGTACCACCGGCCGCCCGGAGCCGTGGTCCTCGTAGTAGACCTCGATGTCGGCATCATTCTGCCTGCCGACCGCCAGCATGGGCATGGTTGTCTCCCGCCCCGTCGCCGCGCCGCGATCGTCTCCCGAGCGTTTTCAGCCCACCGTGCGCAGGGCCGCCAGAATGACGTCGGTAACCACGTCAGGACGCGACATCATCGGTACGTGGGAGGCGTCGACCTCGGTGATCTGGGCGCCGGCACGCTCGGCCATCGATCGCACCACGTCCGAGCCGGCGGCCTTGTCCGCCGTCGCGACGACCGCCCAGGAGGGCAGGCTCCGCCATGCCGGAACCCCGGACTTCTCCTCGAACGCCGCCACGGCGATCGGCCGTTGCGAGAGGCCGAGCACCGCCGCGACCGACTCGGGCAGATCGGCGGCGAAGGACTCGCGGAACTGGGCCGGGTCGATCGACAGTTCGACGGCGGTCTCGTCGCCCAGGCCGGCGGGATACTGCGCCGGCCGCAGCGCGGTGGGCAGCACGCTGTCAGTGGAGCGTGCCTCGATCTCGCCGAGGCTCTCACCTTCGTCGGGCGCGAAGGCGGCGACGTAGACGAGCCCGACCGCGTTGCTCACCGCCGACGCCGCGTTGGTGATGACCGCGCCGCCGTAGGAGTGACCGACCGCGAGAACCGGGCCGGGAATCTGGCCGATGACACTCGCGACGTATGCGGCGTCGGCGGCAATGCCCCGCAGCGGGTTGACCACGGCYCGGACAGGCACGCCGGCGGCCAGCAGCCGCTCGACGACGGGCGCCCAGCCAGAGGCGTCCGCGAAAGCGCCATGGACGAGGACGACGGTAGTGGTTCCGGTTGTGTCGCTCATTGCGGTCCCTTCGAATCGAGACGCCGGCCTCTACGGCACGGTCGTTCTCCCAGGGCTCACTGTCGGTGCGGCGATGACGGGCCGCTAGCGTCGTTTGACGACCTACGCCGCTGAGGTCGTCGGTGCCCCTCGCGGACGCGACAGCACCGTCGACAGCACCGTCGACGGTGCTGTCGACGCGACGTCAGACCAGGTCGGGTCGGGTCAGGCGRCCGACCACAGGTTGTGGCGGCGTAGAACGTCGCGCAGCAGCTCCGGCCGGTCGGTGATGATTCCGTCGACGCCGAGCTCGAGCAGCATGGACATCGACGCCTCGTCGTTGACCGTCCAGACGTGGACGGGCAGGCCGAGCGCGTTCATGTAGCGCACGAACCGTGCGTCGCACACCGGGAACGCCCGGAACGCCACCGGCACCTGCACGACGTCCCGCCCGATCAGGCCGCGAGGCCGCCGCGGGTGCCCGTTCGCCGGCCCGGTGGCCTGGGCCGGGACCAGGGCCGCGTCACCGTTCGATGTGTCACCGTTCGACGCGCCGCCGCGCTGGCCGGCGGCGGACCAGGAAAGGTCGCCCGACCTCACGACCGTCGGCGCGGCGTCGTCGTGGGTCTCGGCGTCCAACACGCTGTTCGCCCGTGGTCCGGCCTGGCCCGCGCCACGGCCGCCACGGCCGTGGGCGTCATGTCCATGGGCGGGGCCGTTGTCGCCGCGGTCGCCGTTCAGACGAAGGCCGCCGCTGCCGCTGGTGGGCCGTCGCCAGCCTCGTCTGGCGACGCTCAGCCATGGGGGGAGGACGCTGCACAGGCGGGCGACGGCGATCGCGGACATCCCCGCTCCGACGCACAGCCCTGGCCCGGCCAGCCGGCGCGCCTCGCGGGCGACCGCGTCGTCGAACGAGGTGACGCAGACGCGGTCCAGCGCGTTCGCCCGGCGCAGCGCCGCGAGTGTCGGCTCAAGCGCGGCCGGCTCCTTGACGTCGAGGTTCAGCCGGATCTCCGGCCAGCGGTCCAGCAACTCGTCCAGCCGGGGGATCGGCTCTCCTTCGTCCGAACCCGCCCAGGCGCTCTCCGAACGAACCTCGGCGGTGCCGGCGCGGTCGGCGCCCGGGTTGCCAGTCGGGTTGCCAGCCGGGCCGTCAACCTGGGCGCCATCGGCCGTCGAACCGCTGGAGGGAAACGCGGAGGAGAGGCGAGGAACGGCTTGGCCGGGCGCAGACGGCGACGAGGACGGCGTTCCGGAAGTTGTGGGCGTTGTGGGCGGGCGGCGGAGGCGGATGCGGCTGGCCTCGGCCAGGGGCAGGTCGGCGAGCCGGCCGGGCCGGTCCGCGACCCGTTCCAGGGTCGAGTCGTGCAGGACCATGGCCGTCCCGTCACGGGTCACGCGGACGTCGGTCTCCAGATAGCGGTACCCGAGCGCGACGGCGTTCTCGAACGCCGGCCATGAGTTCTCCGGCCACGGCCCAGCCCCGCCCCGGTGCGCCAACGGGATCGGCCCGGGGTGGTCAAGAAAGCGGTGGCGGCTCATCGTCCTCCATGGTTCCGCGCGGTCGTCGGCTGTGCCCTCCCCATTGTCCGCGAGAAGACCCAGGCGGCCACCTCCGCCGCGGGTGAACCGGCGTCCGTGGCGAGGTCAGCCGTCGATGAGCGCGGCGACGGTGCTGGCCGTCGTGGCTGTACGTCCTGTGGTGCGCTCATATCGCCGGATGAGGCCCTGGCCGCGGATTCGGTGTCCAAGCTGGCGATCGGCACGCAGCAGAGCGTTGCGGCGCGGGGGAGGGAAGCTGGCCGCCAGGTCGGCGACAAGCGCGTGCCCGTCGACGCCCGCGCTCGCGAGCACCCACGCGGCACCGGGGTCCAGCGTGCCGAGCGCGAGAGCCAGGTGTTCGGGTCGGTGGATGCGTTCGTGGCGGGCAAGCGCGAGGCGGAGCGACGCCTCGTAGGCCGCCTGCGCGTCGAGGCCCAGCGGCGGGCTCATCCGGGCGCAGCGCCGCCTCGCCGTTGCCGCGCCAAGGGGAAACAGCGGCTCGCGCAGGGGCGGTCGATCCATCGACCGCGCCCCCGCAAGGCGGAGCAGATTGTCGACATCGATGCCGAGCGTGGCCAAAGTGTCCCGGTCGGCGGCCACTCCAGCCCCGGCGGGCGCGGCCGCCAGGACGGCTTCCCGCAGGACGGCCGCCGTCGCTCCGTGCCTGACAAGCACGGTGGAAACGCCGTCGTCGCCCGTCGCCCGTCGCCCGTCGCCCGTCGCGAGCGCGAGCAGCAGATGCTCGCTGCCCACGCGGGCGTGCCCGAGGCTGCGGACCAGCGCGATGGCCCGGCCTACCGCTCGGCTCAGTTCCGGATGATCGCCGCCGAACATCGGCCTCCTCAGATCCCGTCAGTCCGGTGGTACTTGCGGTGCACGGTCTGTTTCGTGACGCCGAGCCGGACAGCGATCTCCCGCCACGACCAGCCCGCGCGACGAGCGGCCGCGACCTGCTCGGCTTCCAGCTGCTCCACGAGCCGACCGAGACGGGCTACGGCCCRCAGCCCCGTGTCGGGATCCACCGCTCGCACGGCATCACCAAGACCGGCTCCGAGCTCAGCCTCAAGATCGACGGTTGGCATTTCGTCAGCATATGCTGACGAAGGATGGTCGTCAACATATGCTGACGACCGTGGTGTCCGTACTCATTGGCTCGCGCGGCTCCGGCCCCATGAGGCTGTGACGGCGGCCGGCATCATGATCGAGCGCGGCAGGCGTCGGGGCGGGGAGCCGCGACGCCGCGAGCCCGGCGGGTGGCCAGGTACGGCCTGGCCTGGGCTGGCTCGAGGTCGCGGACGCGCTGGTGGCGGGACTTACCGGCACAGATCGGGCGACGGGTMCTGCTCGAGGGAAGGGCCCTACCCACCCGTCCGTCCCGCGAGCTGGTACAGTCRTCCACGTCGACGCGGAACCACGCTTGGCAGCAAGGCTGGCACCAAAGTAAAACCGAAACATGCGCCGCTAGCTCAATTGGCAGAGCAGCGGACTCTTAATCCGCGGGTTCGGGGTTCAAGTCCCTGGYGGCGCACCCGTGATCATGGCTCTGACCTGGGCGTTTGTCGCAAACGACAGATGCTCGGGCAGGGCTTCGGGTGCGTGTGTGCTCATTGTGTGCCCCATCAGTCTACGACGTGGCTCGCGGGACGAGCCGGGCGGCAGCCTCCGCGGCTTTGAACGCGATCTGGGGCAGCACCGAGGTGTAGATGTCGGACGTGAATGCCACCGACGAGTGACCGAGCATCTCCTGGACGACCTTCATATCCGCGCCGCCCGCCAGCGCCAGCGTGGCAGCTCCGTGGCGAAGATCGTGGAAGCGGATCGGAGGCAGCCCGGCCTCGGCGATCAGGACGCGGAACCGTTCTGTCACCTCGGCGGGGTGTAGAGGTGAGCCGTCGCGTCGGGTGAAAACCAGCCCGCTGTCGGTCCACACAGGGCCGGCGGCGAGCCGCTCGCGCGCCTGCCAGGCGCGGTGCCTGCGCAGCACGGCGACGGTCTCGTCGTCGAGCGCGACAACGCGGTTGCTGCTGTCCGACTTGGGGCGGGTCATCTCGGTCTCCCAGCCGAGCTGGACGATCTGCCACTGGATGGTGAGGGTCTTCTCCTCGAGATCGACATCGGCCCAGTGCAGGCCGCAGGACTCACCTCGGCGCAGCCCTCGGAACGCCGCGACGTGGAACAGAGCGTAGAGGCGGTCCTTCTCCGCGTGGTCGAGGAACTCCCCGGTCAGGTCGGGGGTCCAGACCATGATCGGGCTTGGGCGCTGTCCGGTGCGCTGCCAGTCCTCGACACGTCGGGGCGTCCAGACCAGCGATCGAGGTGCTTTTCCGGGCGGAAGCTCGACGTCCTTCGCCGGGTTGTAGGTGATCTTCTGTTGCCTGCAGGCGGTCGTCAGGGCGGATCGCAGCGTCGCTCGGATCCGCTGCTTCGTCGCCGGGCCTACTGTCCGGCGGAACGGCGGCATGTCCGCGAGTTGCTCCCGGATCTTGCGACGCTGGGCGAGTGCCGTCGTGCGCTCCAGTTCGGCCTTGAGCTCCCGCCGCGCGGCGTTGGCCTCCTCGATCTGGTCGTTGAGCTCGTCGATGGCATCGAACAGGTCGTAGAGGTGGGACACCGCGAGGCGGTCGAGACGCAGATGCCCGAGGTGAGGCCTCAGGTACAGGCGGACGTGGGACTCGTAGCTTCTGACGGTGTCCGCGGTGCGAGTCTTCTTCTTKCCTCGCAGCCACTGGTCGAGCCATTCGCCGACGGTGAGCCGTTCGGTCAGCGACTGACCAGAAAGCAGTCGCCGACGCACCTCCTCGGGCGAGGGAAGGGCGCCGCCTCGGGCTGTTCCTTGCGTGACGAGGTCGATGACCAGGCGCAGGGACTCGGTGTCGTCGGGGTCGGGTATCCGCAGCAGCGCCTTGACGTCGGCGATCTGCTGCTCCGCCTGGTCCAGTTCGGCAAACCCGCCGCGACGCAGCGTCTCGCGTCCCGTCGACACAGCCGGGAGTTCAAGACGGTAGTGCCAGCTGCCGTGGTTGCGATTCCACTTCCCGTTCGCGCGTCGCAGCTGGGGACAAGATGCTCCGAGCATCGCCCGGGTCTCCGGGTGGCGGCACCCGCATCGCTTGTAGATGTTCTCTGATTTCGGCGTCACGGTCCTCGTCCTGTCTAGCGATGTTCTCTGAGAGATTTCTAGAACGCCTATAGCCGACGGCGTCGACCGTCGGTTATAGGCGCAGTGGCGAGCGCGGAAACGTGTAGCCCTACGTTCCGTGGATCGCAGGTTCGAAGTATTACGTGGCCGGAGGCGCTCCGGCAAAGTGCTTCTTATCTCTCCGGTCCGTCATCCACCGGATCGGTGGAATCCTCGCTGACGCCGAGTACCCTCAGCAGCTCGGCGGTCGGCACGTGATAGATGTTGTTGATACGCAATACCCGGCAGGGAAACTCGCCCGCGCGGGCGAGGTCGTAAGCTTTGGTGCGTCCCATGCCGAACGCGCGCGCCGCCGTCTGAAGATCGATGACTGCGGGCAATGCGAGCAACTCTTCCCGGGTAAGCGCTGCTCGTCTCGACTCAGCCTTCATACGCTCTCCCTGGAATCCCGAGGACCGGATCCTGGGGCAAGGCGGCCAGCCAGCTTGGCGTCGAGGCGGATCGCATCGTCGATGAACGGTCCACGACTGTGCCCTTCGGGCCGGTGAGTGCCTCGACGGTGCCGCTCGCGCAGGGCGTGACCCTGGGGCTGGCGGGGCGCGACCGGGGCGGCAAGCTCACTGCATCACCTGTCCAATGCCCTCGCCGTGCGGGCCGTCGGAGCCGAGGAATTCCCACGGCAGGAGCCGCGGGCTGAACACTCCCTGACTGGCGGGAGCGAGGAGTTGGGCCCGGTGGAACGTCCGCCCGTCGATGATCGGTTCGTGCGCGTGTGGGCAGATGACCCACTGGTCGGGAGGGACGGGCTGGCCGTTGGCTGTTCGGCCCCAGACGGTGGCTCCGGTGTAGACGGGGTTGGCCAAGATCCGGCCGACCGATGTGGAGGTCCACGGCCTCGGCAGGCCCGTGGCAGGGTCGGAAATGTCGGACCACTGGTTCTGGATCCTTTGCAGGCTGGTGGCGATGGAACTGGTGGGGACCTGGTGGTCGACTCGCAGCCGGAAGATCGTCGCGACGAGGGCGGCCGGTCCCGGGTCGATCACGAGGCGGACGTGGCGGCGGGGCTGCCCCTGATGGTTGAACAGGGTGACTCGGTGGGGCTGGTAGCCGTAGGGCACAGGGCCGAGGTGGTAGCCGGCGCGGACGAGGTCGATCTGGGCTTGGCGGGCGCGTTCGGTGGTCCAGGCGTGGTGGGCGGCGAGCAGCCGGGCTTGGCGGGCGGCGCGGGGGTGGGTGAGGCGCCACCAACGGCCGGGCTGGCGTTGCGGCTCGGGCGGAGCGGGTGGCAGTGCGGGGATGGGCAGCAGGTCGGACATGCGGGGCTCCAACGAGAAGGGAGAGCCGGCCGCGGCGGTGCGTCAGCGCACGGGCCCGGCCGGCAGCGGGCTAGGCGGCCGGGCGGTGCGATGCGCTGAGGACGGTGTGGGGCGCCGGTGGCAGCGGCGGGTGCGGGTGACGGGCGCGTCCGCCCTCGGCGCGGAAGATGATCACGTCCTGATGGACCGGGTGGGCGCGTGCCGGTCCGGTCGGGCGGTGCGTGCCGAGTTCCCGGGTGTAGGGGACGGCGGTGAGTGCGACGGCGCGTTGCACCGGTCGCCAGCCGGTGTCCCGGCCGGCGGTGGCGATCTGGCTGGCCAGGTCCGTTCCGCCGCTGAGGTGGTGGGTGGCGAGGACGACGAGGTGGCCGCCGGGCCGGGGCAGCTCCCGGTAGGCCGCCAGCTGTGGGTGCAGCCGGTCCTCGACCGGACCGGTCGGCTCGGCGGGGCCGGGCGGTCCGATCGCTGTCAGGACCAGGTCGACCGGTCCGAGTCCGGTCCAGGACTCGCTGTCGGGTAGCCGGTCGAGGACCATACCGTCGCCGCGGGCGCCGCGGGTCTTCGCCAGGGTGAGCGCGGAGCGTGCGGCTTCCCACTGGTCGGGGTCGTTGGTGATGCCGATGGCGTGGCGGTGGGCGTGGACAGCCTCGGTTACGACGGTCCCCGGTCCGCAGTCCGGGTCGCACACCGTGTCTCCGGGCTGGCTGTAGACCGCGATCGCGTGGGCGGCGACCGCCGCCGACACCGCCGGGCCCCCGCGCGGCGCATCAGCCGTCGGTCCGTAGGTCCGTGAGGTGGTGATGCTGTGCCGGCCGGTGGGCCAGACCGTCGCCCACCGCGCGTCGCAGCGCCACGTCTCGGCGTCGCCGGTCATCGGGCGGCGCTCCACGCCGGCGGCACCTGGGGGAGTACTGCTGAGAACAGCAGCAGGTCGGAGTGCACTCGCTGGGCGACGATTCCGGCGGGGATGGGTGTGGCGGGCCGGTCGAGCTGGTCCAGCGGGATCTCCAGCAGGACGATGCGGTCGAGTAGGGCGAGCCCGCTGCGGCCCGCCGCGGTGGCCAGCTCGACGGTGGGGTCGATGAGCCAGCCGCCGATGCTGTCGGCGCGGCTGATGACGGCGAGGGTGCCGCCGACGGCGAGCAGGCCGCCCCAGTCGATGCGGGTGAACCAGCCGAGCCGGGTCGGTTCCACGACCGTGACGACCAGCAGAAAGCGGTCGGGGTCCGGACCGTGACCGGCCGCGAGGTCCGGTCCGCAGCCCGTCTCGGTCCATCGCGGCGGCGCGTCGCCGGGCGCGGTCCGGACCTGGACGCGCCGTCCGAGTCGGGCGACGGTCCCGGCGCAGCCGGCGAGGTTCTCGCCGAGCTCGTCGTCGCCGGGCTCGGCCGGCCGGGCGGGCTGGGACAGGGGTGGTTCGGTCAGCAGCAGGACCGGGTCGTCGGGCCGGCTGACGGTGACGACGAGGCGTTCCACGGCGGCCGGAAGCCAGCCGGTCGGGGTCTGGTCGGCGGTGGTGGGTGGGTACGGCCAGACGGTCGCCGGCCGGCCCGCAGGGACGACCGGCAGGATGGTGCGGCCGGAGTCGGATGAGGTGGGCATTGGTGGTCCTGCCTTTCACGACGGGCTTGTTTCCGCGGTCGTAAAAGGAGACCGGCTGCTGTGCCGTTTTTTGCCACCACCCCCACGACTTTTTCCAAGGTTTTTCCCGCTGTGCAGGGTCTAGTCCGACCGGACTATTGATCGCTGTCATCCCGCTGGCAGCACTCCGGCGAGTGGGCCGGAAACTTTTTTCAAGTTTTTTCTCGCCGGTGCCGGCGGGCGCTGATGGATGATCGCTGGCCAGGTGCCAGCGATCATGGCGGAACGCTGCTGTCGTCACAGCGCACCAGGTCAGGGGCCCGCTGTCAGGTCCGGTCCAGCTGCTGGCACGCGGCGGAGCCGGGGGCCTGGGGAATGCCTTGCACGGTCCCGCTGTGACTGTTCCGAATGCACAGCAAAGATCGCTGTGCATTCGCTGGGAGATCGCGCTGTCTTTTCGCTGTCTTTGATGTGGCGTCCTTGGGCTGTCCGAATTCCGCGACACCCGAAGGACGGCGAACCATGCCCGATGAAACGTCCTCCCTTCCTGCGCGAACCGCCGGTACGAACAAGCCGACATTGCCGCTGACAACCCTGCGGGACTGCTTCGCGCTCCTGGTCACCGAACCCGACCCGCTCGCCCTGGACGGCACACCGGTGCCCGGCCTGCCCGACCGGCTGGTGGCGCTGGACGAGCTGCGCGACCGGCTGTTGGCCCGGTCCTGCCCGCAGGCCACCAGCGACACCGCCTGGAAGACAGTGATCTGCCGCTCCCGCGCCCGCGGCGGCGCGTGGACGGTCGGCGCCGCCGGCATGGCGTTGCCCGCTCTACGGGCGGTGGCCTCCCGGCTCGGCGAGCACAGCGACCTCGACCCGGCCGACGTGCAGGCCGAGGTCCTGACCGGCTTCCTGTCCGCGCTGGCCACGATCGGTCTGGATCTGCCGCGGATCGCGGTGCGGCTGCGCTGGGCCGCCTACCGCGCCGGCCTGGACCTGCTCACCCAGTCGCTGGAAACCCCCCATCCCAACCCGGGCCTGCTCCTCACCCGCACCGTCGCCCAGACCCAGGCGGACGGTCCGTATGAGGTCCTCGCGGGCGCGGTCGCGGACGGGGTCCTGACCGAGACCGAGGCCGCCCTCGTCGCCGCGACCCGGCTCGATCACGTCTCGGTCGCCGCCTGGGYCACCCGCCACGCGACCCCGGTGCGCACCGTCTACCGGCTGCGCGACCGGGCTGAACAGCGTCTGCTCGCCCACCTCACCGGCCACAGGCCGCAGGCGACCGATGGCGAGCCGCCATCCCGGCCGCCCGGCCCGCCGGCCGGCAGCGCGACGCCTGCCACGGCGCCCGCCCCGGCAGGGGTGTTGGCGGTCACGGGGGTGCCGGCATGAGCCCAACCCCGCCAGCCCAGGCCCGCCCCTCGCGTTCGCGCCGGCGGGTCGCGTGGCGCCGCACGGTCCTGCTCGTCGCCGTCGTCGGGGTGCTCGTCCTGGCCGGCGGCACGGCGGCGTTCGCGGCCGTCGTCCCGCCGGGGCCACCCGTGGCGACGGACCTGAACACGGTCCTGAACAACATTCGCAACTGGATCATGGGGATCCTCGGGACCGTCGCGACGGTGTTCCTGTCCATCGGGGGCTTCCGCTACATGATGGCCCACGGCGACCCCGGCGAGATCAACAGGGCCAAGGACGCCCTGAGGAACGCCGGCTGGGGCTACGGCTTTACCGCGCTGGCGCCGGTCGTGGTCGAGATCCTCAAGACGAACATCGGCGGCTAGGCCATGGCCGCCTCTTCTCACCGCCGGGTCCGCCCTGCTGGCCTGCCAGGTTCTTCGTCCGTGCCCGCGCGTCGTCGGCTTGGCCGCCGTTGGCTACGGCGCCGGTGGCTGCTGGCCGGGACGGCGACGTTCGCGCTGCTGCTGGCCGTGCTGGTCCCGGCGGTGGCCTCCGCCGCGACGACACCCCCTGCCCCGTCGTCCGCGCCGTCCGCGGACACGCCCGGCTACACCGGTCCCACGCCCAACCCGCAGCCCGGTCCCGCCCCGACCCCTCCGGGGCAGGACCCGCCGACCACCCCGCCACCCTCGGGCGGCGATACCACCCCCGCCCCCAGCACTCCTGACACCCCGCCCGAGGGTGGCGGCACCGGGGAGCCGTGCCCGGCCGGCCAGCCGGACTGCGCCACCACTCCAGGAGCGCCGGCGCCGCCGGTGCCGCAGACGACGCCGCCAGCGCCGGATACCGGCGGTGGTGGTGGCGGGGTCGCCGGGTGGATTGCCGATGCGATCAGCGACGCGATCACGGCGTTTTTCCGCCTGTTGGTGACCGCCGCACTGAACTCGCTGCTGGATCTGCTCGGCCGCACGTTGCTGACGACGCCGGAACCGTCGCAGCTTCCCGCGATCGGGGAGATGTGGTCGACATCGTGGGCGATCAGCGCCACCGCCTACAGCGCCCTGATCATGTTCGGTGGGCTCACCGTCATGTCGCTGGGAACGGTCCAGTCCCGCATCTCGATCAAGGAGATCGCGCCGCGTATCCCGCTGGGTTTCCTCGCGTCCGGCCTGTCGCTGTTCCTCTCGACGAAAGCCATCCAGGCCGCCAACGCCCTGCCCGGCGCGATTCTTGGTCAGGGGTTGAACCCGGACACCGCCGCCGTACAACTACGGAACATCATTCTCGGGTCGCTCTCGCCGAGCGCCGGTGGCGTCGTCAACCGGAGCATTTTCACTATCTTCCTCGCCCTGTTCGTCGCTGGCACTGTTGCTGCGCTGCTGTGTACCTACATCGCCCGGATCATCGTCGAGGTCGCTCTCGTCGGGGCGGGGCCGATCGCGCTGGCCGGACACGGCCATCCGCTGACGGAGCGGATGGCGTTCTGGTGGTGGCGCGCGTTCTTCGGCTGTCTCGGCATCCAGATCGTGCAGTCGTTCGTCCTCCTCGCCGCGTTAAGGGTGTTCTTCAGCCCCGGTGGATTCACGCTGTTCGGCCCGACCCCGGACGGCGTCGTGAACCTGCTCGCGGCGCTGACCCTGATGTATTTCCTGTGCCGGATTCCGTTCTTGATGATCCCCAGGATCGGCCACGGCGGCGGGGGCATTGTCGGCCGGGTCGTGCGCGCCTTCGTCATCGGCCGGGCGCTGGGTCTGCTCGGGGGCCGGTTCGGACGCGGCGCCGGACGCGCCGGCCACCGGGCCGGCCGAGGTCGCGGCGGACGCGGCCGGGGCGGACGTGGCAGGGGTGGACGTGGCAGGCCGGGCCGAGGCCGGCCAGGAGGCGGCGGACCGCGAGGCGGGCCGGCCGACCCCTACGACCGCATCGAGGTGGACGCCGACGGACAGGGGCTCATCCCGCTGACCAGGGTGCCCCGGGTCCGCCGCCCCGGGCCGGCCCGGGGCGTGCCCCGCCCGCCACGGCCGGCGAACCCAGCGGGACGGTCCCGGCCGCGGCACCGCCAGCTGTCCATCCCGTTCGGCCAGGCCGTCGCCCCGGGCGGGCGCTACCTGCCCCGCGACGGCGGGGCCTGGGTGGACCGCGACGGCCAGCTGCTGATCCCGTTCGAGGTCGACCAGCCCCACCCACCGGCGACCCCCCAGCCAGGGCGGCGCCCGGCCGCCGCACCGGCGCGGGCCCGCGGGGGCCGGCCTGGTCCTGGCCGGCAGGCCCCGTCTCGTCCGGTGCCGCGGGGTCGGCAGTTGGAGCTGCCGTTCGACCCCTACCGGGGCATCCGGCCGGACCGTACCGGCCAGTACGCCCTCCCGCTGGAGGGCCTGCACCGCACCCCACGTCCCGCGCGGCCGGCCGTGCCCGCACCGCCCGCACCGCCACCGCCAGCGCGGCCGGTCCCGCCGCGCTACCGGCAGCTGATGTTGCCGAACATGCCCCGCCGCCCCCGCCCACCCCGAAACGAAGGTGACCAGCCACGATGACCCACCCCGTAAGAATTCCCGCCGATGTTGATCGTGAGGATCGGATCGTGGCGGGCCTGACCGCCCGCCAGGTGTTGATCCTCGCGCTGACCGCCATCGTGCTCTACCTGGCCTGGGCCGCGACCCGCAGCCTGCTGCCGCTGCCGGTGTTCGCCCTGGTCGCCGTGCCGGTCGCCGCGGTCGCCTGCGCCCTCGTCCTCGGCCAACGCGACGGGCTGTCCCTGGACCGGATGCTGGTCGCCGCGATCCGCCACCGCACCAGCCCACGACACCGCATCAACGCCCCCGAAGGCATGATCCCACCGCCGTCCTGGCTAGCCGCCCGCGCCACCAGCAGCTCGGGTGACCGCAGGCCAACCGCCGGCGGGCAGAGCGCGGCGCCGCTGCGGCTGCCGGCCCGCACCGTCACCAGCACCGCCGGGGTTGGCGTGATCGACCTCGGGCCGGACGGGCTGGCGGTCGTCGCGGTCGCCTCCACGGTCAACTTCGCGCTGCGTACCCCCGGCGAGCAGGACGGGCTCGTCGCTGTGTTCGCTCGCTACCTGCACTCGCTGACCGCGCCGGTGCAGATCCTCGTGCGGGCGATGCCCGCAGACCTGTCCGGCCAGATCCAGCTGCTCGACGACGCGGCGTTCCGGCTGCCTCATCCCGCGCTCGCGCACGCGGCCCGCGAACATGCCACCTACCTGGGCCAGCTGGCGGTCGAGATGCAGCTGCTGACCCGTCAGCTGCTGCTGGTGCTGCGTGAACCGCTCGTCGCCGCCGGGCCGGTCGACGGGCTCGGCGGGGCCTCCCCACTGGCCGCGCTGTCGGGACGGCGGGCGGCGGCCCGCGACGGCCGCCGCGCCGGGGCGGCAGCCCGCCGCGCCGCGCACACCCGGCTCGCCCGCCGCCTCGCCGAGGCGACCGACCTGCTCGCCCCGGCCGGGATCGTGGTCACGCCGCTGGACGCCGGCACGGCGACCAGCGTGCTGGCCGCCGCCTGCAACCCGGCCGGCCGGGTGCCGCCGGCCGCGCTCGCCGCACCCGACGAGGTCATCACCGCCGACCTGCCCGAGCCCGCCGACAGCTACCCGGCCTATCCACCGGACACCGACGGCGGCGGCTTCCTGGACGACGCCGGGTTCGACGACCCGGACGCGGCCGTCGGCCCCGGCTACAGCGACCGGTTCGACGACGCGGACGGGGACGGCCTGTCCGACGCCGACGACCCGGACTTCTGGGACCCACCCGTCCGCCGCCCGTCGGCCGGGCGATCCGAGGGCGGCTCTCGACGGCCAGCACGGCACACGGCGCGCAGGGGGCATGCCCGATGAGTAGACGAGCCCGACGCCGGGCCTCCGCACCGACCCACGGCCCGTCGCCACGGCCGGTGGACGCCGCCGCGGCGGCGTTCGTCCCGGATGCGCTGTCGATCGCGCCCCGCCATCTGGACGTGGGCGGGGACTTCCTGGCCACGATGGCGATCACCGGCTATCCGCGCGAGGTGCACGCGGGCTGGCTCGCCCCGCTGGTGACCTACCCCGGCAGGGTGGATGTCGCGGTGCATGTCGAGCCGATCGACCCGGTCACCGCGGCCAACCGGCTGCGCCGCCAGCTGGCCAAGCTCGAATCCGGCCGCCAGCTCGGCGACGAGAAAGGCCGGCTGATCGACCCGCAGCTCGAAGCCGCGACCGAGGACGCCTACGACCTGTCCGCCCGCGTCGCCCGCGGCGAAGGAAAGCTGTTCCGCCTCGGGCTCTACCTCACCGTCCACGCGACCAGCGAAGCCGAATTGGCCGACGAGGTCGCCGCGGTGCGGGCGCTGGCGGCCAGCCTGCTCCTGGACGCCAAACCGGTCAGCTACCGCTCCCTGCAAGGCTGGGTCAGCACCCTTCCCCTGGGGTTGGACCAGGTGCGGATGCGCCGCACCTTCGACACCGCGGCGCTCAGCGCGGCGTTCCCATTCACCAGCCCGGACCTGCCGCCCGCCGACCCGACCTCCTTGGCGCCGACCGGGGTGCTCTACGGGCTCAACGTCGCCAGCAACGGGCTGGTGCACTGGGACCGGTTCGGCGACATCGACAACCACAACTCGGTCATCCTCGGCCGCAGCGGCGCCGRCAAGAGCTACCTGGTCAAGCTCGAACTCCTGCGCTCGCTGTACCGGGGTATCGAGGTCCACGTCGTCGACCCGGAAGACGAATACGCCCGCCTTGCCGCCGCGGTCGGCGGGACCTACCTGCACCTCGGTGGCGACGGGGTGCGGATCAATCCGTTCGACCTGCCCATCCAGGTCACCCCTGACGGCCGTCGGACCGCGCCGCGGGATGCGCTGGTACGCCGCAGCCTGTTCCTGCACACCGTCGTCTCCGTCCTGGTCGGCCAGCTGACCGCGGCCGAACGGGCAGCCCTCGACACGGCGATCACCGCCACCTACCAGGCGGCCGGGATCAGCTCCGACCCGCGCAGCTGGAACCGGCCAGCACCCCTGCTGACCGACCTCGCCGCGACCCTGGCCCGCTCCACCGACCCGGCGGCGGGGACGCTCGCCGCCAGCCTGCACCCGTTCACCGCGGGGGCGTTCTCCGGCCTGTTCGACGGCCCCACCAGCGCGCCCGGCGACGGCCACCTCGTCGTCTACTCGCTGCGCGACCTGCCCGACGAGCTCAAAGCCATCGGCACGCTGCTCGTCCTCGACGCGGTGTGGCGGCGGGTCTCCAACCCGGCCGACCGCCGGCCCCGCCTGGTGGTGGTCGACGAGGCATGGCTGCTCATGCGCCAGCCCGCCGGCGCGGACTTCCTGTTCCGGATGGCGAAGTCCTCGCGCAAGTACTGGGCCGGGCTGACCGTCGCCACCCAGGACACAGGTGACGTGCTGGCGAGCGATCTCGGCAAGGCGATCGTCACCAACGCGGCCACGCAGATCTTGCTGCGCCAGGCCCCGCAGGCGATCGACGAGATCACTCAGGTTTTTGACCTGTCCCAGGGCGAACGGCAGTTCTTGCTGTCCGCCGACCGCGGACAAGGACTGCTCGTGGCGGGCGCCCAGCGGGTCGCCTTCCAGGCCCTCGCCTCGCAGGCCGAACACGCCCTGATCACGACAGATCCGGAGTTCCTCGCAACTGTTCAGGATTCAGAGTCGAACTCAGGGTGGCTGGACCTATGAGGCCGGGGTCTGGGACCCGGAGTTGGGCTACTGCGRCCATGCCCTCACTGTGTCGGCGCSTGGCAGCCGTCGATCGGACAGGGTGGCTTGGCCTTGGCGCGGCCTTGGGGCTTGTGAGCGAGCCAGACCTTCTCCATGTCCAGTTCATCGACCGCCTTTTGCATCTTTCTGACCGCATTATCCGAATACATTCGGTGACGTATCGAACCGAATATGAAATCGTGGCTACATGCCTCGTCGGTGTCGATACCAAGATGTTCGCGCAGGCTATGGCTGCGAGGAAGGCTCAACCCGAGGGCATTGGCCAGGTCGGTCGGCGACATATGGAACTTGCGCTGGAGATCGACCTCTCGGATTGCCGCTGCGGGTGCGGACTCGTCGGCGACGTATCGGACCGGGGCACCCTGCTTCTTCGTGAAGTGCACGGTGATGGCGAGACCGTCGCCGTCGACAGTTGTCGCGATGTCCTGAAGCCTAGGGAAGACCTGGTCGCGTGGACTGCCGTGGCGGATCCCGCGCTCGACACGGTCGACGTCTTTCTCCGAGACGTGAGCCTCTGGTTCAACGTGCGCTTCCATCGCGAGCAGAGTACGGATCCGGGCCCGGGCCTCGTGGCGGGCGCGTCGRCTGGGCGCCAGAAGCGCGGCGATCTGGCTGTACTCCTCATCGAGAACGACGGTCAAATCGCGCGGCGGATCGATCGATATGGGCAGTACGCGGGTCGGAAGGTGATTCGCCAGCCGCTCGCCAAAGACGCGCTGCATCAGGTCGTCGAACAAGGTTACCCCTGCGCGCGCATGCAGGTAGAGCAGCTGTTCCGATACCTCGTTGAACCAGTGTTGCTCATCGTCGCGCATCGCGTCGATGGCGCGCAGCGTGCCGGCGTCCTCTGTGCTGAGCTTGATAGTCGGGTGGCTGGCGGCGAGTCCAAGGCACTTCTCGAATCCGATCGACCGTCCGGTGCCGTGGTCGAATACCTTGACGCCTTTCTGGACAAGCGCGGCCTTGAGCAGCATCTCGAAGGCGTGCTGGAGATGCAGCAGGACCCGCGTGGGGCGGCCTTCGTTGTGAGGCGCGTTGAACGCCTCGATGGCGTGGGTCAGCGAGGCGAGTGCCTTGCCCTTGAGCACTCGACTTTCCTGCTTCAGCCTCACGAGATCCTCCGCACCCGCCGCCCCACGGATACTCGACTCTACACACGCCGAGGTCCAGTGAATTTCGGGGTCGCGCTAGTTCTGTGGGTCGGGGCTGCGCGCGAAGCGGGCGATGCCAGGGTGGTCGACGGTGGTGAGATAGCGGTAGGCGCCCGCGACCGACAGGCCGAACAACTCGCTGATCATCCGGATGTCGCCACCGCTGGTTTGGACCTCGTCGAGGATGCGGTCCATCCGGATCGATTGCGCCGCCAGGCCCAGCCGAATGTTGATCCATCGCGGCAGGACCGGGTTGGTGGTCGTGGCGTTGCGGTAGTGGATGAACAGATAGGGGTTGGCCGTGTTCGGCCAGGTCCGCTGCCGGTAGTCAAGGTAAGCGGCCAGCCGGTCGCGGGCGGGGGTTGCCAGCGGGACGACGCGGTTGGGCAGGTGCAGCCGGCCGTCGCGGGCGTCGGTCAGGCGCAGGTGGCGCAGTTCCCGGACGCGCGGGGCGTGGAACGCCAGCAGCGCGGCGAGCGCGGCGCGGGTCGGGTCGTCGCTGTTGAGAGCGTCGCGTACCGCAGTCAGGTCGATCGGGTCGGGCGCGGTCCTGGCCGGGTTCGGGACGCTGATCCTCGCGGTCGGGTTGACGAACACCAGCTTGCGGGCACGCAGCACCCGGAAGATCGACCGCAAGCCCTGAAGCGTCGTGGACCGGGGGGCGCCGCTCGGGGGCAGGGCCGCGCGGAGGTCCTCACGGCTGATCTCCCGCAGCGACGGGTGCGTGGCTGCCCAGGCGCGGATGGTCGGCAGCGCGAACTCGAGTTGGCTTTTCACGGTGGCTTCCGCGCGTGGCCGGAATCGTGGCGGTGTGYTGCTGCCGTTGCGCGCGATGTCGAACCACACGCCGAGTTCGGTGCGGATCTGCTCGGGCAGGTCGGCGACTTGCTGGTCGAACCAGCGCACGATCGCCGGCACGCGGTTGTCCACGAACATCCCCGCGGCGGCGAGCACCTCGCTGGTGGGCCGAACCGGCAACCCGATCGTGGAGAGCGCCGCAACGTCGCTGGCGAGGATCGGGGTGCCCGGGGTGTCCTGGAGCGCGAGCAGAATCCGCAGCGCGCGCCGGGTGCGCTCAAGCACCCAGACGCTCCAGCCATGCCGGTCGGCGTGCTCACCGGCGACGGCCCACAACGCGCCGTCGAGCATCGGGTCCGGCGGCGGTTCGAACCCGCGGGCCGCACCGGCGGCCAGGTCGCGGTGGGCGGGAAACAGCACGAGCTGGCGGTGATCGACTGGGCGGATCGGCGGCGAAGGCTTGTCCGAGGTGTCGGCAGGCGGGCGCGGCCGGCGGCTGTTCGCGCGGTAGAACATGTCGGCCAGGAACGTCTGCTGGCCGTACCGGTTCGCCTCGGCCAGCGAAACTCGTCCGCCGAACAGGGTGTTCACCATGCGCCGCTGCCGGACACACAGCCGGCAGGCGCCGTCGGGATCGACGGGCTTCTCGTGGCGGCATGCCGTGCAGGTACTGACGGGGTATTTCTCCCGCCAGTGGCCGCAACCGGCGCACAGCCAGCCGGTGGTCCTCGTGGCGCCCCACGCGTGGCAGTCAGGGCAGGAATCCACGACGACTGTCCGCCGCGGGTCGGCTGTTTTCCCGCCGGGGGCCTGCGGATGGCAGCGAGCACACAGCCCCGAGGTGTAGTAGTTCTCCGTCGATCTGCACTGCCGACACGGTGGCGGGGTGACCGGCCCGCCGGGCCAGCAGTCGAAACAGATCGGGATCTCCCGCATTGCCGGTGGCCGCTGCCCGCAGGACTCGCACAGATGCCGCCGACGGGTAGTCATGCCGGTGGAACCGACCGGTGCCGACCCAGCCGCGGGACGACCGGCGACGGAGCGGCAGTCTGGACCTGTCTGGGCCGGCGGGCCGCGACCACGTCCGGCTCGCAGAGGAGCAGATCGCTCGGCGTGCAGCCGAGCACCGCGCAGATCACGTCCAGGTCGTCGAGCCGGATCGTCGTCGGGTTCCCGATCCACAGCCCGGACATCTTCCCCGCCGAGATCTCCAGGCCGGCGTCCGCGAGCCGCCGGCGCATCTCGGTGGACTTCCAGATCCCCGCCTCGGCAGCCTTCATCCGCAGGTTCCAACGCATCGGGCTACCTTTCCTCCAGCTGTCCGAGACGTTCTTCGATTCGCCGGTTGGAGATGGCCCACGCCTGCTCGATATGGTCGGACTGGACGTGGATATACCGGGTCGTCGTCGACAGCCACTCGTGACCGAGGATTTCCTGGATCGCTTTCAAGTCCATTCCTCGCGAATAAAGCGACGAGGCGCAGTAATGCCGCAGCGTATGCGGAGTCAGTCGCCCCTCCCAGCCGGGCAGCCACCGCCGCGTCGCCGCGGCGAGCCCGTCCCGCAACGACTGATCGCACGCCCGCCGACAGAAGCCGGAGTGCGGGTCGCGCCGCTCTCCGGGCAGCAGTGGGGCGTCCGGCGCGTTCCAGTCGTCGCCGAACTGGTGGCGCACGTCGACCATCCACCAGTCGAGCAAATCCGCGACCGCGTTGATCGCGGGGACCAGCCGTGTCTTCGGGCCCCGGCCGCGGCTGCCTTTCCCGAACCGGATGTGCAGTTTGCCGAACTCACCGAGGTCGCGGCGCCAGTCCCGGATGTCGAGCATGTAGGTCTCCTGGATCCGCAGCCCGGCACGCCGCCACAACGACGCAGCCAGGTAGTCCCGCGCCGCGGTCAGAAACTTCCGCGCGTGCCCGAGCGAGTCCCGCCAGCCCGCGAACAGCGCCTCGACCTCCTCATCGGACGGCGGGACGCGGGCAACCCCGTAGTCCGCCTTCGCCGGCCGGTTGTGCTCGTCGATCGGCTGGGACACCACACAGCCAGTCAGCGCATGGATATCTGCCTGGTAGCGATCAATCAGGAAGTCGAAGAAGCGCCCGACCGCCCATGCCTTCTGCTGCACCGTCTGCCGAGCCCGACCCAAGTCCCTGCGCTGATGGACAAGGAAACGATCAGCATCCCGCGGCTGCGCCTTCCACACCGGACCATCCAGGAACCGGGTGAACTCGAAGATCACCGCCCGGTCCTGGGCGACCCAGCCGTCCCCGTTACCGGCTCCGAGCGACGCCAACAGGTACTGGTCGACCAGCTCCTGCTCGAAATCCTCACGTTCCTGCTCGGTCCGCACGCTCCGGGGCGCGTCGATCGACCGGACGATCGCCAACGCCACCGGACACCTCCGCAGGCCGATCCCTCACCTCGACGGGAACGACCATGCCTCGAACACCCGGGCGTCCTGTCGGAAATCCCGACGGCATGTCGACAACGGCCGTGGTCCACCAGTCCCTGCGGCACCGAAAGCATCCGGCCGCTCGCGATCGCTGGCCCGAGGCAACTCCGAGAAATTCCCGCAACGAACCCGGCTGAACTCGCCGCTGGCCCCCATGACGGGGACGACGACGGCTTCTTCGATCTCGCCGCACCGGATGACCCGGCCGATCCCGACGGCCAGATCTACCTCGACCCCGCCTGACCGCCGTAGCCGTATGGAGATCGTAACCATGGACCTGCTCGCCGCGGCGGCGACCACGCCGTCGTCGCCGCTTGCCACCTACCTGACCGACCCCTGGGGCTTCCTGCACCAGCTGCTAGGCCACCTGCGGGCATGGGCGGTGGCCTGGGGACCCGTCGCCGGCCCGCTGCTCGCCGGCACCGCCGCCGGCCTGGTCACCCTGCGTCGGCGGATGCGCCGCCGCTACCAGCAGCGGCTGATCGCCGGCGCCCGTCTCGTCACCGTGCTGGCCCCACCCACCGTCGACCCGGCGGGCGCGGGCGCGCTGTGGGCGAACCTGCTCGGCCTGCTACGACCGTCGTGGCGACGGCTGGTCGGCCAGCCGCACCTGGTGTGGGAGTACCTGTTCGACGCCGACGGGGTCCGCATCCAGATCTGGGTCCCCGGCGTCGTCCCCGAGGGATTCGTCGAACGGGCCATCGAGGCAGCCTGGCCCGGCGCCCACACCCGGACCGCCCCCGCCCGCGCGCCGCTGCCCGTCCTGGCCCGGCCCGGCAGGCGGCTGCTGGCCGCCGGCGGGGAACTGCGCCTGGGCCGGGCAGAAGCGCTCCCGATCCGTACAGATCATGACGTCGACCCGGTCCGCGCGCTGCTCGCCGCCCCCGGCGGGCTTGCCCGCACCCAACGGGCGGCCGTGCAGATCCTGGCCCGCCCGGTCACCGGCCACCGCGTCGCCAAAGCCCGCCGGTCGGCCCGCCGCGTGCGCGCCGGCGGCTCGGCCACCCTGCTCGGCGACCTGCTCGACCTACTCACCCCCCACATGGGCCGAACCCGGCGCACCCGCCGGACTCCCGCGCCGGCGAAGGTCGACCATCAGACCTCCCTCGCGCTCTCGGCGGAGGACCGCGCGATCGTCGCCAAGGGCCGCGGCGCCCAGTTCGAGGTCCGCGTCCGCTACGCCGTCGTCGCTGTTCTCGACGAGTACGCCGACGAGGACACCGCCGCCCGGGTCGGCGGGCAGCTGCGCGGCCGGGCGCACGCGATCGCGTCGGCGTTCGCCGCCTACGGCGAGCACAACTACTACAAGCGGGCCCGGCTGCGCCGCCCGCTGCCCGTCCTCGCCGCCCGCCAGCTCGGCCACGGGGACCTGCTGTCGGTCGCCGAGGTCGGCTCGCTGGCCCACCTGCCGGTCGACGAGGCGACCCCCGGCCTGCAACGCGCCGGGGCAAAAGCGGTCGCGCCACCGCCCGATGTCGCCGCTGCCGGTCCGAATATCCGCCCGCTCGGCCGCTCCGACGCGGGTCATGCCCGCCCGGTCGGCCTGCGGATTCCAGACGCCCGCCATCACCTGCACATTCTCGGCGCCACCGGTTCCGGCAAGTCCGAGCTACTCGCCCGGATGACGTTGGACGACGTCGCCGCCGGCCGTGGGGTGGTCAACGTCGACCCGAAGGGCGACCAGATCATCGACATCCTCGCCCGCTACCCGCTGGATGCCGTCGACCGCCTTGTCCTGTTCGACGCCGAATCCTCCAGGCAAACACCCTGCCTCAACCCGTTGGATCAGCCCGACCGGGCCCGCGCCGTCGACAACCTCGTGTCGATCTTCAGTCGGGTCTACCACGAGTCCTGGGGCCCACGGACCGACGACATCTTCCGTGCCGGGCTGCTCACCCTCGCCGCCCAGCCCGAGGTCCCCGTTCTGACCAACCTGCCCAGGCTCCTGACTGACGTCGCCTACCGGGAGCGCCTGGTCGGTGAGATCGACAACGCGATCCTGGCCGGTTTCTGGCAGTGGTACGAGGCCCTGTCCGGACCCGCGCGGGCACACGCCATTGCCCCGCTGATGAACAAGCTGCGCGGCTTCCTGCTACGCCCGTTCGTGCGGGCCGCGATCGCCGCCGGCCCGTCCACCGTCGACATGGACGCCGTGCTCAACCAGGGCGGGGTGTGCCTGGTCCGGATCGCCCAGGACGCCCTCGGCGTCGAGACCGCGGCGCTCATGGGCTCGATCGTCGTCTCAGCCGTCTGGCAGGCCACCACCCGGCGCGCCCGCATGCCCCAGGGCAGAAGGCCCGACGCCTCTCTGTATTTGGACGAAGCACACAATTTCCTCACGCTTCCGTACGCGCTGGAGGACATGCTCGCCGCCGCGCGCGGCTACCGCCTCGGCATCACCCTCGCGCATCAGAACCTCGCCCAGCTGCCCCGGCATCTCGAAGAGAGCATCGCCGCGAACGCCCGCAGCAAGATCTACTTCACGATGTCGCCGGCCGACGCGAAACGGCTCGTCCGCCACGTCGAGCCCCGCCTGTCCGAACACGACCTGGCCAACCTCGGCGTCTTCCACGCCGCCGCCCGCCTCGTCGTCACCGGAGAAGAAGCCCCGGCCTTCACGCTGCGCACCGAGAAGCTACCCGCCCCGGTACCGGGCCGGGCCGCCCAGATCCGTCGGGAGCTGCGCCGCCGTGCGCCCGCCCCTGCACCGACGCAGCCGGACCCGACGGCCCCGCAGGCGCAGGCCGACCCCCGCCGATCCGCAAACTGACCACCACGGAGATCTCATGGTCGCCTACCCGCAACCCCAGCGTGCCCTGCGCATCCCGCCCCGCGCCCCCGGCCGCGTCGTCGCCGACGCCGCGCTGGTCACCTACCTCGCCCGCCACCTGTCCCCCCGCGACCGGTGGATCACCCGGCTCGTCCACGAGCACCGGGTGCTGACCACCCACCAGATCGTCGAGGCCGGCTGGACCAGCCGCCGCGCCGCCAACCGCCGGCTACTCGAGCTCTACCGCTGGCGGGTCCTCGACCGCTTCCAACCCCTGATCCCCGTCGGGCAGGGACAGCCCCCAGCGCACTACGTCTGCGACATCGCCGGCGCCAGCGTGCTCGCCGCCGAGGACGGCATCGAACTCAAGGAGATCGGCTACCGCCACGCCCGTGCGATGGCCATCGCCCACTCGCTGCGTCTGGCGCACACCGTCGCCGTCAACGGCTTCTTCACCAACCTCATCGCCCACGCCCGCCAACCCACCCCACCCGGCACCCTGACCGCCTGGTGGTCAGAAACCCGCTGCCTACGCTCGTTCGGGGACTTGGTCCGCCCCGACGCCTACGGACGGTGGAAGTCCGCCCGGGGCGAGATCGAATGGTTCCTCGAACTCGACTGGGCCACCGAACAGCTCAGCCGCCTCGCCCTGAAGATCGGCGACTACGGGCGGCTCGCGACGGCCACCAGGATCAGCACACCGGTGCTGTTCTGGTTCCCCACCGCCGAGCGCGAGACCAACGCCCGCCAGGTCCTGGCCACGGCGCTGCGCGGGCTCGACCAGCCCGACATGGTCCCGGTCGCCACCACCGCCGCCACCCTCGCCCCCGCCGACGCCCAGCTCGATCCCACCCTTCCCCGCTGGCTACCCCTGACCAGTACYCGCGCCCACCGACTCCGCCTCGACCAGCTCACCCGCGCCTGGCCCAGGCTGCGCCCGCCCGACCCGGTCGACGGCCGGACCGGTGACACCGCGGCCGGGCCCCGACTGCGACCGCCCGCGCCAATGCCACCCGAGAAGTACCGGGGGTGAGCGGCCACGACCAAGTACCTCGCCGCCGCCGTCGCCACGATCGTGTTGCTCATCGTGATGATGGGCGCCGCCGCCGCCCAGATGGCCGAACGCGTCCTGTGCGCACCCGTCATCGGCTGGTTCCTCGGCTGTAGYAACGGCGGCAGCCCCAGCCAGACCGCCCTCGACGACATCCCCGCCGACTACCTCAACCTCTACATGCAGGCCGCCGCGACCTGCCCCGGCCTGTCCTGGACGACCCTCGCGGCCATCGGCAAGGTCGAATCTGATCATGGTCGTAGTCGGCTGCCGGGCGTGGCCAGCGGCACCAACACCGCCGGGGCCGGCGGCCCGATGCAGTTCCTCGCCCCGACGTTCGCCGCCGTCGTCGCCCACCACCGGCTACCCGCGGGCGGCGCGAACCCGCCGTCGCTCTACAACCCCCAGGACGCCATCTACGCAGCCGCGGCCTATCTGTGTGACAACCACGTCGCCACCGACCTGACCGGGGCGCTGTGGGCCTATAACCATGACGATTCCTACGTCGCCCAGGTCGTCACGCAGGCCACCCAGTACAGCTCGACCAGCGGCTTCGGGGCCGACACCGCCCCGTCCGACGCCGGCTACGCCGCCGTCGTCTACGCCCAGGGACAGGTCGGCCTTCCCTACCTGTGGGGCGGAGACGGCCCGGCCGAAGGCGGCTGGGACTGCTCCGGCCTCACCCGCGCCGCCTACCTCGCCGCCGGCATCGACCTGCCCCGCACCGCCCAGACCCAGTACGAAGCCGGACCCGTGGTCCCACCCGGACAACCACTCCAGATCGGCGACCTCGTCTACTACGGCACCGCCACCAACATCCACCACGTCGCGATCTACATCGGAAACGGCCAGATGATCAGCGCCCCTGGACAGGGCAAAGTGGTACACGTCGCCCCCTATAGGTGGACAGGAGACGACTATTTCGGGGCGACTCGTCCCCAAAAGTGAGATTTTGTAGGTTCTCAAAAGAGATGACAGTTTCTCAAAAGACTTGTCGCCGGTCTGTCGCTGGCTGACAGATCGATGAGAAGGCCGCTCGGCGTGGCGTCCTCGGGTCCGGTGGCGCGGTGTAACCATGATCTGGTGGTTGACGGTTCGTCGCGCTCTGGGCGGCGTGTCCGGATCCCCGGGATGGGGCCGATGTTGGCCGCGGTGTTCGTCACCGAGGTAACAACACCCCGGTTTGCCGGGATTCGGGTGTCGGCAGCGAGCGGCGTGCAGACGGCGACAACAGTCATCGCGCTGGCTGGCGGAAGCGCGGGTGCGTTCCGATTTCAGATCGTCACTGGCGTGCGAGGAGCCGCGCTCGGGTCGCGGCACGGGTACACATCCGATCTTGGTTAACACGACGTAGCCGACGGGCCATGGTCCGGGCCGGGACTGGTGACGTGTCGAGCCACGCGGGGCGGCCCGGGCGAGGCCGGCGAGCTCGGACAGTAGCGGGCTGGTAGCCGGGCTCATGTCGCAGGGGCTCATGCAGCCGGCGCAGCTCGAATTGCTGGCTGACGCCGGAGTGGGGCTGAGCTGCACGCCGACGCCGACGTCGCCGGTGAACTCGGCGTCGTCCAGGCACACAGAATCGCCGTCGACGCCGAGCACGCCCTCATCTACGCCCATCCCACGGTTCACCTCGGCTACCGTCCACACCGACGCGCAGCGTGATGTCGAAGGTTAAACGGCACCTTAAGGCGCAAATCCTCTGGGCCATTTAGTCTCGCCGTCGGTAATCACGCCATCTAGGCGGGTGGCGTCCAACGCGGCATCGGAAAGGTCGGCTCCGAGTAGCTTGGCGCCGCTAAGGTCGGCTCGGCTGAGGTCGGCACCTCGAAGGTCGGCGCGGCTGAGGTCAGTGCTACGTAGAATCGCATCGGAAAGGGTGGCACCTGCCAGCTTGGCGGCAATCATGCTGGCACCCGCAAGGTTGGAGTGGGCGAAGCACACGCGTGGCATGTCGAACGCGTCCAACTCGGCGTCGCGCAGATCGACTCGTTCCAACTCCGACCAGGCATCATCGAGGATCATCGAGCCTCGCTGGAGYGCGCCAAGGGCCGCTCCGACATCATCGGCTACGCCGCCATGGTACTGGCTTCGATCCGCCTCAACGTCCGGTTCCGGGCGCCGTGGCGGCCAAGGCGCGTTCTGACGTACGAAGGAGGTGAGCAGCGCGTGGACMTTCCCCTGGTAGCGCGGGTCGAGGTCGGACAGGAGTTCCAGCGCGTAGATTCCGCCGAACCGGACGGAGAGCACGTCGCTCGCCAACTGATCGATCGCCTTAACAAAGAGATCGATTGTCTGACCTTCGCGACTGACGCGGACCTGACGCAGGGTAATCGCCGCACCGAGGAACACACCGATGAGGGCGACTAATCCGCCGAGTCCCTGGAGCAGTGTGGAACGGACGTCGTTCTCGGCTCCCAACCGCTCCGCTTGCGTCAGAGCCGCACCGGAAGCGTTGCGGCGATCCACGATCCAGGTGGGCCCAAAGACAACACACACCGTGAGCGCGCCGCCTACAGCTACGAGGGCAACCAGCGCGATCGTCAGAACATTAATTGATCTTCGATTGCCCAGCCCCATGGAACCCCCTTGATTGAGACTGCCGCGGCGAATGTACCGTCTTGCTCCGCTGTCTGGGACGCGACTTGTCTTGTCCGGGGTGGTCTTCGTTTGATGTGGTGCTCCGCGGTACGAGTTGCTACCGACCTCGTCGCGCCAGTTCTCGGTACGCCGGCCGGTGGCGGCGCACGATCCGGCCGACCTCCTCACGGCCTCGTCCGGGCTGGTCGAGCCGCCGGGCGATCTTGTCCGTCAAGCGGTGGCCAAGTGGCATCGGCAGCTGGACCAGTCGGCGGCGGCCCCGGCTATCGGGCGATCTGTGTTTCGACCGCGACGGCGGCGTGAAGCAGTTGGCAGGATCCCGCTTACTGAGGATCCGGTACCGGTCGGTCGCCGGGACCGAGGTGGACACGACGCTGGATCGCGTCGCCGCCGATGACGTGGCGGTGTCGCTGCCGGTGCGGGAGTTCCGCTGGTACCAGGGCCGCAGGCGTTGTTCGGGCTGGTACTGGTCGTCGACCCTCAGCCGTCTGGTGATCTACGAGGGCAGCTCGGACGGTTGCCACCAGACGTTCGCCACCGCTGACGGGTTTTCTGCTTACCAACCCGAGGGCCTGTGTATCGGTCCCACCTCGGTCGGGATGACCCTGCACGAGGGGTACTGGCGGCTGGACGGGGAGCTTAGAGCTCTACGGCTTCGCGACGGGCGGTCAACCGGCGGCCCTCGAAACTAGCCGTGGCCATCTGCCAAGGCAGGGATTTGGCGGTGCGGCGACCGGCGCTCAGCGCGGCGGAGGCTTCAGTGCACCGAGCTGCAACAGCATCGCCAAGTCGTCGCGTACCGCCCAGCGTTCGGAGATCCGCCCGTCGACCAGCCGGTAGGCGAAGGCGACGTCTCTGCGGTAGGTCCCGCTCGGCACGTCGAAGCCTCGGAACGTTCCTCCGGGCCACTCGTGCTCTCGCACGCCGAACTGGACGACCAGGTCGCCCTCCGCGACGATGTGCGACTCCACCCAGCGAGCTGGATGCTGATCACGGCGGGCACGCAGCAGGAACTGCCGCGTGCCCTCGATCCCAGTCGGCATGTTGGGTGCCAATGCATGGTTGACCATGTCGGGCGTGCACAATGCATCTAGCCGACCAAGATCGCCACCACCGTTGCCCAGCTCGTCCAACTCGCGAACGACCGCCTTGTTGTGCTCCGTATCCACCCTGCCGAGTGTTCAGTAGTCCCCCGCCGAGCACAACGGAACGGTGGGTTTCGCGTGTCCGGCCTTCGCGCTCTTGATGTTGTCCAGGAGTTGGCGGCGTGCGTCGTCGGGTCCGTAACCGAACGGGTCAAACGAGACGACGCCGTTTCCGTCACGACGATCACCTTGGCTCATCTGTTCCCTTCCGAAGTCTTTCGGATTCGGCAGGTCGACACGCAGGCCGTGCCGCGCGGGCTGCCGGCGGGCGGCAGTCCCGCGTGGCGATCGCGGTCTATGCGGTGGTGGCGTGGGTGGGCGGTGGGTCAGGTTTCGGGGTGGGGACGGGCTGTGCGGGCGAGCCAGGCGAGGCCGAGGCCGGCGAGTAGCGCGGTGGGGGGGTAGGGCGGCAGGAGCAGCGCGACCGCGGTGGTGAGCCCGAGCAGCAGGCAGGCGGTCCGTGGCACGGCCCGGTGGCGCCATCCGGTGACGGCGAGGGCGGTGAGGCCAGCCGCGCCGATCAGCATTTTGGGGAGGTGGGCCACGAGCACGAAGGCGCCCCGGTGGTCCCACTGGGCGTCGGTGGCCACCCGGGCGGCTTCGACGCCGAAGGTCGCTGCCCCCCAGGCGACCGCGGCGATGGACAGGCAGCCGGCGGCGGCGGTGAGCAGCGCCCAGCGGGGTAGCCGGGTGTGCGCGGCGAGGGCAGGCAGGCAAAGGGCGACGACGGCGAAGCCGAGCGTCATGAGCATGTTCGCGGTGACACAGAGCGGGCTGCGCACCGCTTCCTGGCCGGTGAGGTCGGACAGCACGGCGAAGCTGGAGATGTAGGCGGCGGCGCCGACCGCGCCGATCAGGCCGCCCGCGACGACGGCGACCTGGGCCGCCGGGGCGCGTACGGCAGTGGACGGTAGGTGGGTAGCCGTCGTTGTCATGTGTGTTCTCCGAAACCGTGTGGAATGGGTTGGCCGTCATCGTGGTCTTTTGCCTGCTGGGTCGCAGCGGCCTACGGGCTGACACGGCTGTTCCCCCACCGGGGGGATGAAGCGGGTGGTTCCGCCGTGTGGGGGAATGCGGGTTCCGTCGTGCGGTGGTATCCCGGTGTCGGTATTGGCCGTACGGTTCGGATGTGGAGAGGACCGCGACCGGGCGGGACGGGCGGCCGGCGTTCTCGCCAGGCGGTGCCGCGGCCCTGGACCTGGCGAGGTCCAGCGGATGGCAGAGCCGGCACCAGTTGCTGGACGTAGTGCTCGCCCTCGCGCTGACCGCGGTGACGGTGGCCAGCCTGCTGACGCCCCACCCCTCGGTCACCTACAGCCAGCCCGACCCGAACGGCTGGCTGGTATTGCTCGCGCTGGCCGCGGGCCTGCCRCTGGCGGTKCGGCGGCGCTGGCCGGTCACCGTCATGGTGGTGGCGCTGGCCGCAAACACGGCGATCGTGTGGCACGGCTGGGACCCGGACCTGGTCAGCGTCTGCCTGCTGTTCGGGCTGTACGCGGTCGCCGCGTGGCGCTCCGTCTGGGTCTCGCTGTGCTGTCTGGTCGTGATCTACGCCGCCATGGGCACGGTGGGCATGCTGCGCGCACCACCGTCGTACGACGAGCCGGCCCTGCCCGATAGTTTGATCTTCGTCGTCGCCTGGTCGCTTGGCTTGTACGTGCGCCGGTGGCGGCGGGGGCAGGGGGCTGCGGTCGCGCGTGCCTTTGAGGCCGAGCGGACCCGGACCGTGGTGGCCGAGCGGGCGGTGTTCGCGGAGCGGCTGCGGATCGTCCGGGAGCTGCACGACGTCGTCTCGCACACGCTGTCGATGATCGCGGTGCAGTCGGGGACCGCCCGGCACCTGACCGGTGCCCATCCCGAGCGGGCGGCACCGGCGCTGGCCGCTATCGAGGACGCCAGCCGCACCGCGCTGAACGACCTTCGCCGCATGCTCGGTGTGCTCAGGGCCGACCCGCCGGGAAGCCCGACCAGCGCGGGCCCGGTGCCGGACGGATCACCACCTGACCAGGTGGATCTTGGTTGGCTGGGCCGGGCGTGGCTGCTGGATCTGCTGTTCGGGCTGGCACTGACCGCGGTGACCGTCAGCAGTGCCCTGACCAAGGACCCGACCGGCGGCTACGACTACCCGGCGCCGAACGGCTGGCTGGTCCTGCTCGCGCTGGTCGCAAGCCTGCCGCTGGCCGTCCGCCGACGATGGCCGGCGCTCGTGCTGGTCGTCGTCTTGGCCGCCACCAGCGTGATTATCGGGCTGGGGTGGAACAAGGGCGCGACTCCCCAGTGCCTGACGGTCGCGCTCTACAGCGCCGCTGCGTGGCGGCGCCGGCGGGTCGCGGCGGCCTGCCTGATCCTCGCCTACGCGGCTATGGGCGTGCTGGCACTCCTACGCGCCCCGTACTACGACAGTCCGCTGGCGCTGGTCAGCGCTGCCGCCTTCACCGCGTTCTGGTCGATCGGCCGGTACATCAGGCACCGCCGGCTGGCCCAACGGGCGGCACTTGCCCGAGCGGTGCAGGCCGAGCACGACCGGGCGCTGGCGGCGGAGCGGGCAGTACTCGCCGAACGGCTGCGCGTCGCTCGCGACCTGCACGACGTGGTCTCGCACACACTGTCGGTCATCGCCGTGCAGTCCGCGGTCGCCCGCCACCTCTTCGACACCCACCCTGAGAAAGCCGCCCCCGCGCTCACCGCGATCGAGGACGCCAGCCGCGGCGCACTCGACGACCTGCGCCAGATGCTCGGCGTCCTCGACGACCCCGCACAGCACCAGGCCGCGGCCAGCCTGGTACCGACCCCCGGGCTGGCGGAGCTGGAGCTCCTGGCCTCCACGCACCGCGCCGCCTACGGCCCCGTCGAGCTGACCGTGGAATCATCCGTGCGATCCGCGCCCGACAGCCTGCGGCTGACCGTCTACCGGCTCGTGCAGGAAGCACTGACCAACGCCCGCAAACACGCCCCGGGTGCCCCCGTCCGGGTGACCATACAGGCGACCGGAGACGACATCGTGGTGCAGGTCGACGACGACGGACCGCGCCCCGCGCCGCCCGACACCCGGCCCGCCGCCCCGCCCGGTTACGGGCTCACCGGCATGCGCGAGCGGGTGGCGATGTTCAGCGGAAGCCTGCGGGCCGGGCCGCGCCCGGACGGCGGCTTCCGGGTCCACGCCACCCTGCGCGGCGCCCCCGAATACGCCGAGACCCCACGATGACGGCACTTCGGGTGGCAGTCGCCGACGACCAGGAGCTGGTCCGGGCAGGCTTCGTCTCCCTACTCGCGGCCACCCCCGACATGCAGGTCGTCGGCGAGGCCGGCCACGGCGAACAGGCCGTGCGCATCGTGCGCGCCACCCGTCCCGACGTCGTCCTGATGGACATCCGCATGCCAGTCCTCGACGGCATCGAAGCCACCCGCCGCATCACCACCGACCCCGCCTGCGCCGGAACCAAAGTCGTCGTGCTCACCACCTTCGGCATGGACGAATACGTCTTCGGCGCACTACGCGCCGGCGCGATCGGCTTCCTGCTCAAAGACACCCCACCCGCCGAACTGCTCCGCGCCGTCCGCGCCGCCGCCGACGGCGACTCCCTGCTCTCCCCACCCATCACCCGCCGCCTCGTCGAAATCTTCGCCACCACCCCACCAGCCACGGCGGCCCCCACCCGCAACCTGCCCGACCTCACCAGCCGGGAGACCGACGTGCTCGCCCTCGTCGCCCAGGGCCTGTCCAACACCGACATCGCCCGACGCCTCTACATCGGCCCAGCCACCGTCAAGACCTACATCAGCCGACTACTTGCCAAACTCGACGTCACCACACGCGTCCACCTCGTGATCCACGCCTACGAATCCGGCCTCGTCGCCCCCAACCCACATACCAGGACAGCCGAATAGCAGGGCAGGTGCACCCTGTGCGGGCTCCAGAACCGGCTCGGGCGGGCCTCCAGGCTCCGAAGRAAATGACAGACCAGCGAGAAACGGCACTGGGACAGATCGCCGAGAAAACCGTAAACACCCAGGTCGTCGCGACGCCAAAGGACAAGCGAGATGAGAACCTACAGATTTATGGGTTCTCGCCTTCCTGATACGGCGGCTGCGGCGGCCGGACCGTCCGCCGCCGGACCGCAGGCAGCGCGAGGCGAGGTGGCGTCCACCATCGTGTGGGCTCCCCGCTCACCGTCTGTCGCTCTGGCCGTAGGAGGTCCCTGTCCTCGGGACCACTGGGCGAGTGTTGGGTTTCGTCCGATAGCGTCACCMAGCGCGGGCGGTTGACTGCTTCGACGGACTCTTTGCCGATACTGTCGACGCGTCCCGCTTGCCCACCGCGGTCACGGGGACCGGTCGGGCTTGGCGCTCGGACAGGGGGACGATGACGAACTGGGACTTCACGTCCGTCGCGCCTGAGGACACAGCGGGCAGCCAGCCTGCGGACCTGCGCACGGACCAGCCGACGCCGGCACGCATGTACGACTACTTCCTCGGCGGCAAGGACAACTTCCAGGTCGACCGGGAAGCCGCGGCCAAGGTCGACGCCGCGCTCGGCCGGACGGTGACCCACGACGTCGTCTGGGAGAACCGCCGGTTTCTACAGCGGGCGACCCGGTGGCTCGCCGGCRCGGGCATCGACCAGTTCCTCGACATCGGCACCGGCCTGCCCACCCAGGGCAACGTCCATGAGATCGCCCAGCAGGTCGTCACCGCTCCGCACGTGGTCTACGTCGACAACGACCCGATCGTTCTGGCTCATGGGCGCGCGCTGCTCGCCGACGACCACACCACCACGATCATCACCGCGGACGCGCGGGACCCGGCGGGCATTCTCACCCACCCGGAGCTGACCGCGCTGCTCGACTTCTCCCGGCCCGTCGCGGTGCTCCTGGTAGCCCTGTTCCACTTCATCCAGGACAGCGAGGACCCCGCCGGTCTACTCGCCCAGTTCCTGGACGCGGTCCCCGCCGGCTCCTACCTGGTCCTGTCCCACCTGACGACCGACGGGCCGCCCGCCGAGGGCGTCGCCCGCACCGAGGCGGCGTACCGCACCGCMACCTCGCCCATGACGTTCCGGCCGCGCGCCATGATCGCGAGCTTCTTCGACGGCCTGGAACTCGTCGAGCCCGGCCTCGTCCGGCCCTGGCAGTGGCACCCCGACGACGACGAGAGCCCCCGCACCGAGTGGCTGTACGGCGGAGTCGCCCGCAAGCCCTGATCCGAACCCCCAGCCCCTCATAGGGGTCCTTGGGCTTTCTTTCCGGACTTCACACGACGGGGTCACGGCAGCATGCTGGCCGCGTGGTCGGCGCCTGGCCGTGGCCGAGGTGATGGCCGCTGTTGGTGCGATTCCGCCGGTCACGCGGAGACCGGTCCTGCCGCGTGGCCTCAGTCCGGGGTCGGTGCTGTTATCCGCGTCGATCTATTCACACCAAACGCAACGTCTGGGGCCTTGGAGCATCGAGCTCGCGCTCGCCCAGCGCCCTCAGCGCACGCACGCTAGCGTGGTTCTCGGACTCATTAGAGCAACCTTGCGGGCTCGTCACCGAGGCGGGGCCCAGCCCGGAGCCCGCTCGCGGCGCTAGCAGGGCGACCTGGCCGTCTGGGTCGTGGCGCTGTCGTATCCCTGGGCATCGCCTGGCCGTGCCGTACACGGCCAGGTGCGTCGGTCTCGTGACGTCACCGGGACGTGAGGATGCAGGGAGTGCGTGATGGGCAAGTCGACACCGATGGATCACGAGGCCGCTGATCGGATCAGCGAGGCAGCGTGGCGTGAGCCGTGCTCGGACACCGCGCAGAGTGGTTTCGACGTGCGGGCGCAGGAGGCGGCCGACCGCAACGAGCAGGACGACGAGTAGGCCCGGAGAGGCTGCACGTGGCGGCCGAACCGCTCAGCGATGAACGGGTCGCCACGCGGTTGCCCTGACGTCTGTGGCCCACCGGCAGGCACTCTGCCGGCGGGCCACCGCTCCGTATCAGGCTCGCCTTCGACGGATTCACGATCTTCACGCGCGGCGGATCATGGGCAGCGCTCACTCGGCAGCGCGGCACACTGGTCGTGTGCCGCCGCGGGTGTATCGACCGGACCACACCGCCGATCTTCGCCGTCGCGTCGTGACGATGTCGATCGTCGGCGCCGCCGGCCTCGTCGTCGCCGCCGTAGCAGCCGGGATCACCGCGCGGTCGTTAGCTGGGCCAGCGACTCGCGGCATGCCCTGGTGGCCGCGGCGTGGATCACAGACGTGGTACTCGCCGGTGTGGCGACCGTGGACCTGATGATCACAGTCGTTGCCTGGGGTGTCTACCGGCGCCGGCGCGCTGAGCTTGACGCCGCGGGCGCTGAGGCCGTCGGTGAGTTCCACGCGCACCTCACCGTTGCTCGCCGCGACGACACCGACTGACGCATTCGGTCTGCGGGGGCCGGCCGTCACGACCCCAGGCAGCGGGTAAGCCTGCGGGCCGTACCCGAGCGTTGGGCATGGACCTTCGTGGGGCACGAGCCGGCCGGTGTCCCTGCGCGACTCATTTCGGGGGGGTTCGCTACTCGGGTGGGGTCGCCAGGTGCCCGGCGATGGCCGCGACGTGGCCCTCGATGCGGCGCAACACGGTAAGGATGTCGGCCGGCCCGGTGCTGGCCGACACGTCTCCGCCCGCGGGTGGAGCCACGGAGTGGGGCTCGGGGTTGACATCGGCTGGCGGCCTCTGGAGGAGGATCTGGAGGAGGTGGCGCTCGGGCCATCCAAGCGCCCGGGAGACCGCGGCGAGGGTGGCGTCGGTCGTGCGGCGCTGGCCGGTGCCGTGTTGAAGGACGCGCAGCGTGGCGACGGAGACGTCCGCCCGTCGGGCGAGTTCGGTCTGGGTGATCCGGAGGGTGGTCATGCGGCTGTTCAGGGCCGCCGCGACGGCCTGCCAGTCTTCTCGGGCGCCGTGGGCTGCACGGCCGCGGGTCCGGTGGGGACTGCGGGGGTCAGAAGGGGTTGTCATGGTGGCCTGCCTGGGTGTGGACAGTGGCGTCGAACGGTCGTGGCCTGGGTCGCGGACTTTCGGGTGGCGTCGACTTCTGATCGCGGACCGCGACGGGAGCCGGTCTGGCGGTCCGGGAGGTGGGATGCGGTTGACGGGCGGGAGCCCGGCCGACGGTGAGGGCCGGAGCCGGGTGCGGGGCCTGCTGGCTGTGGGTTCGCCGCTGGCCGTGACGCGGCTGGCGCACGGGTGGCTGCGAGACGGGATGGCGGCGCTCGCGATCCCACGGCCGCGCAGGGGTATGCCGCCCCTCGGTGGGCAGCCGCCCGCGCCACGGGCGCCGGCCGCTGCGTCCGGTGCGGTGGACGGTGTGGGCGTGGGCCGGGCGCGGTTGGCGGTGCTCATCGACGCCGACAACGCGCAGGCATCACTCGTCGAACACGTGCTCGCCGAGGTCGCGACGTTCGGCACCGCCCACGTCCGGCGTGCCTACGGCGACTGGACCAGCACCCATCTGCGTAGCTGGAAGGACCAGCTGCTCGCCCACTCGATCCAGCCGATCCAGCAGTTCGCCCACATCAGCGGGAAGAACGCCACGGATGCGGCGATGGTGATCGACGCGATGGACCTGCTTTACGGCGCCGAACTGGACGGCTTCTGCTTGATCTCTTCCGACAGCGACTTCACCAGGTTGGCGTCCCGGCTGCGGGAGTCCGGCCGGATCGTCTACGGCTTCGGGGAACGCAAGACCCCGCGGTCGTTCGTCGCGGCCTGCGACACCTTCGTCTACGTCGAGAACCTGGCACCAGCAGCACCGGCGCCGGCCGCGTCACCGTCCGCCCGGCCGGCCGAGGCCGCGCCCGCCGGTGACGTCACGACAGTTGCTGCGCGCCAGCCGGTCCCCGGCTCCCGCCTTCGCGGTGACACGAAGCTGGTGACCAGGCTGCGCGACGCCGTCGAGGAGGCGTCCGACGACGACGGCTGGGCCAGCCAGTCGAAGGCCGCCACCATCATCCGCCGGCGGGTCCCGGACTTCGACCCCCGCGACTACGGCTACCGGAAACTGGGCGAGCTGATCGCCGCGATCGAGCTGTTCGAGATCGAGCGCCGCCCCAACAGCGTGGGCACACCGATCCTCGTCTACCTGCGTGACAAGCGCCGCCGCCGCTCCCCCGCCGGTTAGGCCGCCCGCAGTGGGCGATCCGGCCACAAGGCCGCGGCGGGGCCCTCGCCAGATCTGGCGGCCGGCCAACGGCGTGGCTCGGCAGTAGACATTTCGCACGGGCCGGCGGGCGCTTTGCTCAGCTGTCGGTGAGCTGGCGCAGGAGGCGAACGCCGGGCATGCGGGTCTCGGCGCGCATCGGCACGTCGAAGATCTCCGGCTCGTCGAAGACGGGCTGTCCGCCCGGGCGGCGGGTGTAGGGGGCGAAGCCGAAGTCGGCGCCGTCGGTGGTGTCGTAGGCGGTCCAGGCGATGGTCTCCTGCTCGCCGGGGCGCAGTGGGTGGTTGGAGACTGCCCGGCCGTCGTAGATGCCGGGTTCGGTCTCGATGAGGACCTGGGGGACGGCGAAGGCGAACCGGCGCAGGTTCAGGGCGTGGGCGTGTTCGGCGGCCTTGTGCTCGAACGCGGCGGCGGTGTCCTGGTCGCGCTGGTAGTCGTAGTCGGACAGGATCTGGCGGCGCTCGCCATCGAGGATGACGATCGCGGGGGCCTGCTTGAGGCCGATCGCGCGCTGGACGCGGCCGACGACGTCGGTGACCAGCGTCCAGGTGTCGTCGTTCATGCCGCGTGTCCTTCGCGTCGGGGGGCAGGGTGAGGCAGTTTGGGAGCAGGCCGGTGGGCGGGCGATTTAGCGCTGCTCCGGGTTGCCTTCTCGCCGCAGGTCGGSGCCTAGGTGCAGGGTCTCGTCGAGGATCTCGCGCAGCAGCGCCATCCCGGGAAACTTCCGCGACGGGTTCACCGGGACGGTCACGGTAAACTTCTCGTCGCCGTCGAGGCCGAAGGTGTAGGTACCGTCCGGGTTGCGGGTGTAGAGCGCCATCCCGGTGGTGACGCCTTCCTCGATGTCGTAGAGCGTGTAGGCGATCACGTCGTACTCATCGAGGTCGTCGCGCAGCGGCCCGGTCAGGGGCGAGCGCAGGCGCATCGACTCGTCACCGACGAGCGGAAGCGGCGTGACGATCATCGGCACGGCGATGATCAGCCGGYGCAGGTCGATGCTGGCGACCTCGCGTGCCAGTTGCTGCTCGTACTTGACGGGGTCGCGCAGGTAGTCGGCGAAGCGGTGCTCGCGGGTGGGTTGGCCTTCCAGAACCGCGAGGGCGGGCTGGTCGCCGGCGCGCAGCGCGTCCTGGACCTGGCCGATGGTCGTGTCCAGCAGGAAGTGGGACTCGATGTTCATCGAGGCGTCCTGTTCGGTCGGGTCGGGTGTCGTGTCTGGGACCGGGTGGTTCCAGTCTGGTCTGGCGGGTAGCGGCCCGTCCCGGAGAAGAGGGCCGCTACCCGCGCGGCCTGGCCGGACCCGGTCCGTGCGCGTCACAGTCGTCTGATGTTGTCGCGGGTGGTGGTCACTGTGCCGTCGCGCCCGAGGTCGACGACGTACCGCTCGCCGTCGATCGTCGCGATCTGGCCGAACCTCCAGATGTGGCCGTCGCCGACCCGTACCCGCACCGGCGTGCGGAGGGTCAGTCTGTCCTGCTCGTATTCCATGATTGTCTGTCCTTTCACGCGGCGCGGGGGTCGGAGGGTGAGATCGGCGAAGTCGAGCTGGCCGACGATCTGGCGGGTCGGCCACGCGACGAGCCGGCCGCAGCGCAGGCAGCAGTAGCGGCCACGCCAGCGGATCGAGGTCGTCGTGGCCTCGCGGCGTCCGATCACCGGGACGAACCCGTCACGGTCCGGGGTGTTGTCACACCGGCACAGCCAGGTGTCGTCGCCGCGGCGGGCGATGAATTCAGGCACAGCAAGCACACCTTTCTCCCGGCAAGGGGCTGGGAAAGTTGGCAGGGAAGGGGCAGCGCGAGCGCGCATCCGGCTCGGTGGACCTGGGGCATATGAGCCGGTGCGCGGCGACGTGGCCGCGGCGCCTGCTCTGGCCGCGGCGTCGCCAGCGGCAGGTGAGGACCAGGCCGGTGCTCTGGAGGGCGGCATGCACAGCCACCGGCCGGCAGGGGCCTTCGACCCCGTCGGCTACCTGGCCGGCGTCCCTGGGCGGTGGGATCGCATAATCGGAGCCGGTCGCCCTGTCCCTGATCGGGATCTTCCATGTCGTCGAGGATCGCGACGACCCTTACGGGCTGGTCAGCGCCTACCTCGACGCGCTGCCGTCAGGCAGCTACCTGGCGTTGAGCCAGTTCACCGCCGATCTGACACCCGAGGAGGCCGCGCGGGCGGCCGAGGTCTACCACCGCGGCGGCCTGCCCGCCGTCGCCCGCAGCCGCGACCAGTTCGCCCGGTTCTTCGATGGCCTGGAGCTCATCGAGCCCGGTGTCGCGCTGGTGCACCGCTGACGGCCCGACCCGGCCGACACCGTGGACGCGCCCACCGATGTCGAGGTCAGCGTGTACGGCGCCCTCGGGCGGAAACCCTGACCGGTCCGGCCCCGGCCGGGTCGCCGCCGTCGAGCCCATGTCGCCGGCCGGTGAGGGCTCACTGGCGGGGGATGACGCGGGCATCCAGGGTGTGCGGGTTGTTGAGGGCGAGCAGGGCGGTGGCGTAGGCGTCGAACGGCTCGCCGTAGACCGTGGGCACGGTCTGCGAGACAGTGATCCACCGGTCGGGCCGGCGGTGTGACCGGGTCTGCACCCGGGCCGGTACGGCGCCGGTGAGGAGCGCGACCAGGTCGGCAGGAGCGTCGGTATCGAAGGCACCGGTGAGGAAGGCGCCCCCGGCGATGTCGTGGTGGCCGCGTAGCTCGGGGGCGTACATCCAGGTCAGCAGGGTGGCCCGCCCATTGGGCGGCAGGCCGAAGTCCTTGCCGTGCAGGTTGACGTAGAGCCTCGACGCCGCGCCGGACAGGGTGACCGGTTGGATCAGGCCGCCGACGAGGGCTTGGGCGGCGCGCGGGTCGGTCTCGTCGTGGTCGAGGACGCGGACCGGCAGCAGCGGGTCCGTGGGCAGCACTATCGCTTTGATCATGGCGGGCTGGCTTTCGGGTGGACGGCCCTGCCGGGTCTCGGCAAGTCCGTCAGGGTCCTGGGTCAGGATTGGTCGGTCTGGCGGTCGGGGGTGACCGGCCGGGTCCAGTGGCCGGTGCGCGGGTCCCAGACGGCTTCGCTGTAGAGGCGGTTGAGGTCGGGAAACTCCTGGAGCGGGGCGGGCATCATCCAGCCGAACGCGCGGCACTCGGCCTCACCGGGATAGGTGCCGGTCCACGGGTCGTCGCCGTGGTCGTGCGGCTGGTCGCAGCCGACGCGTTGCAGCCCGGTCTGGCGGCAGCGGGCGACGTCGCAGTCGGGGTGGTGGCGCCGGCCGGGAAGCGCCTCGCAGCCAGGGCACGGCGGTGCGGGCGGGGTGGACATCGGATGGCCCTTCGGGGTCAGGGGGCGTCGGTGACGTCAGGCCGCTCGGTCGGATTCGCCGCTGCGGGTTCCGCACGGTCACACGACGCCTCGGTCCGCGTGTGCTCGTCGTGGGCCGGGATGGGACCGCGCGCTGCGACGCGCCAGGGGACGGGGTGGCCGTGCTCAGGGTGGGCGCAGTCGGACCGGTCGACCCCGGTCAGGTCGCCGTAGACGTGGCCGTCGTCGACGTAGATCTCGAACGGTGGGGCGTCGGCGGCGAGGTGGAGGGTGACGGCGGTGTCGATGTGGATCAGCAGGGTGCCGGCCTCGTCGAGGGAGGCGCTGATCCTTAGCGGCATGTGGACGTTGCCGGGTTCCCAACTGGACATGGGGTGCGGCGGGACGGCCTCGAACACCTCGACGGTGCCGAAGCTGACGGACGTGTCAGGCATGACGGTCTCCTTACGCAGATCGAACAGAACGGCCGGATGGGGTTTGGCTGGCCCGCGCATGGCGGCGCGCCCGCGTGCCGAGAGTGGATATCGGGCCGCGCGGGACGGCCAGCTGAATCGGTGGGGAAAGCCCTCCCTGTTCGTCGCGCCGGTGCGTCGCCACGTGTTCGCTCGTCCGCCCGGATGGGCTCGCGCAGCACGGGCCTGGCCACTGGCATGCGCCGGCAGGCGACATCCCTGTCTCGGTCATCCGGGTGTGGCGGCTGGAGTTCGTCGAGCCGTTCTCGTGCCGGCGCGCTCGGCGCCGAGTTCGGTGTGTGCAGCGCCGTGCCCCCACCGTGGACGGTGCGGCACGGCGCTGCCGGTGGCCGACCTCTGATCACGTTGCCGGCATGCGCGGATCAGGCGGCGTCGGGGAGGTTCTCGATGTCGCTTGTGGGGTCGAGGGCCTTCCATTGCCGGAGCAGGTCGATCAGCTGGTCGGGGGTGCGGTCGTAGAGGGTGGCAAGGGTGCGCAGATCTCCGTGGCGGATCGAGAGAACCCGGCCCGCGTAGTCGCCGCGTTCCCGTTGGATCTCGGCGACCCAGCGGCGTAGCGGTCCGGCATCCTCGGCGGGCGCATGGGCCAGGGCGGGCAGGTTGAGCACAACGCGGGCGGTGCGCGCCGGGAGCGGGTCGGGTCGCCCGCCGGGCAGCAGATCAGCCACAGGGACGCCGTAGAACGCGGCGAGCGCGGCGAGGTTCTCGACGCTGATCATGCGGTCGCCGCGTTCGTAGGAGCCGACCGCCGCGACCTTCCACCGGCCTCGGGACAGGGTCTCGACCTGCTGGAGAGAACGGCCCTGCTGGGTGCGGATGGTGCGAAGTCGGGTGCCTACCTCGCAGGCGTAGGCACGGTTTTCGCTGGTCGTGGGCATGCTTCCTCCCGGCGGATGGGCGGGGGCGGTGCGAGGGTGCAGGGACCCACGCGGGCAAGGGGGCTTCACGCGGGCTGGGTGCGACATGAGACCCGCAGCAAGCGATGGGTCCGCTAGCTAGTCCGGCCGCCCGGCAGCGACCGTCAAGGCGAGCGGCGCGGCAGGCCGCGAGGCCCGCTGGATGCGGCTGTGTAGATTTCCGCCTTCCCCGCGGGGCAGTCGCGCCCAGGGGGTCGGTTCGCCGGTGGCGGGACGGACCCGACGCCGGTCCCGGATCTACGGGTCCGGGGCCGGCGTCGGTGTGGTCAGTGGCGGGTGAGCAGCATCAGCCTGCGGTGCGCGGTGTCCTTGACCTCGTCGTCGACACCGTCCAGGAGGCGGGCGCCTCGGGCCGCCAGCTCGTTGCCCTTCAGCACCCCGCTGGGCCGGATCGTGGCGTAGTGGTCGACGTAGTCGGTGACGGCGCGTTCCGCGGCGTAGGCGGTGCGCCCGACCCGGTCGGACTCCTGGGCGAACAGGTCCACCACGACCTCGGCGCGCTCGGCGGCGCGGCGGCGGGTCAGCGGGGACGCGTCGTCGTCAACGGGCCACAGCCCGTCGATCAGTGCACGGACCTCGGCGATCGTGGCCTCGGTCTGCGCGAGGAGGGTCTCCTCGTCGGCGAACTGCTGGTAGTACCRGCGAGACAGACCAAGCGAGCGGCGGGCCTCGTCCATCCGGTCGGCCGCGTTGGTGGTGTGGCGCACCGTCCACTTCGTGTAGGCGTCGCGGACGGCGAACCGCTCGGTGTTCGCGCAGACCGGCCGCCAGGGCGTGACGACCACGGTGAACGGGGTCGATCCGTCGTGGGAGTTCAGCGCGGCGACGAACGGGATGATCTCGTCGTTGATGMCGTCGGCGTCGACGACGACGCTGTCGGGCAGGCGCAGCGAGACGAAGGTCCGCCGGCCGCCGCGTAGCGCCCCGGCCGACTCGAACACGACGTGGTAGTTGTCGACGAGGTTTTGGAGGAACTCGAACGAGGCCCGGTTCTGCAACGGGTTGTAGACCTTCCCGACGACGCCGAGCGCGGCGCCGGTGTCCTCGCGGACGGTGACGAACCTGTCCTCGACGGTCCGGGACCCGTCCCGCCACAGGTAGTGGACCGGGCGCAGGGAGACCTCCCAGTCGATGTGGGCGAGGCGCAGCACCTCGTCGACGTCGCAGGTGCCGCCGGGGACGACGGTGCCTAGGCCGTGCCAGGCTGGGGTGGTGGTGTAGAGCGCGGCCTGCCCGGAGGTCGTGTCCAGGCCCTCCTGTCCGAGGACCTCGCTCTTGTCGGCGAACACCCACGACCCGTCGTCGCGGCGGGCCGCTCCGCCGCGCTCGATCACCGCGCGGCGCTGGTCGAACAACTGCTCGTTGACATCGACGACAGTGGACATGGAAGTTCCTTCCTTTCGATCCATACAGGACGTGGCGCAGAAACCGCTGACCTCACAGGTCACGGCTCCCCTACACAGCCGGTAGGGGCAGGCATGGCGTACGGGCGCGCAGGCGGCGGATGGCGCGGATGGCCGACCCGTGAGCCCTCAGCGGCTGGGGTGGGAGCGTGGGATCAGGCGTCGGTGTTGATCGGCATGACCAGATGGCGGAACGCCGCCGGATCGGCCAGTTCGTCGGGCGTCGCCGTGAGCAGCACCGGCTTGGCGACGTCCGCATGCAGGTGCAAGGCGATCGTCGGACTGGTGAAGCTGTCGATCGCATCGAGCAGGTAGCCCGGCTTGAACACCCAGGGCCTCGGCACGTCGAGGCCGGCTACCTCGGCGGGCACCTCGGGTGCGGCGACCTGCTCCGGGCGGTCGGTGAACCAGGGAGCGACGACGATCGCACCGGGGTGCACCGTGACCGTGGCCAGCGCCTGGCCGTGCCGGGCCGCCTGATGGGTCAGGGCGTGCGCGGTGCCGGTCGGCTGAGGGCATCGGCGCGGACGCGGACGAGGCGCACGATGGTCAGTACGGTCGCCCGGGTGCGGTCGAGGGGCGGGTGGAGGATGTCGCGGTCGTAGGCGCCGAGCAGCAGCCCTGCCGTGACGGTGTCGACGGCCTGCTCGGCAGCGTTGACGGCGGGTCGGTGTCCGTTCGTGGCGGGGGTCCAGCCAGCTGGCGGGACCACGACGCCCGGCTGTGGGTCCGGTGGTACGCGGAAGATCAGGGTGACGTGGGTGGGGTCGCCGTGGTGGTCGACGTAGAAGGCGCCGTCGGGCAGGTCGGCGAGGGCGGTGCCGATCGCGGCGCCGTCCGCAGCCGGGCGGACGGTCAGGTGGATGGTGTCGGGCCGGGGACGGCGGACCGACACGAGCGGCTCCGTGGACATAGGAAAGGTCCAATCGCGCTTTCCGGGCATGGGCGGCCCGGCCAGGGGTGGTGAGGTCAGGGCAGGTCGCTGTCTGTTCGGTCGAGGCGGCGCAGGAGCGCGAGCGCACGTGTGGCCTGCTGGACGCGGCCGGCGACGGCGACGGTTTCGGCGCGTTCGCGGAGGGCGCGGTCCTGCCAGTCGTCGGCCAGGACGTCCCCGTGGCCGATCAGGACCTGCGGCCCGAGATCCCAGATGATCACGTTGACGGCGAGGGTGGCGAGCGCGAGTTCGTCGAGGTCGAGCGCGACCCAGCGGATGGTGCGCGGATCGCCGCCGGCGTCGCGGATCGCTTGGGCGGCGGCGCGCAGCAGCCCGCCGGTGCCGGCGGTGGGCTCGAACACCCGCTCGCCGGCCTGCGGCATGCCGCCGTCGAACCGGGCGAGGAGGTCGGCGACGTCGGGTGGGGTGTAGTACTGGCCGCGTGCCGCGCGGGCGCCGCGGGTCCGTAGCACCGACAGCAGCGGGCCGAACAGGTCGATGTCGTAGCGGGCCGCGTCGAGCAGCTCGTGTAGCCCGGCCCGCAGCGTCGCGTCCACGACGCGGCGCACGGCGCGCAGCAGGTCGCGGTCGGGGGCGGGGTCGGTGAACCACGGCGCGGCCAGTAGCGCGACCCGAGGGAACAGGTCGGGGCGGACGTGGGCGAACAGCTGCCAGGTCGCGCGCAGAAACCCGAGCAGCCCGTCATCGTCGGTGTCGGTCAGCTGGGTGGCGACCCAGGCGCGTTCGTCGGCGTTGTCGGGGGTGCGCACCGCGAGGGCCGCGACGACCGACAGCGGGATCTCGATCCGGTCGCTGGCGGAGGCGGTGTGCCATGCCTGGTCGACGGCCTCGGCGATCCGATGGGCCTGCGCGAGCGCGCCGGCCGGCGTGGTGGGCCGGGGCCGGGCCGGGCCGGCTGCCCGGACGGGGCGTGATGATGCGCCCATCGCGATCTCCTTTCACAGGGCGGGAAACACGGGAGCGCCCCCGCCACCGGCAGGTGTGGCGGGGGCGCTCGCAGGGAGAGGGTGCGGTCAGGTGGGGCGGCGGGTGAGGTGGTGGATGGGGGCGGCCCGACTGGTGGTCATCGCCGCGCTCGCCAAGGTCAGGAGCGTTTCGGCGACCTCGCGGGGCGCGAGGGTGCGTAGCCGGATGTCGGCGTACTCGGCCGTGTAGGGACCCTCGATGCGCAGCATCAGTCGCAGGGAGGGTTTGAGGAGGTCGGCGACGATCCACCACTTGTCGTCGCCGGCCGGGTACAGCTCCAACTCGAAGCGGGGCGCGATGATGCGAGACACAGGAACCTCACAGGGAGAGGCGGACACGCCGCGTTCCGCGGACGGAGCACCGGGGCGTGACCCGAAGGAACCGGGGGGCGTCCGACCGCGCGTGCGGCGAAATCTCGCCGACGGGCTACCGGGCGGACAGCGGCACGCCGAGGTCGCTGGCGACGATCGCTGTCTGTCCGTCGCAGGACCGCAGCCCGCCGATGACCATGACCCGGCTGGCGGCGTGCAGCGTCCGGGCGGCTCGCTCGGCGAGCAGCCCGTGGGCGAGGACCGGCACGACGACGGCCTCACCGTTGATCCACCGGTCCTCGGACCGGTCGTAGACCCGTGGGACGTGGACGACGGTGAAGCGGACGGCGGTGCCGCCGTGCTGGTCGGTGACGGTGACCGGGTCGTCGGCCAGCCGGCCGCGCAGCGCCGCGGTACTCACCGAACCTCCCCGAAGATCGCCTGATCGGCGTAGGTGAGCAGGCCGGGCAGGTCCGTGTCCCAGCCTTCGGACCGGCTATCGGGGAGGTTCCGGCCGCCGTCGGTGATCAGGTAGAACCAGACGCCGATGTCGGCTGGGCCGTCGTCCTCGTCGTCGTTCTCCTCACCGCTGGACCCCACCGTGAAGTTGATCTCCACGGTGGTGGTCGGGCTGGTCTTGCGCAGGACCTCGAACCCCTCGCCGTGGTCGACGACGGTCCAGCCGGCGGGAAGCTGGTCGGGCAGGTCGATCGCGACGCCGGTGTGCCGGTCGACGGTCCGCATGTCAGCCGTCCTCGGTAAAGGTGGTGCCGAGGATGTGGTCGGCGGCGCGCTGGGCCTGGGCGGCGGCCTGAACGATCAGCTTGCTGTCCTCGCGCAGCACGTCGAGCCAGGAACGCAGGTAGGCGGCGCTGTTCTCGACGAGCGCCTTCTGGTTGATGCCGGCGATGGCGCACAGCAGGGCCGCGCCCATCTCGGCGACGAGTTCCTCTTTCGAGTAGACCGCGTCGCCGAACCGGCCGAACGAGCCCGTCCGGATGCCGTCCCGGTCGAGACGGGACTCGTGCCCGGTCGAGTGGGTCAGTTCGTGGAACAGAGTGGCGTAGTACGCCTCGGCCGAGTCGAACGCGTCGATCGGCGGCATCGTCACCCGGTCCACCGCCCCGGGCTCGTAATATGCCGCCTCACCGGTCCGGATCGCCGGGCCGTCCTGGTAGCCGTCGGCGATGGTCTCGGCGGCGGCGATGCGTTCGACGTCGGGCCGCTCCAGGGCGGCGTAGGTGGGTTCGGTGCCGTCTGCCCAGTCGGCCTGGTCGGCGTTGAACACCCGGTAGTAGCGCAGCAGGAAGCGGCGCTCGTCCTGCTCGTCGTCGGTCTTCGCCTTGTGCAGGTAGGACTTCCAGAAGACGACCAGGGTGGAGTGCTCGCCCTTGCGGACGGCCCCACCCCGCTCGTTGATCTTCTTGAGGGTGCCCCACCACGGCGAGCGGTAGCCGTTCGCGAGCGCGGTCAGCCCGAGCAGGAACGGGTTCACGCCCCGGTAGGGCTTCCCCGTCGCCAACGACAGGGGGACGCCGACCTCGACATTCCAGGGCTGATGCCACGGGACCGTGCCGTTTTCCAGAGCGTTGACGACCGTGTCGGTGACGATCTCGTACACGTTCTGCCGCGTCACCTCACTACACCTCCTTGTGGTTTCCAGCTCGATGCGCGGGCAGCCGGCTAGGGCCGCCCGCGCAGCCGGAGAGCTGTTCGTACGTGCGGGGATATCGGTGATCTGCCGGCATGTGGGCATGGCGATGCCCCGACGGCTGGTCGGGACGGGTGGCCGCCGGGGAAGGGCCTGCGCGGTGTTGTCAGAAGCGGTAGTCGGTGGCGTTGCCATTGACGTCGACCACGAGGGCGGTGCCCTTCGGGCGGCCGGTGTTCTCCAGGTAGACGTAGACCGACGGCTCGGTCTCGCCGTCGGCGTCCTCGCCGTCGTCCTCGTCGGCGACCAGCCGGAAGAGGATCTTCACGCCGTCGATCTCCAGCACGTACATGTCGCTGGCGTCGTTCGTGTCGGGCGCGGCGCCGTAGACGCGGATGAGGGCGTCGCGCACGGCGTGGACGGTCGGCCGGGGCGGGCTGACCTGCTGGCGACCCGCGCCGGGCGGGCGGACCTCACCTGGATAGACCTGGAAGCGGTCGCCCGGCTCGACGACCCCTTTGCCGATCTTCGGGTTGGCCGCCGGTTCGCCGGTGTAGGAGACGACCAGCATCGGGTCGTCACCGGAGTCGGTCGGGCCGGCGGCGTCGACCTCACCCGGATACCAGGTCCGCTCGAGGAGGAACTCGACGCGGCTGCCCGGTACCAGCGCGGCGAACTGGCCGGCGGTCAGCGCGCCCGGCAGGCTCGCGGGGTCGTCGTGGTCGTGGACATGGGTCGGCGTGTCGGTCAGCCAGGTGAGGAACGCCGCGAGCTGGCCGGCGGGCTCGGCCGCGGCGACGGGGATCTCGGCGTAGGCGTCGAGCCCCTCGGCCACGACGGTCGGCGGACCGACCTCGACGTCGGGATGCTCCCGCTTCCAGGCGTTGACCGCGAACGTCACACTGTCGCGGCTGGCGACCTCGACGATGTCCTCGCGGGAGTCGAGGCGGGTCAGCCGCGCGTGGACCACGTAGTAGCTGTCGGGCGGCATGGATACCTCCGCATCCGTTCAGGGAAGGTGCGGGCGCGGCCCGACGCTCGCGTCAGGCCGCGCCCGATCGGTCCGGCCGGGGCCGGGGTTGAGTGCATCGGGCTCCCGGTCTCGTCAGGGCGTCACGGTTGCCGCTGGCCGGGGTAGGGCGGGTAGCTGGCGGAAGCAGATGGTGACGCTGTCGGCGTTGGCGGTGACGGCCCATTCGTCGAGCAGTTCCACGATCTGGTCGCGGACGGTGTCCTCCTGCTCGTCGGTGACCTCCTCGTCCTCGTCGGTGTTGACCGCGATCAGCCGGCCGCGCGGCTCGCCCAGCTCGTCGGCGTAGACCTCGACATCCAGGTCGGTCGCGGCCGGGCAGACCGCACGGGTCTCGCCTTCGATGAGGTCTTCCAGGACGGCCCGCAGCTCGTCGCGGGCATCCAGGAACGCGTCGTGGACCTGCTCCCGGCGCCGCTGCGCCCGTGCGTAGGGCGTCTCGGCCCACCGGCCCACCGCCGCTGTCCACAGGCGACGACCCAGCCACGTCCATGCACGCCTCGCGCCGGCGGCGCGCATCACTGATCTCCATGGGCAACGCCGGTGACCGGGGCGGTAGCCGGCGGGGACGCTTCGCTGGCGGCGTCGGCGGGCGGCGTGTCCGCCAGATCCACGTACAGCGGTTCGCCGGTGGTGTCGGCCTGGCGCAGCGCGGCGAGGGTCTGCTCCGCGAACGCCCGCAGGCCCTTGCGGGAGTACCGGGCCACGGGCTCGCGGCGGTGCCACACCGGGTCGTTCATGCCGTACTTCGTGATCCCAATGCCGTGGTCGGTCTCGGTCTCGTTGCGCAGCTCGGCGTAGTACTCCTTGCTGCTGCCGAAGTGACGGATCGTCAGGTTGACCAGCAGCGTCCCCGGGGTTCGGGCCTCCTCGACCCGGCGCACGGTCCACTGGTAGGTGAGGCGCCGGTCGGCGTCATTGACGAACAGCTTCGGTTCGCGGTCGGCGATGAGACTCATCGCTGTCGTTTCCTTTCTCCTCGTCCCGCCCGGGTTACGGGCGCGGGGTGGTGCTGGGTGTTTCACGGAGGTGGCCGTCGTCGGTATAGGCGAAGGTCCGTAGCCGCAAGTAGGGTGTCGGCCGAAACAGCGGCATCCCGTCGACGACGTACGCGGCGAAACCCCGGCAGATCCACATCACCCACCGGTCCGGCTTCTCCTCCGTGCCGGTCGTCGGCAGGACCCCGGTGGATCGACGGTCCGTTAGCCGGCGCATGTCGCGGCGCGAGAGATGCGGACACATTTCGGTGGACGCCTCGGCACAGGATTCATGCATCGGCGGATCGTGGTAGGCACCGGCCTCGACCGCACCCGGGCCGCCGAGAAACGCGACCAGCGAGTCCAGCGGGTTTCCGCAGATACCGCAACGGCCCTCGGCCGCGAGGCGCAACGCCTCACGGCCATCGACGGTGGAGAAGTCCGGTCCCCCGTCCGGGTGGCGCGCGGTGACCGCCGGAATGGGCAATCCCCGATGCCGGTCGATGGGCAGCGACCGCATCAGGTCTGGGAGTTCACGGGCAGGGTCCACTCCCACTCCTTTCTCACAAGGAATCGAACAGACTTCCCGGGCAGGAGGCGGCGGGCCGCCGTCTAAAGGGAAACCGGCGCACGCGGCATCAGCGGCCCGTTCCGCGCAGCGGGCAGCGCTATCCGCGCTGCTCCCTGCCCGGCGACGGCCCCGTCGGCACGCGGCGCGATGTCGTCTGGTCCGTTTCTGCCGGCAGCGGGGCCAGAGATCGGCCGTGGGCGATGTGATCAGCCGACGTAGGTGGCGTTTCGCGCTCGCGCGAGCGCTTGAAGTGCCTCCATCTCCGTGTCGTACCACAGGATAGGCGAGCATCGTTGGCCGTCAGTCGAGCGGACGGTGGCCAGACGGCCGGTGTCGATGATTTCGCCTGTCTCGATGGTCTCGCCATCCTGGCGAACCTCGTAGCCGTAGTTACGGAAACCAGGAAGGACGGTTCTGTGGACGGTTCGATACGTCATTAACGGTCCTTTCGCGAACGCGGGGAACCGGCCATGGCGGTGTCGCTGCCGCCTGCCCCGGTCGGCGGACGGAGATTCGACCGGGGCAGGTCGGAGCGTCGTGCAACTACCGGCGGGCCTTACGCCAGATATCGGCTTTCTCACGCATCCAGTCGAGGGCCGAATCCCAACCAGGAATGTCGTACAAGCCGTCGAAACCGTCGAAGCCGTCCTGGTCGCTGTGAAGCAGCCCGACGTGGAACTCACCTGGCCGGGTACTTTCGGCGACCACGGCCCACAGCGGCGCGTAAATACCCGCGCGAGGAATGTAGATACCGGCTACCACGGGGCCGCCGAAAAACCGTGCGGGCAGGGGAAATTCAGGTGTCATCGCTGTTCGTCCCTTCGCGGGAGGAATCCAGAACCCCGGGCCGCCGGGGCGTCAGCGGTCCGCGGTGGGTCGTGGGCGCCAGACGGGCCGGCCATCGTCGTCGACCCATTCCAGGCCGAGCGCGTCGGCCCAGACCGCACAGCTGTGGCAGGGGCGCGGGCAGCGGGCACAGCCGCCGCGTTGCAGAGCGTCGCGCCAGTGCCGCTCGACCCCGGCCCGCGAGACCCGGCCATAGGTCCAGGTGTCGATCTCCTGGGTCAGCCGGTCGCGCAGCGCGGACAGGATGCGCACGACCCGATCCGGGTCGTAGCCGGGCATCGAATGATCACCGATCCCGGCGGCACGTAGCGCTTCGTACCGCTCACCGTGGCCGCCGGTCAGCGGGGCCAGCAACGCGGCGGCGTCGAGACGATCGTCGTCGGTCGGCGGGCCGCCCCGATTGACCGGCCGTCGCCGCAGCTCGTCGAGGTCAGCCGCCGCGCTGGCCGCGCGGCGCCGTGGCGGGCGGCCCATCGTCAGCTCCCGGCCGCATCGGCGACCGCGGCAACCACCGGTGCCGAGGCGGCGGCGGGTGGCGGGTCGAAGCGGATCAGGTAGCCGTGTTCGTAGTCGTCGCTGATGGCGCCGTCGACGGCGGCCAAGTTGGCGACCTCGTCACAGATCTCGCCCCACTCCGGCGGGGCGCTTTCCGGGGCGACGTGAATGGTCCTGTTGTCGGCGAGCAGGACCCCTTCAGCCGAGGCGGTCGGGTAGTCCTCCCAGACGACGTCGCACAGCACCGCGACCGCGCTCGGCCAGGTCTGGTGGACCAGCGCCGCGAGCCCACCGTCGCTGGTGATCCGGCGCCGCAGCTCGCCGTTGATCGCGGACAGGGCCTCGCCGAGGTCAGTCTCGTCGGCAGTCGGGAGCATGGACAGGTCGAACAGCATGGGCCTGCCTCCTTCGGATGGTGGACGTGGTGCGTGGAAGTTGAAGGAGCCGGTTGTCGGCGTGGAAGTGGCCGGTGTCGCCGATGCGGAGCAGGTCGGCTCGGATCTGCGCGGCGAGCTGTTCGACGGCAGGGTCGCCGTCTCGGTCGGCGAGGACAGCGGTCAGGGTGCACACCACATCCAGCTGATGATCACTGTCGACGCCGATCTCGGTCGCGTCGCGGAAGGCGCCGACGCGGCGGACGTCGCGGGCGATCCGGGTCGCGAGCAGGGAGACAAGCCGGTCGGTGGTCTGGGAATGGGCGGACGCGGTCCGGCGGTAGTCGGCGTCGGCTGCCGCGATCGCGGCGTCAAGGTCGTCCATGGCGGTACGTCGCTTCGGGTGATGGCCGCACGCGGCGGCGGGCAGGTCAGGTGGTGGGCAGGGGCACCCATTCGGTCGGTGGGGTGGGGTTGGCCTGTTCGGTGTGGATCAGCTCGCGGATCTGTCCGTGCAGGTAGTCGTCGGGGTCCGCGAGGGCGGGGTCGTCGGCCCAGACGATCGAGTCGACCAGCGACGTCGTGTCGACGACCACCCCGCCCAAGACGTCGGTCGTGTAGCGACGGCCGCAGCGCGGGCACTCGACGACGGTGCACAGCAGGTAGGCCGTCCAGGTTCCGTCGGCGAAGTGGCGGCGTTCCTCGGCGATGATCTCCGGGTCGCCGACCGGTGTGGCGTAGTAGTCGCGGTCTTCGGCGATGTGCACGCCGACCCGGGGCGGGCCGGCGGAGGGCGCGGTCATGGGCGGCTCCAGTACGGGAAGGGGTGCGGAGTGATGGCCGTGCCCCGGGCGCGGTGGCCGGTCCACGGGCGGGCGGGCGGCGGGCGATCAGGCAGCCGGATGCGCAAGAGAGACGATCTCCCAGGCCCACTCGTAGGCGCCGATGTAGTAGAGGCCGTCCGGGGCGGGCTCGACGACGGTCGTGGAGTTCGATTGGCCGCTGTGGACCGAGACGGTGTCGTCGTTGCCGATCGTGATCGTGTCGATCTCGTCGGCGGGTACKGTCGCGGCCAGTGCGGCGGTCTCGGCCGCCAGCTGGCGGACCTGGCTGGCGGTGAAACCGGGAACCGCCCAGCCGTTCCACCGCTCGTCGGTGGCCGGGACCTCGTACTGGCTGTAGACGCCGCTGATGGTGACGTACATGGTTGCGGCGGGTGTCATGGCGTGTCCCCAAACGTGAGCACCATGGACCTACCGGCCGGGCCTGTGGCCGGCCCCGGCCACAGGTCAGCCGGTCAGCTGGTCAGCCGGTGGGCAGGCAGCAGGTCAGCGGGACGCCGGGTAGGTCGAAGCTGGTGGCCTCGGTGGGCACGACGAAGCGGGACTGCGAGGCGTAGCGCAGCCGATCGGTGGAGTCGGCATCGAGCGTGACCGTCGCGTGCTTGCCGTCGATCCGGGCGATCTGACCGGTTAGCTCGTTGAGGTACTTCGGCCTGATGCCGGCGATCCTGACGGCGGCGCCGGTCGTCAGGGTGGCGGTCCGGATCGAGCCCAACGCGGCCCGACGCTGCTTCATCGCGCCGGCGAGCCGGGTCAGGTCGTCGTCGGTCGCGTGGGAGAGCACGAAGTTGGTCGCGCTCTGAAGGGTCGGAATGCTCTCGGGCATGCGGCGGCCTACCTTCCTTCAGTGGGTGGGGAACAGACGCGGGCCGGTAAGCCGGCCCGCGACAAACGGGGTTGTCAGCCGGGGAATCAGCCGACGGTGAAGCTGACCCGGCCGGACACGCACAGCGGCTCCGGGCACATCACCGTCGTGCCGTCGTGGCGGCGCGCGTCGTTGTAGTCGAAGTCGGCGTGTGCCCGGTTGGCGCGGAAGATCCACGACCCGTCGTCGGCGTACCAGTCGGCGCCGCAGCTGTCGCACACGGCATGGCAGGTGAACACGTCGGACTCGTCGCGGATCGCGTAGATCAGCGCATCGGTGTCCAGCTCGGGCGGGCCGGCGTACACCAGCCCGACGTCACGCAACCGGTAGTCCCCGACCGCGCCACGGACGTACACACCGGGCCAGATCACCCCGGGGCGGGTGACGATGTCCCAGGAGTCGGGCGGACCGAGCAGCGCGCGGCGCCACCGGTAGACGACCCCGACGGTATGGAACGGCCGCAGCACCCGGATCGCGGTCAGGCTGCGGCCCTCGTCGAGATAGCTGGCACTCGACGTCTCGTCGGCGAGGTCGTGCACCGTGAGGTAGCCGAGCCGCTCCAGCTCCCGCATGCCGTCCGCGATGGCCAGGCAGACCGGCCCGTCCGCGTCTGCGGGCGAGACATCCCCGTGGTCGATCTTGGTGAGGGCGTCAGCCACGAACAGGCTGGTATCCGGGTCATGGCCGCCAGGCTGGCGGATCATCTGGAGCACGGTCGCCAGCGCGGGCGCGTCGGCGACCCGAACGCTGCTGAGAATCTTGGTGACGGTGTCCTGCGCGTCGACCGACAGCTCATGACGGTCGACGCGCGTCTCAACATCCACGGCGTCACTCCTTCTGTCCGGCCCGCCCGGTCACAGCGGGTAGGCAGGCTGACGCCGTCCCCGGACCGAAGGGTCCGGGGACGGCGGGTGCGGGAGGGGGTCAGCTGCCGATCAGGTAGGTGCCGTCGCGCAGCGGCGTGAGCGGTCCGTGCCCGCCCGGAGCGTCCGGGTGCGGTACGTCGAGCAGCAGCCGACCGGCGAGCACGCTCTCGGCGTCGTCGGGTATCCGGCGCGCGGCGAGCGCGAACGACTTGGTCCCGACGCGGAGGTAGACCGTTACGGAGTCCTGCGACTCGTCGGCGTGGACGCGGACGTGGTTGCACCAGCTCAGCGGCACCGCCGCCGGCACATGCCCCCCGCCTTTCCCCTCGTTGTCGGGGTCGGCGTCCGGGCAGTCCGCGCCGCCGCATTCATCCAGCCAGTGGCCGTCGGCGGTCTCGGACAGCGCGTTGCCGCAGCTGGAGCACCGGTAGGTCGTGTCGTCGCCGCCGATCTCGACGGTGACGCTTTCGTCGTCGTCCACGGTGTCGACGGTCCGGCCGTCGACCAGCACCGAGAACATCGCCCTTTGCGCCTCCTTCAGGTCGGGTCAGGTGTCGGTGAAGATCCGCCCGTGGTCGTCGCGGTGGAAACCGGCCTCGCCGAGCGTGATCGGGAAGCTGAACGGCCGGCCGTCGTCGTCGAGCAGCTGCACCGCGGGCGACCGTCCGTCCGGTGCCTGGATCTCGCAGCGCATCCGGTGGCCCGCGACCCGCAGGTACATGCACACCTCCGAGTACGGCAGCACCACGCTGCGGGTCTCACCCGGAGCCACATAGCTGATCACTTTGGATTCCCTTCTGCTCGGCTCCGACTGGGCGGGCGTGCTCAGAGCACGTCGACCGTCCAGCTGTCGCAGTCGTCGGCCTGGCCGGACACCTGAAGCTCGATGTCGCCCAGCAGCCGGGCCTGTTCGTGGAGTCGGTCGCCTTCCGGGCCGAAGCCGCAGTCCCACAGGCCCGTCCCGGCGCGCTGGCGTGACAGCACGTACTCGGCGCCCAGCTCCTCCGGCGTCGGCGCCTTGTCGCCGAGACGGCACGCGAGACTGAACAGGTCACCGATGCCGCCAACCAGGAATTCGCGGATGTCGTCGACCGGCGCGCCGTCGAGGAACTCGATCTCGGTTCCGTCGAAACCGCTGCCGTACAGGTTCACGGTCTGATCGGGCGCCCACTCGACGACCGCCGACCTGATCAGCCCACGCCAGACCCCCAACTGGAAACGCGTCAGAAAGTCCGGCGAGACAGTGTCACGGACAGACACAGTTCTTGTCCTTTCTCCGTCCTTTTCTGTCCGGTCGCGACCGGACGGTGCGGACGGGAGGCACACCCACCTGAGCGGGTGTGCCTCCCGTCCGTGCCGGTCAGTCGGACGACGCGGGGTCGCCGCTTCGCAGGCACGCGTCGACCACGTCCCGCCCGAAGATCGCCACCGCCATCAGGACGTGGATGAGCAGGACCTCAACGGAGACGAGCAACAGCAACTCCAGAAAGCACAGAAGCGCAGCCACCCCCAAGTGGTGGCGCCCGTCTCGCGCCGACAGGTTGGACGCGAGGTTGGAACCGAAGCGACGCATAGAAACCCTCCGATCAGACCGACAAGTACCGAAGCGGCTAGCTCCTGAGTGCGAGGACCCTTCACCCTGATACGTCCACCGGAACACCCCAACCCTCCGGGCCGGAGCATTCAGAAGACCGCACCAGGACACGAG
>NZ_MOMC01000061.1 GCF_001983105.1 Pseudofrankia asymbiotica | reverse complement strand
CCCTTCACCCTGATACGTCCACCGGAACACCCCAACCCTCCGGGCCGGAATGGGTCGGTAAAGCGAAAGGGGCACCGGGCGAACCTCGCCCGGCGCCCCTTTCGCTGGGTGGCGTCAGTCGTCGGGGAGTGCTCCCATACGCCGCTTGTCGCGCCGCATGGCGCTGTAGGCGAGCATCTCGCGCGATTCCTCCAGCCGCTGGCGGAGTTCCCGGAGTTCGGCTAGGGCAGCGTCACGGGTGCGCCGGACGGCCCGGTACGACCCGTACTTTCCGCCGTAAAGCTGCTGCGCCACGTGGGAGATCACTCCGGCCCGTCCGATGTCGTCTGCCTTGCTCCCCTCTGCCAAGAAGCGATCGATCACGGGAAAGTCCCGACCGTCCCCGTAGGCCGAACCCCACACCACGTCACTGATGCTGGCGAGGTAGCTCCCCACAGCGACGAACTCCGCGTGCGCCACCCCCCGCATGTACTGCTCACCCGGTGTCGCGTCCACCTCGTCAGGCTCTTCGTCCGGCCGGAAGCCGTTGCGCGCGGCAGCGTCCTTGACAGCCCACCCAATGATCATCTTTCGGTCTGCGACGAACTCCCGACCCTCGTTCGTCACGTAGAGCCAGGAGTCAGGCTCACGGGTCGCGACCGACAGGGAGGCAGGCTCAAACCGGCTGCTGATCTTCGCGAGGTTCTGGGCGAAGATCAGTACCGCATCCTGGGTGACGTCGTCACTGATGTCCGCCGTGCCGTACTTGCCGAACGGTCCGCCCGCAATGGTGGTGTTACCGTCCATGCGCTTGCGCGACCGGGTGAAGTTCACCGTGCGGCAGTACTTCCGCGCGCTGGTCCGGATGTCCTRCCAGTCACTGTCAGTGACCCGCGCCATGTCGTCCGGCTGGACGCGCGAGCCAGGAAGCGCGGCCGGAGTGTCCGACGTGAAAACGGCATTGCCCATGACAGACCTTCCTTACAGGGGGATTGGTTCCCGGGGGGTTCTCCCGCTCCCGGTGCCGATATCTAATTCTCTGCCTATGCACGGTCGAATTCAACCCCCAACCATCCGCCAATTCAAGATTCTTATAGGGGATTGCGCGCCAGAATCGCCGGATTGCCGACAACAACACGGAGATGAGAAGAGAAAGAAAGGCAAATGGCAAAGGGTGAGAACAATGCCAGGAACGAAAACAGGAAAGCAAGCCAGCCCAGGAAACAACCCGCAACCCACCAACCCAAGAACCGAGCCAGCGCCGTACGCATCCGCCCTCCCCAGCCGTCAAACGGCCAACCGCACCGATTATTGGCTCGTTGCCTCGCAACAAAGTCTTGGCCCGCTTGGGTACACCCAGCGGGCTTCTGACCTGCGCCGTTGTGACTCGACCGTGTGCCCGCTAAGCAGGGCCACGGTCTGGCTCGTGGTTGAGCCCGCGGTGGGGGCATCGCACGGGCTGTGTCCTAGCGGTGACGTTGTGCTCCCTGGCGGGTGTGCCGGGCCGCCGGGGGTCGCTGCCTTCAGCGAGTGGATTCCTCTGCCGGGTAGGCGTGCGTGATAGCCGTCGGGCGGGGCGCCGGATGTGTGGGCCGACACCGGACGATGCCAGGGGCGGCGGGTTCGCGGGAGAATCCACGCCTGTCCGCGGGCGCATGCGTCGCGGATTGTTCCGGCCAGTTGCCGCGATACCGGTGTCGGTGGAAGGCCCTGGGAAGGGTTCTGGCGGCGTGGCCCTGTTAGGGAGGTGGCTGGTCTTTCTCGACGATTTCGGCGAATTTTGCCAGGGCCATGCGGGTGGCGGTTTCGGAATCGGCGGCGGGTATGACGTCCGGGACGCCGTCGTGGACGACGAGGACGGCAGTGGCGCCGGTGCCGGCGTCGCTGAGGGTGGTGGTCGTCGTCATCGTGATGGTCGCGGGCGGGTCGTCGGTCTCGAAGGCGAGCTGTTCGACGACCTGTGTGTCGGGGACTAGCCGCAGGAACCGGCCGTGGTAGACGCCGGTGCGGACGGCCACCGTGGCGGCCGGGGTGGGCTGGTCGCAGACGAGGGAGATCCGGAAAGTGCCGCCCTCGCGGGCCTCGAAGGTGTGGATCTGGGCGCGCGTCCCGGTCGGGGCCCGCCAGCGGGCGATCGTGGCGGGGTCGAGCAGCGCTCGGTAGACCGCCGGCCGCGGCGCCCAGATGCGCCAGCTCACCTGCGTCGCGTACACGTCTTCGACGGTAGGCGCGCTGGGCGGGAGACGTCGTGGTGGGCGGTCCGGGCTGGCCGCGTCGCGGGGCGGGCTGACGTGACGTGTGTCATGGCCGCGCAGGACAGCGGGCGCTCCGGAATAGGTCTACCACCAGGAGTGACGCCATCTTCGCAGCTAGCAGGGGCGTGGCCGCGCGATCGGCCCTTGTGGCGATCCGGCCGGAATGGCGGCCGGTCACTCGTGACGGCTCTGAATCGGATTGTCACGTTTACGCAGATGGTGCAGCCTTGGGTGAAGTGCCCGTCACGCAAGGATGCGGGGACATCCGCGGCCTGGAGGGGGCCGCGCTGCGCGGCGGAACGGTCAGCACGGACCCGGGACCGGGTCTGTGGATCTTTCCGTGGGGGTTTGTGTGACGCTTGATGAGAAGCTGTCTGATTCTGATCGACGCATCCTGCTGCATGATCTGCGGCTCACGTTGGCGCCTGAGTGGCTGCCGGATGTGCTGGTCGCCTTGTACCGCGAGCCGTTGTCGTACACAGCCCTGCTGGGGATGCTCCGGTCCTATGAGGTGGTGCGGGGGCAGTGGCCGCCGCCGGTGTTGCGGGGTCCGGTGTTGCACCGGGCATTGCGCTGGATGAAGGAGCGCGGACTGGTCGAGAGCGAGCGAGGCCAGCAGTGGCCCTTCACCACGGTGTACCGGTTGACGCCGCCGGCGATGGAGCTGGCCGGGCTGGTGCTGCCGCTGGCGGAGTGGGCCGCCGCGCATGAGGATTTGCTGGAGCTGGACCGGCGKATCTGGGCGGAGCGTCGCCGGCAGAGGCAGAACGGCACGAAGGGCCGCCGGTCGAGGTCACGCTGAGCGGCTGTCCGGCGGGCCGTGACGCATCAGCGCCTGGAAGAGCCGGTCGGTGTCCGCGGTGGGCTGCTGGTCGAGGTCAGCCAGCGCCTCGACCAGCTGCCCGTAGGTGACCGCGATGGCGTCGTGCTGGCCGAGGCGGGCCTGGGTGCGCGCGATCTGGCAGTAGAGCTGCTCGTTGGCGGGGTCGAGGCGCCGCAGCGTGTCGAGCAGGTCGAGGCGCTGGGGGGTGTCCTCGCCGACGGCGGCGATGATGCTGGTCAGTGCGTCGGTGACCTGCCGGCGCAGATGCTCCCGGTGGGCCTCGGCCCAGGTGCCGGTGAGGTCCTTGGCGAGGTGGCCGGTGTAGAGGCCGGTCAGCGGCAGGATCGCGGCGATCTCCTGCGCGGTCGTCGTGGCCCGCCGGCGCGCGGTGAGCGCGTCCTGGACCTGCCAGAGGTCGACGGTGAGCAGGTCGGCGCGTAGCCGCCAGCGGCCGTCGTCCTGCTCGAACACGTCGTCGATCGCCCCGCCGGTGGCGCTACGCAGGGCGCGGCGCAGCGGGCTGAGCGCAGCGTAGAAGCGGTTGTCGATCCGGTGGCGGGGTTCGCCGTCGTCGGGCCAGACCGCTTCGATGAGGGTGTCGCGCTGTACCCAGCCGCCATGAGCGGCGAGGTAGGCCACGAGCTCACGGCCCTTGATCCCGATGCCCTCGACGGGCTGGGTGTCGCTGTCCGGCGTGGGCTGGTAGGACAGCTGCCACCTGCCGAACAGGGTGAGGCGCAGCGGCGTGGTCACCTCCGGGCGGCGTGGCGACGTCGCGGGCACAGCTGCGGCGGGCGCCGGCGAAGGCGGCGGTGCTTCGTCAGAGTTGGCCACGGCGTCACCGCCACCATCACCAGGTGGTGGCTCGTCCGGCTCCAGCCGCTGCTCCGGCTCGCTGGGGCCGTCGACGTCGGCCGGGGCGGGCGGGCCGTTACTGGGGAGCGGCGCGGAGGCGGGCGGTGGGGGCGGGGGCCCCTGGGTAGGGTTTGCCCGCCGGTACGCCTCCTGGTTGGCGGCCGGCGCGTCGGCGTCGGCGAGCAGGTCGAGCAGCTGGCCGGTGTCGTTCTCGGGCAGGGTGAACAGGCGGCTGCCGGTCAGGGTGGCGGCGATGTCGGGGCTGGCCGCGCCGACGACCCCGTCGGGTCGCACCCGGGCGGTCGCTCCCGGCCGCCACTGCCCGTAGAGGATGCCGACGACGCCGAGCGGGGAGCCGTTGTCGAGGACGGCTTGGAGGCGGCGATCCGAGGTCTGGTCGGGGGCGGCGATGACGACCAGGGTCGACCGGCTCGGGTCCTCGCCGGCCGCGGCCCGTCGTGCCCGGGTGACGACGTCGGCTTCCAAGCGGTCCAGCAGCGTGGTCAGGCCGGCGACGACGTGCAGCCGCTGCGGCGGCGCGGCGGTGGTGTCCTCGCCGAGCATCCGGCGCACGTCGGCGGCCGGGATGAGGATCTCGACGGGGGTGGCGTCGGGCTGGTGGCGGTCGGCGAGCAGCGCGACGAGCAGGGCGCGGATCGCGGCGTCCGCGCCGGGTCCGATCAGGCCGAGGCCGCGGGTGGCGGCGAGGTCCAGCGCAAGTGGCTGGCCGTCGCCGGTCGTTCCCACGACCCGCGTGCCAGGTGGGGCGGCGTGCGCGGTGGCGGTGGCTGCCGCGTGGCGGCGGCCGGTGATGTGCGGGTCGCCGGGCGGGCGTACGACGACCAGCTCGCCGTCGGCGTCGCGTTCGGCGGTGGCCGTGTTGTAGGCGACGGCGAGCTGGTGGATGACCGGCGGCTCGTCCAGGTCGTCACGTCGGCCGCTGCCAGGGATGTAGTGGCGGCGGCGCCACAGTCGCACGGAGAACAGCGCGACGACCAGCAGCGCGACTGCTCCCAAGCCGAGGTAGCCGCCGGACGGGAACGTCACCCCTGGCGCCCGGGGCGGGGCCGGGGCGGATGGGTGCGCGGACGGCGCGGTCGGAGCCACGGTCGTGGGGGTGGGCGAGGCCGGGCCGGTGGACGGGCTGGCGGTCCTCGGCGGCGCGGCGCCGCCCGCAGTGGACGTGCTGGCCTCTGGGGTCGGGGTAGTCGGCGGGCTGGTCGCGGGTGGGYTGACGGTCACCGGTGGGGTCGACGGCGCGGGGCTGGAGGGCGTTTGGCCGGTCGGGGGTGTGGTCGGAAGGGAAGGCGTCTGGCCGTCAGGAGGTGTGACGGTCTCCGGCGGGGTGGGCAGAGTCAGGACCCAGCCGGGACGGATCAGGTTGGGCTGGGTCAACGCGCGCCCGTCGGCCTGGGCGACGCCGTGGTTGAGCGTCCAGATCTCCGGCCAGCGGGCGCCGTCGCCCAGGCAGCGGTCCGCGATCCGCCACAGGCTGTCGTAGACGCCGTTGGCCGGCAGCGCCACCACCACGGTGCCCGGCGCCGCTGTCGGAAGCGCCGCGCCGGTCGGGGTGGCTGCGGCGACGGTGACGAAGCTCGGGCTGGCGGGCGCGGTGGCAGCCGCTGTGGCGGCGGCAGGACCGCTGGCAGGGGTGAGCGGGCCGCGGGACTGGGCGGCGGTGAGGAGGACCGCGCCGAGCAGGAACGTGGCGAACCCGCGCATCCCGCCGACCGGCACTGCGGCGCCGTGGCCGGGCCAGCGCGTCTCCCGCAGCACATCGGGCACGGCCAGGACGACCGAGACCGCGAAGGCGAACCACAGCGGCCACAGCAGCACCGCGAGGACGTCCAGGAGCAGGGTGTCGTCCATCGGCCCGGTCAGCCGCGTCGAGACCTCCGCCCAGGACGGCACCTGGTGGGGTAGGGGCCAGCCGACGAAGTGCCCCAGCGCCCAGGGCAGGCCGCCGACCAGGGCGACCAGAGCGGCCAGGGCGACCGCCGCGCGCAGCAGCCGACCGACCAGCAGCAGAACCGCGGTGCTGCGACGCCGGGCGCGGCGGGGCCGGCGGCGTGCGGGCGGGGGGCTCACGGGACGGCTCCGGGTGGTGGGGCGGGGTGGGCGCTGCCGGTGGCGGTGACCGTGAGCGTGTCGAGGCCGACGACGCCTAGCAGCAGGTTGTCGTGTACGGCGGTGACGGTGACGGTGACCGTGTTGTCGATGATGGTCACGGTGCCGGTGGCGCCGGCCTGGGCGAGGTAGGCGCGGGCGGCGGCGACCGCCTGATCGGGCAGCAGCCGGACTGTGCCGCCCTGACGTAGCGCGGTCAGGTCGAGTTGCTGGGCGCCGGCGCGGGCGGCTTCCTGCGCGACGCCCATCGCGCTGATCTTGTCGGCCAGCGCCCCGCCGGCGTCCACGATCAGCCCGCCGAACATGACGAACGCGGCGAACAGCACCGTCACGAATGCGGTCACCRCCCCCTCGTCCCGTCCACGACGACCGGACTGTCGGCGGTTCACGGCGCCTGTCCCARCTGGTCGCCGTAGATGTCGACGGGTGAGGTGGAGGTGGCGTGCAGGGTCGCGCTGCCCGGGGTTCCCAACATTGCAAGATCGTCCAGCCGGGTCGTGCAGGTCAGGGTCACCCGCACCAGCGCGCCCGGCGTCAGCCCGGCCGTGTCGGTGTCGACGGTCAGGTCCTGGCAGGTCACCCCGGCGCTGGCCAGCGCGGTCTGCGCGGTGGCGCGGGCGTCGGTGACCGCCTGGGTGGGGGTGCGGGCGATCGACGCGGCGCGGGCGGCCTGGTGGGCAACGTCGGCCATCCGCAGCCTCGCGTCAGAGATCCGGTAGCACAGCACGAGGAACAGCAGCATGAGCAGCAACGCCGGCAGGATCAGCACGAGTTCGGCGGTCGCCGATCCGCGGTCGGGACCACGGCGAGCGCATCTGGGTTCGCGGGTCATGGAACCTCCGCGCGGCGCTGCTCGACGGGCTCGGCCGCATCGGCGTCGATCCCAAACCGAAGTCCAGGGATCACGCTGGCGGCGGTGCCGTGGACGTGGACGGCCGCTGTCTGGGCGTCGCGGGTGACGGTGACCTCGGGGCTGGTGAGGCTGGACCGGCCAAGCTGGTCGAGAGTCGACTGCGCCTGTTGCTCGCCGGCGGCGACGCTGCCGCCGTCGGCGCGGGCGGCGACCAGCGCACGGCTGGCGGTGGCCTGCGCGATGTGGCGGGCGTGCGCCCAGACCGTGACCTGCGCGAGCAGGAGCACGACGGTGAACAGCAGCGGCAGCACGAAAATCATCTCAACAGTCAGCGCCCCGCCGTCCCGGTGACGGCGAGGTCTGCTCGGCGGCGCGGGTCGTATGCACCGCCGCCCTCGGCCCGCTCCGACGCCGCGCGACCTCGGGAACGCCTGTCGAGGTGCGCTGGGACTGCGCCCAGCGGGCCGGCACGCCGATCCGGGGCGGCCTGGGTGGGGGCGGCGTCGGTCCCTGACCGGACGGAGCCTGACTGAGCCTTTCCCAGCAACCATTGGCTACTCTTCGTAGCCATCACGGGCTGTGACGGTCCGGAGGTGCTGAAACGCAAGACGCGGGGTCTCGATAA
>NZ_MOMC01000060.1 GCF_001983105.1 Pseudofrankia asymbiotica | reverse complement strand
GTGCTCGAGAGCGTAGGACCGGATCACGTCCCTAACCCCGTTCTCATTCCACGAGTACTCGTTGAGAAGACGCTGCGTCTTCTGTGGACCGGCGTCGTGGATGTACTCGGCGAGCGTCCACCCGTTCTTCCGTTCCTTCGACGACAGAAGACCACGCGCGTACGCCTCGGCCTGCCTGCGCGGTTGTTCGCCACCAAGGCTGGCAGCGACACGGGCCAGCAACTCGTCCAACGCGACCTCCCACACCCCGACGTCCACCGTCGCTATGCTCACGGAAGCGGTCGCTGCGAATTCTTCGATTCTCTTCACAAAGTACGGAGAACACGCAGCGGCCGCGTCGCGCATCGCACCACGCCGACCGATTGGGTAGAGACCACAGAGCGATCACTGTTGCTGCCGTACTAGACCGGGGCCCGCTGGACCTCGGTCGGCCACGTGTCGCCGGGGTTGGCGTCCCGGATGTTCTCGATCTCGCCCGCGTCGCGGCGGGCCTGCCGCGACGGGCGGTGCGCGGCGATGAGGACGAGGGTCAGTCCGAACACGATCCATCCGGCGAGGACGAGAACGGGGAATGCCGCTCCCGCGCCGTCGAAGAAGGCGGTGGCGCGCAGGAGGCTGCCGGAGGCGCCCAGGGGAAGGAGCTGTCCCAGGGTCGACCATCCGTCGGGGAGCCAGTGCGGTCCGGTCGACAGGCCGGAGAGCGGGTTGCCGAGGAATATCGTCAGAGCCATCATGATCATGACGCCCGCGTAGCCCAGCAGTGTGTCGAGGCCCAGAGCGGTGATCGACACCGCCGCCATGCCCAGGGCCAGTCCGGCCGCGGATCTCCAGTAGTCGCCGGCCAGTGAGCCGGCGCCGTACTGGAGGAAGGCGGTGAGGGCGGCTCCCGCGGCCAGGGCGAAGCCGAACGCGCCCGCGATGCGCAGGCGCAGGTTGGCCGACCCTGGGAACAGCCGGATGAGCATGACGGCGGGAAGGATCCCGGCGAACATCATCGGCAGTGTCACCGCGCCGAAGCCGGCGCCCCGAGGGTCGTCCGAGGGGAAGGCGACGAGGTCGTGGACGTCGGCTGTCGTCCGCTGCCTCTCGGCGAGGGCGCTGCCCGCGGCGGAGATGGCGGTGGCGACCGGGGTTCCACCGGCGCTGGCCGTGTACACGTCGATCCCGTCGGGCCCCAGGGCGAAGCCGCCGGAGATCTCATGGCCCTTGACGGCCGCGGCGAGCGCGGCCCGGTCGCCGTAGACCTCGACGTCCCATGCGTCGCCGGCGAGGCCGGCGCGGGTCACGTCGAGGGCCCGCTGGGGTCCGGTGACACCCAGGGGCACGTGCCGGGGCTCGCCGTGGACGGCGGGGAGGGAGAAGGCGGCCAGCATCGCCATGACGACGACGGTCAGGCCGAGGACCAGGGCGCCGAGCATGGCCATCCGGCTGCGCTGCGTGGAGAGCGCTGGAGTCGTCATGCGGATGGTTCCTCTCGACAGGGGTGGCGTGTTGGCTGGTACTCGGGTGCAGGTTACGTGTAGCTAGGTTCCTGAGTCCACGGCGGTATGCTGGAAGGGTGAGTGGAGGGCAGGCGGCGGAGGCCACCCGGATCCCGGCGGACCTCGTGGACGTGGCGATCCAGGCTTCTGCCGATCTCGGCAAGGATGTGGCCGAGGTCTCAGTCGTCGAGATCGCGCGGAGAGCGGGGATCTCCCGGACCACGCTGCTGCGCCGGCTGGGCGGCACGCGCGGTCCGCTGGACGACGCGGTACGGGCGGCCGGGGTCGATCCGGGCGGTCAGCCACCGGTGCGTCAGCGGGCCATTGAGGCGGGCGGCCGCCTCGTYGCCGAGCAGGGACTGGGTGCGTTGACCCTCGAGGCCGTCGCGTCGGCCGCGGACTGCTCCGTCTACAGCCTGTACGCCGTGTTCGGCGGCAGGCTCGGCCTGCTTCAGGCGATCTTCAAGCGCTATCGTCCGACCCTGGATCTCGACGACGCCAGCCTCGGCCCCGACCTGACCGCCGCCGTGACCGAGATCTATCGCCAGCTCGCCCGAGGGCTGACCCGCGAACCGGCGATCATGCCGGCGGTCCTCGCCGCGATCCTGACCCACCCCCACGATCCCGCGGCCGCCGAGATGATCACAGGGATTCTTCCGCTCTCACCCCTGTTCAGGGTCCGCGACTGGCTGGTCATCCAGATCCACGCTGGCAGGATCCGCGACATCCCCAGCGTCCTGCTGCTACAGCAGATGATCGCGCCGCTCGTCGTCCATGTCCTGCTCCGCCCGTTCGCGGCGCGGACACCGCGCCTCGAGGCCCCGGAACTCGACCGGGCCTGCGTGATCCTCGCCGAGAACTTCGTCCGCGCCGTCGCCGCCGACGGCTAGACCCGCCCGATCCGCCTGGGAGCGTGCCGACTCACACGCTGGTCAGCGCGGGTGCCGCGCGTGGACCAGCTATGCTTGCCCCATCAGCTCGTCGAGCTCCTGCCGCGAGTTGTCCGTGCGTCGCAGCACCCGAGTCCAGGCAGCGGTTTCTCAGCATCCGCTTCCTGGCATCGGGCCTCCGCTCCGCGCGTAACCGGTCGAGACCCTCGGGTCCCTGGTTGTCGGCGGGACATCCACACAGATAGTGATTTTCTTTGTCTTCGTTTACCGATCTCGGCGTGCCCGCGCGGCTGGCCGACGTTCTCGCCGGTCTCGCCATCGAGACCCCCACCCCCATCCAGCGGGCGACACTGCCGGACGCGCTCGCCGGGCGTGACGTCCTGGGCCGCGGCCGCACGGGGTCCGGCAAGACGCTGGCGTTCCTCATACCCGTGGTCGCGCGACTGTCCGGCGGGCCCCGGGCTCGGGCCGGGGCTCCGCGCGCGCTGGTTCTGGCACCCACCCGCGAGCTCGCGGCGCAGATCGACACGGCGCTGCGACCGCTGGCCGCCGCGGCCGGCCTCACCTCGTGCACCGTGTTCGGCGGCGTCGGTCAGAACCCGCAGGTGGCCGCCATCCGGCGCGGCGTCGACATCGTCGTGGCCTGCCCCGGCCGCCTCGAGGATCTCCTCGATCAGGGGCACTGCTCGCTGGCCCACGTGAAGATCACCGTGCTGGACGAGGCCGACCACATGGCTGACCTGGGGTTCCTTCCCGCGGTACGTCGGCTGATCGGTCAGACCCCGGCCGGCGGGCAGCGCATGCTGTTCTCGGCCACCCTGGACAAGGCCATCGACACCCTGGTGCGCCAGTACCTCAGCAAACCCGCGGTACACGAGGCCGACTCGGCCCAGTCCCCGGTGGGCACCATGACGCACCACGTCCTGCACGTCGAGCGGGACAGCCGCCTTCCCGTGCTCGTCGACCTGTCCAGCGCCCCGGGCCGCACGGTCGTGTTCACCCGCACCAAGCACGGCGCCAAGGCGCTGGCCCGCCAGCTCAACCGCGCCGGCGTGCCCACGGTCGAACTGCACGGCAACCTGAGCCAGAACGCCCGTACCCGCAACCTCGACGACTTCCAGACCGACCGGGCCACGGCGCTGGTCGCCACGGACATCGCGGCCCGCGGCATCCATGTCGACAACGTGGCCCTCGTGATCCACGCCGATCCGCCGGCCGACCACAAGGCCTACCTGCACCGTTCCGGGCGCACCGCGCGCGCCGGCAACAGCGGCACCGTCGTCACGCTGGCGACCACGGAGCAGCTGCGCGAGGTCACGCAACTGGCCCGCGCCGCCGGCATCAAGCCGACGACCACCCGGGTGGCATCCGCCGATCACCCGCTGCTCGCCGCGCTCGCCCCCGGCACCCGGTCGCTGACCAGCCCCGTGACCGCGGTCCAGGCGCAGACCAGAGCCATCCCGGCCCAGCGCCAGCCGGCTGGCGAAGACCGGGGAACCGAGTCGACACCCCGAGCGGGCAGACGACGCGGACGCCGACAGGCCGGCAACCAGAGCCGAGGCGCCGGGCGGGCCACAGCGGCTCGACCGGCCGCGGCCACCGGGTCTCGGTCGGCCACGGCCACGGCCACGGCCTCCCGGTCGGCTACGGCCTCCCGGTCGACCACGGCCACGACGCGTGCCGGCTCACCCGATCGCCAGGCTGGCGGGTCGCCCGCCCAGGGGTCCGGATCGCGCCCGACCCACAGCGCCGCGGCGTTCAGCGCACGTCGCGGCCGCTGACCAGACCGGTCGCGACCGGTCGGGGGAGTGATCGGTCAGGGCAGGATCTCGACGTACCCGTCGGTTCCGTGCACGCGGATCCGCTGCCCGTCGAGGATCAGCCGGGTCGCGTCCAACACACCGACGACGGCCGGCAGCCCGTACTCCCGTGCGATCACCGCGCCGTGCGTCATCAGTCCTCCGACCTCCGTCACCAGGCCCGCGACGGCGACGAAGAGGGGCGTCCAGCTGGGGTCCGTGTGGGCGGTGACGAGGATGTCGCCCGGTTCGAGATCGGCCCGCGCCATGTCCAGGATGACGCGGGCCCGCCCTTCGACGGTCCCGGCGGAGACCGGTAGGCCGATCAGCGCGCCGGCCGGCGCGCCGTCGCGTCGGTACGCCCCGGCGACGGCCTCGCCGTCCGACGTGAGCACCCGGGGCGGCGTGAGCGTCTGATACGACCTGAAGGCGTCCTTGCGCCGGCCGATGAGCTGGTCATCCACGCGGTTCGTGCGCACGACGTCGTGAAGTTCCTGGAACGTGAGATAGAAGATGTCCTCCTTCTCAAGAAGCACGTGGGCCTGCACTAGGCGCTCGGCTTCGTCCAACAGGGCCCGCTTGTACACGAAGTAGCGGCTGACCATGCCGTACTTCGGATACTCCCGGTACCCGATGAAGGTCCGGACCAGGTCGATCATTCGCTTCGTCTCGTCGGCCCTGCCCTCCCCGTCCGGCAGGGCGCGCAGGCGCTCCAGTAGCTCCTGCTCCTTCTTCGACGCCTCCTGCCGCCCCTGCTCGAAGCGCCGCTCGCCGGCTCCCGGCTCGAAGTTCCTGATGTTGCCGAGGATCAGGGGCACGAGCGTGGAGGGGCGTTCACTCCAACGCGGCCGCGTGATGTCGATCTCGCCGACGCAGCGCATGCCATACCTGTCGAGCCAGGCCCCTATCGCGTCTCGCGCTTCCCGCCCGCCCGCGAGCCTGGGCAGCTCGTCCAGAAAGCCCTCGTCCTCGACATGCCGTAGAAACGCCACCACGTCCGGATGCGGACGGATCACGTCGGCGACGTCGAGCAGCGCCAGCCCCATCTCCGACGTGATGTTGTGGGGCACGGACCGCGTGAGCGTGTCCGCCGCGTTCTTCTCGCCCAGCCATGCCTCCAGCCGCTCGTTGAGCCACCACGTGGCCTCCATCGCCGACATGAACACCTGATGGCTGCGCGGATCGAACAAGATCCGCCGCAGCTCCTGGATGTCCGCCCGGATGAAGTCGAGCAGCGCCACTCCCGACTTCGTCCGGATGTCGCGTTCCGACGCGGCGATGGACGCCTCGCTGTGCCCGATCAGCTCGGTGACGATGGCCGGATCGGTCTCGATCGGCGCTGACGCGCCACCGAACAGTGGCCCGGGGGGACCCTCGTCAGGCAGCGGCCGGATGAAGCCGTCGCGGTCGAGGACGGTCCGCAGCGCGTCCCCGGTCAGCGGATCGGATTTCCCCATGAGCTCCAGGAGGACGGCGCGGCTCGCCGGCGAGGCCAGCCGCTGGGTGATGTCGACGAACAGGCGGCCGCCGGCCTCGGCCATGGGCGCGGGGGTCGTCATCTGCCAGAAGGAGAGCCCCAGGGGCTTCATGGCGTCGGTCATCATCTGCTGATAGCCGACGGAGACATAGATGTGGTTCTCCTGGTCGCCGGTCTCGGGGATGGGGAACAGGGTGGTGATCGGCCGGCTCTGGACGATGTGGAAGCCGTCGTCGACCAGGCACCACTCGATGTCCTGAGGGCGGCCGAAGTGCGCCTCGATCCGCCGGCCGAGMCGCGCGAGCCGCATGACCTGCGCGTCCGTCAGCGCCGGCCGCTCCCGCAGCTCCGGGTCGATCRCCTGTTCCCGGGTCCCGCCCGCCGGCGAGGCGTGGATGGCGAGCTGCTTGGCGCCGACCGCCCTGGCGACGATCTCGTCGTCGCGCACCTTGTAGACGTCCGGGTTCACCAGGCCGGAGACCAGAGCCTCGCCGAGGCCGAAGCTGGCCTCCACGGAGGAGACCTTCCGGTTGGACGTGACGGGGTCGGCGGTGAACAGGACGCCGGCCGCGTGCGGGAAGAACATCCGCTGCACGACCACGGCCATGCGGACCGCGCGGTGGTCGATGCCGTTGCGCTGGCGGTAGGTAACGGCCCGCCCGGTGAACAGCGAGGCCCAGCACCGGCTGACGTGCCGGAGGATCGCCGCCGGCCCCACGACGTTCAGGTACGTGTCCTGCTGGCCGGCGAAGGATGCCGTCGGCAGGTCCTCCGCCGTCGCGCTGGATCGGACGGCGTACGCGGCCTGCTCGCCGAGCTGGGCGAGCGCGCGGGTGATCGCCGCCGCGAGATCGCCCGGGATGGCGATCCCTTCGACGGTCCGGCGGATCTCCGCGCTGAGCGTGCGGATCGCTTCCTGATCGTCCGGGTTCAGGCACGACAACTGCTCGAGTCGGTCGTCGATCGAGGGCGCTTCCGCCATGATCCGCCGGAAGGCGGCCGTCGTCACGCAAAAGCCAGCCGGCACGCGGATGCCGTCGATCCGCGACAGCGCCCCCAGGTGGGCGCCCTTGCCACCAACGACCGCGACCTGCGTCTCGTCAACCTCCTGAAGGCCCAACACGTACTGCTCGCTCATCGCGACGTCACCGCGTCCCGCATAGGTCGACAACAACACCCGCACGTCGTGCCCCCATGTCCTCGTCCGTTCCTGGTCCGGCCGGTGATTCTGCGGCACGATCCGGGTCTTGCGGCAAGCCCCCCGGTCTGCTATACGTTAAGAGTGGCAGGGAGTGGGAACTCCTTGTCTTTCTTTTTGATCTTTATTTTTTGATCTTTGTCTTGTGGCTCTCGCCCTTGGTGGAGCCCGCTGAATGGACCGCATTCGGACCACATTCCGGCGGTAGCGGGATCCGGTCGGGCGAGCCGGAGATTCAGGGACCGGGTGGCCCCGCTGGCGGGGCTGGTGGCGTCGTACCGGTCGCCTCCAGGACGTCGAACCAGACGCGGACCAGGAGGCTGCCGAGTCCGACCACCACGCCCGCGACAGACGCGATCCGCACTCCCAGGACGTCCGGGACGATGCCGGCGAGAACGGCGATGCTGAGCAGCAGGTCGGCCATCACCACGCAGGTGATGGTCAGGACGTAGACCCGCACCCGGGGCTTGGTCCAGCGAAAGCCATCGACCGGGTCGTGCCGGCGCGACGGGCGGTGCTGGTGCCGCAGGCGGATCAGGTAGGTCGAGTCCCACATCATCGCGAGGAGAAGGACCGGCAGCACCTGCGCGACGGTCGAGTACAGGTTGTCGTGCACCCCTCACCCCTCAGCGGGATCGGTGCCTGGCGCGTACCTCGCGCGGCGCCATATCGGCAACGTCCGCCAGCTGACCACTGTCGACTCCGGAGCCGGTTCCACCAATCGGTTCGAACAGATCGTGGTGCAGGTCCAGCGCGAGCACGCCTGTGCCAACTCCCACCAGGATGGTCGCACCACCGCCGGTGCGCTCCAGCGACCGAGGGTCAGGCCGCTGCTGGAGCAGAGCATGAACCGGAACGCCGAGCGGAACGATCGCGCCCGACGTACCGGTCGTGGCGTTCCACAGCCGAACTGTGCCGTTGACGTCCCCGGAGACCAGGATGACGCGGCCGTCGGGCCTGGCCGCGGTGATGACGGTCATGACCTGCCCCTCATGCCCGATCAAGGGATCAGCCACCTGTCGGCCGGACACCGGGTCCCAGAGGCGGACCGTCCCATCGGCGCTGGCCGAGGCGACATGGGCTGGTGATCCTGGCCGGGCAGGCACGGCTGCCATCGACCAGATGACGTCATCGTGGCCGACCAGCGCGCCGGTCTCGCGGGCGCCGTGCACGCTGTTGCCCGATGCGTCAGCGGATGGATCGACCGCGAGGGGGGTCACGTCCCAGACGCTGATGGTGGCACCGGAGGCGACCGCGAGGAGCGCCCCACCGTCAGGGCGGGCCACGGTGCACAAGGCCCGGACCGGTCGCGGGTAGCGGTTCAGAACAGGCCCGAGGGTGACGCGCGAGTCGTCGCTGATCGTGATGATGGTGACGGCTCCGGACCCGTCCGCGACGGCCACGCGCGTGACCAGGGGCGTCTCGGCGATCGGACACAGGGCCAGCACGGCCCGGCGGCTCACCCGCAGCGGCGGCCCGACCCAGCCGGCGGCCGGGTCGCAGTGGTGGACCTGGCCACCGGTGTCACCGGTGAGCAGACTGAAGCGATCTGTGGTGCCCAACGGCGCGATCGCCGACACCCCGGGTGGAGCGGCCACCGGGAGGCTGGCCGCGGTGGCGGATGACCAACCTCGCACCGTGCCGTCACCGTTCACGATGACGGCACTCGAGACCGCGTCGGTGCGGGACGCCAGGCCGACGGCCGCCCGCGGTGTCCGCACCAGTGGCCGCCCCACAGCTCGCCCGGTGACCGCGTCCCACAGGCGCACAGTCCCGTCACGCCCGACGCTGGCGAGCGTCGGCGATGGGCCCGGCACACCGCACACACCCTGGACCGGGCCGGTGTGGCCGACAAGAGGTGGGCCTACCGCGCGGCCGGTGGCCGGGTTCCACAGCCGGACGGTCCCATCGTTCCCGGCGCTGGCCAGCAGCGGCGGGTCCCCGGGCACGACGCTCACCCCCATGACGGCGCCCGCGTGACCGGTCAGGGGCGGGGCGGTCCGCAGGCCGGTGGCCGGTTCCCACAGCCGGACGGTCCCATCGTTCCCGGCGCTGGCCAGCAGCGGCGGGTCGCCCGGTACCGCGCATACCGCCAGGACGGCGCCCGCGTGACCGGTCAGGGGCGCGCCGGTCCGCAGGCCGGCGGCCGGGTCCCACAACCGGATCGTGCCGTCGATCCCGGCGCTGGCCAGCAGCGGCGGGTCGCCCGGTACCGCGCATACCGCCAGGACGGCCCACGTGTGACCGGTCAGGGGCGGGGTGGTCCGCGGGCCGGTGGCCGGGTCCCACAGCCGGATGGTGCCGTCGGTCGAGGCGCTGGCCAGCAGTGGCGGCTCGCTGGGTATCGCGCAGACACCGTAGGTGGAGCCCGTGTGACCGGTGAGCGGCGGCCCGACCGGCAGGCCGGTCGCGGGGTCCCACACCCGAACCGTKCGGTCAGATCCAGCGCTGGCCAGCAGTGGCGGCTCGCTGGGTATCGCGCAGACACCGTAGGCGGAGCCCACGTGACCGGTGAGCGGCGGCCCGACCGGCAGGCCGGTCGCGGGGTCCCATACCTGGATCGTGCCGTCGATCCCGGCGCTGGCCAGCAGCGGCGGGTCCCCAGGCAGCACACACACCCCGAGGACGGGGGGAGCGCGATCCGCCAGCCGCGGGCTGGACGGCTGGTCGGTGGCCAGATCCCACAGCCGGACCGTTCCGTCCGCCCCGGCGCTGGCCAGCAGCGGCATGCCCCCAGGCATGGCGCACACATGCATGACGGCACCGTCGTGACCGGTCAGCGGCGCGCCCGCCGCCTGGCCCGTGGCCGGGTCCCACAGCCGGACGGTGCCGTCGTCCCCGGCGCTGGCCAGCAGCAAGGACTCGCCCGGCACGGCGCACACCACGTGGACGGTGCCGGTGTGACCGGCCATGGGCGAACCGACCGGCCGGCCCGTGGCCGGGTCCCACAGCCGGATGGTGCCGTCGGTCGAGGTGCTGGCCAGCAGCGGGGACTCGCCCGGCACCGCGCACACATCCACGACGGAGCCCCCATGACTGGCCATGGGCGAACCGACCGGCCGGCCGGTGGCCGGGTCCCACAGCCGGATGGTGCCGTCGGTTCCGGCGCTGGCCAGCAGCGGGGACTCGCCCGGCACCGCGCACACACCCAGGACGGCGCTGGTGTGACCGGCTAGCGGCGCGCCCGCCGCCTGGCCCGTGGCCGGGTCCCACAGCCGGACGGTGCCGTCGTCCCCGGCGCTGGCCAGCAGCGGGGACTCGCCCGGCACCACGCAGACACCGTAGGCCGAGCCCGTGTGACCGGTCATCGGCGCGCCCACCGGCTGACCGGTGCCCGGGTCCCACAACCGGACCGTCCCGTCACTCCCAGCGCTGGCCAGCAGCGTCTGCCCGGCGGCCGTGACCAATGCGCAGATGCTCTCGACGGTGCCGAGGTGCCCGGTCATGGGCTCGCCCACGGGGGTGGCGGTGGATGGATCCCAGAGCCTGATGGTGCCGTCGTCCGCGGCGGAGGCGAGCACCGTTCGGCCGTTGGCGAGGTTGACTCCGCATACCCTGCGCGCCGAAGCGGTGTGACCGTTCAGCCGGACATGGATGGTGGCACTGCCCGCGTCGGCGGCGGCGACACCCCACCCCACGGCGGGCTCGTCGATGACCCGCTGTCGACTGTGGATGGTCGTGGCGAGCTGGCGCAGCCCCGGCCGGTCGCCCGGTCCGACACCGACCAGGGCGTCGCGGGCGCCGAGCACACCGGCGACCGGCGGTGGGACGGAACGGCGGCCGAACAGGGTACGAATCGCGTCACTGGTCACCKCGCCAGGGTCGAGGCGGTCGAGCACCCGGGGCCTGGCGGCCAGGTCGTCCCACAGGCCCGCGTCGGCGACGTGCCCCGACAGGTGCTCGGCGAGGTAGCCCGGGAGATGGTTCGGCCAGGGCGGACTGGCGGCTAGCTCCAGCAGGGCGCGGGCCGCGAGCCCGCGTGGGTCGCTCCCGTCGTGCCCGGCCAGAGGCCGGTTCTCGAAATACTCGGCGAAGGTGCGGTGCGCGAGGCGGTAGATCGTGCCCGCCTCCGACGCCTCCGACGCCTCCGACGCCTCCGACGCCTCCGACGCTTCCGCTCGGGCAGCGGGCGAGTCGGCGGTGATGTAGGCACCCGCCTGAGCGAGCAGTCCGGTGATCGCCGCCGCCCAGGCCGCGTCGCCATCGGAGTCCACCTCCGACGCGGAGCCGGCCGGGGGAGCGGGGCCGAGGGCAAGGCCGCCGGCCATGGCCGCCCAGATGCCGTCGGCTTCCGGGACGCCGCGGCCGCGGGCCAGGGCGAGCGCCCGCATGAGGTCGGGGTAACGGTCGTCATGATCGGCCAGGCGGCGCAGGGCACGGCCGAACAGGTCGTGATGCCTTCCCGCCAACAGCTGATGTCGGGAGCGGGTCATGCCGGGGATCAGCAGCCGCGGGTCGGCGATCAACTMATAGACCGCCAGGCGGGCGAAGAGGAATTCTTCCGCTCGCTCCGCCACCTCAGCCGCCGCGCGGGCGATGTCCGCATCGGTGACCTCCCCCATGTGAGGGACGCCGCGACCGGCCATGCCGTGATCACGTGCCGCCCGCAGCCTGCCGGTGACGTAGTGGCGAACGGCTTCGTGGTCCTGGCCCAAGGTGATCACTTCGCCCTGGCCGAAGCGGCGCCCACCACGACCGGCATCACCAGGTTCGCCGGGCTGAGTCGCGCGAGCGTCGAGCGCGTCGAGCAGGTCCACGTCACCGGCCGGCGCGCCGACCGTCTCCCGGGTCGAGGCTCGCGTGCCGACGAGGACACGGACCTCGGGGAGCGCGGCGACGCGGGCCAGCAATGACCGGGCGATGTCCAGCGGATCCAGGGACTCGTCGAGCGCGTCGGCCAGGACGGTGAACGGCCCAGCCCGGCTCGCGAGCCGATCGGCGAGGAAGTCAAGATCGCCGGCCACACCGGCCCCGGGGCTGGTGCGTGAGGGCAGCGGACCGACCCCGGCCGCCGTGGCCACTCGGGCCGTAACCTGGGCGAGGTCCAGCCCGCTGAGGTGGACTATCGCGTCGAACACCGACTCTGGAACGCTTTCGGTGTCCGGCGCGGCGGYGGTGACCAGTCCCCGGCGAGCCAGCGCGTCACGCAGCGCGGGCAGTGATCGCATCAGCACAYTGCCGAGCAACGCCGACTTTCCCGACCCGGCCCGGCCGGTCACGACGAGCATTCCCGAGCCGGCCTGACGTAGCCAACCGCTGATCCGCGTGAGCTCGGCTTCCCGGCCTTCGAAGAACCAGGACGTCTCTCCGTGCTCGAAGGCGAGGGCTTTTGTCAGGAAATGGATCCGCTCATCCGGAGTGAGGTCGTCGATGACCTCTTCAAGATGGCGTATCTCGGCCAACGGTGCGGAGACCCAGGACGCGGCCGGCGGAAACACGTGGACCAGCTCCGCGTCTTCGATGTTCCCGAAGGGGAAAATGAAACACTCCGGGAGGCGACGGCGCAGCTGATGGCCCAGATCGGCCAGCGGTATTCGCTCGCTGGCCGAGTACGTCGCGTCCAGGGCCGCCCGCAACGCGCCACCAAAGCGGCCCAGCACCGTGCCGCCGTTGCCGGACACGCTCATCAGCAGGACCGCGCCCGAGGGCGGGTCGTGATCCARCAGCTCCTTCGCGACGAGTTGGGCGAAGTGCTGCGACCGGCAGGCGTCGATCACTACCAGTGCCCACCCCTGCCCGGCGGCCTCGCTGTCCTGCGTCCGGATCCGAATCGCGGCCTGCCGCGCCCGGATCGCGTGCGCGAGCTGCCCGGGTGTCACACCGGAGACCCCGGGCGGCCAGGGCGTGTCGCGGTGGGCCAGCCAGGCGCCGAAGCCGTCCGACCAGCCATGCCCGGCCCAGTACAGGACGCTGTTCAGGGGGGTCCGCGGCAGGCTGGCGGAGCTGGCCCAGTCCAGCAGCCGCCGCTCGACCGCCTCGGCTCCGCGTTCCATCGCGGGCGCGGCCCACGGGTCGGCCGTCCCGCCGAACGCGGCGAGGAGGTCGATCACCCGGCCGGCCTCCGTCGCCACGTCCAGGTCCTCCCACGCGGCGCGATCGCGGTAGTGCCCGATCGCCACGTCGAAGACCTGCACCCGCGGCGCTCCGGCCGGCCTCGGCCCGGCTGGCGGATCCGATCCGCCGTGCTCCTCACCCGTCATTCCCCGCCACCGTCCGGATCACCCACCGCCGGGTCGAAGCTCATGACCATCCGCCGCACCTGCGACCGGCCGCCACCGTCAGCCTGGATCCAGAACAGTCCCGGCGGCAACGACTCCACCTCGCCCATCAACGCCTCACCACCAGGCCGCGGGACCGGCGTGGCGACTCGCAGCCCGGTACCCGCGTCGAAGACCGAGCATGACGCCCTACCGGTCCGCCCGGCACCAGTGATCTCGACGGTGAACGGCCTCCCCGCCGCGATGACATCGGGTGCGTCCAGGCCCAGCTCACTCGCACCCTGCCATGGCCCGCTCCGCAGGCCGTCCAGCGTGTCCCGTACCACCACCATGGCGTCCTCACTGGCGGCCAGGGCCCCATGCGACTGCGCGAGCGGCACCGCGCCAGGCCCCGGCGACTCGGCCGACTCCCGGGGGACCGTCCCGTCCCCGCCCAGATCCGCCGTCCGGCCGGCACCCCCGTCCGGTGGAAGGATCGTGTAACGGTGACCGGTGGCCTGGCCCGCCTCGATCGTGACCGCCTGCACGGTCGGCTGAAAGGCGCCCACGACCTGCGTATGTCCCGGCAGACGCCGGTCCGGGATCGTCGCCCGACGCGAGAACGCCTCGGCCGCCAGATCGGCGTCACCTCCGATGGAGGTGACGTCGGGCACGGTGAGCCGTCGCGCCCCGATCCCATCGCGGACACATCGATAGCCCGGGAGAAGGTCGTAGACCCCGGGCAGCGCCCGGGCCAGCGATCGCAACCGCGCGCGAGGCAGGGGAAAGCCCCGGCCAGATCCCATCATCAGGACCGCCTTCGGTGCGCCGAAAAACGGCGTCCCGAGCGTCACCACCTTTCGCACCAGGCCGGCGAACCCGGCGTCCGCACACGCCTTGCGGGTTACCAGCCCACCCATGGAATGCGCCACGAGCACCAGCCGAACGTCCCCATCGACGGCCCGGCGGCGCAGCGTCTCATCGCATGCCGGGTGTCTGCGCCAGGCCGCGAGATGCCGCTGCGCCGCGTTCGCCAGCAGGTGGGCGTTGTGATCCACGGGAAGCCGCCAGTCATAGGCGAACTCCAGCACGGCGGCGGGGTGAAAAAGGTCCGCGACCATCGTCCTCGACAGCCGCCGATACGGCTCGAACCCGCCAAGCACCGGCGCGAACGCCGCGAACGTCAGCAGCCGGGTCGCCCGCACCCGCTCATACCGGCCCGCCCGCTCGTCCTCGGTCACTGCCAGGTCCTTCAGCGACCGCCCCGACGTCCACGCGGACACGTACCATCCTGGATCGCGCAACCCCCACAAGACCCGCCCCGACTCGGCCTCAACCAGTTCACTGCCCATGATCCCGGGCACGACCACGACCGCGTCCGCCGAGCGTGGCTCGCCCCCGCTCATGGGCAGGCACCGTTCGTCCAGGAAAGGCCGGCCCGTGTTCGCCGGGACCGCTGCTCCAAAGACAGCATCGTTGTCCGATCCTCGAACTCGGTCGCGGGTCGTGACTGGTGGCGGCGACGACGCCCTGACGGGCCTCTGCCCGGACGGTGAGGCTCGGATCTGCCGGCCCGCCGGGTCGGCGGCGATCTGCGCGTTCACCGTGTACAACCTGTTTTCCCGGATAGTAGGGCCGATCGCGCTTCGAGGCCATCGCGCCCGGTCGATCAGGACCAGCGCGCCGTCCTGGACCACGCACGTCTTCGCGGGGGCGACCAGCATCGCCCGCTCCAGCTCGGTCAGCACCCGCGGCGCCTCATTCAGATACCGCGGTCCACAGGCGGTTGGCAATGGCCCATCGGACGCGGGGTGTCACCTCGCGAGAATCGCCCCCAGATAGGCAACGGGCAACCCTCCGAAGCACCGTCCATCGGCTTCCTGTGCCTGGCAGACTCCAGAACATCGCTGCCCTGTGACACCACGCCGCGGTAACCGGCTGTCCGATCGACACGCTCTCRGCCTCGTAGGGAGAGAATGTTTACCAGCCCTTGTACATCGGCGCGGAGGATGTCACGATCAGATCACTGGCAAGGCCGAGATGCTCGGGGAGGCATCAGGTGAAAAGCACGGGAGTACCATTCGTCATGGCGATCGCCGAACCAGTGAGCGTGAAGCTTCCCGCGGAGGCTCACCCAGATGGCAGGGCTGGTCTGATCACACCTCAGGAGTACGCCGATCGGGCGCTTCTCGGAGTCGGCTTGTCCGAGGCGGAGATCAAGGTGAGCACCCTGTTGTTCGCCGAGCCGTAARAATTCTCGTACCGGAGCCGATGGTCGCGTGTGGGCGCCGGCTTGTTTGTGCCGGCTGGTGCCCGCACGGACGCGAGGCTGCCTCAGGCGGCCGGCTCTGACCGCCGCGGTTCAGGAACGGATCTCGAAGTACCAGACGGGGGACGGGCGGATCTTTCGCATGGCAGTGTGCAGATGAAACCTCTCGTGGTATTGCTGGGTGGCACTCGGGACGCAGAGCTGAAAGCCGTTGCTGACTGCCTTCATGGACAGGGCGTCGTCTTTGTCGACGAGACCTGGTTGCGAACTGGTCGGTTGATCGAGCTGTCCGTCCCGGATTCTGGTGAATCTGTTCTCCGGCTTGGGGACCGCACCGTCGTTCCAGCGGAGATCGGTGGCATTCTGTGCCGCCCGGCGGTTGTCCGTCAGGCCGACGGGAGTCTCGCGGGGCAATTTTTTGAGGAAAACCCTGAGCTGGACAAAAAATTCCAGCGATTCGACCGTGCGGAAGCAGAGGCACTGCTCCTGGGTGGCCTTTTCCCGACGACCGCTCGATGGGTCAATCATCCGGCCGCTGATATGGTCGCCAATCACAAGCTACACCAGCTCGCGGAAGCGCGGGCCGCTGGCCTCGTGGTGCCGCGTACGCTTGTTTCGACCGACGCCGCCGCGTTGCGGGACTTCTGGCACGAGAACTCCGGCCTGGTGGTCTCCAAGGCGGTGCACAGCATTTCGACCAGGTTCATAAGGGAATCGGTGGTGACTCGCCAGGTCGGCGAGGATGATATCGATGTGCTGACGAGATCTCCTCGGACCGCCACCCTGTTCCAGGAGCTGGTTCCGGCCGAGATTGATGTTCGTGTCACCCTGGTCGGCGACCTTGCCTTCTCCTGCGCAATCCATAGCCAGGAAGGGGGCAGCCGGCTCGACTGGAGGCTCGACCAAACCGTAAGAATGACCGCCCACAACCTTGAGGCTGGACTTCTTGGTAAGCTCCAGCGGTTGCGGAGCCGTCTCGGGCTGGCGTACGGTGCGGTCGACCTGCGTATCAGGCCCGACGGAACCCCGGTTTTTCTGGAAATAAATCCTCGAGGCATCTTCTCATTCGTCGAGTACTACACTGGTGCTCCCATCGCGCGCTCCCTCGCGATGTTTCTCGCGGGTGCCGGCGGCGAGAGTTCTCCGCCGAGTGGCGAATCGCTGGTCGATAGGCCGCGGGGGGAGACGGCGAATGGGCTTGCTGGTCGCCTGTGACCGCGGACGGGGCTGGGGCCTCAGAGCCCGCTAAGGACGTGAAGGGGCCACGAGCTCGGTTGYTGGCGCGAGGTCAGACGGGTCGGGCGACGAACCACGTCCGGTCGTCAGTGAGCCAGCCGCCGAACCTCAGGTCCGCCGCGGCGAGATCGCCGGCCAGCTCCTCGTCACTGATCTGATAGCTGGTCCATGCGTGGGTCCAGACCGAGTCGCCGCTCTGGTACTCGATCTCGAAGCGCATACAGGGCGGGTTCCAGCTGGCCGCGCGGATGACGCGCCGGAAGCCGGCGGGATCGTCCCAGACCGGCTCAGCCCTTTCGAATGTCCTGAGTAGCTCACGCGTGTAGTACTGGAAGACGGCGGTGCCATCGTTGTCGAGATGCCTTCGCACGGCGGCGACGAAACGCTGGCGCAGGGCGGGATCGACGTTGAGGAGGCCGCCGGTCAGCAGTACCGCGTCGAACCTGCGGTTCAGCTCGAGCGACTGGATAGGCGAACACACCGTCGTCAGGTCCGAGCTTAGAGCCAGCATGTCCGGTGAGTCGTCAACTCCGGTCACCGAGTGGCCCAATGCCGCCAGCGGTCTCAGGATCCGGCCGGTGCCGCAACCCAGCTCAAGGACCGAGGCGCCGCGGGGGATGGCGGCATCCACGATCTCCGCTTCGCCGAACGCCGGCAGGAGCGCATAGAACTCGACCGGACACCCGTCGTTGGTTATCGCGCCGGGCCCGCTGCCCACTGCTTCGTCCACACCGAGTGAACGCGGCGCCTTCCTGGATCGTTCCGGAATACCCAGGAGAAGCGGTCGACCAGGACATGCGTCGACGCGAAGCCGAGGACAGCCTGGGCGAACGGGACGGCGGCGACCAGTCGCCCGTTGTCGCCGTCTCGCTCCGTCCCGTCTCGCTCCGTCAGGAGCAGCCCACGTTGTACGGACCACTGGCGGCGTTCTTGACGACGTTGGAACAGGAGACGACGTTGTCGGTGTCGTCGGGCTTGTGAATGTTGACGCCGTAACCGGGTCCGCGCAGGTCCAGGGTGTTGCCGGTGATAAGGTTCCCGGTTCCCCAGCCGTCGACCACGACGTGCGTCTGAATCCCATCCAGCGGGCTGTTCACGCCGGAGTTCTTCTCGACCCGCCAGCCATTGCCTTTCAGGTCGATCCACGAGTCGGCATAGTTGGCACCGGTGATCGCCGACCCGTCGATGCTGTTACCGGCGATGACGCCTCCCGTCGTCCCTTCCTTGATGTCCACGCCCTCGGCGGTGAAGCCGCTCAGGGTGTTGCCGATGATCTGGTTGCGGTCGGAGTTGTCGGGCCGGCCGCCGGAGAACTTCTCCCAGTTCGACTCGGCGGTGCCGACGTAGATCGCCTCGCCAAAGCCCTCGTTGTCCCGTCCGGTACCGTTGACGGTGACTCCCGCCACGAGGTTGTCACTGGAGAAGTTACGAAGGTGAACCGCCTCGTGACCGATCTGCGTGACAGCCAGCTGATGGATCACGGCGTGGTTGGTCTGGTCGACCATCAGGCCCTTCTGCCCGTTGCGGATGGTGAACCCCTCGAGCCGCCAGTAGTTGGCGCCGTCCAGGTGGAAGACGTAGCCCTTCTTCACGTCTCCGCCGTCGATGACGGCGCCACGCGAGCCGCGCACCGTGACCGGGGCCGCCGCGGTGCCGGGCCGATCGCCGACGAAGTTTCCCTTGTAGACGCCGTCGGCGAGCTGGATCAGGTCGCCGGGCTTGGCGGCCGCCAACGCGGAGGTCAGCTCGCCGCTGGTGGACACCTTGACGGTGCGAAGCGGCTTCGGCGCGGGCGGGACCGAGGTCACCGCGGCCGGCGGCGGTGCGACGGCCGGCGCCTGGCCGGGACTCGTCGCGCCGTCGCCGTCGCCATCGCCGACCCTGAAGTCCGCCTCGATGACATTGGGGTTGCCGGAGCCGCTAACGGGCTCGACGGTGGCGGCCGCCGGGTCGTAGTCCAGCCGCACCCGGGCGGACAGCACATGATCGCCGTTGGAGAGCTGGTCCAGCCGGACGGTGAACGGCGAGTCCCGGTCGGTGAGCACGGTCTTGCCGTCCAGCGAGAACCGGACCCGCTCGACCCCGTCCAGCGAGGACGTGCCGGCCGCCAGGGACACTTCGACGCCGGCGGCCAACGTCATGTCGTCCATCCGCCGGTCGCCCACCATCAGGGTCCACTTGCCGATCGGCTTCGGGCTCCTGGTCACGGCGGGCCGGGCCGACGCGTCAGGCGCTGGGTCGGCGTCGGGATTGGCGTCGGCATCGGGGAGCAGCGCCGACGCGTCGGGCACCGGGCCGGCGTCGGCGGAGACGAGGTCGCCGTTCTCGCCGCCGTTGTCGTTCCCACCTCCACCGGCGAACACCACGGCCAGGATCACGACGACCAGCAGCGCGGCGACCGCCGCCCCGACCTTGCGGGGACGGCTGTCGAGCAGTCCGGCGAGTCGGGCGCCAAGGCCACGCCATCCGCCTGAGCCACCCGGCTGGCGCGTCACGCTGGCCGAGTCGGCCGCCGGGCCGTCGGGGCCGTCCGCCGGGCCGCCGGGGCCGTCCGTCGCGGGCCGGTCGGCGGGGCCATCGTCACCTCGGGGAGAGTGGCCAGGCTCCTCCCCGGCGTGGGGCTCGTCGGGGACGTCGGCCGCCGGCTGGTCGTGCACAGGTGTCGGCGGCGAATCGGGCCCGCGGGGCGGGTCTGGTTCGAGGTCCCCGGACGCATGATCGTTGGGCGAGGTGGGCGCCATTTGCGATGTACTCCCGGGAAACACGGGCGGGTGTGCCGGACACCGGGGGCGCGCGAGGTCCGGCGCCACGGCTGGATAACCAGCCGGCGCCGCCCCCCGGTGACGACTTGGAGCCGGTCCTCAGCCTAGCCGCGGCCCAGTGGACATCACTTCCGGGCTCACCAGATCCCCATGTGACGCCGGGCATGCTCCGGCTATTTCTTCGTGGCGTGGGCTGCCGCGTTTTCGGTGAGCCAGTCGGCGGTGTGGTCGAGCCACTGCCAGCGGGTGTTGCCGAGCAGGTGGTCGCCGCCGGGAACGAGGAGCAGTTCTCCGGCGGGCGCGGTGGTGGCGATGTGTCGTGCCTGGGCCGGTGACGGGAGCTCGTCCGCACCGCCGGCGACGACGAGGAGAGGTTGGTGAATGGCGGCGGGCAGGTCTGGATGCGCGAGTGCGGCGGTGACCGCCCGCGCCTGGTCCGCGCCGCCGCATCGGATGGTCAGGGTGTCGATGGCGAACGCGGGCAGCGCGTCCCACGTCGGCATCGGGTACGGCCCGCTGACGGTCGCGACCGCGCGGACGCGGGCGTCGGCGGCCGCGGACCGCATCGCGTAGAGGCCACCGAGGCTGAGACCGATGAGCACGACACGGTCGGGATCGGTCACGTCCAGGGCCGTCAGTCGGTCGATCACGGCGCTGGTTACCTGCTGGTAGGCCGGCTGGGGTGGCTCGTCCGCGAGCGTGCCCTGGCCCGGTCCGTCGATGGCGGCGACGGCGAGGCCGCGGGCGAGCAGCGCGTCGGCGAGGTCGAGGAACTCGGCGCGCCCGGAATCGAGGCCGGGGACGATGACGGCTACCGGCGGCGGGGCGTCGTCGACGCCCGCGGGCAGGCGMAGTTCGCCCTCGAACCGCGGCTCGCCTGGTCCGGGCCGCAGGTCGTGCACCGTGCCACCGAGTACGGCGTAGCGGCGTAGCGCGTCGACCGCCTGCCGGTCCGCGGCGACGGCCCTGGTCAGGTCGGGGTTGGGCAGGGTGTTCGCGATGTGGGCCGCCGCCGCCGCTGCTCGCCAGGCGTGGCGGGCGGTCGCGGTGCGCGCGTCCTGCTCGGCGGCCTCGGCGGTCCTGGCGTCCTGCTCGGCGATCGCGATGAAGGCGGGTAGCCAGTCCCGCAGCGAGGCGAGGCCGGCCGTGAGGTTGTCATAGCGGAACGGGTCGACGCCGGCGCTGATCGCGCGGGACCGGCAGACCGCGGCGATCGTGGCGACGTCCGCGTCGTCGACGAACCAGGACATGGATGGCGCTCCCCTTGAAGGTGATCCGGCGGGCATCTACTCGACCAGGCATCTACTCGACGGTGAGGATGGCGTTTCCGCGAATACGTCGAGCGCGCAGGTCCTCGATGACGTGGGCCGTGCGGGTCCAGGAGTCGACGACACCGATCTCGGGGCGCAGCTGGCCCCGGTGGACGAGCCGCACCAGCGTGCGCAGGTCGGCGGCGTCCGCCTCCGGTGTCCCGGCGTAGTGGAACTGCTCGATCGCCGCACCGGCGGTGCCGTCAATCCAGTCGAAGAAGTCGACACTGATCGGCTGGCGGCTGGCCTGCCCGAACCAGAGCACCCGCCCGGCCGGGTATGCCTTGCGGCGGGCAGCGGTGAAGCCTGGCCCACCGACGGAGTCCAGGACGACGTCGAAACGGCCCTGGGCCTGCTCGACGTCGGTCACGACGTTCGCGCCCAGGGTGGCCAGCCGCCCGCCGCGCTCGAGGCTGGCGGACACCGCGGTGACCTCGGCGCCTGCGGCGACCGCCAGCTCGGTGACGTAGTGCCCGACCCCACCGCTGGCTCCGGTGATCAGGATCGAGATGCCGGGAAGCGGGCCGACCCTGCGCAGCAACCGCAGCGCGGTGAGCCCGGCCAGGGGCAGCGCCGCCGCCGTGGTCGCGTCGACCTGCGCGGGCAGCTCGACCACCGTTGTGTGGGCCACCGCCACCCGCTGGGCCCATCCGGATGACGGCACGTGCGCCACCACCGCCGTCCCCGCCGGTGGGCCGAAGCCATCGGCGGCGGCGAGGACGCGACCGGCGATGTCCTTGCCCGGTCGCCAGCCCGGGGCCGGCGCTTCGAGCTGGAGCGTCTCGCCGCGGTTGACGGAGAACGCCGTCACCCCGATCACGATCTCCGACGGGCCGGGGTCGGGGTCGTCCACCTCGTCGAGGCGGACCGAGCCGTACCCGTCTGACACCAACGCCCACATAGCGCGTAACTCCTCAGGACTGTTCCGTTCGGCCCCCCGAGATTGGCGCGGCTAGGCTCGTTCCGAAAGTAGGCAACAAATAGTGCTATAGGCACTTTTCCGAAACCAGGGAGGAGACCCATGGCCTCGGCCGCCGCCTCAGCCGACGGACGCTACGACGTCCTCGCCGCCGCCTGCCCGACCCGGCAGATCGTCGACCGCATCGGCGACAAGTGGAGCCTGCTCGTGCTCTACGCACTGGAGGGCGGCACGCTGCGGTTCCAGGAACTGCGCCGAACCGTCGACGGCATCAGCCAGAAGATGCTCACCCAGACCGTCCGCGGCCTCGAACGGGACGGACTCGTCGAGCGAACCGTCCACGCGGTCATCCCACCTCACGTCGACTACTGCCTGACCCCGCTCGGCCAGAGCCTGTCCTCACGCATCGCCGAGCTAYGGATCTGGGCCTACACCCATATCCAGGAGGTGGACGACGCCCGCGCCGCCTTCGACGAGCGCGTCGGGCAATCGTCGCCTCGTCCGTGRCCGTCACCACCAGCGCCGAGAGAGGGAGTGGGTGGACGCGCGGAGCAGCCGCCAGCCACATGGCAGGCGGTGGTCAGCTGGAGCGTTCAGAGCGTCACTCAGAGCCAGGTGGCGGCTGGTGGTGCGACCCCGAGCCTCGGGCCTGATGGGATAGCCGGATGCGCAGAGCCGTTCGCCACCTTCCGGCCCTCGCCGCGTTTCTGCTGCTCGCCGCGTGCGGATCCGAACAGGCGGGCACCCTCGGCGCGGGCGTGGCCACGCCCGCGGCCCGGATCTCCGCGACCGAGCCGCCTGTGGACGGCGTCCGGATCACCCAGCTGACCGTTCCCTCGGGCACGCCCAACCCAGGCTCCGGCCCCGGCGGATCCCCTGGCCGGGTCGACCCGTTCCCCGCCCACGACTCCGGGATCTCGGCCTCGTACGAGGTCACCAACGACAACGCCGAGGCGCTGACCTACACGATCCTGTTCGACTTCACCACGGACGCCGGTGAGGTCATGGCCAACACCTATGAGACCGTGCGCGCGGTCGGCCCCGGCGCGATCGTGCGTGGCACGGTCCGGCTGGGGGTGCTGGCCCCTGGCGCGTCCCCGGTGACCCGCGTCAAGGTCGCCGAGGTGACCTCGGTACCCGCCGCTGAGGCGCCCCCCGCGCCTGGCGAGTGCCCGTCCTCCGGCATCCGCCTCACCGCCGGTGACGTCGACGCCGCGATGGGACTGCGCGCGGTGAGTCTGGACCTGGAGAACTGCGGGACGCGCGACTACCCACTTGAGGGCTACCCGCTCCTGGAACTGCTGGACGACGACCGGTCACGCGTCGACGGTGTCCAGATCGTGCACGGGAGCGGCGGCATCGCCACCGTGCCCGGATTCGACGAGCCCGCCGGCCCGCTGGTCCTGAAGCCAGGCGAGAGCGCCCGTTCGGCCCTCATGTGGCGCAATACCACCGAACTCGGCCCCGCCCCCGTCAACATCCCGTACGTCCGGGTCCGAGCCCAACAGGGTGCCGATCCGGTGATCGTGACGCTCCACCTCGACCTCGGTACCACCGGCAGACTGGCCGCGCAACCCTGGGCACACCCACCCACGTAGAACCAGTCGACGCGTCCTCCGGCCGTTAACGTAGCATGTGCGGCGTTCGTCTGCCCAATGAGGGAGGAACGGCGCGGGTATGGAGTTGGATGTTCTCGGCATCGGCAACGCGATTGTGGACGTCCTGTCGCGGGAGGAAGAATCCTTCATCGCCGCGCATGGCCTGCGCAAGGGCGGCATGACGCTGATCGATGGCGACCGTGCCCACTCCCTCCACGCCAGCATGAGCTCGACGGTGGAGGTGTCGGGCGGCTCGTGTGCCAACACGATGGCCTGCGCGGCCTCGTTGGGCGGGGCGATCGGCTACATCGGCAAGGTCCGCGACGACGCGCTCGGCGCCGTCTTCGTCGACGACATCCGCTCGAAGGGCGTGGAGTTCCGTACCACGCTGGCCAGCGACGGGCCGGCCACGGCACGCTCACTGGTCGTCGTGACTCCGGACGGCGAGCGCACCATGAACACCTACCTCGGGGCGTGCGCGGAGCTGAGCCCGGACGACGTCGACGAGGAGCTCGTCTCGGGGGCCAAGGTCGTGTACTTCGAGGGCTACCTGTGGGACTCGCCGCGCGCTGTGGAGGCGGTGCGCGCGGCGATGACGGTGGCGCACGCCGCGGGACGCGCCGTGGCGGTCACGCTCTCCGACCCGGCGTGCGTCGACCGGCACCTCGCGGCATTCCGGGAGGCCGTGGTCGACGACGTCGACATCATCTTCGCGAACGAGGCCGAGCTCAGGGCACTGACCGGGGCGGACTCCTTCGAGACCGCGCTCGGGGCCATGGCCGGCCGCGATGTCCTTGTGGTGGCCACCCGATCGGAGAAGGGCTCGGTCATCGCTCTCGGGGACGATCTGTACGAGATCCCGGCGGAGCCCGTGGCGGAGGTCGTGGACACCACAGGCGCCGGCGACGCCTACGCCGCGGGCTTTCTCCACGGCTACACGCAGGGCCGTGACCTGGCGACCWGCGGCCGGCTCGGATCCGTCGCCGCCGCCGAGATCGTCTCCCATCTGGGCCCGCGCCCGCTGGTGAGCCTGGCGGGGTTGTGCGCCCCGATCCTGCGCTGATGCGCAAGCTCGACGCCGCGCGAGTCGGGTGGAATTAGATCGGCTGTGCACAATAAGGTTGCACGATGGTCTGGCGGAAATGTGGCCGTGAATGGGCCGATGACGTCGGCTGGCCAAGCTGGCTCCGCTTCATGACGAGCACCCGACGTTCGCCTCGCGGATCTGTCGCAAGATCGGTTCTGTCGCGTTTTCGCGCCCACCGGGTTCGAGGTCGTCGCTGGATCCCCTCTTCTCTCTGACGCCATCGTGGTCCGAGGACGCGAGGGATCTTCTACACGGCTGTGTGAGTGAATGATGTGGGAACCGCATTCGAGGTACCTCCGAGCGCGCTCCCTGAGCCCGCGGCCCCGCAGTCTGACGTGGCAGGTCGCTGTCTCGAAAAACCGCCTCGCGAACCGATGAAATCCGGCCACGGCATCCGCATCGACAGTATCGCCCGGGAATGAGATGATCCCGACGGCTCCGGTCACGTGAGCGCCGCGGAGCCCGCCGGGCGCGCGTATGGCGCGTCGGGTTCCCGACATGGCGACGCTCGGCCCGGATTCCTTCTCCGCCTATTCCTCGGGTCTAATCTGCCGTCCGGCGTCCCGCCGATCCAAGCGGAACACCGACGCCATGGGGGGCGTCGGCCCGCCGGGCCTGATTTCGACGCGGGCGCCGCCAGCCGCAGTCGTGCCCACCGGCACGAGACGAGGAGGTATTCGAGGATGCTGAGAACAGCAAGGCCAAGGAGAACACGCTGGGCGCTGGTGCCGGTGCTGCTCGCCGCGTCGTTCGCGCTCATCGCGAGCGGGGCCGGCGCGGCCCAGGCCGGCGGCGTGCCGAGCGCGAGCTGCGGCGGTACCCGGACGGACATCATCGTCCCTGGTACGGACGCTCCGGTTCACCCGGCCGTCCACGTCGAGACCGGCTTCTACGCGCTGAGTGGATACTACTGGCCGCCGACGACAATGATCACCTGCCGTACCCAGTTCAAGGTGGGCCACCCCGTCGTGCGCACGGGCGGCACCGGCTGCCACCAGGGCGCGCTGCCGTTCCAGATCCCGAGCGAGCTACCACCGGACTACTCGACGCCCCTGACAGTCGACTGGGGGACGTTCCTGCCCGGTGGCTGGTACTTCGGCGGTGATCGCGGCGCCGAGTGGGCGACCGTCTGCTGGTACCCGCGGCAGCCGGCGAACGACGGCACCCCGGCCGGCGCGCCGACGACGAGCCTGCCCGCTCTCCCGGYGGTACCGACGCCCAGCTGAGGCCACCCGCCGCGCCCTCGACGGCGCGGCAGCCCCGCCGAGACGCGCGCGCGCACATGTATATGTGCGCGCGTCTCGGCGGCCTGGTGGAAGAAGCCGGCCTACCTGTTCGAGGCGGGTGACTCTGCCCAGTAAGGGAACCCGTCCCGAGGTGGTCCCATGATCTACCCGTCGCCGAGTCAGGAGCGGTACTCGGGATTGGGGAAGTCGAAGCGCGCGCCGGCGTCCCACTCCTGCCGCTGATTGCCATGGGCCGGGAACCCGCCGGCGGAGCGGAGAAGGCGGGCGAGGTGCATCAGGTTCCAGGTCATGAAGGTGGTGTTCCGGTTGGTGAACTCGTTGTCAAGCCCGACGCGGGCGCCGTTCTCGAGCGTGTCGCCGTAGCTCGGGCCGGGGCCGGCCTCTCCGATCCAGCCGGCGTCGGACTGGGGGGCGACGCTGTAGCCAATGTGCTRCAGGCTGTACAGGACGTTCGACGCGCAGTGTTTGATGCCGTCCTCGTTCCCGGTGATGAGGCAGCCGCCCACCTTGCCGTAGTAGAGCCACTGTCCCTTGTCGTTGAGTTCACCGGAGTGCGCGTAGAGCCGCTCGATGATCTTTTTGGTCTCGCTGCTGTTGTCGCCGAGCCAGATGGGGCCGGCGATCACGAGGATGTCCGCGGCCAGGACCCGTTCGAACAGCTCCGGCCATGCGTCGGTTGGCCATCCGTGCTCCCGCATGTCGGGGTAGACACCGGTCGCGATCGGATGGTCGACGGCTCGGAACTGGTCGACGCGTACTCCGTGCTTCGTCATGATCGACGCGCTGGCTTCGACGAGCAGTTGGGTGTGGCTGATTCCGGGCGATCTGGTCAGCGTCGTGTTGATGAAGAGCGCGCTGAGACCGGAGAAGTCGGTGTTGAGGCCGTCCATGATCGAAAATCTTACTGATCACCGAGGTCGAGAGTCATTACCTGGTCCTTACGGCTTTCAGCTCCTTGCGTGCTGGGCCGGCGGTCAGATCGCCAGGGTCGGGGTGGAGGGGGTGGGGTGGGGCTGTGGGCGGTAGGCGTGCCAGGCGGTGGTGAGGCGGCGGACGGCTTCGCTGAGGTCCTCCGGGGTGGCGAGGAAGTGCAGGCGCAGGTATTCGTGGCTGCCCGCGTTCGCGTCCAGGCCGGTGCCCGGGAGGACCGCGACGCCGTGACGCAGCGCCGTCTGGGCGAACGAGGTGCCGTCGCCGTGGGGGAGGCGGACCCACAGCGTCTGGCCGCCGGGCACGGCGGGCGCGTCCCAGTCGGGGAGGTGGCGGGCGAGCTCGGCGCGCAGGTGGTCGTGGTGGGCCTGTCGCCGTGCGGCCTCGCGGCGCTGGATGGTGTCGAGGCAGCCCAGCAGGTCGGCGGCGGCGAGCTGGGCGGGGATGTTGCCGCCGAGGTCGTGCACCGCTCGTAGCCGGCCCAACCGGGCGACGAGCGGCGCCGGGGCACGCACCCAGCCGACTCGCAGGCCACCCCAGACGGCCTTGCTCAACGACCCGATCGTGATCACCTGGTCGTCGTGGGCCGCCAGCGGCGGCGGTGGCTCCCCGGCGCCGGGGAAGCCGAGGTCGGCGAGGGCCTCGTCGTCGATGAGGGCGACGCCCGCGGCGGCCGCGGTCCGCGCGAGGCGCTGGCGGCGCAGGGTGGGCAGGACCGCGCCGGTGGGATTGTGGAAGGAGGCGATCACGTAGGCGAGCGCGGGCCGGTGCCCGGCGGTCGCGGTCGCGAGCCGGTCGAGCTTGTCGAGCCCGACCGGCAGCCCGCGCACCAGCGCGCCCTGTCCACGGAAGGCCTCCAGCGCACCGGGGTAGGTGGGTGTCTCGACGAGCACCCGGTCGCCCGGCCGCAGCAGAGCGCGAGCCAGCAGGGACAGCGCCTGCTGCCCGCCGCTGGTGACGAGGACCCGGTCGGGCGTGGTGGGCACGCCCCGCCGCTGGTAGCGCTCGGCGATGGCGCGGCGCAGCGCCGGGAGGCCCATCGGGTGGTAGCCGATGTCGCCGGTGATGCCGGCCAGCCGCGGCACGGCCCGGGCGTAGGCGTCGATCAGCTCGGCGGGCGGGGCGTCGGGCGCGGCGCATGCCAGCAGGAGGACACCGTCCCTCGGCTCGAGCAGGTGCAGGAACGCCGGCGTCTGCGCGGTCGCCCGCGGCGGCTCGCGGGAGTCTCCTGCTACCCGGGTTCCGCTGCCCTGCCTGCGCGTGATGCGGCCTTCCACAGCCAGCAGGTCGTAGGCGGTGACGACCGTGCCGCGGCCGACGGCGAGCGCCGCCGCCAGCGCGCGGTCAGGCGGGAGGCGTGCCCCGGGGGGCAGGTCGCCGTCGTCGATCAGCGCCCGTATCCGCGCCGCGAGCAGCACGTACAACGGCCCGCGACCCGACGACCACCGGCCGAGGCGTTCCACCCATCCGATTGGCTCCATCGGCGGTCCAATCTAGTGGGATTGGCTCTGCTCTGGCGGCGGTCCCGTTCCGACGATGGACACCATGACGACGTTCGCGCCCAGCGCCATCTCCGCCCTGATCGACAGCCCGGTGCGTCACGACCTCGGCGAGAGCACCTGCCCGCCGCTGAGCCTCGGCGAGCTCGTCGAACCGGCCGAGCTGAAGGACGTCGCGCTCGGCTACGGCACCTCGCACGGCGACGAGGAACTGCGCGGGCTGATCGCCGCGGGTGCCGGAGTCGGCGCCGACGAGGTACTGGTGACGGTCGGCGCGATCGAGGCGATGTTCCTGCTCACCCAGGCGACCTGCGCGCCGGGCGACCGGGTCGCCCTGGTCACGCCGTGCTTCCCGCCCGCCCGGAGCGTTCCGGAAGGCCTGGGCGCGCGGGTGGACCTGGTCACGTCGTCGTTCGACGGCGGCTACCGGCTCCCGCTCGACGCGCTCACCGACGCGCTCACCGAGCGGACCCGGCTGGTGTCGGTCGCCTCGCCGCAGAACCCGTCGGGCGTCCGGTTCACCGACGACGAGATGCGCGCCCTGCTCGCCGCGGTCGCCGACCGCGCGCCCGGCGCGGTCGTCCTGGTCGACGAGACCTACCGCGAGTCCACCTACGGCGACGGGCCGGTCCCGCCGTCCGCCGCGGCCCTCTCGGCCCGGGTCGTCACCTGCTCGTCGCTGTCCAAGGCCCACGGCGCGCCGGGCCTGCGGCTCGGCTGGCTGACCACCACCGACGCCGACCTGTCCGCACGGCTGCGCGAGGCCAAGTTCGTCACCACGATCGCCTGCTCCACCCTCGACGAGCTCCTCGCCGTCCACCTGCTGCGCCAGCGGGCCGCGATCCTCGCGCCCCGGGCCCGGCGGCTGGAGCGCGCGCTCGCCGAGCTGTCCGCCTGGGCACAGGACCAGCCCGTGGAGATCGTGCGCCCGGACGGCGGGGCCATCTGCTGCCTGCGCCTGCCCGCCGACCGGTTCCCGGACGACGCGGTCGCCGGCTTCTACGCCCGCCTCGCCACACTCGAGACCCGGGTGGCGCCGGGCTCCTGGTTCGGCGAGCACGACCGGGTGTTCCGGGTCGGCTTCGGCCACCTCGCGCCCCACGACTTCAGCGCGGCGCTCGACCGGCTCGCCACCGCCCTCACCACCGCCCTCGCCGGCTGAGCCTCCCGGCGGCCGGCTCGCCCGGCGGGCAGCCGGGTCATCTCCGCGAGATGCTTCCCTGGGTGTCGACGTACACGGGAGAGCATCTCCTGCCGGTCGGGTCGTTCTGGTTCCAGATACAGATCCGCACGGAGAACTTGTAGTAGCCGAAATAGAGGAAGGCCGGCGGACTGGAGTTTGCCTCGGTATGGTTCGCCGCCGTGAGGCTGACGCTCGAAGGCTCGGCTCCATAGGCTTCGTCGGTGGTGGTGACCTCACCGGCGCAGGAGGCGGCTCCGGCGGAGAGCGTTCCGTAGAGAAGGTTGGCGTAGTCCATCCAGCCGGCGCAGCCGGGAACGTCGACGGCCGAGCCCTGCTGATAGTTCGGGTCGTTCTCAGGGCTCGCGGGGCCGGCCTGGCCCGGGTTGGGCGGCGGGTTTGTTCTGGCCGGCGCGGTCCCGGACGCGACGGCCGAGGAGGCAGGGGCCTGGGGCTGAGTACTGATCGCGGCCGCGGGGGCCGATGTGCCCAGCGCGGTGGGGGTGAAGGAGGGATGTGTCGTTTCCGAGGCGGACGTGGCCGGGACGTCCTGAGGACTCGCGGTGACGAGCGGATCGGTTCCACCTCTCGCCGCCGGCTGATCACCCCCGGACAGGAATTCGGGGCCGAACAGCACCGCCGGTATCGCCAAGGCGGCCGCCACGACCGCGCCGACCGCGGCCAGCCGTGCTCCGCGCCGCGACCCGCCTTTGGCAACGCCCGCTTTCGTGTCCGTTTCCGCGGGCGGCGACGACGATCCAACGAGTGGCTCGAGCGCGCTGCTGGCGGAAGGCTCCGGTGGCACGGCGGCGGGAGACCTCCGCGGCGCAACCAGCGACGCGGGCTCGGTCGCCTGTGCGGTGACGGGCTGGGGTGTCTCGGAGCAGGCCGGGGCGTTTGGCTGGCTGGCCGGTCGGTCCTGGGAGTCGTCGGCGGCACGGCGGACGGCGTCATCGAGATGCAGCGGCAACCCCGCACGGGCGGTCCAGCCGGAGCCGAGCGCCTGGGTGGCGGCGCGCGCGAGGTCGAGCGCGAACGCGGTGGCATCCGGGTGCCGGTCCTCGGGGGATTTCGCCAACGCGCGGAGAACCACGGCGGCGAGCCGGGGGTCCACACCCGTCATCGGCGGTGGTGGCTCGGTCGCGTGCTGGAACCACAGGGCCGGCGCCGGCAGCTTCGGATCAAAGGGCGGCTGGCCGGCCAGCAGCCGGTAGAGCACCATCCCCAGCGCGTACAGGTCGGTTCCCGGCCCCAGCCGACCGCCCTGGATCTGCTCCGGCGCCATATACAGCGGGGTGCCCACCATCCGGCTGGCGGTGGCCGCCGACCCCTCGAGCAGCTTCGCGAGTCCGTAGTCGCTGACCTTGGGGGTCCCGTCGGCGGCGAACAGGATGTTGCTGGGCTTGATGTCACGGTGCAGCACCCCGTGGCCGTGCGCGTGCGCCAACGCGCCCGCCACCGCCAACCCCACCGCGCAGGCCTGCTCCGGCCCGATCCCCACCTGGCGGTCGGTCAGCGTGCCCCCCGCCAGCAGTTCCATCACCACGAGGCACAGACCCTCGGCCTCGACATAGTCGTGCACGCGCAGCACGTGGGGATGGTCCAACGTCGCCAGCACCCGCGCCTCGGCGGCGAAGCCGTCCGTCGAGTCGCCGGCGTCCTCAGTGCCCATTACCTTGATCGCGACTGGGCGGCCTATCCGCAGATGCTCGCCGGCCAGCACAAGCCCGGACGCTCCGGACCCCAACCGCTCGGCGATGTGGTAGCCAGGCAGCGCCTTCTCCACCCGCTCCCGGTCAACGATCACCGAGTGCCCCGGGGGGCCCTGCCGCCCGACTTTCGCTGCCGCGCCATGGTGAGGGCAGTCTAGTCATCCGGCCACGGATCGCCGCAAAGCGGTCACGTTCCGGCGATCACGTTGACACCGGCCGTGGTGGATACCCCGCTTGCCGGTCAGKGGCTGGGCCGGTCGCCGTGTCGGCGGTCCACCTCTGAGCTGTGGCTGAGTCGTGGCGTGCGGCCGGTCGCGCCGGGGATAGCCAGAGGAGCGAGCCGCCGCGGCCCGCGAGGTTGCCTGGTCTCGTGAGACCAGAGGACCCTCCGCATTGCTCTCCAGGGAGATCTTTCCATGTCGGACGTCGAGCCGTCGACCGCCTCGCGGAAGCCGCGATCGGACGCGTGGCGGTCGGCGATCACCGTGGTGCAGGAGGTGGAACCTGCTTTCGTCCCGGCGGGTGCGCACGCGATGACCATCGTCGTCGAGTTCCCGCCGGGTGACCCTGGTACGCCGCCACATCGGCACTCCGGGCCGGCCTTCGGCTATGTGCTGGCCGGCGAGATGGTGTTCGAGCTCGAAGGTGAGCCGGCGCGTGTCGTCCGGCCCGGCGAGGCCTTCTGGGAGCCGGGTGGCGACGTCATCCACTACCAGGACGGCAACAACCGCGACGACATCCCGGTGCGCTTCACCGTCACGATGCTCTGCGAACCAGGCAAACCGATGCTTACGCTCGTGGACGAGGACGAACTCGTCCGACGTCAGGGTCGCCGAGCCTCGCGCACCGACTGACCGAGTTTGACCCAGGTGATCCGACCGGCCGCCGGCTCGGGCGCGGCCGGCGCGGCCGGCGCTGCCGGCGCGGGCTTTCGCGTGGATCTGGCCACCGCTGGTGTCGGCGCGATCGACGGCGCTGAGGGCGCCGTATGGTCCGGCGCCGGCGCGCCGCTGCTGGGCGCCGTGGAGCAGGCTCCAGGGTCGGTCGTACCCGGAGAATCCGGCGTGCGGAAGCAAGGGCAGGTAAGTTGACGAAACATGATCGGCATCACGGCGCCTGACCCAGGTGCCCGCGCCGACCTGGCCGGCGCCGGCGCTCGGCGCCCTCCGTGACCGGCCGTTCGGTCCACATCGAGCTACGTCGAGCAAGACCTGATTTCGGATAGGACGGCGAGTGGGACTCGTGGAAGACATCGAGCCGATCAAGCAGCTCAAGGCCCAATACTGCCGGTTACTCGACACAAAGGACTGGGCGGGTTTCCGCCAGCTCTTCACGGATGATCTGGTGATCGACACGACGGATTCTGGTGGCAACGTCGTCACCGGCGCGGATGCGTTTCTGGAATTCCTGGTGGTCGCGCTCGCGGGCACGGTCACGGTCCATCAGTGCCATACCCCGGAGATCGGCATAACGTCACCCTCGACGGCCGACGGTATCTGGGCGATGGAGGATCGAGTTCGTTTCCCGGATGGATCCGACCTGATCGGGTTCGGCCACTACCACGAGACCTACGAAAAGAACGACGGTTCCTGGCGGATCAAATCCTCAAAGCTGACTCGCCTCCGGATGGACATCAGCAAGCMGAAGAACGACTGACCAGGCGGTCACGCTCGGCTCGGCACCCGCGCGATCGGCGGGGCGAAAAGCCGCACGACAGTCCTGATGACGTCGCCGACGCCCCGTACGCATCTGGGGCGGCGGCCGGCATGCGCCGGTTGGACGGGCGAGCGAACGGTCAGGTGCGCCGGCTTTGCCCGTGGCGAGCGAGGGCTTCCAGGATCTCGTCGCGGTTCTGGCGGTCGATCGAGGTCGCGCCGCCGCCGGCGATCGCCGCGTCGACCGCCGCCAGCGCCTCGGCGTACTGGCCGAGGTCGAGCAGGATCGCCGCCCTGACGCTCTGGCCGGTGGCCCGGTTGGTCCGGTCCGGCAGCGAGCCGACCCCCGCGCCGGCGCGCTCGATCTCCAGGCCGCGCGCAGGCGGCCAGGGCGTCGTCGAGACGGTTCATCAGGTGCAGGACGACCGCCTTGTCCAGGTGGCCGAGTACGAAGTTCGGCTCTGCCCGCAGCGTCTGCTCGCAGACGGCCAGCGCCTCGTCCAACTGGTCGCTCCGCAGGTACAGCCGCCCCAGATTGAGCAGGGTTCCCAGGTGGCCCGGGTCGATTCCGAGGACCTGGCGGTAGGCGGCGGCCGCCTCGTCCGTACGGCCGAGATCGTTGAGCATCAGACCCTGGTAGAAGTGCGCGTCTATGTAGCGCGGTCGCAGCTCAAGCGCCTCGTTGAACGCGGCGAGCGCCTCGCCCTCGCGGCCGGAGCGGGCCAGTCCGTTGCCGCGCTCGACGAGGTCGACCTCGGCCGGGGCGGCCCGATCCTTGACCTGCGGCTAGTCGGCCGGGTCGGTGAGCGTTCCGAGACACCGGGGGCACAGCGCGGCGCCGAACAACCGCGCCTTCTCCTGCACACACTGGTGGCAGAAGCGGCGTTTGCAGTCACCGCAGATCATGTGCTGGCCGGCGAACGAGCCCGGGTTGGCGCGAGCCACCGGGTTGCCCCCGGGAATCGCCGAGACCGAGATCATCCGGTCGCAGAAGTAGGCGGAACAGTAGTAGACCGCCACGCTCGCCTCCAGTGGCGCGCCAGGACCACCCACCCGATGCGGATGCGGCCCGCGTAGATCGACATCGCAAGGCTCCCACGCACCAGTGACTCCCCGCGGCCGGCGTCGGCCGCGCGACAGCGCCTCGTCGCGCGGGAGAAACCGCTGATCGTTGATCACGCGTAGGGTGGTGCGCGGAGCAGGCGCTGGTCGCCAGGCGTTGGAGGGCGGGGTCGATGGGTCGTCGGTTCAACACGGCTGGGCCGTGCCTGCCGACGGAGCATTACATGATCCCGGCGCTGTCTCGGTTGCCGGAGGCGCCGGGGCTGGTGGATCTCAAGGCCTACTTCGTCGTGCACGCTCCCCGCCAGACTGGCAAGACGACCGCGCTGCGGGCGCTCGCGCACGAGCTGACGCTCCAGGGCCGCCATGCCGCGTTGCACTTCTCGTGCGAGGCTGCTCGTGCGGCTGGAGACGATTTCGGAGCCACCGCGTTGGGTCTCCTTGAACGGATCAAGGAGGCCGCGCGGTGGCAACTGCCGTCGGAGCTGCGTCCGCCGACGTGGCCCGCGGCGCCTGAAGCGGCGCTGCTCAGTACCGCGCTGGGCGCGTGGGCGGAGGTCTGTCCCAGGCCGTTGGTGCTGTTCTTCGACGAGATCGACGCGTTGCAGGGGCAGAGCCTGCTCAGCGTGCTCGGGCAGCTCCGCGACGGCTATAACAGTCGGCCGGCTCCGTTCCCGTGGTCGGTCGCCCTGTGCGGGCTACGCGATGTCCGCGATTACAAAGCCGCGTCTGGTGGCAATCCATCCCGGCTGGGGACGGCGAGTCCGTTCAACATCAAGTTGGAGTCGCTCCGTTTGGGCGACTTCACGCCTGATGAGGTGGCGGCGCTCTACGGTCAGCACACCGCGGACACCGGTCAGCAGTTCGCATCCGGCGCCGTCGAGCACGCCTATGAGCTCACCGCTGGGCAGCCGTGGCTGGTCAACGCCCTCGCCCGTGAGGTTGTCGAGAAGATCCGCGTCCCTGTGGCGGAAGCGATCACGGTCGCGCATCTGGAGCGGGCGAAGGAACAGCTCATTCTCACGCGGGCAACCCACCTGGACTCGCTCGCGTCGAAGCTCGCTGAACCGCGGGTCCGTAACGTCATTGGCCCACTGCTCGCCGGCGACCCACTCGTGCTCGATCCCTATGACGACGACCTCAGCTACGTTCGCGACCTTGGTCTCGTCGCGCCCACCGCGCCTGTTCGGCCCGCGAACCCCATCTACCGCGAGGTCATTGCCCGGGTCCTGTCCTCGAGCATCCAGGAAAGYGTCACCGCCAACCCGCGTTCGTTCATCCGCTCCGATGGCACCTTCGACCTTCCCAAGATGCTCGACGAGTTCGCCGACTGGTGGATCGAGAACGGCGAGTTCCTCACCAGCACCGGGTACTACAGCGAGGCCGCACCCCAGCTGATTCTCATGGGCTACCTACAGCGTGTCGTGAACGGTGGCGGCCAGGTCGAACGTGAGTACGCCGTCGGCTCCGGCCGTATCGACCTCCACCTCCGCTGGCCCTACAAGGCCTCCGACGACAACCGCCACGTCCAGCGCGAAGCCATCGAGATCAAGGCCTGGCGCACCGGAAGACCCAACCCACTTCCCGCCGGCCTCAAGCAGCTCGACCGCTACCTCGACCGCCTCCACCTCGCCACCGGCACCTTGGCCATCTTCGACCAGCGCGAGGCCGCTCCCGCGATCGACGAACGCACCACGATCACCACCACCACGAGCCCGGCTGGCCGGACCGTCACGGTGCTCAACGGCTGATCCGCCCGGAGACCCGCTCCGCCCTCACGTCGTGGGAGGGCGGCCTGAACTCAGGCCCGAAGCTCCAAGCGACGAAGTCGCGGCGTCCGCGTTCGGCCTCTTCGACTGGCCTCATTCAAGCGTAAGACGATCAACGACCTCATCGCGATCACCAACGATCCCGACATCGACGAGGTGTCGGTCGAGTGGCGGCGGGGTGACGCCTACCCGACGAGGGTCGTCACCGACCCGGTCAGGCAGTCCACTGACGACGAGGTCACCTACACGGTCTCCAACGTCACCATTGGTTGATCAGTTCTGGGCCGGCCAATTCGTGACAGGCGGCCCGGCTCGGTGCTTTGTCGTGCGGTCCCGTCCCGTGGCGGACCACGATGTTCATCTATTACCAACAGTTTGACGGGCAATGGACAGGCGGCGTTCCTCCGGGTTTCACCGAAACAATCCGGACGCGGATCGAAGCATGCCAGTAACGTCGCGACGTTCATCTCGGTCCCGCCAAAGGAGCGTTATGGCCAAGCCTCTGGACAGCTACAGCGGAGTAAATTTCGACGACCCGGGATCCGGCACCGACTATCGCGCCCCGCAGCCCTTTGTGGCGTCCGTCAACCGCCGCCGCTTCCTGCAGCTGGGCGGCGCGGCCGTCGGCGCGATGGCGCTGGCGGGMACCGGCGGAGTCGCCGGGGCCACGGCGGCCAGGGCGAGCGCGCTCGCGGCCGGCTCGACCGGGACGATCTCGGACCTCAAGCACGTCGTGATCCTGATGCAGGAGAACCGCAGCTTCGACCACTACTACGGCAGCCTGCAGGGCGTCCGCGGCTTCGGCGACAGGCAGGCGTTCCGGTTCCAGAGCGGCAACACCATCTTCCAGCAGCCGGACACGGGCCGGGCGGACGGCGGCTACCTGCTGCCGTGGCGCATGAACTCCGCGACGATGAACGCGATGAACGCCGGCGACCTGGACCATTCCTGGTCCGGCGACCACAGCGCCCGCAACTCCGGGCTGTGGAACAAATGGGTATCGGCCAAGGGTGAGCAGTCGATGGGTTACCTCACCCGCGCCGACCTGCCGTTCAACTACGCGCTGGCCGACGCGTTCACCATCTGCGACGGCTACCACCAGGCGATCATGGGGCCCACCAGCCCGAACCGGATGTACTTCTGGACCGGGACCTCCAGCGGGGCGACCACCAACCCGGCCGACTACACGGTCAAGTTCACCAATGTGAAGACGTACCCGGAACAACTCACGGCGGCCGGTGTCACCTGGCAGGTCTACACCAACCACGAGGTCGGCGACGGCAGCGGCGCCAACGGCTGGGTCGGCGACTACGGCGACAACCCGCTCTGGTTCTACAAGCAGTACCAGACGTCGATGAAGGCGACGACCGCCGCTGGCCAGCAGCTGGCGATCCGCGGCGCGGTCCAGCCCTGGAAGGCCAACGCGGGCACCGCGCTCGGGCCGAACCACGTCAACCACGTCCTGGCCCAGTTCCTCGCGGACGCCGCCGCGGGCACGATCCCGCAGGTGTCGTGGATCGTCGCGCCCTACTCCTACTCCGAGCACCCCTCGGCGAGTCCCGCCTACGGCGCGCACTACATCCGCGCCGTGCTCGAGGCGCTGATGGGCAACCAGGCACTGTGGGAGAGCACGGCCCTGTTCGTCACCTACGACGAGCACGACGGGTATTTCGACCACGCCCTCCCGCCCGCGCCGGAGACGAGCTACACCAACGAGTTCATCACCGGCCAGCCGATCGGCATGGGCACCCGCGTGCCGATGCTCATCTGCTCCCCGWGGACCCGTGGCGGCTGGGTCGACTCCAACACCTACGACCACACCTCGATGAACCGGTTCCTCCAGACCTGGACCGGGGCTCCGCTGGTGAACGTCACCGCCTGGCGCAACCTGGTCAGCTCCGATCTCACCGCGGCGTTCGACTTCGCGAACCCCGACTTCTCCATCCCGACGCTGCCGGACACGGTGCCGCTGATCACCCAGTCGGACGCGGCGAAGAGCCTGCCGGCGGTCAAGCCGCCCGCCTCGGGCGCGCAGGTCGCGCCGGTCCAGGAACCGGGTACCCGCCACCACCGGCCGACCCGCCACATGCCGCACGCGGACGTCGCGGTCAACCGCACTACCGGCGTGGTCACCGCCACCATGTCCAACACCGGCAGCCTGGGCGTCTCGCTGTTCGTCTTCCCCGACAAGTACCTGACCGCCACGGCGACTCCGTTCACCGTGGTCAGCGGCACGAACAAGACCTACACCTGGAACACGTCGTCGACGTCCGGGAAGTACGCCTTCTCCATCTACGGTCCCGACCGGTTCGTCCGCTCGTTCGCCGGCACCGTGGTGGCGGCCAGCCAGACCACCGCCGCGGTCCCGCAGGTGTCGGCGGCCCCGGTCACCTCGGCGGCGGGCGGCGGCGTCGCCTCGCTCACGATCACCCTTGGCAACGCCGGGCAGCCGCAGGTCACCTACACCCTCACACCCAACGACTACGCCGGAACCACGCAGACCGTCGCGGTCGCCCTCAACGGTTCCACCACGGTCGCCTGGCCCGTCGACGCCAACGGCTACTACGACGTGATCATCACGGCGAACACCGCTGACGGCTACACCCGCCGCTACGCCGGCCGCATCCAGTGAGGAACGTCCGGTAGGGAACCGGCGGTCGCCGGGTGGCTCGCCTCGTACCCGTGCGCTCGCCGGCGACCGGTACCCGTCCGCGTGGGTGGCGGACCCAAAGTCTGGGTACAGCCGCGACGCAGCCACAAGCGAACGGTCACTCGACGAGGAGTCCGCGATGAGCATGGTCGACAAGATGCGAAACACCCTGCAGCGGGTCACGGGTCGTGGCAAGCGGACCACCGGCCGGGTCGCCGGGGACCGCGACCTGGAGGCCCGCGGATCCATGGAGAAGTCGGGCGGGGACATCAAGCAGGCCGGCGAGAACCTGAAGGACGCTCTCCGCTGACATTGATCGCCGCGAGGGCGGCGTCCGCCACCAGATCTGGTCGGTGGCGGACGCCGCCCTCAGCCATCTCCCGGTTCCTGAGGCCCAGGCGCCATCAACTCAGCCATCAACTCAAAGGTGATGTCCGGCCGGTCCCCGTCCGTCGGGCGGTTCGCGCAGTAGGTACCCGGATGTTCCGGGTCGTGTGGGTACAGGACGCGCGGCAGGGCAGGGATATGGGCGACTGAGGATGAGGAGGAGAGTCAATGACGGATGCACTGACCGGTCGGCGGGTCGCGTTCCTGGTCGCGCCCGAGGGCGTCGAGCAGGTTGAGCTCACCGAGCCGTGGCAGGCGGTTCGCGAGGCCGGTGGAGTCCCGGTGCTGGTCTCGACGAAGGACGGCCGGGTCCAGGCGTTCAACCACCTCGAGAAAGGCGAGACCTTCGCGGTCGACGAGACGGTCGAGGGGGCGGATCCGGCGTCGTTTGACGCGCTGGTGCTGCCGGGCGGGGTCGCGAACCCGGACTTCCTGCGCTGGCAGCCAGGCGTCGCTCAGTTCACCCGTTCGTTCTTCGAGGCGGGCCGGCCGGTCGCGGTGATCTGCCATGGTCCGTGGACGCTGATCGACGCGGGTGTCGTGCGGGGCCGACAGCTGACGAGCTGGCCGAGTCTGCGGGCCGATCTGGCCAACGCGGGCGCGGTCTGGGTCGACGAACAGGTCGTCGTCGACCAGGACGGACCGAACGTCCTGATCAGCAGTCGTCGGCCAGACGACCTGAAGGCGTTCACCCACGCGCTCATCGAGGAGTTCGCCCGGACGGCGMGCGGCCGGACCCAGGCGGCCGGTGCCGGCGTCTCGGACGCGGACGCCGCGCGCGAGGTGGCCGCCCAGACATCCGCCGATCTCAAGGCGACCGACGTCTTCGCGCGGGAATCCGGCGGCGTGGCCACCGACACCGAGGCGGCCAAGGCCGGCGGTGACGATCTCACCCGGTGAGGTCGCCGCCCGCCGGATCTCAGGACCGCGAGTCGTCGGGGCGTTCGAGGGCTGAGGTGATCCAGGCCTGGCAGGTGTCGCGCACGCGGCCCATCTCGGTCAGGCCGGCGTCGGTGAGCAGGGTGGCGGCGACGCCGCGGACCAGTCCCTGCAACAGGACCGCCACGGTCTGGGGATTGAGGTCCGGTCGGATCGATCCGTCGCGCTGACCTGTCTCGATCAGCCCGGCCCATCCCTCGAGGCTGCGCCGATCGGCGTCGATCATTCCCTCCACCGAGGCCTGCGTGGGGAACGTGGCTCCCCACATGACGATCAGCGCGCGGTCGCCGGAGCTGGGATGTTCGAAGCGCTCCAGGAACGCGTCAACCGTGGCCCGCACGAGGTCGAGGCCGTGGGCGTCCTGGACGTTGYGCACGCGCCGTTCCAGGGCGGCCCACGCCGAGTCGTCGATCTCGTTCTGCGCGCGGCGCGCGAGCCGTGCCACGAGGGCGTCCTTCGACCCGAAGTGATGGGTCGGGAGCCCGCGGCTCGTCCCAGCGCGCTCTCCGATGCTGGCCAGGGAGGCCCGCTCGACGCCACGCTCGGCCACCAGATCGGCGGCGGCCTCGAGCAGGGCCTCCTCGGACTCGTTGCGCCGTTCGACCTGGGTCCGGCGTCGAGGAGCAGCTGCGTTCACAGCCCGAGCCTACTTACTTGATGTGCGACCAACAAGTTAGGTACGGTCCGGCGTATGGCCAGGTACGACATCGTCATCAAAAACGGCACCGTCATCGACGGACTCCGTACGCCTCGCTACAAGGCCGACGTCGGGATCAAGGACGRCAGGATCGCGCAGATCGGCGTGATCGACGCGAGCGAGGGTGCCGAGGTGGTCGATGCCGCCGGCAAGATCGTCGCGCCCGGCATCGTCGACATCCACACCCACTACGACAGCCAGCTCTTCTGGGATCCCTGGTGCACGATGTCCGCCTGGCACGGCGTCACCACGGTCGTCCTGGGTAACTGCGGCTTCGGCTTCGCGCCCTGCAGGCCTGAGGACCAGGACCGCACGATGCTCAGCCTCTCCCGCAACGAGGCTGTGCCGATCAAGACGATGCGAGCCGGGATGCCGTGGGACTGGGTGACCTATCCCGAGTTTCTCGACAGCGTCGAGCGCACACCCAAGGGCGTGAACGTCATGTCCCTGGTCCCGCTGGCGCCGCTGTACACCTACGTCGTCGGCATCGACAAGGCCAAGAAGGACCGGGCATCCGACGAGGAGCTCGAGCGGATGTGCGAGCTCCTCGCCGAGGGCATGGAGGCCGGTGGCTGCGGCTGGAGCTCGCAGATCTCAGGCGACCTGTACAACGTGCAGCTCGACTACGACGGTTCGCCGATGGTCACCGACATGATGACGGAACGCGAAGTGACCGCGTTCGCGCGGGCGCTGAGGAAGATCGGCCGCGGCAGCACGCAGATCACCGGGCAGCTGGAGACCGCGGCGCTGATCGCGCGGGAGAGCGGCCGGCCCATCATCTGGAACGCGCTGGCGCCCACCGGCTCGGTCAACCAGCACGGCGAGTCCCAGTTTCCCCACCGCGAGACCATCAGCCGCCTGGAGGCGCTGAACTCGGAGGACGGCCTGCGCGTCTTCGCCTCCGCCCAGATCGTCCGCTTCCAGTCCGAGATCGTGCTCGAGAACTACAACCTCATGGACATCTTCCCCGCGTGGAAGGACGCCGGGCTCGGCACGCTGGAGGAGAAGATCGCCAAGTTCTCCGACCCCGGGCGTCGCCCGGCGCTTAAAGMGGCGGTCGACGAGCTCGATGGCGGCTTCGGCGCGGCTCGCTACCCGATGGCCGAGATCACGGTGAACTGGATAACCAGCGACGCCAAGGACGCTCTGGCGCTCAAGGAGCGCTACGAGGGGTTCACCCTCGGCGAGATCGCCGAGCGGGAGAACAGGCACATGGTCGACGTCATGCTCGATATCGCCGTCGCGGGCAACCTCAACGTGGGCTTCGGCACAACCATGATCGATATGGACACCGAGGCGGTGAGGGAGGTGGCGTCCTGCTCGGTAGCGCTACCCGGCATCAGCGACGGCGGCGCCCACACCAAGTTCGTGACGACCGCTCGCTTCGGTACCGAGCTGCTCGCCCACTGGGTCCGCGACCACGAGATCATGTCGCTCGAGGAGGCGCACTGGCGCCTGTCCTCCTACCCGGCCATGGCCATGGGCCTGCGCGACCGCGGCTCGATCGCCGAGGGCCGGCCCGCGGATGTCATCGTCTACGACCTCGAACGGCTGGAGGCGCTGCCCCAGGAGCGCCTGTTCGACTACCCGGCCGACGAGTGGCGGCTGGTCCAGAAGGCCGTCGGCTACGACCGGATCATCGTCAACGGCAAGACCACCTTCATCGACGGCGTCTGCACCAGCGAGACGCCCGGCAAGCTGCTGCGCCACGGCACGGCATAGGGCGGACTGAGGACCTGAGATGAACGAGACCGGTACGACAACCCCGAAGCTGTTCGACGCGGACAACCACTACTGGGAGACGAGCGACGCGTTCATCCGCCACCGCGACCCGAAGTTCGCCGACCGCGGCGTCCAGGTCAAGGAGGTCGACGGCGTGCCGCGTTATCTCGTCGACGGCCAGCGGACCGAGTGGCTTCCCGGCCCGGCCGACGTGCACCCGCGCCCGCTGCCGGGCGCCTTCCTGGACTACTTCCAGGGCGGCACCAGCCGCGACGTGTTCCTGTCGGGCTTCACCGAGCAGCCAGCGGACCATCCGGACTGGTACGAGCGCGAGTCACGGCTCAAGGTGATGGACGGCCAGGGACTCGAGGCCACCTGGCTGTTCCCCTCCCAGGGCGTGGTGATCGAGCCGCTGCTGCACACGGACATCGAGGCCGCGATCGAGTGCTACCGGGCCTTCAACAGGTGGCTCGACGAGCAGTGGGGCTTCGCCTATCAGGACCGGATCTTCGCAGCCCCCTTCATCACGATGTGCGACCCGGACGAGACCGTGCGGGAGCTGCGCTGGTGCCTCGACCAGGGCGCCCGGGTGGTGAACATCCGCCACGGCGCGGCGGTCACCCGTTCCGGCAACCGGTCGCCCGCCGACCCGATGTTCGACCACTTCTGGGGCCTGGCCGCCGAGGCGGGGGTGGTCGTCGCCACGCACGACGGCTCGGACGAGACGTACACGCCGGTGAACGACCTGATGGCGTCCGTGTGGGGTGAGGCCCACCTGGCGGGCATCGCTCCGGGCGACACGAACCACCTCGGTCAGTCCTCGACCTTCTCGGGCCTCATGAAGCACCGGACGGTCCACGACTTCGCCTACGTCCTCGTGGCCCACCGGCTCTTCGAGCGCTTCCCGAAGCTGAAGGTCGCCTACATCGAGAACGGCTGCGCCTGGGTGCCGTCGCTGCTGCTGGCGCTCGACTACCTRGGTCACGGAGAGGCTTTCAGGACCAGCCCGCGCGACCAGTTCATCGAGCACTGCTGGGTCGCGCCCTTCGTCGAGGAGGACGTGCGCGACCTGTCCCGCCACCTCCCCGTCGAACGGATTCTCTTCGGCTCCGACTGGCCCCACGGCGAAGGCTTCCCCACCCCCAGGGACTTCCTCGCCAACGTCGCCGACTTCACCCCGGCCGAGCGGCAACGGATCATGTACGACAACGCGCGGGAGCTCACCTTCCCGCGCTGAGGTCGCGGTCAGGCGGGATCCGCGGTCCAGGAGCGAATGTGCCAGTGGGCCGTCGCCCGGCGCCCGAGTCATTCGTCTGCGCCCGCGCGTCGCCGTGCCGGCGGCAGGGCCGGGTCGAGGGCGCGCGGACGAGCCTGGCATATGCCATACTCTCGATGTCGACGTCGACCTCGACGTTCGGCCGAGATGAGGTGCGGCGATGACGGTGCGGCTGGACGGACCGACGGTGGGCAACAGCGCGGGCTGTCGGCGCCGCTTCGAAGCCCACTAGTCCGGCCGGTAGACGTCGATGCTGGACATGACCTCCGGCAACGGCCATGGCCCGTTGCGCGCCGACGTGCCCGCCTACGCCGCCGCGGTCGAGGCGTGGTTGGCCTCGCGCCCCGCCGCGTTCGTCGCGGCGGCCCGCCCCGTCGCGTCCTATGCGCGGCGGGTCGCCGTCACATCCGACCTCATGCGCGTCCTGTTCGACGAGGGCTGGGCACGCTACGGGTGGCCCGAGGCGGTCGGTGGCCTGGGCGGCGACATCCTGCACCGGGCGGCGATGTGGGAGGCGCTGGCGCGCCACGGGCTTCCCGCGATGGCGCTGTTCGAGCACCTGGAGATCCTGGCCCCGACGCTCGTGGCCATGGGCGACCAGGAATTCGTGGCGCAGGTGCTGCCGCGCTTCCTGCGTGGCGAGGAGCGCTGGTCGCAGGGGTTCTCCGAGCCGGACGCCGGCTCCGACCTCGCGAGCGTCCGCACCCGCGCTGTTCCGGTCGAGGGCGGGCACGCCATCACCGGCCGGAAGATCTGGACGAGCTGGGCCCGGTACGCCACCTGGTGCCTGGTCCTCGCGCGGACCGGGACCACCCAGTCACGCCACCGTGGCCTGACCGCGTTCGCCGTCGACCTGCGCTCGCCGGGCGTGGAGGTCCGGGCGATCGAGCAGGCGAACGGCACCGACGAGCTGGCCGAGGTCACCTTCGACGAGGTCCACGTCGGGCCGGGCCGGATCGTCGGTGAGCTGGACGGCGGCTGGCGGGTCGCGATGCACATCCTCGCGCACGAGCGGGGGACGTTCGGCTGGTTCCGGCACAGCTTCCTGTACCGCCAGCTGTTCGACAGCCTCGCCGAGGGATCGCCGTCGCCGGCGGGGGACACGCTGCTCGGCGACGCCCTGCTCGACCTGGCCGCGGTCCGCGCCAGCAGCCACGCGGGACTGCGGGCCCATGCCGCCGGAACGGCGCTCGGCCCGGCGGCGGCGTTCGTGAAGCTGCTGCCGGCCGCCGGCGAGCAGGCGGTGGGCGACTGGGTGCTCGCGACCGACCCGGACCTGGCGGTCGGGACGCAGGACGACGACGTGGCCGTGCGCCGGCAGGACTATCTGTTCTCCCGCATCGTCTCGGTCTATGGAGGCTCGCGGCAGATGCAGCTCGACACCATCGCCAAGCAGATCCTGCGGCTGCCGTGACGCCGGTGGCGGAACAGGCCGACCGCGAGTTCCTKGACGCGGCGCGCCTCGCGCTGCGTGCCCCCGCCGGCGGTGGTGACCCGCTCGAGGCGCTGGGCTGGTGGGACCTGCTGCCGGAGCTTTCCGACCGGGACGCCCGGGCGGCGGCGTTCGCGCTGTTCCGTGCCCAGGGCCGGGAGCTTGTCAGCTCCGCCGCGCTGGGTGGCCTGCTGGCCGCGCCGTTCCTCGCCGCGACGGGGCTGGCCCCTGGCGCGTTGGTCGCGACGGTCAGCCGCCGGTCGCCTCGGCGCGGCGAGCGGCTGGTGGCCATCGGGGATGTCACCGGCGCGGCGCTGCTCGTCGACCGCCCAGGCCACGGTGCGGCGGTCCTGGCGCACGACCAGGTCAGCCTGCGCCCCGTCGCCGTCGCCGGGCGGCTGGCCGTGCACGAGGTGGAGCTGGACCCGTCCGCCTGGAAGGCCGCCGTCCCGGAGAGCGTGGCCGCGCCCGCGCGCGTCGCTGGCCGGTCTCTCGGTCGTCTCGCGCTGGCCCTGGAGATCCTGGGCGCCGCCGAGGGCGCGCTGGCGCTCGCGGTGGCGCACGCCGCCGCCCGGGAGCAGTTCGGCCAGCCGATCGGCGCGTTCCAGGCAGTCCGCCACCTGCTCGCCTGGGCGCGGACCGACTGCGTCGCGCTGGACGCCGTCACCACCGTCGCGGTCCGCCTCGGGGAGGCGGCGCCGCCCCGCCACGCCGAGGTCGTCAAGGCCCTGGCGGGCCGCAACGGCCGCCGGGTCTGTGAACGAGCCCTCCAGGCGCTGGGTGCCATCGGGTTCACCACGGAGCACGACCACCACCACTTCCACAGCCGGGTGCTCGCCCTCGACGCGTTGCTCGGGACGTCCGCGGAGCTGACCCACGCGCTGGGTGCCTGGTTCCGCGAGACGGGCACCGACCCGGCCGTGCCCGCGGCCGTGCTGCTGTCGGATTAGCCGTGCCACTGCCGGAGCAGAGGAAATCGGAGTAAGGGAAAGAGGAGAGACGTGCCGGTGTCGAAGGTGGAGCTGGGGCTGAGCCTCGCGGGGATCCCTCGGGACGCGGCCACGCTCGCCGCGGTGGCGCGGCGAGCCGAGGAGTCCGGGTATGGCTCCGTGTGGACCGGTGAGGCGTGGGGGAGTGACGCCTTCACGCCGCTGGCCTACGTGGCCGCGCTCACCAGCCGTATCCGGCTGGGCACGGCCATCGCGCAGATGCCGGCGCGGACGCCGGCCGCGACCGCGATGACCGTGCTGACGCTGCAGCAGCTGTCCGGGGGGCGTCTTGTGCTCGGGCTGGGGGCGTCGGGGCCGCAGGTCGTCGAAGGATGGCATGGCGTGCCCTACCGCACGCCGGTCCAGATGACGCGCGAGTACGTGGCCGTGCTGCGCAGGGCGCTCGCCGGGGCCGAACGCCTGGAGTTCTCGGGCTCGGTCTACTCGATTCCCTACACCGGGACAGACGCGACCGGTCAGGGACGGGCACTGCGCACCACGATGCCGCCCGCCGCGGACACGCCGATCCTCGTCGCCGCCCTGGGCCCGAAGAACGTGGCGATGGCCGTCGAGGAGGCCGACGGCCTCCTTCCCTACCTGTGGAGCCCGACCCGGTGGGACCGGGCCTGGGGAGACACGTTGGCGAAGGCCCCTGAGGGGTTCGAGGTGGCGCCGACGGTCGTCGCCTGCGTCGGCGACGACCTCGACGCCTGCCGCGACCGGGTGCGCCCGCAGCTCGCGCTGCACATCGGCGGCATGGGCTCGAAGTCGAAGAACTTCTACACCGCGCTTGTCGCCCGCTACGGGTACGAGGCTGAGGCCACCCGCATCCAGGACCTCTACCTGAGCGGCGACCGCGCGGGCGCCCGCGCCGCCGTTCCCGACGAGCTCGTCGACGACCTCGCGCTCGTCGGGCCGCTGCCCCGGATCGCCGACCAGCTCGCCGCGTGGCGTGAGGGACCGGTGACGACGCTGATCGTCGAACCGACCGATCTCGCCATGCTGGAGCCGATCGCGAACCTGTGGTGACCTGACCCGGCGGTCGTGCGCGGCGAGGCCGCCGTCCGCCGGCCGTTCGCCCGGCCTGCGGGATCTGGCGGAAGGGCTCAGGCGCGGGGCAGACCGAGCAGCTGGCGGCCGATGAGGCCGCGCATGATCTCCGACGCGCCGCCGGAGATGGTCAGGGCCCGGCCCCAGAGGAAGTTGTGCCGCCACCGGTCGGCGACCGCGAGGCCCTCGTGGTCGACCGACGCGGCGGACGCGAGGATCTCCATGGCGAGCTCCGTGAGGGCGACGTTGGTCTCGGTGTAGGCGAGCTTGGCGACGGGCCCGTCGCTCGGGTGCTCGTCGTCGACGAGGATCCGTTCGACGGTGTCCCGGACGATGAGCCGGACCTCCTCGACGCGGGTGAGCGCGTCGGCGAGCTTCGCCTGGACGTCCTCGTGCCGCAGTGCCGTCGTACCGTCGGGAAGACGGGCGGCGCGGGCGAGCGTGACCAGGTCGGCGAACAGCCGCTCGAGCTGCACCGCGTTGGCGCCGACGAAGGCCCGTTCGGAGGCCAGGCCCGACGTGACGAGCTTCCAGCCGCCGTTCACCTCGCCGAGCACGTGCTCGCGGCCGAGCCGGACGCCGTCGAGGAAGACCTCGCAGAACTCGGCGTGGCCGGTCATCTCGCGGATCGGCCGCACGTCGAGGCCGGGYAGGTCCATCGGCACGACGAAGGCGGTCAGGCCGGCGTGCCGGCCCGCGGTCGGGTCGGTGCGGGCGAGGAGCAGGCCCATGTCCGCCCACTGGGCATCGGTGCTCCAGATCTTCTGCCCGGTGACGAGGAACCCGTCGCCAGCCGGCTCGGGCTCGGCGCGGGTGCGTAGCGAGGCGAGGTCGCTGCCGGCGTCGGGCTCGCTGAACAGCTGGCACCAGACGTGCTCGCCGCGGCGGATGCGGGGGAGCAGGTCCCGCTTCTGCGCGTCGGTCCCGAACTCGATGATCGCGTGACTGGCCAGCATCACCTGGTCGAGCGGGCGATAGGCGTCGCCGCGGATCAGCTCCTCCATCAGCACGAGGTCGTGGAGGGGCCGGTGGCCGGCCCGGCCGCCCCACTCGACCGGCCAGCCGGCGCCCAGGTAGCCAGCCTCGTAGAGGGAGCGCAGCCAGCCGCGGATCGCCTTCTCCTCGTCGGCGTCCCGGGGGACCCGCACGCCCTCGCCCCGCATGGGCACGCCCCGCTCGGCGATGAACGAGCGGATCCGCGCGCGATAGGCGTCGACGTCGGTGTCTGCCGTGCCGCTGGTGTCTGCCGTGATGTCGGCGTCTGCCTTGATGTCAGTGGCCATCGGTCCACCCCTCCGCGTCTGCGAGTGATCTCTGTGCGGCGCGTGGGTTCGCGGCCAGCCGGGCGTCCTGGTGGGCGCGGCGCTCGTAGAAGTGCAGCCCGTACTCCCAGGTGAAGCCGATGGCCCCGGTGAGCTGGAGCAGGTCGTGCAGGATGCGCGTGGCGCCGGRGCTGACGCTCAGGGACGCCAGGGCGACGTGCCGGCGGGTCCGGCGCTCGTCGTCGTCGAAGAGCCGGGCGGCCTCGGCGACGGCGAGCGCCATGCCCCGCGCGCGTACGGTGTGGTCGACGAGCCGGTGCTGGACGGCCTGGAAGCCGCCGATCGGCCTGCCGAACGTCTGGCGCTGGCCGGCGTAGGCGACGGTGCGCTCCAGCATCCGCCGCACGCCGCCGACCGCGTCCGCGGCCAGGAGCAGTTCGTACAGCGCGACGGCCCGCCGGGCGGCGTCGCCCGGCACGGTGACGCGGCGGCCGCGGCCCGGCGCCGGGGTGACGTCGGCGCAGGTCCTGGTCCTGTCGAAGCCGTGGCGGGACGAGTCGGCGGTCCAGTCCGCCGGGTCGGACAGGAGCAGCAGGTCGTCCCGCCGGCGGTCCAGCAGCAGCGGCGCGTCCGCGCCCGGCGCGCCGTCGACGAGCCGGGCGACCAGGCTGTCCTGGTCGAGGCGTCCGAACGCGCAGACGCGCTCCCCGGCGAGGACGCCGGCCAGCAGGTCGTCGGCGATCGGGTCGCCGGCGGCGTGGGCGAGCGCGTGGACGCTCGCTGTGAGCCCGGCGAACGGGCCGCCGTGCAGCGCGGCACCGAGCTCCGCCGCGGCGGCGACGGCCGCGTCGGCCCGCAGGCCGAAGCCGTCCTTCTCCTCCGGCGCGCAGAAGGCGGCCAGGCCGAGTTCGGCCAGTACCGGCCAGCTGGTGCGCCAGTCGGCGTCCACCGTCGGCGCGAGGTCGTGGCGGGTGGTGCCGAGCGCCCCGCGCAGGGCCTCTCGCAGGGCGGCGATGTCGTCGGCGGCGACCGTGGTGGTCAGAACGGCGTCAACTCCTTTGGCTCGCCGGTTCGCCGGGAGTCCGCGCAAACCTCGACATTGGTATCGAGTTCGATATTCTGGGCGCGACAGGTCGGGCGTCAAGCCGAGCTCGACGCGATCGGGACGCGCGGCGGATCGTGGCGGTCCGGTGCCAGGTCCGGGCCTGGTGGTTCCCGATCGTCGTTCGACCGGCAGGGCCGCGATCCGCTACACCCTGATCTGACCTGATCTCCCGATGGGGCGGAGACGACACGGGAGATCTCGATGCCAGCAGAGACGACGTATGGGAGTGACATGGCCGACGGTCGGAGCACGCAGGGCCCGCTGCTCGTCGAGGCGCGCGGGGCGGTGCGGGTCGTGACGCTGAACCGGCCCGACGCTCTCAACGCCGCCGACGAGGCGCTGCACCCGGCGCTCGCCCAGGTGTGGCCCGAGCTGGACGCGGACCCGGAGGTTCGCGCGATCGTCCTCACCGGAGCGGGCAAGGCCTTCTCCGCGGGCGGCGACCTCGGCCTCCTGGACAGGATGACCAAGGACGTCGACCTGCGCACCCACATCATGGCGGAGGCGGCGGACATCGTCCGTGGGATGACGTCGGTGCGGGTGCCGATCGTCGCGGCGGTCAACGGGCCGGCGGTCGGTCTCGGCTGCAGTCTCGCGGCGATGAGCGACCTGGTGGTCGTCGAGGAGCACGCGTACTTCGCCGACCCGCACGTGGCGCTGGGGCTGGTCGCCGCCGACGGCGGGGCGCTGACCTGGCCGTTGCTGATGAGTCTGCTGCGTGCCAAGGAGTTCATCCTGCTGGGCGACCGACTGCCGGCCGCCGAGGCGCTGCGCCTCGGCCTGGCCAACCGGGTCGTCCCGACGGGGACGTCGGTCACCACGGCCGTGGAGCTGGCGACGCGGCTGGCCGCGCTGCCCCCGCAGGCGGTGACCGAGACCAAGGCGATCCTCAACGGCGCTCTGCGCCACGGGATCACGTCATCGCTGTCGGACGCGCTCGGTCAGGAAACGGCGTCCTTCGACGAGCCGGCGTTCCAGCGCAACCTCGCGGCCATGCTGAGCCGGGCGGCCGGCGGGGCAAGCCGGTGAGCGCACCCGCCGAGCTCCCACGGGCGCGGGGAGAACGCGCCGCGCGGTACCGCGCGGACGGGCTGTGGGACAACCGGCTCCTCGCCGACGGCGTCGAGGCGGGCGCGGATCGCGGTCCCGGCGTCGTGGCGGTCGCGGACAACGACCGTCAGCTCACCTACGCCCAGCTGGCCACGGCCGTGGCGACGGGGGTCGCCACCCTGGCCGAGCGGGGCGTCCGGGCGGGTGACGGCGTCGTGCTCGTCAGCGGTAACACGCGTCATGGAGTGATCGCCTACCACGCCCTGCTGCGTGCCGGCACGACGGCCGTCGTGCTGGACCGCCGGTGCGGCGTCGCCGACCTGCGCGTCGCCCTCGACGCGCTGCCGGGGCGGCCTCGGGTGATCGTGCCGGCCGGTGAGGCCGACCGGCTCGCCGAGCCGCTGGCCGAGGCCGCCGGTGTCGTGCCGCTGGAACTGTTCGACGAGGTGGACGGCCCGCCGGCCGGCTCCATCGGCTCACCGGGTCCCACCGGACCGGCTGGGTCGTCGCCATGGGCGCCGACCTGGGCGGAGCCCGACCGGGACCGCGCCGCGGTGGTGCTGTTCACGTCAGGCACCACCGGCCGGCCCAAGGGTCTCGTTCACTCGCTCAACACGCTCACCGCAGGTGCCGACAACATGGCGCGGTGCGCGTCGGCGGGCGGGGACTCGGTGGTCTTCCTCGTCAGCCCGCTCACCAGCATCACTGGCCTGTCGCAGATCCACCTCGTCGCGGACCGGCACGCGACCCTGGCGCTGGAGGACCGGTTCGAGCCGGAGCGAACGCTGCGCCGGTTGAACACGCTGGGCGCGACCCTGCTTGGCGGCGCGCCGGTCATCGCCGAGCGGTTGCTCCGGGCCGCCGCGGCGGCCGGCCCGGACGGCACCGGGATCGGGATCGGCCTGCGGACGCTGGCGCTGGGTGGCGCGATGCTGCCACGTCCCCTGCTGGAGCTGGCGACGGACACCTTCGGGATCGAGATCGCCCGGGTCTACGGCTCCTCCGAGGCGCCCACCTTCTCCGGGAGCCTGCCGGGCGACGACCGCGAGCGGCGGCTGTCCGACGACGGCGCGCTCCTGCCGGGCAGCGAGGTGCGCGTCGGCTCCAGCCAGCACCCGCGGGAGGGCCTGTTGCGTGGCCCCAACCTGTTCCTCGGCTACCTCGACGCGGCGGACAACGAGGCCGCGTTCGAGGACGGCTGGTACCGCACCGGCGACCAGCTCGAGCTGCACGACGGCCGGCTGACCGTCGTCGGCCGGCTGAAGGAGGTCGTCAACCGCAACGGCCTGAAGATCTCGCTGACCGAGATCGACGCGGCGCTGACCGGCCTGCCCGGAGCCGCCGAGGCCGCCTCCTTCGGCCTGCCTGACCCGTCGACCGGCGAGCGGCTCGCCGTGGCGGTCTGGCCGGCGGGCGACGCCATGGTCACCCTCGCCGACGTCGTCGCCCATCTGACCGCCCAGGGGGCGGCGACGCGCAAGCTGCCCGAGCAGCTCGTCCGCTGGGACACGCCGCTGCCTCGGACCGCCTCGGGCAAGGTCGTCCGGTCCCGGCTGGTGATGGAGGCACCCGGCAGGGACAGCGACCTGGCCGCCCGGCTCGCCGGCGGCTGACTCCGAGACCCCGGTCGGGCCGCCGGCCCCGCGGCCCGACCGGCCGGAGATCGCCACATATGTCGAAGTCGATGTCGATATTTACTATACTGACGCCGTGACCGACTTAGCGATCGAGGACCAGTTCGCCGTGCGCGCGACGCTCGCCCGGTACTGCCACCGGTGTGACGACGGTGATCTCACCGGTGTCGTGGCGCTGTTCACCTCCGACGGCGTCTTCGTCCACGGCGACCGGACTGCCCGCGGCGAGGTCGAACTTCTGGAGCTCTTCCAGAGCACGCAGGGCAGACCCAGCCAGCGAGGAAAGCACGTGACGGTCAACCCGGTGCTGGAGTCCGACGGGCGAGACCTGGTCCGAGTGGCGGCCGACTTCGTGTTCCTGCGCTTCGCGGGTGACCGCCTGGTTCCGGCGATCACTGGCCGCTACCGCGACGAGATCGTCCGGGTCGACGGCGCCTGGCGGATCGCCCGGCGCGAGGTGCACACCATGGAGAAGCCCGGCTGACCGGCCCGGCCAGGATGTTCGTGCACCTCTGACGGCTGCCAGGAGGAGTTCTGATGCTTCCCTCTCCCGAGGACCAGGTGGCCATCAGCGGCCTGCTGGCCCGCTACTGCCTGACGCTCGACCTGGACGACGTGGAGGGCTGGGTCGGCCTGTTCACCCCGGACGCCAGCTACCAGGTGTACGGGCGTTCCTTCGACGGACACGAGGCGCTGCGCGCCATGATGACCGCGGCTCCGGGCGGGCTGCACCTCGGTGGCCCGCCGGTCATCGACGTGGTCGGTCCGGACGAGGCCCGCACCACCCGCAACCTGCTCTTCGTCGACCGTTCCGACGGGATCGCGCGGCACGCGGTCTACAGCGACGAACTCGTCCGGACTCCGGACGGCTGGCGGATCAACCGCTGCCGGTGCCAGTTCATCACACCGGACGGCCTGTCCGATCGGCCCGCGCGCACCAGGAAACCCGCCCCGGAAGGTTCGTGACGGCTTCACATCCTCCTGGAGCGGGACGTCGTCGTCCTGAAGGTGCGTGGTGTGGTTGCCTGAGATCAGCGCGCGGCGGGGGCCGCCGGTCAGCGGCCCCCGCGTCCTGCGCCGGTGCTCATCCGGCTGTGAGTTCGGCCGGACTTGTCAGTCCGGGATCGGGGTGTTCGCCTGCACCTTGAAGCCGGTCGGCTCGCCCTTGTCGTCCAGGGTCGTCGTCAGCCCGCCCCGGGTGCACACGGAGGGCGATTCCGGGTAGGCCTTGCCGTTGCAGCGGAACCTCAGCCCGCCGGCGCCCGGCAGCTCCTTCTCCGGCATCGCCTTGATGGCGGCGTTGACCGTGGCCGGGGTGATGTCACCCTTGACACCGTCGGTGGCCGTCATGAGGCCCGCGAGCGTGACGAACATGCCGCGCCCCACCGTCGCGGACGGGTCGATGTTCTTCCCGTAGGTGCTGATCACCGAGTTGTAGAGGGCGGTGGACGGGTCGTCCCCGCCGACCGGGAAGGCCGCGGCGACGGTCATCCCCTTGAGGATGCTGCCGGAGACGGCCTTGCGGGTCGCGTCGGTCATGCACTGGGATATGGCGCTGATCGGGCCGTCGAAGCCGACCTGGCGCAGGCCATTGAACGCGCTGATGCAGAATGCGTCGTTGCCGATGACGAACGCGACCGAGGGGCCGCCGGTGGTGGCCGCCTGCAGCTGCGCGGTCATGTCAGCGGTGCCCGGGGGGATCCGGATGAGCTGGTAGTCGAGGCCTGCGGCCTTCATGAGCCCGGGTGCGACGTCCTGGACGCTGGGGAGGATCGCGGGGACGTCGATGACGACGGAGACGACCTTCTTCGCCTTCGCCTGCTGCGCGCTGGCGATGGGCAGCTGCTGGATCGCGAAGTTCGGGTCGCTGACGGAGTAGATCGTCGGGTCCTTCAGGATGTCTGGCGTGGTCAGGCCGTAGAACATCGCGGGGATGTCCGCGTCGGCCAGCGGCTTCGCCACGGCGTCACCCACGGATGACTCGCCGACCGCGACCGCCACRACGTCCTGCTCGACCAGCTGGTTGCCGCAGTCGGTGCCTTTGGCCGGGTCTCCCTGGGTGTCGCACTTCACGATCTCGATGGGCCGGCCGCCGAGGCCGCCGCGGTGCTCGTTGAGCCACTTGACGGTCGCCTCGGCGACCTCGAACTGGACCGTGTTGTCGAGAGCGGGGGTCTTCCCGTCCGAGACGATTCCGATCTTGACGGGTGCGCCCGTCGCCTTGTTGACCGCTCCGAGCGCGTCCGCGCTCCCGGAGGCCGCCGTCGTGGGGCTGCCGCCGCTGTCACCGCCGTCGTCCGAGCCGCCGCACGCGGCGGTGAACAGGAGTAGAGCCATCGGTGCCGATAACAGCACGCCCGCCGAAAGCCGCGGGTACCGCCGCCTCGCCTTGGCGAGACGACGCGGACCTGTCGCTTCCTGCATCTGCGTCTCCAACCGCATAACGCCATCCCTACTATTCCTGTGGAGTAGCTGTATGAATGGATTCGGTCGGTCGCGACAGGCCATGTCTGGAGGCCGTCGACCGACCTGGGACGCGACCAGCCGGCGACGCGAGCCGAACCGCCGGCCGCGCGTCGCCGCTGCCTGCGCGTCGGCCCCGATCGTGCGGCGGCCGTCGGTGACGGGTAGGCGACCGTAGCCGGGCCGGGCGCGCGGTGCGCCCGTCGCGGCCACGTGAGTGACGGTCCGTAGGTGGCGGGCGTCCTGCCGGCCGCCCCAGCCTCGCGCAGGAGCGGAGCCAGACCCGATGCGGCGTCGTCAAGGTCCAGGACGCTCAACCGGTCGCCGAGTCTTCCGGTGACCCGCGATACCCGAGTCGGCGCGTGCTGGTCTCGCCTCGCGACCAGCGAGCTGGCGAGCCAGCCTCTGTTCTCAGGCTCCCCTCCAGCCCCGGACCCACGCCTCAGCGAACGTCGACATCGATGTCACCCTTGATATTGGGAGTGAAGCTGAGGCGAGTCAAGGCACTACCTCGGACGGCGCTGTTGCGTTCGGTCAAGGGGAGGCGTGGCGGACATGTGCCGGTGCCCTGGTCGCAGGGCCAGAGCGAGTCGAACTCGAAGTTGACATCTATATTGACATCTGGCACGGTGGGCTCACCATCAGCCCGGTCAGTCGGACGGACATGCGGCGGCGGTGGGGTCCAGGGCAGGTCAGCCACGCCGGTGCTGCCTGCCCTGGCTCGCCCCCGAGGCGGACCCGTTCGCCGCTGAATCAGCCGCCACCGTGATTCGCGCCTGGTCCGAGCGGTCAGCCGACCTGGCGGGCCGCATCTGACCAGTAGCGCTGGCGCAGAGCTTTCTTGTCCGGCTTTCCCACGGCGGTGAGCGGGAGGGCGTCGACGAACTCGACGCTCTTGGGGGCGTGGTGGGAGCCCTTGCGCTCCTTGACCAGCGCGGCGAGCTCCGCCGCCAGCGCGTCCGCGGGCGCCGACGTGCCGGCGCGCAGCACGAGGACGGCCTTGACGGCCTCGCCCCATTTCTCGTCGGGCACGCCGATGACGGCGGCCGCGGCCACCGCCGGGTGCGTCGAGAGCACGTCCTCGATCTCGCGGGGGAAGACGTTGAAGCCGCCGCTGACGATCATGTCCTTCTTGCGGTCGACGATGGTGTGGAAGCCATGCTCGTCCTCGCGGGCGATGTCGCCGGTGTGCAGCCAGCCGCCCGCCAGGGCCTCGGCGGTCTGCGCCGGCTTGTTCCAGTAGCCCTTCATGACCAGCGGCCCGCGCACGCAGATCTCCCCGGGCTCGCCGCGCGGCACCTCGCTCCCCTCGTCGTCGAGCAGCGCGACCTTCAGCCACGGCACCGGACGCCCGCAGGAGGCCAGCCTGGCGAGGTCGTCCGGGTCGTGGTCCTCCTTGCGCAGCACGAACACCGTCTGGGGCGCCTCCGTCTGCCCGTAGAACTGGAAGAAGACCGGCCCGATTCGTCGGATGGCCTCACGCAGCCGGGTGGGCGACATCGCCGAGGCCCCGTAGAAGACCGTCTGAAGGCTGGACAGGTCGGTCTGGTCGAGCCGTGGATGGTCGAGGATGGCGTAGATCATCGCCGGGACGAGGAAGACCGACGTGACKCGGTGGCGTTCGATGGCGTCGAGGACGGCGCCGGCGTCGAACCTGGGCAGCACGACCACGGAACCGCCCTGGTGCAGCACCGGGACGATGAAGRGCGCGCCCGCGTGGCTCAGGGGTGTGCAGACGAGGTGGCGCAGATCGGTCGGCCACTGCCATTCTGTGAGCAGGATCTGCGTCATCGCGGCGCTGCCGCGGTAGGTGGCCATCACGCCCTTCGGCTGCCCGGTCGTCCCGCCCGTGTAGGCCACCGCGGAGATCCCCTCGGCATCGAGGCGGGGCGCGACCAACGGCAGCGGGTCGTAGCCCTCCGCGAGATCACTCAGATCCTCGCCGACGTCGCACGGCCCGAACGACAGCAGCCGCTTCAGGGTCGGCACCCGCTCCTGGAGCCGCGCGGCCCGGTCGGCGAAGGACGGGTCGAAGACCAACGTCTCGACCTCGGCGTCCTCGACGACGTAGGCGTGGTCGTCGAGCGAGCCCAGGGGATGCAGCGAGGTGTTGCGGGCGCCCGCGACCATGTACGCGCCCATCGCGTACAGCACCTCGGGGCGGTTCGTGGAGAGCATGGCGACGCCGCTGCCCGGCCGAACCCCCTTCGCGACGTAGACCTGCGCGTACCGGCTGATCCGCGCGCCGAGCTGGGCGCCGGTCAGGACGCTGTCCCCGAGGTGGATCGCGGGCTGGTCGGGATGGCGGCGCAGCGCGGCGATCAGCAGGTCGGGAAGGAACGCGCCGCGATACAGGTCCTGGTGCAGGTCCGCCGCCTCGTCGGGCAGTGCGCCGCTCATGGTGGTACTACCTCCTGCGTCCGCTGATCCTGGGACGGCCGCCGAGTGCGCGAATGAAGATCATTTGTGCGCACTCTTTGGCGCTCTGGGCCGGTCACTTGGCGGGGAACCTCTGCGCGGCGTCGAGCCGGATGTTCTCCCCGTTGAGATAGGGATTGCGGACGATCGCCTCGACCAGCAGGGCGAACTCGACGGGCCGGCCCATGCGGGGCGGGAAGACGATGCTGCCGACCAGTTTGTCCCTCAGCTGCTGGGACGCGCTGAGCATGAGGTCGGTGCCGATGGTGCCCGGCGCGATGCCGCACACCCGGATTCCCAGCGGCGCCAGGTCACGGGCGAGGGGCAGCGTCATTCCCGGGACGGCGGCCTTCGCCGACGCGTACGCGACCTGGCCGGCCTGTCCTTCCAACCCGGCCAGCGACCCCGTGTTCAGCACGACGCCGCGCTGGCCGTCCTCGTCCGGGGTGTTCTCAGCCATCGCGGCGGCCGCCAGCCGGGTCACGTTGAACGTGCCGAACGCGTTCTTGGCCATCGTGTCGACGAACGTCCGCATGTCGTGTGGTGCTCCGTCGCGGGCGACCGTGCGCGCCGGGCGGGTGCCACCGCCGGCGACGTTGACCACGATCGACAGGGTGCCGAGCGACCGGGCGGCGTCGATCGCGCTCTGGACGTCGGTGTCGGCGGTGACGTCGCCGGGGACCGCCGCCGTCGCGGGCCCGAGCTCGGCCGCGAGGTTCGTCGTGCGCTTGACGTCCCGGTCGAAGATCACGACGCCGACGCCGAGTTCGACGAGGTGCCGCACGGTGGCCGCGCCGAGGCCGCCCGCGCCGCCGGTCACGATCGCCGACGCGTCTGTGAGGTCCATGAGGCACCTTCCGTGATGAGGCCCGCCGTCCGGCCCACGCTCCGAGCCGCTACAGAATCCATTGGCTGTCTCATGTTGGGTCGATTGATTGCTCCTGTCTCGTCATGCGGCCAGGCTCGGTCCTACGGCGCGCCACCGGGTTGACGTCTGATCTGGCCGGTGGCCTCCAGGGGGGTGGGTCGCTGGCCGCCGCTTCTTGAAGAGGATGAGACAGAAGTGCAATAGTGTGTCGCCATGCGACATGCTCACCGTCGTGAGTCGCAGTCGTGCCGCGTCGTGAGGAGACAGGCAGATGGCACCGAAGGACATCGGCGCGTTGCGTGKCGCTGACGAGACGTTGAACCATCAGTTAGCGGACACGTTCGCCACCGTCGCGGAGTCCGATCTCGCCTGGACCGAGAAGATCTGGGGCTCGCTGGCGAGTGTCGACGGGTCCCTGCAGGTCGGCTTCGGGCTGGGCAAGTACCACAACCGGGGCATCATCGACGGCTTCGCGGGTGTCTCCCGGGGCCGTGCGCAGTGGACGGTCCGAGGCAGCCGGGAACTGCGGAGCAACCCGGAGGAGACGGCCGTCGGCCCGATCCACTACGAGGTCGTCGAGCCCCTGAACCAGGTGCGGTTCCGGCTGGAGCCGAACGACGTCCAGCCGATCTCGTTCGACCTCGTCCTTTCCGGGGTGACGCCGCCGTTCTTCGAGGACCGCAACCTCGTCCGCAACCGTCGCACCGGCCGGGTGGACGTCAACGTCATCCGCTACCACCAGGGCGGCTGGGCGTCGGGCACCGTGACGGTCGACGGTGAGACCCACGAGGTCCGCCCCGACGCGTGGTTCGGCTACCGGGACCATTCGTGGGGTGTCCGGCAGGCCGTCGGGGCGCCGCCGACGGACCTGATCCAGAGCCGGGCGCCGCGGCAGGAGACACAGGTCAAGGGCGGGATGAAATGGACGCCGGCCTTCCTGCGCCGGCCCGACGGCTCCTACTACGAGACCGCCATCTTCATCGCCGAGGGGGCCTGGGGATACACCTCCGCCTATCTGAACTCCTCCGACGGCACCCAGCTGAAGATCCGCGAGGCCGAGCCGCGCATTGAGTACGACACCCGCACGCGATTCGTGAAGGGCGGGGAATTACGCCTCACGATGGACTCCGGCGAGAAACGGATCATCGAGGTCGAGGCCCTCGGCGAGTCCGGCTTCTTCCTGAAGACCGGCGGGTACGGGTCATGGGGTGGGCACATCCACGGGTCGTGGCTGGGAAGGCTGCATCTCGACGGCGAGTACTTCGAGGACTGCTGGAGCGAGGAGAACCTGCGTGTCCTCGGCCAGCTTCGCGATACGCCGGTCCGGGTCCGGGAGGGCGACGCGGTGGGCTACGGCATCCTGGAGAGCCTCATCCACGGCGAGTGGCCCGAGCTCGGGCTGACGGTGGACTCCGACCACCAGGTGTCGTTCGCGTGACGACGGTGACGGCCGCGGACGAGCGGGTCAACGTTCTTGATCCCGAGTTCTACGTGGACCCGTGGGACTCGTAYCGCTGGCTACGCGACGAGGCTCCGGTCTTCTGGGACCCGGCGCAGAAGCTGTGGGTCGTCTCCCGGTTCTCCGACGTCCTCGCGGTCGAGAAGGACGGTGCCCGGTACTCGTCGTTCTACGGCTCCCGGCCGCACATCGACCTGCGCGAGGACCGGTCCATGATCAATATGGACGATCCCGACCACCAGGACCAGCGCAACGTGGTGGCCCGGCGGTTCACCCCGCGCGCCGTGYGCGGCCACGAGGAGCACATCCGCGGCGTCGTCACGGAGATCCTCGACGCGGTGACACCGCTGGGGGAGTGCGAGGCGATCGAGGCGATCGCCTCGCGGCTTCCCGCCATCGTGATCGGTGACCTGCTCGGGTATCCCCGGGACCTGTGGGAACGGGTCCGGTACTGGTCGGAACAGATCATGCTGCTCTCGGGCAAGACCTCGCCGGACGGCCCGCCACACGTCACCCACCCCGGGATCATCCCCGTCATCAAGGACTTCGTCAGGACCACCGCGCAGATCATCGAGGCCCGCCGGGCCGAGCCCCGCGACGATCTCATCTCGCTGTGGGTGACTACCCCGGGATGGGACACCAAGCGTGTTCTGGACGAGACCATCCTTGTTCTCGACGGCGGGGCGGAGACGACCCGGACCGTGATCGGCACGATGATCCGTGACCTCGCGCTGCAACCCGAGCAGCGGCGGCTGCTGCTGGAGCGGCCCGAGCTGCTCGCGCACAGCGCGGTCGAGGAGTTCATCCGGTGGGTGTCGCCCGTCCTGAACATGAGGCGCACCGCGACGGAGGACCACGAGCTGCACGGGCGGCACATCCGCTCCGGTGACGAGATCCTGCTGCTCTACGCGGCCGCGAACCGCGATCCGCGGGCGTTCACCGACCCCGACGTCCTCGACGTGTCGAGAACGTCCGAGCGGCATGTCGCCTTCGGTTTCGGCACCCACGTGTGCCTCGGCGCGCACCTCGCCCGCCTCGAGATCCGGGTGATGTTCGAGGAGCTGCTGCGCAGGATGCCGGACTGGGAGCTGGTCGACCCGGACGAGCCCGCGATACTTCCGGCCACCTTCGCCAGGGCGTACGACCGCATCCGCATTCGCTTCACCCCGAGCTGACCAGGGCTCACCCGAGCTGATCGGCCGCTCGTCCGAGCTGGCCACGGCTCACCCGGCTGACGAGTTGGCTGGTCGTGAACACAGGGAGCATGTCGAGCGATGCGAACCGAGGACGCTCTTGAGCGGCTCGCCTCATGGTTACAGGAGCGGATCCCGTCCGCGACCGACGTCCGGGTCGAGAATTCCAGCCGCGTCACCTTCGGCCACTCCGCGGAGATGCTGATGCTGACGCTCGTCTGGCACACCGGAACCGGGCCTCATCGCAGGGAGGTCGTGCTGCGCCTGCGCCCGCCGTTTCCGGGCCTGCTGGAGCCGTACGACATGGCCCGGCAGTTCACCATCCTGCGGGCGCTGGAGAACACCGACGTCCGCTGTCCCGCCGTGCTGTGGCTCGACGAGTCGGGCGAGGTGCTCGGTCGGCCGTTCTATGTGATGGAACGAGTGACTGGGGACGTCTATGAGCAGGAGGTCCCGGCGGGGCTGGCGGAGCGTCCGGCGACGATCCGCCGTATGACCCAGGCACTCGTCGAGCAGCTCGCCGCGATTCACGCGGTGGACCTGTCCGGTGGCGGTCTGGCGGCTCTGGGCGACGGCCGGTCGTACATCGACGACCARCTCGATCACTGGACGGCCGAGATGCGCCGGGTCCAGCGCGCCGAGCTCCCGTCGCTGGAGCGGCTGCTCACCGAGCTGCGGGACCGCAGGCCCACCGCGTCCGAGCKCGTCACCCTGGTTCACGGCGACCCGAAGCCCGGCAACTTCGCGTTCGTCGACGGCGAGGTGACCGGCGTGTTCGACTGGGAGATGGCCGGGATCGGGGACCCGCTCGCCGACGTCGGATACCTCGACCTTCTCTGGAAGACACCCGGCTTCTTCACGAGCCGGCCGTCGGCCCTGACCGCCGACGAGGCGCTCGCGTACTACGAGGAGCTCACCGGCGTACCGGTCCGGCACCGAGAGTGGTACCGGGCGTTCCAGTCGTTCAAGACCTGCGTGATTCTCCTCGTCGGCGCCATGCTGTTCGACGCGGGTGGCACGGACGACCTCAGGTTCGGCCTGATGGGGATGGGCATCGTTCCCTACGCCCGACGGGCGCTGCGCGACTTCGGCATCGACGAGCGGCTGCCTTCCGGACCCGTCGAGCCGCGGCCCGAGCGCCTCAGGGAGGCCCGGGAGAGGTCGGCGGCCCCGGCCCGCTGACGGCTCGCGAACCCGAGCCCGCGCTTACATGAGCCCCCACTCACCCGAGCCCGGGCCGACACGCTCGCACGATCGGAGGAAGACGGAGACATGGACATGACGAACGAGGCCGACGGGCTGTCGGTGCTGGTCACGGGTGGCGGCACCGGCATCGGCGCGGGCGTCGCGCGGCGGCTGGCGTCCGAGGGCGCCTGGGTCACCATCTGCGGCCGTACGGAGGCCACCCTGCGGTCCACGGCCGAGTCGATCAACGACGAGGCCAGCCGTGAGGCGGTCCGACACCACGTCGCGGACGTCACCAGCGAGCCGGACATCCAGCGAGTCATCGAGGCGGCGGCCGGCTGGCGGCAGCGCCTCGACGGTGTGGTCGCCAACGCTGGCGGCGGTGGCGCTCTCGCCCCGCTGCACGCCCAGAAGGTCGACGAGTTCACCCGTGTCCTCACGCTGAACGTCGTCGGCACGCTGCTGCTGGTCAAGCATGCGGTTCCGCTGTTCGCCCGGGCCGGCGCTGGCTCGTTCGTCGCCATCTCCTCCATCGCCGGGCACGTCACCCACCCCTACTTCGGGGCCTACCCGGTGGCGAAGGCCGCCGTGGAGGAGCTCATCCGCAACGCCGCGGACGAGTACGGGGCGGCGGGTGTCCGGTTCAACGCCGTCCGCCCGGGCCTCACCTCGACGGAGATCATGAGCTGGGCGACACCGGGCACGCCGGTCTACGAGAGCTACGACGAGAACACGCCGCTCGGGGGCGCCTCCGATGTCGACGACGTCGCGCAGCTCGTCAGTTTCCTGCTGTCGTCGCGGGCCGGCCGGGTGACCGGGCAGATCGTCAACGTCGACGGCGGCCACAGCCTGCGCCGAGGCCCGGACTACTCCGCCCTGGTCGCGCCCCGGTTCGGAGGGACGGACGCCCTGCTGGGAAAGGCGGAACCGGCCCGCACCGGATCGTGAGGCGAACGACGAGCGGCTGGACGACGCGCGTCGGCCTTCCCACCGAGGCGTTCCCGGCGGTCGCCGGACCCGCCGTTCGCGGTGCCGTTCACGGCTCCCCGCGCCCGCGCGGCGGTCCGCTCCCGCCGCGGGCCGTGCGGGCCGCGGGCTGGTGGGGGGATCGGCCCATGTCACGGAGACGGACGGATGCCGCGCCGCCTCTACGATGGCTGCATGACGGTGGTCGCCGAAGAGGACGGCGCGGGACAGCGCGCACCTGGTTGGTGGGGTAGCGACAGTGCGCTGCTCGATGACGAGGAGGCGCGTCGGCGCCTCGTCGCGGCCACGGGTCGCTGCCTCGCGCGGCGAGGCAGCAGCCGGATCCGCGTCGAGGAGGTCGCGGTCGAGGCCGGGGTGTCCCGCTCGACCGTCTACCGGTATTTCAAGGGCCGCAACGAGCTGATCCTCGCTGTTCTGCTGAGCAGGGTCGACGCCGCCATGCAGGGCGTTGTCAGTTCTCTTCCGCGGCCGGCGGACGCTTTGAGCTCGATCGTCGACGTGTTCCTGAGGTGCACGGACCTGATCAACGGCGACGCGGTCAGCGAGGCGCTCTTCACCCCGGGAAGCAGGCCCCTCGCGGAGTCGCTGGAACTGACCGAGGAACCCATCGTCGACGCGGTGTACCGCCACCTGCGGCCGCTCCTGCGGCAGTGGCAGGAGAGCGGGCAACTCGCCGCCGATCTGGACCTCAAGGAGACCGTCCGCTGGATGATGGCCGCGGGCGTCATCATCATGAGCCCCCCGTGGTCCAGCTGGTCGCCGGCAGGGAAGCGGGAGTTCGTCGACAGGTACATCGTGCGCGCACTCGTCGGGCCGCGCGGCGCGCCCGAGACGAAGAACGCCTGATCCGAGGCGAGGAAGAAGACGGGCGACGCCGCTGTCGCGGACGCTGGAGTTCCGGCGTCGGAAGCTCAGGCGTCGGCGGTCAGGCCGAGGACGCGGGCGGCATTGTGGCGCAGGAACTTCGGCCAGACATCGTCCTTGAAACCGACGTGGGGAAGTTCGGCCATGATGCGGTCGAGGGTGAGGCCCATGGGGAAGTAGCCGCCGTAGAGGATTTTGTCGGTGCCTCGGGTGTTGGCGTAGTCGATGATGTTCGCGGGATAATAGCGGGGGGCGAAGGCGCTGGTGGAGTAGTACAGGTTCGGCCATTTGAGCATGAGTTTGACGGCGAGGTCGGTCCACGGCTCGGCGCCGTGGCGCATGACGAACACCAGGTCGGGGAAGTCGTACATGACCTGGTCGATGAGCTCGACGCGCTGCGCCATGGACGGTACGCGGGGCCCGGCGATTCCGACCGTCACGAAGACGGGGATGCCGAGCTCGACGCACTTGGCGTAGACCGGGTACATCTGGGGCGCGTCGATGGCGACCTGCGGCTGCCCGCCGTGCGGGAAGACAGTCGCGGCTCGGACGCCCCATGTCTCGTGCGCCCGGACGAGCTCGCGGATGCCGGCCATCCCCTTGTTCGGGTCGCAGGTCCACGAGCCGGTGAAGCGGCCGGGGTGTTCGGTCAGTGCCCGGCCGGCGACCTGTTCGTTCGCGCTGACGCTGAYCAGGGCGATCTCGATGCCGTGTCGGTCCATTTCCCCGAGCACGAGCTCGACGGGGTCGACATCGTCGGGGACGTGGCTCTCGGGGATGTCGTGGAACATGTACTGCGCCGGCATCGCGAACTCCTCGCGTGACTGCCGGTCGCGCAGCACCGCGCGGATCTGCTGGTAGAGCGCGGCCGGGTCCTGCGGGAACCCGACCATCGTGTCGATCACCCCGACGTCGAACGGCCGGGGCCGGGCGGCGGACGGGTCCGGTGGGAGAGCTGAGGCCACCTCGGCACCTTTCGTGTCGTTGCTGTCGGGACGGCGCGGCCAGGACCGCCGCCGCGGGCTGGATGCTCGCGGCGGCTGGGCATCGCCGCGGCGTCGTTGCGCCCAGTGTCGGTGCGCCGGTGTCAGTCGCCTGGTGGACGGCTTCGACCATAGCCATGATCGTCGTTAATGTCGACATCGATATTGACATGAGGTAGCGTCCGCCGCGGCGGTGGATGTTTCGCGTCTGCCCGCGGCGGGCCCCACCCGTGGTCTGGTTCCCGGTCGCGCGGGGCTCGACGCGGGTGCCGGCGGCGGGCGGCCGAGCCACCTGGTGACCTGAGGTGTCACGCGTCTGGCGTGACCGGGCTGCGCTGGCGGTTGGCCGTCTGCTACTCCGGTAGAAGGCGGCTGCCGCGGATGGGTGCCGAGGGTCTCTGGYGGTGCCGGATACGACGACCACCACCGAGCAACTGTCTATATCGACGTCAACATGAACAATCGACATGCGGAGGCGGTGTCATGGGTGGCGTGGGACGGGACGCGTGGATCTTTGACTTCGACAGTCACTACTACGAGGCGCGCGACGCCTTCACCCGGCATCAGGACCGGTCCCTGGGTAGCCGGGGTGTCCGCTGGGCGGAGATCGATGGCCGTAGCCGGCTGATCGTCGGGGGCAGGGTCAACAGCTACATCGCGAACCCCACGTTCGACCCGGTCGCGCGCCCCGGTGCGCTGTACTCGTGGTACCGCGGGAACCCCGAGGGCAAGGGCATCCGAGAGGCGTTCGGCGCGCTCGAGCCCATCCGGCCGGAATACCGGGACCGGGACGCCCGGATACAGGCGCTCGACGAGCAGCACGTGACGGGCAGTCTGCTGTTCCCCACCCTCGGGGTAGGCCTGGAGGAAGCGCTCAAGGACGATCCGGACGCCGCCGCCAAGGTGTTCCACGCGTTCAACCGGTGGCTCGCGGAGGACTGGGGCTACCGGTATCAGGACCGCCTCTACGCGGTTCCGTACGTGCCGCTGCTGGAGCCGGCGGCCGCCGTGGCCGAGTTGCGGGCGGTGCTCGACGCCGGGGCCCTCGCGGTGAACGTCCGTAACGCGCCGGTGCCGGTGCCGGGTGGCTATCGCTCGCCGTTCGATCCCGCGTACGACGGGTTCTGGGGGCTCGCTGAGGAGGCGGGCGTCGTCGTGGCCACCCATGCCGGCGTCGACGGTTACGACGCGCTGGTGCAGATGTGGGAGCCGGGGCGGGAGGAGCAGTCGGTCCTGCGCTCGCCGCTGCGGGGAGTGCTGACGAAGGGCCGGGCGGTCTCGGACTTCTACGGTGCGGCGCTGTGTCACCTGGTGTTCGAGCGTTTCCCCGGGCTGCGGATGGCCAGTGTCGAGAACGGGGCGAGCTGGATTCCGGACCTGTTGCACCGGCTCGACGACGTCGCCAGCCGCAATCCCGGCTACTTCAGGGAGCACCCCCGCGACGTGTTCGGGGAGCACGTCTGGGTCACGCCGTTCTGGGAGGACCGGGTCGACGTCCTGCTCGCCGACGTGCGCGTCGACCGGCTGCTGCTCGGTTCGGACTGGCCGCACGCGGAGGGCGTCGTCGAGCCGGTCGACTTCGTCACCGAGTCGCTCGCGGGTCTGCCCGAGGGCGACGTGCGGAAGATCTCTCATGACAACGCGCTGGAAGTCCTGGCCCTCCCCAGCACCTGACCAGCGGTCAGCCCACCGCCGGAGCGACGCCCGGTCGGCGGGCGGCGCGGCGGAGTCTCCGCCGCGCGGCGGAGACTCCGCGGTGGGCGGTCATGCGGACCCGCGGGAGGAGGCGACCGGCCCGTCGCCGGTCGCCTCCTCCCGCGGTCAATCCAGGTCCCCGGGCTGCAGGCGGCTACTGGTCGAGCCGGTGGCCGCACCAGCGGTCGCGGCCGGTGGGGTCGGGGACGATGTCGTAACCAGTGCCGGCGTCGTTGACCCGCATGAAGGTGTAGCAGGTGGCGATCTGCCCCCAGTCCTTCGTCAGGTCGACGGGGCCCGGCAGCAGGCCGCCGGCGTCGTATGTGCTCGCCCGCAGGGTGTCGATGTACTGGGCGCGGGTGGGACAGGCACCGGCCCTGTCGAGGCCGTAGAGGAACAGGTCGGTGAGGACGTAGGTGACGAGGGCGATCTCCTGGTCGGGTGGCTGGATTTCAGGGGCGTAGCTGTCCATCGCGGCCAGGTATTTCTGGTGGGCCGGCCCGCCTATCTCGAACGGGATGTAGTTGACGGCGGCGGTCAGCCCGCTGAGCGTCTGACCGTACGTGTTGAGYAGTGACTTGTCATAGCCGCTGGGCGCAAGAATGACCTTCACGGGTGCGCCGGCCTCGCGGATGCCGCGGACGACCTCGGCCAGGTCGGTGCCGGCGAATGCCGCGGTCACGACGTCGGCCCCGGCCTGCTTCAGCTGCTGGCCCAGCTGGACCGGGTTGGTGAAGTTCGGGTTGTAGGTGAAGCGGCCGGGCACCAGCGGGATGCCGGCCGTCGTCAGACTGGTGCCGATCTTCGATCCGATGTCGTTTCCGGCGGCGGTGACGTCGTTCTGGATGACAGCCGCCCTGGTGCCGCCCTGGGACTTCGCGAAGTCGCCGAAGGTCGAGACGGACGGGCCGTCGCCGAACAGGTACGTGTAGGCGAACATGTTCCGGTAGCCGTGGTCCGCCCAGAAGGCCTCGGCTGGTATTCCCGTTGCCGGGACGCCGTGGTCGCGCAGATAACCGGCACCCTGGGCGGCGGCGATGGATGCCTCGACGAGTCCGAAGACCTTCTGGTTCTCGACGAGGTCGCGGACGACCTCGAGGTTCTGGGCGGGCGCGCTGGTGTCGTCGCGCCAGTCATAGATCAGCTTGCGGCCGTGGATCCCGCCGGCCGCGTTCGCCTCCGAGATCCGCGCGGCGAACCCGCTCCTGGCGACGCTCAGGGACGAGGAKCCCGCGCCAGTGCCGGGATAGACGAAGCCCAGCCGGATTTCGTTGGCGCTGTACCCGGGGGTACCGCAGCCGGCGACCGGACCGTCGCCCGCGCCGCCACCGGACGCCGAACAGGCCGTGGCCAGCGCTGTCACCAACGCGGCGACAAGCGCCGTGGGCGTCATCCCACGCCAGGTGCGGTGGTGACGGCGATTGACGTTGTTCCGACTAGCCAAGGTGGTCTCCGTGTCCGTTCTTTTCGAGATTCGTCAGGGTCTGGGACATGCCGCGTGGCGATGCCGCGCTCGGGGCGGTCGGCGACGGTAATGGCGCCGTCCCGAGGCCGTCGGCCAGCGGGGGGAACGCCCTGCGCCGTTCCTGCGTGAAGTCGTCCGCGACGGCGTGCGACGGCCCCGGCCCCGCCGCCGCGACGGACGGCGACGGCCTCGACGAAGCGTGGTTCATGACGCTTTTGCTCCCTGACCAGCTATCAACGTTGACGTCGATCTCGACATCCGCGAACCTTAGCGGGTAGGTGGTGGCCCAGCGACGACGGGCCGGGCGACGCGGCCCCAGTGCGGCCGCCGGAGCGACGGCGCCCTTCCGGCGACGTCCAGTGGGCGGGTCGGCACCCGCGGAGAGAGCTGGCTGGCACCTGGAAAGCGCGGAGGCGAACTGGTCGGGGAGGCACTGGCGGCCCGCTCGGCTTCACCCGCGGCCGCAACGACAAGGCCGACGTCCTGGGCTCCGTCGGCGTAGCGGGCGCGACCAACCGACGCGCCTAGTGTCAGCTCGCGCGGTGGCGGGGCACCGTCGGCGTGCCGGGTGCGGGCGGCTCGGCCGGCATCCATCCCCGACCTGTCGATCTGCTCCCTCGTCACTCGTCACTGATGTGTCAGCGTCGAACCGATCCGAGAGGACGTCCCATGCGCTACACGATCCTGCTGCACTACCCGGAGCTGATGGCGGCGGGCGAGCTCGACGAGGCCGCCGTCCAGGAGGGTATGGCCGCCTTCCAGAAGTACGCCGCCGACCTCGACGCGGCGGGCGCTCTGATCTCCGCCGAGGTGCTCGGCGACTCGTCGGCCACGACGACCGTGCGCAGCGTCGACGGCGAGTTCCGCGTTCAGGACGGCCCGTTCGCCGACACCAAGGAACAGCTCGCCGGCACGTTCGTGATCGACGTCGCCGACCTGGACGCGGCGCTGGGGTGGGCGAAGCGGGCGCCCTCGGTCGCGTGGGGGCCGGTCGAGGTGCGGCCGGGCATGACCCACTGGCAGGACGGCGCGTGGACGTCGAGGCGGTGACCAACCTGCCCGGAAGCGTCCCCGACGAGGTCCGCGCCGCCGCCGAGGGCGCGGCGCGGACCTCGTACGGCCGCCTGATCGCCCTGCTCGCCGCGCCGACCCGGGACATCGCCCTCGCGCAGGACGCGCTCGCCGACGCCTTCGAGCAGGCGCTGCGCACCTGGCCGGCCTCGGGCATCCCTGGCAACCCCGGAGGGTGGCTGCTCACCGTGGCCCGCAACCGTCAGCGCGACGTACTCAGGTCGGCCGCCCACCGCATGTCGGTGCCCCTTCCCACCGCCGCCGACGCCGATACGGGCGCGGCCGTCGCGATCGACCCACTCGCCGCCGTCGACCCGGACGCCATCCCCGACAAGCGCCTGGAGCTCCTGTTCGCCTGCGCCCATCCCGCGATCGCGCCCGAGGTGCGGACCCCGCTCATGCTCCACACCGTCCTCGGCTTCGACGCGGCCAGCATCGCCGCCGCGTTCCGCGTGCCGTCGGCGACGATGGCGCAGCGCCTGGTCCGGGCGAAGCGCCGCATCCGCGCCGCCGGCATCCCGTTCGTCATACCGACCCGCGCGGACCTGCCCGAGCGGCTCGGCCACGTCCTTGAGGCGATCTACGGCGCTTACACGATCGACTGGGAATCGCTCGGCTCTCCCGACGCCCGTGTCGCGCCGCAGGAGTCGCTCGCGGCGGAGTCGCTCTATCTCGCCGTCACCGTCGCGGCGCTGCTCAAGGTCGAGCCCGAGGCCTGGGGGCTCGCCGCGCTCATCGCGCTCTCGTCGTCCCGCGCCCCCGCGCGCTGGCCTGGCGGCGTGTTCGTGCCCTTCGCTCAGCAGGATCCCGAGCACTGGGACACAGCCCTCATCCAGGAGGGCGAGGCCTACCTGCGCCGCGCCCACGCGCTCGGGTCGCCTGTCGGCCGGTTCCAGCTCGAGGCCGCGATCCAGTCGGTCCACGCTGACCGCCGGCGTACCGGCACGACCGACCGGGACGCCCTGCTCCGGCTTTACCGGGCACTCGTCACCATCGCGCCGACCCAGGGCGCCCGCGACGCACTCGCCGCCGTCGAGAGAAACCCAGCAGGAGAGATCTCCCGGGCACGGGACTCATAGCGGCGCCCGGGCCGCCACGGCGCAGTCGTCTCTGGAGGTCCGTCGAGAGGGCCATAAGGGGCCTAACCAGGCTGTGGCGGGGTAAGGCGCAGGTATGACAACGATCGACCCGGTACCGGACTCACGGCCACCTGAGACTGACGCGCCGCCGCCCGCCCTCCAGCAGCATGTCGTGCGCCCGACCCGCCTGAGCCGGGCCTGGTCGGCGATCATCTTCTTCGCGCTCGTGCTCGTACTTCTTCTGATCTTCATCCTGCAGAACGGCCAGCGGGTGAAGGTGTCATTTCTGGGCGCCCACGGTCATCTGCCGCTGGCGGTCGCGATGCTGTTCGCCGCCATCGCGGGTGCCCTGCTGGTCGCGATTCCCGGGATCGGCCGCATGATCCAGCTGCGGCGCGTGGCGCGTCGCCACCGCGACGCCGATGCCCAGGCGCTGCCGCAGGCCCAGGCGGTGCCGCAGGTCCTGGAAGCGCCGCAGGCCCAGACGGTGCCGCAGGTCCAAGAGGTACCGCAGGCTCAGGCGACGCGGCAGGGCCAGACGGTGCCGCAGGGCCAGGCGGCACCAGCGATGCCCGCCACACACGGGAGGACATGGCGGTTCCGAAGCAGGGTGAATCAGGGCGCGCCGCGGATGTGACCGTGACATCCCGGGCGGAGAACCGGCGCCGGTATCGCCGCCCAGGTCCACATCCTCGGCTTCGGGCCTGATGTCGAGGCTGGTGACGGCACCCTGGCGTGGCATGCCCGTTTTCGCGGTACGACGCGGTTCGCTATGTGGCCGCGGGTGTCATCCAGACGTGTGGGGCTGAACAAGCGAGCTGCTCGACGAGGCCGACTAGCACGCGGCGGACCGGTCACGAGCGTCGAGGAACTGGCCGAGGCGCCAACGGCCGGATACTCACCGGTCAGTGTTGCATACAGATGGTGGTGGGATGAATCCGCCGTGTGTCGATCGGGCGTGCGGGAGTCGCGAGAGGGCAATCCCGTTTTTGGTGGTGTGGCGCCGGCCCCTTTTTTTGGTGGTGTGGCGCCGGCCAAGGTGCGTTTGAGTGGCGCGGTGGGTGGGATAAAGGCCACGAAATCACGATGGACGATCGTCGAATGTGCTTCGTCGACCTGGTCGACGGCGGATCCTGGTCCAGGTGGGCGGCGGCCCCGGCCCGTGGCCGCACACCGCATCGCCTCAGTACGTCGGCGGCCCGACAGGAGCCCGGYCTTTCCCCACCGTCCATCCGGTGCGAGGCTCCTCGCGAGGGACATGGCAGCGAAGCTCGAGAACGTCAGTCGGACACTGGACTCGGCACCCGGGAATCGGGAGAAGAAATAGTGGMTGGACGCGAGGAACGTCCGCTCACCCGGTGCTGTCCTGGCCACGCCGGCTCGCGATCAGCCGATTCAGGATGGCATAGGCACGGGTCACGGCCGCTACACAGGCACCCCACATGGTGAGCGAGCGGACCGAGGAATTCTGGCTCGTGCCCGATCCGACGATGGTCCGTGAGACCCGGCACGCCGTGCGACGGTTGTGCCGGGACGCCGACCTGGGCGCCGACACCTCCGATGCCGCTGTCCTGCTGGCCAGTGAGACCGTGACGAACGCCATCGTGCACGGCGGTCCGCCCACCCACCTGGTCATCCGGGCCTCGGCCAGTGGTATCCGCGTCGAGGTCACCGACGGCACCGCGCTCCTGCCCGTCGTCGGGCCCGCACGGCCCGACGCCACGAACGGCCGGGGCATCCGACTGATCGACGCGCTCGCGACCCGGTGGGGAGTGCAGCGGCACCCCGACGGTAAGACGGTGTGGTTCGAGATCGCGTCGGCTTCGCCGACCGCCGCGCCCGCGCAGACCTGGCCCCTGACCGACTGACGCGCCCGGCGGATCGCGGTCTGTCTCGCCGGAGCCGATCGACGACGCCACGCTGTCGAACTCCCGGGGATCCCGCTCGTGGAACGACCTTCGTGGCTGTGCGCGTTTCTCGACCGCCGATCGGATGGTTAGCGGGCGACGGCCGGGGAACAAACCGCGCAGAGCCGTCCGCGGCTACCAAAACAGGGAGCTGACCTACGTGAGTGTGTTCGACAGCCTGCTCAACGGACTCGACGACGGTACCCAACGTCGCACCCGGGAACTGATCACCGAAAGTGTCACCGCGGACCGCGAGGGAGTTCTCGCCGGCCTCAATCCGGAACGGCGGGTCGACACCGGAGGGCGAGAGCGCCGGCGCCGTTCCGCTGGTACCTCTGACTCCGAATAGCCTGGTCGTAGTCTTCCTGTTTCTCTCCGTGAAGCGTGACGACGGCTGACCTCCGAGCGAGTCGGTCCGCCGGGATCTACTGGTCGAATCGCGGGATACTCGGCCGACGCGACAGTCCCCGCCGCGGAATACACAGTCCACGCCGGCACCTCGCGACAATGCGATCCGCGCCTTTCTCCGCGAAGCAAAGAAACGCGCCGTCTCCGTGAGATGGTGATTGGGCGTTGCCAGGTCCGCGCCGTCTCCGGCCGTGTCCACCGGCCGGCCCGCGCCGGTCCGGACGTTTCGGTCAGTCAAGCCAGGTCGGCGCCGTGCCGCGGGCGGGGGTCGCGTCTCGGAGAAACGCGGTCAGGTGGATGAAGGTGCCGCGGCCCTATCTCCGCGGGGAGGCGCCCGTGCCATAGGGGTCCTGGCTGCCGGTCGCGTCCCGTTTGTGCGGTGCCCGGGCCTACGATGCGATCTGTGACGATCCCTCCTGGCACGGAAGATGGGGCCGGCCCACTTCTCGACAGCCTTCGGCGCGCGGTCTCGGCGATGCCGGACGAACTGCCGCTGCGGCTCCTTCTCGCGGAGCACCTGTTGCGGGAGGGCCTGGGGGCCGAGTCGGTGGCCGCGTGCGCGGAGGCGCTGCGGCGGGCACCTGACAATGCGCGGGCCCGGGAGCTCATGGTCCAGGCCCTCCAGCCGACCGCGACGCCCGAACCGAACACGCAGTCCCCGGCCACGTCTGGAGCCGCGGACGGCGCGCCGGTTCGGCCGGTCGGCCCAATCGGCCCGATCAGCCCGGCGGGCCTGGGCGGACCGGTCGACCCGACGTACGTGCGGCCGCCCGTCGGCTCGTCCGAGCCGGAGGCCGAGGTCCCCGTCGCCGGTCCGCCGGCGACGGGCGCTTTCGACTGGGGCGCCGCGGAACGCGACGTCGACGGCGTCGTCCCGCCGGCCTTCGTCGGCGCCGAGCCGGTCGAGGTGTCGCCGGGGGCGCCGGGTACCGGCGACGCGTGGGACGTGGTCGGCGCCGGGGTGACGTTGGCGGACGTCGGCGGGATGGCGCAGGTCAAGAAGCGGCTGGAGCAGGCGTTCCTGGCGCCGATGCGCAACCCCGAACTGCGGCGGATGTACGGCAAGAGCCTGCGGGGCGGGCTGCTGCTGTACGGCCCGCCCGGTTGTGGCAAGACGTTCGTGGCCCGGGCCGTGGCGGGGGAGCTGGGGGCGAAGTTCCTCTCGGTGGGGCTCGCCGACGTGTTGGACATGTGGGTGGGCTCAAGCGAGCGCAACGTCCACGAGCTGTTCCAGCTGGCCCGGCGGGAGGCCCCGTGCGTGGTCTTCCTCGACGAGGTGGACGCGCTGGGCCAGAAGCGTTCGCAGACTCGCCAGTCGGCGACGCGGGGGGCGGTCACCCAGCTGCTCGCGGAGCTGGACGGAGTGGACGGCCTCAACGAGGGCGTGTTCGTCCTGGCGGCGACGAACCACCCGTGGGACGTGGACTCGGCCCTGCGGCGCCCGGGCCGGCTGGACCGCACCCTCCTGGTCCTGCCACCGGACCAGGCCGCCCGGGAGGCGATCTTCCGGCACCACCTCGCGCAGCGTCCTGTCGGGGGCATCGACCTGGGCCGGCTGGCCAAGTCCACCGACGGGTACTCCGGAGCCGACATCGCCCACATCTGCGAGACCGCGGTCGAGCGGGCGCTCCTGGACAGCGTCAACACCGGCCAGGCCCGCCTGGTGGGCATGCCCGACATCCAGGGGGCCATCGCCGAGGTGCGCCCCTCGATGGGCCCCTGGTTCGACATCGCCCGCAACGTCGTCCTGTTCGCCGACGACGACGGCACCTACTCCGACCTCCGTGCCTACCTCAAGAAGATCAGGCGGCTGTGACCTCCCCTCATTCCTCCGGTGAGACCACGGGACTCGACCGCGCCGCCGCCGTCGAGGTGATCCAGAACCTGCTCGACGTCCGCCGGTTCGCGGACGCCCGGACCCGTGCCGCGGCGCTGCTCGGCGAGCAGCCGGACGACCCGCGGGTGCTGTGCCTGCTCGCCCAGGCCCTGCTGAACCTGGGCGAGCACGCGAGCGCGCTCCAGACGGCCCAACGAGCCATCGCCGTCAGCCCCGAGGAGGAGTGGGGCCATCGCCTGGCCAGCCACGCCTACGAGGAGCTCGGGCAGTACTGGTTCGCCCGGGAGGCCGCCCAGCGCGCCACCACCCTGGCGCCGTACCACTGGCAGACCTGGGCACAGCTCGCCGACACCGCCCACGCCCTGGGCTCCGAGCACCAGGCGCTGCACGCCGCGACCGAGGCGCTGCGGCTGGCTCCCCACGAGGCCACGACGCACTTCGTCTACGGCAGGATGGTCATGGAGCGCGATCCCGCCCGTGCRCGGTCCGCCTTCGAGGAGGCGCTGCGCCTCGAACCCGGCAACGCCGCCGCCCGGAACAACCTCGCCGTGCTGGACCTGCGGACCAGCAACCTCCGCCAGGCCGGCGAAGGCCTGATCCGGGCCGCCGCCGCCAACCCCCGGGACACGGTCGCGCAGCACAACCTGCGCGTGACCGTCCACGCCATCGTCGCGCGGACCTGCTTCGCCGTCTTCGTCTTCACCCTTCTGGTCGCGCGGACCCTGCTCATCGTCGGCGAGGCCACTGACCGGGTCCAGCTCCCCTTCACGCTCATCTGGATCGTCACCGAGGCCCTGGCTCTGGGTTACCTGGCCTGGTGGCTGCGCCAGCTCACCGCTCCGCTGCGGCGGCACCTCTGGTATCTGGTCAGCCGGGACAGGATCCTCAGCGCTGTGATGGGCGGCCTCGCCGTCGTGGGCGTTCTCGGCACCGTCGGCGTCGTGACCTCCGGGCCTGTCGGGCTCACCACGCGGGTCCTCGCGCTGCTCGTCGTCATCGCGGTCCGCGTCCTCACCGGCATCTCCGCCCRCCGGCTCGATCACTAGGAGCGGGCGAGGCCCGTGGTGAGCAGTTCGTCGAGCTCGCCGAGGGCCTCGCGCAGGCGGTCGGCGAAGGCGTGCATCCCGGCGGTCACCGGGCGCGGGGTGCTCAGGTAGATGTTCAGCCGGTCCGGCAGCAGCACGTAGGCGATGCCGATGCACTTCCCGCTGGTCGAGCCGAAGCCGAAGTACTCGATGTTCGCCGACGGGGCCGAGCTGGTGCTCAGGTAGTCGTCCCGCATCACCAGCCAGCCCGGCGACTCGTAGAGCGGCGAGGCGGTGGGCACGCCGAGCTCGGCGCCCTGGCGTCGCTGGATGAACGCAAGCTCCCACAGGTGCTGCTCGGGAGCGTCGCCGCGCTGGCACTCGCCGGCCCGCCGCACGTGAGCGTTGGCCGCCGCGCGCAGCGCCGCCAGCCGGGTGGCCGGATCGGCGGCCGGATCATCCATCGTCGCGGCGAAGGTCAGCACCTCCGGCGTGACGACACGCATCGCCTCGGTGCGCCCGTACCGCCACTGGCGGGTGGCGATCGACTCGTACGTCGCGCCGATCTGACCCTTCGCCCGATAGTGCGCGAGCTGGTAGGCCAGCTGCACCAGTGCGTCCGGCGAGATCCGCAGCGTCTTGGACCGGTCGGCGCCGTGCTCGGGGAACGACAGCGCCACGGCCACGGTCTCCTCGCCGAACTCGGCGAACGACTCCGACGCCGCCTGAATGTCGGCTCGCAGCGCCGCGTCGAGGACGAAGGAGACCGGGCGCACGGCCGGTCGGCCGTGCGACTGGGCTCCTGAGCGGGTGGACAGCTCGGCGGGCGGCGCGGCGAGCAGTTCGTCGACGAAGCTCAGGACGGTGGTGCCGTCCAGCCCGCAGTGCTCGATGTTGATCCCGGCGCGGCCGTTCGGGAAGACGACGAACGAGACCGACTTGTCGTACCAGCGGCCGGCGGCGCTGCCGTGCAGCAGCTGGTCGCAGGTGGCGAGGGTGTCCGGCGGGACGACGTGGTCCAGGCAGACGCAGAACAGCGCCCGCTCGATCTCCTCCAGCGCGGCCGCGTTCGCCGGGTCGTGGGCGATCAGCGACGCCCGGCTCCGCGCCCACGCCGCGCGGGCCTTGGTGGTGAGATGTCCGACCGCGGTGTCGTCCGGCGCCGGCGCGGGACCCGCGGCGGCCACGACGGCGGCGAGCCCGGCGGCGAGCTCCGGGAGGGTGTGCGGGGTGCCGTCCGGGCCGAGCACGTCCATCCGGAACATCTGCCCGTGCCGGAACACCACGACGTGGCGGGCGTCCGACGGGCCAGGCCACGCGGCGCTGTACGGCACCCGGACGGTGTCCTGGTCCTGGCCGGGGATGCGGGTGGTGGAGAACAGGAACCGGTTCTGCACCATCGACTGCGGCTGGCCGCGCCGCACCAGCGGCGGGATGCGCTCCGCGTCCAGCCGGATCTTGTAGTCGAGCGCGGCGGCGATCAGGCCCGCGGCCCGCTCGACCTGCGGGTCACCGGGCGGCGTGGCGGCCGGCGCCGGCGCCGGGGTCGGGGTCGCGGTCCGCGTCGCGGTGGCGGGCGCGGGCACGGCGTCCCGGAACAGGAAGAAGAAGTTGGCGTTCAGCGCGATCCGGTCCCGCCGGCCCAGGTAGCGGGCGGGCCAGAACTCGTCGAGCCAGCTGTGCACGCCGTCGCTCGCGTCGAACCGGGCCAGCTCGGCGTGCAGCGGCCGCCCCGGGCCGTCCGGCGCGAGGAAGTCGTTCACGGCCGTCTCGGTCGCGGCGAGCTGCTCGGCGGTGAGCAGCGGGGCGCACCAGTCCAGGAACCGCGCGCAGCTGTCCGCCAGCTCGGGCAGCGGGACGCGAGGGAGGCTGTCCTCGTTGTCGAAGGTGCGCACGGCCGGCGCCGTCTCGGTCGTGGCCAGGGCCGCGGTCGTGGACGGTGCCTCGGTCGTGGCGGCCTCGCGGCCGGTCTGGACGGTCATCCTGGTCGTCTTCCTCGTTCTGGTCGTGGCCGTGGGCCGTGGGTTGTGGGTTGTGGGTTGTGGCGACGGTTGCCGACAGGGGCGCGGAACCGGGCGGCGAGCTCAGAACCGGACGACGCGGGCGGCCGCGTCCGGCCAGGTGGTCGAACCGGCGTCCTGGCTGGCCAGGACGCCGGGGGCGCCATTCCGGCCGTCGCCGCGCCCCGCCCGTGACGTTCTCACAGCGATCGGATGCTTAGAGGGATTCAGGCGGACGGGAGATGAAAAGCTGGGCGTACAGCCATCCGTCGGCCTCCAGCCCATGTGGATCCACCCCGACCGCCGAGAGGGTCGCCAGCACCTGGTCGTGCTCCTGTGGCGAGGCGAACTGGCGCTGCTCGAACAACCGGTCCACCGCCACCGTCTGGTAGCCGAACCCGGCGAGGGTCTCGGCGATCGGGTCGAACGGGAACATACGCAGCGTGAAGTGCGCCATCCACGGCAGACCCGGCCTACCGTCGGCCGCCGCCGCGTAGGGCCCCGCGACCGCGTCCGGGCTGGTAGCCGCGGTGACGATCTGGGTCAGGGTCCGGTCGGTGACGTAACCGAGGCAGCCGGTGGAGATGACCAGATCGACACCGGCGAGGCGGGCCCGCTCCGGTTCCGTGAGCTCGCGGGACTCCAGATCCGCGTGCAGCGCGTCGTCGAGGAAACCGGCGTCGAGAGCGTAGGCGAGCGCGGGACCAGACGCGTCGAGACCGATCACCTCGATATCGATGGCGCCGCCGCGGGCCGTTGTCAGTGCCTGGTCGCTGGCCACGAGCATCGCCCTGGTTCGCGGGTCAGCCGCCAGGCCGGTCGTCGTCCCGGCAGCCTCGGGTGCCGCGGTCATCCGACCATCGACGGATCCACCGTCACGCCCCTGACCGTTGCCGCCCGGATGGCCGACGGTCCGCCCGATCTCGCCGGCGTAACGGTCGTACAGCTCGTCCATGGCGAGGTCGAGCTTCAGCAGAGCCGCGTTGACGCCATAGGAGGAACCGACGTCGAGCACGCGCAGCCGGCGGCCCGGACGGCTTTCCTGACACTCGTCGATGATTTTGGCGAAGTATGGCTTGGCTAACTGGGGCAGCCGATAGTCGAGTGCGCGCAGCGTACTGAAGTACGAACGCGGGTCGGGCTGGTCATAGACGTGCGCGAGTGAGACTTTTCCAGCGGCGTCGAAATCCATGCTCAGTGCTCCTCTCGATACGCCCAGTGGCGGGGCGATCAGGGTGCGCATCGGTCCGGAATGGTCGGTCGGACTGGGCGGGCTGGAATGCTCGTCGGAAGGCGACGGTCATCGGTGGCGAGGCCGTCTGCGCCGGCGGACCTCGGGAGCGACGTGCACGGCGGTCACGTGCGCGGCGGTCAGTCGAGCAGCGCGTCCATCCGGACGGGCCGCTCGGCCGCCGCTCGGTGTTCCGGCAGCACCCGGCCGAACAACTGCCTGGTGCGGGAGAGACTGCCGACCACGCCCGGCCGCGCGCTGTAGGCGAAGATCACGCTGTGCCGCTGGACCGGGCCGGTCACCCGGCTCACTCGGTGCAGGGAGTAGCGGCCGAGGAAGAGCTGGAGGTCGCCGGGCCGCAGCCGCAGCCGCCGGACGAACCTGTCGCCCCGACCGGCCAGCACGGCCGCGACGTCCTCGACGTTCTCCTCGGCCGCGGACCGGATCTTCGGGCAGTACTCGAACTCGCCGCCATCGGCTTCCTGGGTCAGCAGACTCACCGCGAACTCGTTGGTGTCGAAATGCCAGGGATGCTCCCGTCCGGGAGCGACGATGTTGACGCACAGCCCCGCCAGCGGATCCGCCAGCTCGTGCACGGCGGGCAGCTCGAAACAGGCCGCGACGAACCGCTGGAACGCGATGCTGGTGTAGAGCCGCTGGGCGGCGTGGTCGGCCGGGATGCGGTCCCGGGCGACGAACGCGTTGCCCCGCCGCAGGCTGACCCGCCCGGGATGCCCCGGCGGCAGCGGCGTCTCCGGCGCGATGTTGTACGCGTTCACCGTCTCGTCGCCGTAGTAGGCCAGCGGAGCCAGCGCCGCGCACTGGGCCCGCAGCCGTTCCAGCGCGTCGGGCCTGACGAATCCCGGGAGCACGCAACATCCGGACGCGGCCAGCTCGAGCCGGACACCCCGGACGAGCTCATTCCAGGCCGAGCTGTCCGGGGGCGCGAACAAGGGGTACAGCCCGGTGTTAACAACGGTCTCRACCGCCGTGGCCATCGTGACGTCGTCAATGACGCTCTCGGGGCTGGTCACGGAAATCCCTCCATCAACCGTCCACACGACGCGCCGTCCGGGAAATCAACGCCACGGAGAACTCAGCACAGTTTTCCGGTTGGTATCCGCGGAATGTCCTGAAATGTGACATGTAACACGACGGTCATCTCGCGGCCTCATCACGGACCCGATCTCGTCTTCGCCGGCAAAAGCGCAGGTAGAACGCACCTCGAGCGCGGGACGGTGGCGACACCAGCGACCCGATCGGGTTGCCCTGATCGACATCGCGGGAGCGGGGTGTGCCGGCCGCGCGGGATGGGTGTCCCGCGCGGCCGGCGGTGGTGGGGTCAGCGGCGGGCGAGGAGGACCAGGCGAGGCGAGCCCAGCTCGTACGGGGCGCCGTCCGGGCTGGCGTGGCGGCCGGTCACGGTGAAGCCGCCCGCTCGCAGGAACCCGGTCAGCTGACCGCTGGTGTAGATGTGGTGCACCGCCGTCGTCTCGAGGACCTGGTCGCCGCGACGAAAGGTGTACCGGCTGAGCAGCCGGCTCTCCGCCAGGTCGTATTCGGTGCGCGTCTCGACCTCGATGTCACCGGTCCGCATGACGTCTCGTTCGCCGGTGAAGCCGGGCAGGATCGACTCCGCCGTGGCGCCGAAGTCGATGACAAGGCCGCCGCCCGGGCGTACCGCGCCGGCGAGCGCGGAGACGAACTGGGCGGTGCCGGCCGGATCGAGATACCCGAAGCTGTTGCCCAGGCACAGGGCCGTGTCGAACGCGCCGGTCCGCGGGACGTCGCGCATGTCGCCGACGGTGAAGTCGACGTCGAGCCCGGCGGTGGCGGCCGCCGCGCGGGCGTGTGTGACGGCCTCGGGCGAGATGTCGACGCCGGTTACCCGGTGGCCCCGGGCGGCGAGCAGCAGGCTGTGGCGGCCGCTGCCGCACGGTGCGTCGAGAATCCGTGAGCCGGGAGCCAGCCCCAGCCTGGACACGATGAAGTCGACGTCGGCGACGGTCCATTCGGGGGTGGCGGCGCGGCGCCAGAACTCGTTCGGCAGTTCGGTGAAGAAGGTTCGGTACCAGTCCGGATTGGACAAGGTGGTGCTCCGTTCGAGGCGTGCGTGATCACGGGGTCGTTGCGCAGACGAAACCCGGGCACACCGAAGGAAGCCGGTGACCCGGGTATCAACCCGGGGCAGGCATGGCTTCCTCCACGGTCACGGTCGGGGGTACCCCGACGAACTACGCGGGACGCTACCAGCCAACCTCCCGAGCGCAAGCGGATTTCCCGCCAGGCGCTGGCCTCGATGGTGGGAGAGCTGCGCCCGGGTGGCTAGGTTGGTCGTCGAGGACGCGGACCCGACATTGCAGCCGCTTGCCTGCCACGGCCGCGCCTTTGATTTCGGCGTGGGGCCGTAAACCGCGATAACCCGGGGGTGATCCAGCCGGTAGCGCCGGCTATCTCGCGACATGGGCGTCGCCCCCACGGCCCAGCGGCAGCGCGTCGGCGGGATCGGCGGTGCCGGCGGCGGCATACAGGGGACACTGCCGCTGGGCGTTCCCGCTCCTGCGCGCCGAGGTGCCTGAACCCGCTCGACGGAACCCGACAGAAGGGGCGCCACCGATGGCGAAACTGCTCTCCGTCAACATCGGAATGCCCAAGGACGTGGCCTGGCAGGGGCGAACCGTCTACACCGGTATCTGGAAGACCTCCGTCGCCGGGCCGCGGATGGTCCGGCGCCTCAACATCGACGGCGACGGGCAGGGCGACCTGGCGGGCCACGGCGGCGAGAACCGGGCGGTGCTCGTCTACCAGATCGACTCATATGACTACTGGCAGCGCCTTTTCGGGCGCGACGACTTCGTCCGCGGCCAGTTCGGGGAGAACTTCACCGTCGACGGYCTCCCGGACGACGAGGTGTGCGTCGGTGACCGGTACCGGATCGGCGAGGCCGAGTTCGAGGTCACCCAGCCCCGGGTCACCTGCTACCGGGTCGGAATGCGCCTCGGTGTACCGGACATGMCCTCGCTGCTCGTCGCCCACCACCGCCCGGGCTTCTACCTGCGCGTGATCACCGAGGGGCGCGTCGAGGCCGGAGACGAGATCGTCAGGACGCGGATCGGGCCGGAACAGTTCACCGTCGCCGACATCGACGCGCTGCTCTACCTGCCCGACCGCGACCCGGAGCGGCTGCGCGCCGCGTTGCGCATCCCGGCGCTGAGCCCCGGCTGGCAGGGGTCCTTCAAGGATCTCCTCGCCGCCGCCGAACATGGCCGGACGTCCGCGCCCGCGATCGGGGTCGAGCCAGGATGGGCCGGGTTCCGCCGGTTGAAGGTCGCGGCCACCGTCGTCGAGAGCTCCACGGTGGCCTCGATCCACCTTGCCGCTGATGACGGCCGCCCGCTCCCGGCGGCACTGCCCGGCCAGTACCTCACGCTGCGCGTCGCCGGAGCCGGGGAGCCCGCKCCGGTGCGCAGTTACTCCCTGTCCTCCGCGCCGGGCGACAGTGAGTACCGGATCAGCGTGAAGAGGGAGAGCCACGGGGCGGTGAGTGGCTACCTGCACACGAAGCTGCACCCCGGGATGGTGCTCGACGTGGCCGCGCCGCGGGGTGACTTCGTCCTCGACGGCGGCGACGCCCCGGTGGTCCTGCTCTCCGCCGGAGTCGGTGTCACCCCGGTCCTGGCGATGCTRCACCAGCTGGTGGCCGAGGACAGCCCGCGCGACGTCTGGTGGGTCCACGCCGCCCGGAACGCGGACGAGCACGCGTTCGGCCATGAGGCCCACTACCTGCTCACCCGGCTGCGCAACGCGCACGAACACGTCTTCTACACCGCCGCCTCGCCCGGAGCTGCCGCGTCAGGCCTCAGAACCCCCGTCGGCGTCGGTGCCCGCCCCGCAGCCTCATCCACAGCCGAGTCCACGGCCTCCTCCACGACCGGCGCCCGGGCGGCATCCCTGATGGCGGCCCTGGGYGGCCGGATCACCGTCGGACGCCCCAACGCGCGGGCGCTGTCCGACATGGGAATCCCGCCGGACGCCGGCGCCTACATGTGCGGACCGGCCGGGTTCATGGCCGACATGCGGACRGCCCTCGAAAGCCTCGGGCTGCGCGGCCAGAGCATCCACGCCGAGCTGTTCGGCGCCCTGCCCGGGGTCACCCCCGGCATAGCCGCGCGGCCGGCGCCGCCACCGCATCCGCCGCAGGGGCCGCCCGGCACCGGGCCGCTGGTGACGTTCGCGCGCAGTGGGCTGTCGGTGCCCTGGTCGGAGGAGCGGCGCAGCATCATCGAGCTGGCGGACGCCTGCGACGTCCCGACCCGCTGGTCCTGCCGTACCGGCGTCTGCCACACGTGCGTGACGCCGCTGCTGACCGGATCCGTGCGGTACGCGCCCACCCCCCTGGAGCCGCCGGCCCCCGGCGACGTGCTGATCTGCTGCTCCCACCCGGACGGCGAGATAGTGCTCGACCTGTAGCCACCAACCACGGCGCTGCCGTACCCGGCGGGGTAAACATTCAGGTGCTTTGTTGATGTTGCTTTGGGTCGCTGGCTTCGGAGCCAGGCGCTGATGTTGGTGGTCGCGTGGCGTGCCAGGTCTGGTGCGTGTGGTGAGGTAGGGGCATGGCGCCGGTCGAGGAGATGCCCCCTGAGGGCCTCCTCGCGGTGGTGCGCGCCCAGGCGGAGCTGATCGCGGAGTTGCGGGCGACGGTCGCCGAGCAGGCCCGGCAGATCGCGGAGCTGACGGCGAAGGTCGCTGACCTGGAGCGGAAGGCGTCGCGGAACTCGCGGAACTCGTCGTTATCGCCGTCCAGCGACGGCGCGATCCCGGGTCGGAAGCCGCCCGAGCCGCCGGCGGGCGGTGGCGGGGCGGGGAAGAAGAAACGCGGCAAGCAGCCGGGCGCGGACGGGTTGACGCTGGCCTGGCGGGAGGACCCAGACCGGGTGGAGGGGCACTTCCCGACTGGGG